>DATKFV010000065.1:0-87083 GCA_035511035.1 Streptosporangiaceae bacterium
TTCGTGACCGGGTTGGGCGTGGGGTCGGGTCATCTTCAGGACGAGCAGGCCTACGTACAGGCCCGCGAACGCGGCGAGCGGGCTGGTCGCGGCGGTCAGCCGGTCGGCCAGGATCACGGGGTGACCGGGGGCGGGCTGGACGTGGCCGATGTTCCCCGCGACGCTGACCGACAGGCCGATCAGGGCGGTGGCCCACGGCCAGGCCCGCTGCCGGGCCGGCCACGCGTCCAGGTAGGCGACGTACAAGGCCAGCTCCCCGATCGCGAGGAACACGTCGATCTCGGCGGGCCAGGACATGGCCTGCCAGCCGGCCAGCCGGTGGCCGATGGCCCAGTCGTACAGGCCGGCGTAGCTGTGGGTCAGGGCGTTGATGCTCGCGGCGATCGCGATCACGCCGATCGCGTACAGGGCGGCGCGGCGGGTCCGGGGGTTCATGCGGTCTCCCGGCTGCGGGCGCGGATCTTGGTCAGCGCGTCGAGTGCCGTGTCGTCGGCGTCAGGCAACGTGGAGGTATCTCTCCGTGGTTGAAATGCTGCCGTGCCCGAGGCGTTCCTTCACGGTCTGGAGATCAGCGCCGCCGGCGAGCAACCAGGACGCATGAGCGTGACGCAGATCGTGGGGCCGCACGTTGAAGGTGATCCCGGCGCGCCTGAGTGCCGGGCCCCAGACGTTGGGCCGGAACCAATCGCGAGAGACATGGCCATCAGTGTCGACCGTCCGCCGACGGCGCGGTGAGTCCTTCCCGCTGGCGCGCCGGCTGGCCCGGTAGATCGCGGCGGCGTCCATGCAATGGCGGCACCGGCACTTGCCGGCGTTGTAAGCGCTCATGGTTCCATGTCGGTAGCTGCGGCCTGATTCGTTGGGTTCCGTCAGGCCCAGAGACGCCGGGTCAGGAGCCACCCGAAGACGGGCTGGGAGGATGTCGCATTGCGGCATCGTGAAGAGCAGGTCATCGTCGTTCAGGCCAGCATCATCGATGTGAGCCACCAGCTTGGCAACAATCTGCACGCTGAGCTTGAGGCGGCGGTACTCCTTGTCCTTGGGGTACTCCTTCACCAGGAACCGCTCGCCAGACGGGTGAAACTTCGGGTTCACCTGGACTACGGCCCGGCTGACGGTCAATATCCGCGTGAGCCGGTCGAGGTCGTGCACGCGCAGCTCGGTCAGTTCTCCCCACCGCAGTCCGCTTTCGATGTCAGTCTCGATGAGCAATCGGAAAAGGTCATCGGGAAGCGCTTGGTAGATAGCATCGAACTGCTCCGGCGTGATGATCTTCAGCGGCTTCCTGCTTACCGTCGGAGACTTGACGCCTTTACAAGGGTGCAAGAAAGTCACGTCATCCATGGCAGTCGTGAAGATCGCGCTCAGGACGAACCTGAGCTTCTGTATGGTCACCGCGCTAACCTCCTTGGCCTGGAGGTCGGTGATCCACTCGCGGACGTGGCTGGGCATGATCTCGTTCATCCGCATCGGGCCGAACCACGGCAGGATGTGCTTGCCGATCAGGTAGGTGTACACCTCGCGCGTGGTGGCTTCGATGACGTGGTTGGGAAGCCACTCCTCCGTGACATAGCGGCGGAAGGTCCGCCGGCCGCGCCGGGGATCGCTGATGCGCCCCTCGGCTAGCTTCGCCTCGGCCTTCTGCCAGGCCTTGTCAGCGTCCTTCTTGTTCGGGAAGGTGCCAGCCGAGCGGGACGCTCCACGGACGTCGAGATAGCAGGCGGTGTACCGCGGCTTGCCGTCGCGGCCGATCCGCTTCTTCGAGTAGCCCATCAAGATCACCAGCCAAGATCAGGTTCGTCCGTCATTTGTCCGTGGACACGGCGTCAGCCGCAGGTATTCAGCGTCATCTTTCAACACTCAGATTAGCGCTCTGACCTGCATAATAGCCGGAGGTAGTAAAGGCTGTGGATATCCATTTGAACGGCAAAACTGCACTGACACGGAAGAGGTCACTGGTTCAATCCCAGTACCGCCCACCGCAGTTTCGGCAGGTCAGAGGTAGTTCGGTGGCCTCCGCTTCCAGTGCTTGCGCGCTCGCGGAGGTCGGCGGGAGCAAACGGGGAGCCAGTCACTATGCGGACTTGGTTTCCTTGTGCTTATCGATCCCCGATGTAGTCTTCGAAATATGGATGCTCCGTCGCGGCGTCCGCTCCGCGGACGTGAGCAGGAGCTCGCGGTCTTTCGTCGGAGGCTGAGCCAGGCCCGGGCGGGGACCGGTTGCGTGGTCGTGGTGGAAGGGAGTGCCGGGCTCGGCAAGACGAGGCTGCTCGATGAGTGCGTATCGATGGCTGGAGCGCTCTCATTTCGGGTGGGGCGAGGAGCTGCCGAGCCTGGGCGGGTAATCGAGCTGGGCGCCCTCTTCGACGCGTTGTTTGAGGGCGATCCGCCGCTCGCGGATCGGCGCGCGCTCAATGACGTCCACGCTTCATCGGAGTTCTTGTTCTGGCTTCTCCAGGACGTGCAGTCCCTCATTGAGGAGGCCGCGCTCAAGGATCCCGT
Source organism: Streptosporangiaceae bacterium (assembly GCA_035511035.1). Taxonomy (GTDB): domain Bacteria; phylum Actinomycetota; class Actinomycetes; order Streptosporangiales; family Streptosporangiaceae; genus Chersky-822. Next base: position 2,503 of record DATKFV010000065.1, read on the forward strand.
GCTCATCTGTCTGGACGATCTGCACTGGAGCGGGACCAGTCTCTCGTTCGCAATGCGGCAGCTCCCTTCGCGACTCTCGTCGCTTCCTGTCGCGTGGGTCATGGCATTCCGGCCAGACCAGGGGCTGCATCAGGTACAGCAGGCGAAGCTCGACCTCATCGAGTCCGGGGCGGAGCTAATTCGCTTGGGGCCGCTCAATCGCGAAGCCGTCGCGCAGGTCGCGACCGACGTGCTCGGAGTCGAGGCAGACGAGGAACTCCTCCAGAAGGCCAGCCGGGTTCAGGGCAATCCGTTCCTGCTCGTTGAGTTCTTCCGCGGACTTCAGGACGACCTCCTCATTTCGCTCGACGGAGGACGCGCGAAGCTCGTCGAGGACCGACTGCCTCGCCGCGTGAGTGACAGCATGCGTGGGCGCCTGGCGCGCATGTCGCCGGCATCGGAACGGGCGGCGACGTTCGGGTCAGGGCTCGGACGCAGATTTAGCATTCACGACTTGGCGACGATGACCGATATGTCGCTCACGGAGCTGATCGACCCGGTCAACGAGCTCGTTCAGGCCGATATTTTCGCTGACGACGGCGGTCAACTGGCCTTCCGGCACGACATCATCCGGGAGGCCGTTCGGGGAAGTTTGCTGCCCCCGGTCCGGCGTGCAGTCGACCGGCAGGCGGCCGAGGTGCTGCTTGCACGCGGCGCGCTCCCGGTAGAGGTGGCTGCCCAGCTCGTTGAGAGCGCAGAACCGGGCGATGACACCGCGATCGAGACGGCACTCCAGGCAGCTCAGGCCCTCGGCGCTTCCGATCCCGCCGCAGCAGCTGAGCTAGCCGCGAAGGCGCTCGACCTCACCCCGCTCCGGCACATCCTCCGAGGTCCGCTAGTCGCCCAGCGGGTCGTGTCACTGTTCGCAGCCGGCCTTGCGGAAGAAGGAAAGCGGTTCGCTGATTCTGCACTCCGGGAGGCAATGCCCACCGAGGAAGAAGCGAGGGTGCGGGTCAGCGTCGCCGGCATGTTCGATATCTGTCCGGAGGTCCGGTCGGAGAACGCTCGTGCTGGCCTCGCTCTTCCGTCCTTGCCCACGGATCTGCGGGCCGAACTCTGGGCTGCGCTGTACCACAGCCTCAGTGTGGCCGGACGGAAGGCGGAGGCGCTCGACGTCGAGCCCAGTGCCCGCAAGGCTGCGTACGCGAGCACGAGCGAGGTGTGCCGGTTCGCGTTTGAGCTCCCGGAGTCGGGGCTCGCGTACCAGCTACTCGACTTTGGGCGTTCGCTCGAGATTCTTTTGACTGCAGAACGCCGCCAGCTCAATAGCCAAGGCGATGCGCGAGCACGTCTGGCGCACATGCTCCGGGCATGGATTCTCGCAGCAAGCGACCGGTATGAGGACGCGCTTCAGGCTATCGACTCCGGGGTGATCGCCGCCCAGCGCGACCGGCAGAATTGGGCGCTGCGCGTCTTCGAGACAACGCGTGGCCGGCAGATGCTGCAGATGGGGAACTTCACTGAGGCGGCGCTCGCGCTTGAAGGCCGATTTAGCTGCGAGGACGCTCATCTCATTGCCGGAGCCCTCCACGCGCCCTCGGTCGTCGCGCTCGGCACACTCAAGATCCACGCCGGAGACGAGTCCGGCGCGCTGGAGGTCGCCGAGATCGCGAAGATCATGTTGCAAGCAAGGGCGCCTGGCGTCCGGCATCATGCGATGTGGTACCTCGCGCTCCTCGCGCTGTCCCAGGGCGACCCGATGCAGGCGCACGGGTGGCTCTGCTCCCGCGGACATGAGGAGCGGCTCTCGATGTACCCGCTTTACCCGCACGAGGTCGCGCACGACGCCGAGCGCGTCCGCATCGCTGCCGCGGTCGGTGACGAGGAGCTCGCGGAACACGGAATCTCGATCGCTGAACGACGCGCGAGCCTCAATCCGGATGTCCGGTCGTGCGCCGCGGCAGCAGCGCACGCCCGAGGCATCTGGAGCGACTCCGCGGAGGATCTCGAGCGGGCGGTTTCGCTCTATGGAGGCGGTCCTCGCCCTCTTGCCCACGCGTCGGCGCTCGAAGACCTCGGCCGGGTTCTGGCGCAGCACGGCGACAACGCGTCGGCAATCGCGGCGCTCGACGAGGCGCTGACGATATCGTCGCGCGTCGGGGCGAGCTGGGACGCTGCGCGTGTTCGGGGCCGGCTTCGCCGTCTCGGCGTGCGACGGCGAACCGTCAAAGTCGATCGACCAAGGACCGGGTGGGAGGCGCTGACCGAGGCCGAGGCTGTGGTCGCCAATCTTGCCGCACATGGATGCACCAACCGGGAGATCGCCGACAAGCTCTTCATCTCCCAGCACACCGTCCATTCTCATGTTCGCCACGTCTTCGAGAAGCTCGGAATCAATTCCCGTGTTCACCTGACGATGCTTGCTGCGGGCCGATCGCCCGAATCGCCAAGTGATCCGCATGCCGACCGTTGATGGTAGGCACCCGCTGGATCATTGATGAGGCATGGCGGTTCAGCGCAGCAGGCGTAGTCAGCCCGGCTGAGGGGCGCGCAGGCCAGCCATACGGTTAGCCAGTTGAACCCGAGATTGCACGCCGAGTTTCGCGAATACAGCGCGGAGGTGGGTGCCCACGGTATTGATGGAAACGCCTAGGGCAGATGCTGCGGACTTGTTGGTGTGTCCCTCGCTGATGAGGGTGGCGACGCGCCGTTCGGCCTCCGTCAGGGAAGCCCATCCGGTCGCCGGGGCGGCGGCTGCGGCAGACCATTTGGCGCGGCGGGCGCCGGCCTGGCGCATGGCGCGCTGCACGTCGCCCCGGAAGGCCCGCGCTCCCATGCGGTGGTATTCGTCCCAGGCCCGGTCTAGTTGCGCAAGCGCTTCGGAGCGCCGCCCGTCTGCGAGCAGGGCGCGTCCATAGGATTCGGCGCCGACGGCACGCAGGACAGGCCGCGGGCTGCGGCCGAGAACCTGCGCGGCCTCGGCGAGGATCTCGAGGTCCTGCTTACCTAGTCCGCGGAGGTTGAGGGCGACACCCTCGAAGCTGGCCACGCCGGGATTGCGGATGGCGTTCGCTTCGGCGACGCCGAGGCAGGAGGCGGTGAATGTGTCATCGCCGGTGGCGGTACCGATTTGGTAGAACAGCCCGTTCCAGCAGGGCCACAGCGGCCAGTAGCTGCGGGCCTGTTCTGCACCCTGCAGGACCGGTCGCAGCGTGTCCCGTGCTGCGGTCAGGTCGCCACGGCTCGCCGCGAGCCAGCCTCGCATAACGGTGACGCCGGGGTTACGGAGGGCCTCGTCCGCGTCGGTCAGCTTGTCGGTGAATCGCAGCTGGGCCGCGGCGATTTCGGTCTCGCCGCGCAAGAGCGCGACCGCGGTCCGGATCGTGATCGCGTCGAGAAGATGCAGGTTGGTGCCCAGCTGGCGACCGAGCTCGGTTAGTGTACGAGCGCCGGCGTCGGCGTCGTCGAGGCGGCCGAGATTGAAGTCCTGCCACATCTGGGCGCACGCGATGCCGGGCAGCAAAGCTTCGGTGGTGGTGGCGCAGGTGGCGCGAGCTTGATCGAGCAAAACCTGGGCGTGGTCGTAGCGGTCCATGAACTGCAGCGCGGTAATCTCCTCGGCCAGGTACGGCGCGCCGGTGAGGGTACGCAGCTCACGGAAGTGCCGCAAAGCCTCCTGGTGGCGCCCTTGGCTGCGGGCTGCCTCGCCAGCGGCCTGTACCGCCAGGGAGAGCGCCTCGATGTCGCCGCTGTCGCGGGCCTGCTCGACCGCCCTGGCGGCTTCATGGGCAGCTGCCTCGCCGGGTAGCGTCCGGGTGCGGGCCAGCGCGTACGCCGCCCGCAGCCGGATGGTGCCTGGCGCGTCCAGGTCGCTGCTGCGCAGGGTCCGCTCGATCCTGGAGGTCAGGTCGTGGACCCGTCCACTCATCCACAGCGCACGCGCGGCCTCGGCCTCGACCTGCGCCGCCAGGTTAGCGTCATCGACGCGGGCAAGGATCTGGTCGGCGACGGTGATCGCCTGGGCGGCGTGCTGAGCTCCGCACAATACGGACAGGCAGCGACGGCTCAGGTCCAGCCACTCCGGCTGAGCGGGGCGCACTGTAGCGAAGGCGAGCGCAGCGAGTTCGCCCGCGTCCTCGGCACTGGTGCGGGCCAGGGTTTCCGCCGCCGAGACCAAGATCAGGGAATTGGCAAGGTCTCCCGTCGTCGCGGCTGCGCGGGCGTGGGCGGCAGCGACCATGGGCTCACCGAGCACGCTGAGGTGGTAATCGGCCAGGCGGCCATGCAGCTGACGGGCGCGATCGGCGGCGAGGATGGCGTAGACCGTCTCCCGGACCAGGTCATGGCGGAAGTTCAGGGCATCCGCGGTGACGGTGATCAGCCCGGACTGGAGGGCACCGGCGAGACCGTCCGCACCGTCACAGCTGCCAAGGCCGGGCAGCAGCGCGAACGCGTCGCGTACCGGCAGTGGCCGCCCAGCGGCCGCGACCAGCTCCACCAGCTCGGCCGCCGAACTGGAAAGACCGGCGAGCCGGCGCGCCATCGCCGTGGCGAACTCGCCCGCGACGGCGTCGCGTTCCCCGCCTGCGGCCGAGCGCGCCAGGCTGTCGATGATCTGAGTGGCCAGGAACGGGTTGCCGCCGGTGGCATTCAGGTAGCGGCGGGTCCGCTCGTCCGGCACCCGCCCGAGCCGGTCCCGTGCCATCGCCGCCAGGTCTGACGTAGTCAGCGGCACTAGCTGAAGGTACTCGCGGCGGATGACGTCGTGTCCGGCCAGATCGATCCCGGTGGGGTCATCGCGGCTGGCGAAGATCCACACCACGGGCAGGCCGGCCAGCCGGGACGCCATGCTGCGCAGAAGGAACCGGCTGACCCGGTCGGCCCACTGAAGGTCATCAATCGCGATGAGCAACGGTTCTGCAGCGGCGAGTTCCTCCAGGAGGGACGCAATGCGGTCGGCAAGCAGCAGCGGTTCGCTGGCCAGGGCGGCGATCTGCTCGTACTGTTCCGCGGTGGTGACCGGATCCCTCCCGGCGCGCAGCGCCGCGATCACCGGGGCACCGGGCCAGACCTGCTCGATCGGGTCACACTTACTCCAGCCGACCCGGATCTTCATGCGGGTGGCCTGCTCACAGATCTCCGCGAGGAGCGCGGTCTTGCCGATGCCGGCCGGGCCGGAGATCAGTACGCTGGCACTGGTTCCGTGCTGGCAGGAACTATGCAACGCCGACAGCGTGCTGGCCATCGGCTCGCTACGACCTCGCAACGGTCTTGTCCGCAAGGCACCACCTCAGGGAACGGCATTTCTCCTGGCAACGGTGTCAGGTGCCGTGCCGCCGCGCATCGCCTGTTCGGGCGATGCCTAATCTGCGGCCGGCGGCCAGGCTCGTCAGTGTGACCGCAGCTTCGCGGGTCGGCACTGTCAACTGCGGCGCTGCCTCCGGAGACCTCAATTTCTCACCTGAATAGGTGAGCGCGTCCCACGCGGCGACGTGGCTACAGTCGGCAATGTGGCCAGCGATCACGCCCGGAGCGGCGCCGCAAGGGACGATGCCCACAGTCGGCAGGCGTCAGGCCGGCGGCTCGGCCTGGTTGAGCACGGCAGCGGGACGATCCCGCTGGTCTTGCTGCACGGCTGGCCGCAGACCTCGTATGCGTGGCGGCACGTGACGCCACTGCTCACCTCGGGCTGCCACACGCTCGCATATGACCTGCCCGGCATCGGCTCCTCTGAGCCGGCGATCGACCGGTTTGATAAGTGGTCGATCAGCGGGGATCTTCACGCTAGCCTCGACCAGCGTGGCATCCAGCGCCCACTGGTCGTGGGCCATGGCATGGGGGCTCAAGTCGCGTATGCCTACCTGCGCCGCTACCCCACGCAGGTTCGCGGTGTGCTGCTGCTGGATACCCCGATCGCAGGAGTTGGCGGTTACGAGGACCTGTTCACCTCATCGGCGTTCTGGCACATCGGATTCCACCAGACCATGTCCGGCGACACCGGCCTGGCTGAACTGCTGATCGCCGGCCGGGAGGTCCGCTACTTCCGCAGCCATATCGACCGGTTCGCCGCGCACCCAGACGCGATCAGCGATGCCGACGTGGCCATCTACGCGGATGGATACCAAGGCCCGCAGCGCCTGGCTGCGGGCTTCGGTTTGTACCGGGCGATCCCGCTCGACATCGCCAGCAACGAGCGCCACACCGGCACCGTGGACCCCCCGATCCAGCTGGCGTTCGCCGAGTACTGCCACGCCACCGTGTTGCACGACGTGGCAGCCGGTCTAGGCGAAGCCGGCAGCCGACAGGTGGCCACGACCATCATCGCCGACAGCGGACACTGGGTTGCCGAAGAGCAACCAGCCGAGGTCGCGGCGGTTATTAACAGGTTCATCGCCTCAACCTGACGCCCGCCGTGTCGCCTCACCTGAACGCGTGAGGGATCGCCGTGACCCGTCCGGCCAGGCTGGTGTCTGTGCGGCTCCCCCGACTGGAGTCGTCGCCACCACAGCCGAGGAGGAAGCCATGTCCACGCCAACCAAGCCGAGCATCGTGTTCGCCCACGGGATCTGGGCCGATGGGTCGTGCTTCAGCAAATTGGTCCCCACCCTTCAGGCGGAGGGGCATGAGGTGATCTGCGCCCAGTACGGCCTCAACTCGAACGTCGAGGACGTCGCCGCGACGGTGCGCTACTTCGGGCAGGTCAGCAGCCCGATCATCCTGGTCGGCCACTCCTACGGCGGAACGGTCATCACCGCAGCGGGCACCGATGACCGCGTCGCCGGGCTGGTGTACATCGCGGCACTGGGGCCGGATGAGACCGAAACCTCAGAGAGCGAGCAGGCGAAGTTCCCGGTCACGCCGGCCTTCGGCCAGATCGAGGTCGCCGACGGGCGCGTCTGGATGAAGCCGTCGGGCATCGGGTGCTTCTGCGGAGACCTGCCCGAGGAAGAGCAGAAAGTCGTCTGGGCGACGGCCAACCCGCCGGCCGCTACCTTGTTCTCCCACAACGCCCGGGGCGTGGCCTGGAGGACAAAGCCGTCCTGGTACATAGTGGCCAACAACGACCAGGCCGTCCACCCGGACCTGGAGCGGGCCGCGGCCAAGCGGATGGGCGCCACCACCTACGACATCGACAGCAGCCACGTCCCCATGCTGTCTCACCCCGACTACGTCCTCGACGTTATCCGCGCCGCCGCCAGCGGCGTTTAGGCGATCGCGCGGAACACTGGCTGTCGCGCATTGGCCTGTCGTGAGGACGCTTCAGGCCAATGCGCGTCCGAGAATGAGTCCTCAAATGACGAAACCAGGTACGCCCATGGTGACTGGGTTGCCGGCGATCAGCCGGACCAGGCGGCGCCCCGCCTGGTGAGCCTGCGGTTCGCATGCACTGCCTGCGCAAGGCCGCACCCAACGTGCTGGACGGCGCCCGCGTGCGAGGATCGGAGCCCGCCAGGGCGCTCCGCCTCCTGCTCGCCAAGGCAGTCACCGGCCACGACGCCGCCACCCACTGCCTGCGCCGAAGGACCGCCGGAACAGAGCATCCTTCAGAAGATCGCCACCGCCGGTATATCGAGATCTGCATGGGATGGATGTATCCTAGTTAGTGGGTCTGATATCCACGATGGAGGTGACGAGATGGCTAAGACCAGCGTCGATATCGATATGGAGAAGCTCGACAAGGTGCGAGGGATCCTCGGAACGGAGTCCATCCGGGAGACCATCAGCGCCGCGTTCCGCGAAGTGATCCGCATGGCGGCCGTTCAGGACCTGGTAGCCCTCGGCGAGTCGGGCGCGTTCGACTTCCTCCTTGAGCCAGGTGCCGAGGAGCGCATGTGGGGATGACCAGTTACCTCGCCGACAAGAGCGCGCTTGCCAGGCTCCACCTGCCTGCTGTCCGCGACGAGCTGGAGCCCCTCATGGTGCGGGCACTGGTCGGCATCTGCGGCGTCACCGAACTGGAGATGCTGTACTCCGCCAGGAACATCCAGGAGCGGGCCCGGATGAAGGAGCAACTCGAAGCGTCCCTGAACCGGATCGATATCCCTGAAGACATCTGGGAGCAGGCCGCCGAGATCCAAGAGGCGCTGACCGAACAGGCCCAGCACCGGTCAGCCTCGATCCCCGACCTCATCGTCGCGGCGACCGCTCGTGCCCGCGGTCTAGAGATCCTGCACTACGACCGGGACTTCGAGACGATCGCGCACTACACCGAGCAGCCAACCCGCTGGATTGTCCCACCCGGCACTGTGTAGTCCAGTCGCAGCGGAACTGCCGCTGCCGACCTCAAGCGTGGAGCTGGCTCTTCCGGTTAGCGGCGGTAGGTGAAGGTCGCCTTGGGATTTGGGGGCGCTTTCTCCGGTGCCGGTGACCTCGCCGGCACTTCCTCACCGCTGCCGCCCACGGCAAGGCCTGTGTACTCGGGCAGGATCTTGCTCTCTGCGCTTGCTCCGTTGCTGTTCCGAACCTGGACGTCGACCTGGCAGATGTCCGTCGCCGGATCGAGCTCGGGTTCGACATCCGCTGCGAGCAGGAAGCCGACTACTACCAGCACTTCCTGCTGCAACGCCGGTAACCCATCCGGCACCCTGGACCCGAACCGCTGCGGCTAGCGGTGGCAGAAACTGCCGTATCGTGGCCGGATGGCTGTTCCGGTTCGCGTGATGCTTGAGCAAGGCAAGAAGAAGCGGGTCGTGGCCTGCGCCTTTGACTGGCCCGGATGGGACCGGAGCGCGAGGATCGGAGGGGACGCGCTCGCGGTCCTGGCCGCCTACCGCCCGCGCTACGCCAGGGTCGCCGGGCTGGCCGGCTTGAGCGCCGAGTTCGAGGCCACGGGCGAGCTCAAGGTGGTCGAGCAGGTCGAGGGGATCGGGATGACCGACTACTACGGCCTCTCGGGCCGGGCCGCCACACCCGAGAAGGCCCCGCTGACCGACGCCGAGTGCGAGCGGAAGATCGCGCTGCTCAGGGCCTCCTGGAATACCTTCGACGACTTCGCCGCGCGCGTCTCGGCCGGGCTGAGGAAGGGTCCGCGGGGCGGCGGCTGGGAGAAGGAGCGGATCATCCGGCACGTGAACGGCGCGGAGATCGACGAGTTCGCGCCAAAGGTCGGCGTGAAGGTTCCGCTGGAGACCATGGACGATGCCGGGGCGCTGCGCGCCTACCGAAATGCCTTCATCGAAGCGATCCGCGACCACCACGCCCGCGGCGAGCCGGCGCGGTCGTGGGCGCTGCAGTTCCTGATCCGGCGTTGCGCCTGGCACATGCTCGACCACGCCTGGGAGCTCGAGGACCGGGACCTGACGAACGCGTCCGCCTAGGCCCCGGCCCTGAGGGCCTGCTCACCGACCCCGACCCCGACCGCGTCGCCGGAGCACTACACGACCTGATCGGAGCATCGAGGCATCAATGGTTGTGACCGAATACGCCAGCGCGATCACGTCCCGACGACCAGTTACCGACGGTCTGCCGGCTGGCAGCAGACTCCGCGCCATACATCGGAGAAATAGAGCGCGCGCAAGTGGCTTAGTGGCTCAGATATGAAGGAACATCCCGCAACGGCCGGCGCCGGCCTGCCAGCCAAGAGGATCGCCGGCCCGGTGAAGGGCAGACGCCAAGACAGGAGACAAGAAAATGCGCGGCAACACACTCGACAAGCTGCTCGGGACCGCCGGGGTGGCCATTGGCGTGATCATGCTCGCCGTAGCCGGGCTCGCCTTGTGGGGGTCGGCGTACATCCACGACACCGTCACCAGCGAGCTGGCCGCGCAGCAGGTGTACTTCCCGCCGGCGGCGGCGTTCGCGCACCCCAAGGTCGGTACTGAGATCACCCCGTCGATGATCCCGCTGGTGTCGCAGTACGCCGGGCAGCAGCTGCTGACCGGGCAGCAGGCCGAGGCCTACGCCGACCACTTCATCGCCGTCCACCTGGCCGAGATCGGCGGCGGCAAGACCTACTCCCAGCTGTCCGCGCTCTCGCTGGCCAGCCCCAAGAACGCCGCGCTGGCCGCGCAGGTGCAGACCGTCTTCCGCGGTGACTCGCTGCGCAGCATGCTGCTGAACGCCTTCGGCTGGTGGAAGGTCTCCCAGATCGCCTACATCGCCTCCCTGGCCATGTTCGGCCTGGGCGCCATCGCCCTGGCCGCCGGGGCCCTCGGCTTCGCCAAGGCCCGCCGCGAGCAGCCCGACGCCATCGCCTTCTCCCGCACCACCCCCGGCCGCGAGCCAGCCACGGTGGCATGACACCAGCCCGGCCGCACCACTACAACTCCATCCACCCCCGCACCTCCGGCCGGCACCCCGCACAGGGTGACCGGCCGGACGCCACTGCGTGGAGTCCCGGATTCATGCCGTAGGCAGGACGACGGTGACGTCGGTTCCCTCACCCGGCCGACTGGCGAAGGCGATGGTGCCGTGGTGAGCCCTGACTAGCTCGTTGACCACGGTCAGGCCGATGCCGCTGCCGTTGACGTCAGCGGATCCGCCGCCGCGGAAGAACCGCTCGGTCACGCGTGGCAGATCCTCGGGCCCGATGCCGGCGCCGGTGTCGCTGACCCGGAGCATCGCCTGGTCCCCGTGCGGCGCGGTCTCCAGCATGACCTCGCCGCCGGCTGCGGTGAACTTCACCGCGTTGGTGAGCAGGTTGGTGACTACCTCGCGAATCCGCTGCGGGTCGCACCGCAGGGGTACCGGGCGCAGCCGGCGCACTAGCCTGATCCCCGCGATGCCAGCTACGTTGGCGAGGCTGTCAGCCGCGGCTGCGGCGACCTCGGACAGGTCACACTTGACGAGCGTGAGCTGGACCGCCGCCGCCTCGGCGGCTGCCAGCCGCTGAAGGTCGTCCACCATCTGGCCGAGCCGCACCGACTCGTCGTGCAGCGACTCCACCTGGCTGGCGGTGGGCTGCTGCACGCCATCCGCAATGGCCTCGGTGCTCGCCTGCAGGACCGCGATCGGAGTGCGCAGCTCGTGCGCGATGTCGGCGACCAGGTTGCGCCGCACCTGCTCCTGCTTGCCCAGGTTGTCGGCCATCTGGTCGAAGCTCGCGGCCAGCTCGCGGATGTCGCGGAATCCCCTGACCCGGCCGACCCTGGCGTCCGACTGGCCGCCACCCCTGGCCCGCGCCGCCCGGACGAGCCGGCCGACCGGGCCGGCGATCAGCGGGGCGACCAGCAGCGCGACGACCAGCGCGAACAGCGCACCGAATCCCGCCGCGCTGAGCCTCGCCCTCCAGCGCTGGGCCTCGAAGTGACCCACGAGAGCGCCTATGCCGCGGTCGCCGAATTTCAGGGTGATCGACCCTACCCGTTTTCGTCCGACGATGACCGGTGCCGTCCTAGCCGGCCCCTGCGGGAACCTCGCGTACCCGGGCGATGACCGCACAACGCGGCCGGAGGCATCCCTGACCTGGGCCGCGGCACCTGACCGGTCCGCCACCGCAATCACGGGCTCGAGCGCGGCCGCCCAGCCTTTCGGCGTGTAGGTGATGACGGCTCCCAGCGCGGCGGCGCTGGTCTCGCTGGCTTCTTGACGGGCAAGTATCTCATCCGCTTGGGAGTAGACGGTCAGCGCCGCGACGACACTGGCCACTACCACCGCTCCGACCGCCACAAGGACGAAGATCAGTGCTATCTGCAGCCCAAGGCGCCCGTACCGGCGGCGGATCACCCTGGCCACCGGCGCACGCGACAGCTCCCCCGCACATCTGCCGCGGTCACGCCATCACCCTCGCGAGATCATTCACCGGTAGCAGGTAGTAGAGCGCAACGAGCACGGCGGTCGCCGTGAGCGCGCGCAGCACCGCAAGGCCGATCAGCCGCCGGCTGGTGCCCTGTGCCCTATCGCTCAGCGGATCCTCCTGCCGCTTACGGCCCGGCTACCCGACACAACGCAGCTTGCCCTGTCCCGCACCTTCGGGCATCACTCCTGACGGATGAATGCCACCCGAACTCGTCGCCGACCGGTGGTGGCAGCCGAACAGCATCCAAGGTCAGGCTGATGGCTTGGCGGGGATTATCCGCGCGTACTGGTCAGGGTTGACCATGGCGATGTGGCCGTCGCTGGCCCACTTGACGACGTAGGGCGGCTGCCCGTCGGAGCCGATGACGGTCACGATGGTCGCGGTGGTGCCTGATCCCGTTCGCAGGGTGTCGCCTGTCGTGGCCCTCATGCCGGCATCTCCGATCCGTCCTCACCGACAGGATCGCCGGCGCCGGCCGGGCCGGTCAGGAGCCGGAGAGCCTGAATCGGCGGGACCTTCGGCCTCACCTGAGCACGCGGGTGCTCTGGGGCGGGTGAGACCCGGTGTCGGGCTTTCTGCCTCCGCGTGACTTCCGGTCCCACGGCTGCGAGACTTGCCGGCAGTGGCTGGGTTCGTCGGCCAGGGAAGAAGCGGACTGGAAGCGGCGACCTGATGACTTCGGAACGTAACCCGTTGGTGGTGCCGCACCTCAAGCTAGATGACCTGCTGAGCCAGCTGCAGGCACGGTTGCAGGCGGTGCTGGACACCAGGGACCGGGTGAACGCGCTGCTTGAGGCTGTTGTCGCGGTCGGCTCTGAGGTCGAGCTTGAGTCGGTGCTACGCCGGATCGTGCTGGCAGCCGTGCAACTGGTCGACGCCAGGTACGGCGCCCTCGGGGTGATCGGCGATAACGGCAAGCTCGCTGAGTTCATCCCGGTCGGGCTGGACGAGGCGCAGATCACCGCGATTGATCACTGGCCGGAAGGCAAGGGACTGCTGGGCGAACTGGTCACCCGGCCGCGGCCGCTGCGGACCCCTGATATCGCGACCCATCCGGACTCCTCGGGCTTCCCGGCCGGGCACCCGCCGATGCGGACGTTCCTCGGCGCGCCGGTGCAGATCCGGGACGTGGTCTACGGCAACTTGTACCTCACCGACAAGCGCGGCGGCGACCCGTTCGACGAGGACGACGAGGCGCTCGTGGTCTCGCTCGCCGCAGCGGCGGGCGCGGCGGTGGACAAGGCCCGCCTGTACGACCAGGGCCGCCGCCAGCAGCAGTGGCTACGGGCCAGCGCGGAGGTGACTAGGCGGCTGCTGTCCGACGCGCCGCCAGAAGAGATCCTGAACCTGATCACCGACCTCACGCTGGAACTCTCCGGGGCTGACCTGGCGGTCCTGGCCCTGCCGGCCGGCCTCGGCGGGCACCTGGTCATCGCCCATGCCAGCGGCGCCGGGGCCGGCCAGGCGATCGGGCTGACGCTGCCGGTCGAGGCGTCGGTCTCGGGCATCGTGATGGCCAGCGGCGAGCCGATGTTCGTGGACGACTTCAGTGGTGATGCGCGGGTCGCCGCCGTGGCCCGCCAGTTCCTGGGCCTCGGCCCGGCGGTGGTGTTCCCCCTCGGGCCGCCCGGTGACGTCAGGGGAGTGCTGACCGCAGGGCGCAGCCCGGGATCAAGGCCGCTGTCGCCCGAGGCGGTCGAGATGGTGACGACGTTCGCGGCGCAGGCGGGCATCGGGCTGGAACTGGCCGAGCACCGCCGCGATGCCGAGCGGGTCGCGGTGCTAGCCGACCGGGACCGGATCGCGGGGCAGCTGCACGACCTGGTGATCCAGCGCCTGTTCGCCACCGGGATGTCCCTGCAGTCAGCGACCGGCCTGGTGCCCGATGGCCCGGCCAGGGCGAGGGTGACCCAGGCTGTCGACGCGCTCGATGAGACGATCCGCGACATCCGCACGGCAATCTTCACCCTGCAATCACATCCGGCCACGAGCCCGCCGGGAGTCCGGGCGCAGGTCATGATGGTCACCGGCGAGATGACCAGTGCGCTTGGCTTCGCGCCGTCGCTCCGGCTGGACGGCGACCTGGACGCCCGGGTTCCCGACCCGGTCGCCGAGGACATGCTCCTCGCGCTGCGCGAGGCGCTGTCCAATGCCGCCCGCCACGCCCGGGCCACCAGGGTCGACGTGACCGTGCACGCCGCCGCCAGCCTCACCCTCACCGTACGGGACAACGGCGTCGGCCTGACCGTCACAGGCCGACGGAGCGGCCTGGCCAACCTGACCCAGCGGGCGCGCTCCCATGGCGGCGAGCTGAGCCTTGGCCCGGCCGAAGGCGGGGGCACCACCTTGCAGTGGACGGTGCCCCTGCCGCCCGATGACGAGCCGCCTGGCCCGCGCTAGTTGAAGGCAGGCGCCTTCTACCGGCCGGGCTGGTCCCCGCCGTGCAAGCGGGCGGCGTAGGCAGCGGCCTGGGTGCGCCGCTCCATGCCCAGCTTGACGAACAGCGCCGACACGTAGTTCTTCACTGTCTTCTCGGCCAGGTACATCTGCTCGCCGATCTGCCGGTTCGTCAGGCCCTCGCCGATCAGCTCCAGGATCCGCCGCTCCTGCGGGGTCAGGCCAGCGAGCGGGTCCGTCCGCGTGGCCTGGTCACGCATCCGCCTCATGACCCGGCTCGCCGCTTCCGGGTCAAGCATCGAGGCCCCGGACGCGACCGTGCGCACCGCCCCGACCAGGTCGGTCCCGCGAATCTGCTTCAGCACGTAACCCGCGGCCCCGGCCATGATCGCGTCGAACAGCGCCTCGTCATCGCCGAAGGAGGTCAGCATCAGGCATGCGACCTCCGGCAGCCGCGACCGGATATCCCGGCAGACGCTCACGCCATCCCCATCGGGCAGCCGCACATCAAGTACCGCGACATCGGGCCGCAACGCCGGGATCCGGGCGAGCGCCGATTCCGCCGTGCCGGCCTCACCGACCACTGCGATATCGCTCTCAGCTTCCAGCAGCTCACGGACGCCGCGCCGGACGATCTCATGATCGTCAAGCAGGAACACCTTGATCTGGCGGGGCCCGGCCGCCTCACTCATCGCCGTAGCCTCCTCGCCCGGCCCGCGAACGCCCCCAAGCGGGATGACGTCATTATCACTCACTCACGCACGGTTTGCTCCCGGCAGCCCGCGTCGGTTACAGCAGTACGTCTTCCATTGGGCGGCGAACGCTGACCGTTTCCTGGCTGGTGGCGCCGAACCGGAGGATCAGCTGCGGGTAGGCGCCTGCGCAGAACTGGGTCCTGGTGAACTCGCGTAGTTGCGGGATTTCCAGCGGCTGGGTGTGCAGCGCGGCGGACAGGCCGCAGCTGGTCAGGAAGAGCAGCACCCGCTGCAGGGCCTGGCCTGCGCTGATCCAGTTCTCGGGCGTGTCGCGTTCGGTCGTGAGGATGGCGACCACCCCGGCGGGCTTGACGTGCTGGCTGTCCCCGGCGGGCGGCAGGCCCCAGCCGTGACCGCAGCTGTAGTCGCGGGCCGGGAAGCTCGGCTCGATCCGGCCGGGCCGGGCTGGGTAGGCGCTCGCGGGCACCCCGTCGCGGCGCTTGCTGCCCGGCGCGGCGGACCAGCGGGCTTGCTCTCGTGCCCGGGCGCTGTCATGGCGCAGCGCGTAGTCCCCGGCCTGGACCACCGCGGCCAGAGCGTCGCGCTGGGCCTCGTCGTCGAGGATGCGCAGGGTCGCGTGTTCCTTCGCCGCCTCGTCGCGGGCTGACCGCACGAGCTCCGCGGGCAGCGCCTCGCCGTCGAACCCGCCCTGGTGGGTGCGGCGGCGGGTGATCGCGGCGAACAGGTCCTCCTCGTACCCGGCCGCCGGCACCGCGCCCGTCCAGTTGACCTTGGCGACCAGGGCAGGGAGACCGGGCTCGGGCAGGACCCGGACCGACGGGACGAGGCCGAGGTGGCGCAGCGCGACCCGCGCGGTGAACAGCGCGGCGCCGCAGCTGATCAGCATTTCCCGGCCGTCAGGGTCAGCGACCGGCAACCCGTGATCGGCGTCGGCATGCAACCCGATCTCGCGGTCAACACCGTAGAACCACCACGGCTGCGTGTTCAGCACCGACGGCGCGTTGACCGCAGCCCCGACGACGAAGCTGGCGATCTCCTCAGCCGTGCTGTCAACGGTCGGCAGGACATCCGAAAGCATTGGGGTCGTATTCATGGCTGCTCCTTTATCGGTTGTGAATGCTGTCATCAGGATGACCCGATCGGACACCGGGCCAGCAGGGCCAAAGGACCCGTGGTAGCGGGGCCTACGCCCTTGCCGGCGGGATGCCGGAGCGCGGGCGAGCCGGCGAGCCGGGCGGCGCGGGCTGCCGGACGGCTGGCTCACCGAGCTGAGCAGCGCATCGGTGAAGGTGACGGCGACCTGTCGACGCCAACGACTATGGAGCAAACTGTCTTTGCTGGTGACTGCGACATTTCCAAGACCTTTCTTCCGCAAAATTTCCTGGTCAGCGCAGCTGCCGCAGGAAGGGGTCATGCGGCTGCGCCGGCCTGAGCCGGCGGCGTGGTCGGCGATGACGTCGGCGGCGCACGGGTGCCTTTAGTCCTGCGCCGAGATGACGTTCGCTCCTGCCTGCGGCCGCCGGGCGGGGCGCAAGCTGATCTCAGAACCCGCAAGAACCGGGCTCACTAGCGAAGGAAAGAAGAACGATTCGAATGACAACCCCCGTCGAAGTTCTCGGTGACCCGGCCGCCCGACGCAACCTGGCGGTGTGGGAGCAGGCCAAGCAGTCCAAGATCCTGGCAATCGGCTGGACGGCCATGCGCGTCTGGCTCGGCATCATGTGGATCCAGGCCGGCGCCGCCAAGCTGTGGGGCGCGGAGAACCCCGGATTCCTGCACAATGGCGGCGCGGCGGTGGCCGGCTTCGCCGGGCACGGCGCTGCGGCCTACACCTGGTGGGGCAGCTTCCTGCACAGCTTCGTGGTCCCTAACGCAGGCTGGATCGGCATCCTCATCGCCGTCGCCGAATTCACGATCGGCATCGCGCTGTGCCTCGGACTGTTCACCCGGATCGCGGCGCTTGGCAGCCTGGCCCTGCTGTTCACCTACGTGATGTCAGGAACAGCCAGCGTCTGCGCCTTCTACGCATTGTTCGCCATCGTCATCCTCACCATGTGGCGGACCTCGAGCTGGATCGGCGTCGACGGCCTGCTAGCCAGCTACCGCCAGCGCCACCACCACGAGCGCGGCCTGCACACCCCCATCCGCCGCTTCCTCAGCCAGGACCCGGCCGGAACCCCCGCAGCCGGCAAGACTGCGTAACGGCCCGTTCCCCGGCCCACTCCCCAGACGATGCGGCCTGCGCACGCAGGCCGCATCGTCTACGTTTAAGGTTCTTGGCCTACCGGCGGAACGCGGCTCGGACTGCGGCTGCGGTGGAGCTGAAGTACTCGGGTGGTTCGATGAAGCCCCACTCGTTGAAGGTCTTGCCGTTGGTGAGGGCACGTCGGTAGCCGAAACAGGCGAGGTAGAGCGTCCGGATATGCATGACCGCCTCGAGCCGGTCGAGTTCGTCGTCGGTCGGCTCGACATATCGGCCATAGGCGTTGACGGCAGCGTCGATCCACTCCTGGTTCGGCCGACGTGGGTTCCACGAGCCCGTGCCCCAGATCAGGTAAGCGAAGTCGGCGAGGCGCGGTCCGCGCCCGGACGCCTTCCAGTTGATCGCGACTGGCCCTTGCTCGCTCAGCACGGCGTGATCGGGGGCGTGGAGCAGGTTTCCGTGGAGCAAGCCCTCCGGAAGGCCGTGACCGTCGTCGGCCGAGCGCACCTGGTCACGGAGCTGCTCGAATCTCTCGCGCTCGGAGGCCGCGACCAACGTGTCGACGGCGTCGAGGAACGACAGGGCCGCCAGCAGGTCCTGACGGGGCGTGCCCTCCCGGCTCGGGTCCTCGCCACTGGCTCCACCAGGGCGGCCGACGGAATCGTCGTGCGGCAGCGCGTGCAGCCGTCCGAGCAGCTCGCCCATCATGGCGAACTTCGCGGCACCGTCGGGGAGCTGGACGCCTTCAACGAACCGCGTCACGAGGACCGCGCTGCCATCGAAGTCAGACACCGCATCGTCGACCGCCAGGCGCTCCGCGGGATAGTTCTGCCGCTCCAGGAATCGCAGGATTGCGGCGTCGCCCTCGACACCGGCCCGCGGCCGAGCAGGGGGGAACGCGCGGGCGACCCACGCGCTGCCGTCATTACGGTCGATGCGGAACACGTAGGTCTTGTGCACGCTGAGCTTCGTCGCCGCGACCGGGTCAATGCCATAGCGATCCCGGAGATGAGCGAGTAGCCGCGCAGGAACTGGCTCGTGGTGCATTCGCGCACCGAGACCCTTGAGATCCGTCAGCGCTTCGGTGTAGCGCTGACCAGTCTCCTCGGCGTGGCGCCGGACAACCTTCTTGAAGCGGGCGTCCTTGGTCATGGACAAGCCTCCCCTTGACACCCTCGTCCCCCAGCGACGCGGTGCAGGAAGATGGCCTGTGACATTGACGACCGAGAGGGCGAATCCCCTTCGCCAATGGAACCCCGACTGGGGCGGTGTTCCACAGCTCGGCGACCGGTCGCCGCCGTGCTCAAACTCTCCCTGAGGGGCTCGGCCTTCGTCAAGTACTGGTTGAGCTGGATTGACCCCGCCGCCGGCGGCGATGACGCTGATCCCGTGAATTCTCCGCCGACCTCCGTCGTGCGTGCTGGAGGCGCGGCGGGCCCGGGCGATGCCGGCCGTCACTGGTACGGGTCATGGCTAACCTCGGTGACATGATCGCACCAGTGCGCCCAGCCGGGCCGGCCGAGAAGGGCCTCGACGTCCTGATCGTCGAGGACGACGTGGCGATCGCCACCCAGCTCATGCGCGGCCTCGTCCGCAACGGCTACCGGGTCGAGCATGTGACTACGGGCGGTGACGCGCTGGCCAGGAGCACGCCCGAGGTCGTGCTACTCGACCTTGAGCTGCCCGATGGCGACGGCGTCGTCGTATGCCGCAAGCTGCGTGAGCGGACCGACGCCGCGATCATCGTGATCACCGCCTACGGCGAGGAGGCCGACCGGGTCAGCGCGCTCGACGCCGGGGCGGACGACTACCTGGTCAAGCCGTTTGGCCTGGCCGAGTTGCAGGCCCGCATCCGAGCGGTGCTGCGCCGGGTCAGGCCCGGCGGCGGAGGGGCGATCAAGCACGGTCCGCTAACCGTGGACACGAGGACCAGGAAGGTCACCGTGGACAGCCAGGAGGTGGCGCTGACGGCGAAGGAGTTCGACATACTCGAATGCCTCGCGACTGACCCTGGCCGGGTGGTCAGCCGCCAGGAGGTCCTTGAGACCGCCTGGGACGCCCACTGGTACGGGCCTACGAAAGTGCTCGACGTCCACGTCGCCGCGCTGCGGCGCAAGCTCGGGATCCCCGGCCTGATCGAGACGGTCTACGGCCGCGGGTACCGGCTCGGCGAGCGCTGACCTGGCGCCGGGGGAAGAGGCTCGATGGCCCGCCGCATCACGCTGAGCGTGATCGCACTCGTCATGGTGCTGCTCGGCGTCGTGGTCGTGCCGCTCGGCCTGCACACGGCGAGCCAGGACAAGGAGGATTTCACCAGCGAGACCATGACCACCGCGGTCACGATAGCCAGCGTGGCCGAGGAGCACCTGGACGACCATGACCCAGCGACCGCGCTCCGGCAAGCCGTCGCCGAGCTCGAGCGGCACGGCGACCAGGTCGCGGTCTACGGTCAAGACGGCCGGTGGGTGGCGGGCAGCCGGTCGATCACCGGGGCGGGCAGGTACCAGATCGGCTTGGCGCTGGCCGGGAACAGCTACACCGGGCACCCGCAGGACGACCGGCTCGTCGTCGCCAGCCCAGTGCTGAAGGACGAGACGCAGGTCAGCATCGGGGCGGTGGTCCTGTCTCGGTCGACCGAGCCGCTTGAGCACCGGATCGCGACGTTGTGGGCCTGGGTCACGCTGATGTCGCTGGCCGGTCTCGTGGCGGCCATCGTGACCGCCACGGCGCTCGCGCGCTGGGTGAGCCGCCCGCTGGGCGGCCTCGAAGCGGCGGCGCAACGACTGGGCCGGGGAGAATTCGACGCACGCGCCCCGGCGACAGCCGGGCCGCCCGAGGTGCGCCGACTCACCAGCAACTTCAACATGATGGCCGGGCGCCTCGAGACGTTGCTGAGCGGTCACCAGGCGATGATCGCTGATGTCTCGCACCAGTTGCGCACCCCGCTCGCGGCGCTGCGGTTGCGGCTCGACGTGCTCGCGCTGGCAGCACCTGCCCACGCCGCTGACGAGCTAGCCGGGGCCCAGGACGAGGTCGTGCGGCTGTCGCGGATGGTGGATGGCATGCTCGCCGTGGCCAGGGCCGAGAACGTCACCAGTCCGGCCGTGGCAGTGCCGGTCAACGTCGTCATCGCCGAGCGCGCCGCCGCCTGGCGGCCGGCGGCCGACGAGAAGCCGGTGACGCTGGAGACCGCATCAAGCGGACCGCTTTGGGCCAGGCTGAGCGAGGGCCATCTTGAGCAGGTGCTCGACAACCTGCTCGCAAACGCGCTCGAGGCCGTCCCGGCGGGCGGCCGGGTTCGGGTCGCCAGCGCGCCCGCCGAAGGTATGGTCCGCGTGGTCGTCGCCGACGACGGACCGGGGATGACGCCACAGCAGCGCCGGACCGCGCTACGCCGGTACGTGACGGCCACTCCCGGCGGAACCGGGCTCGGGCTGGCGATCGTGCACCGGCTCGTGACCACTGATGGTGGCACGATCGCCCTCTCCGACACCCCTGAGGGCGGCTTGACCGTGACGCTCGATTTGCCCGCAACCGGGCGCGGCCGCGCTTCCGGACGGCCGGATCGCCGACCATGACCGGCCGCAATCTTAACCAGTTCTGAAGAGTCGCTGAACTATATCTCCAGTGCCGCCCGGTGATGCTGGATGGCAGCCAGCCCACAATCGGCCGACCGGGAGGAGCGCCCAGCCATGCGGCCAGCCATGCGCACCGCGATCAGCCAACGAGACGAGCGCCTCGCCCGCACCCGCAGGCTGTCGCTCTGGGTTGCCGGCGGCGCCTGCGCGGCATCGGTCGGCCTGGCGGGCCTCCTCGGCACCGCCCTACCCGGTCATACGCTGGCGCCCGGCCGCCATGCGGCCGGCGGAGCGGCGGGCACAGGAGCCGAGGGCTCGCGCGACTCGGGCAACGCTGGCGGCTCGGGTGCCGGCGAGGGCCAGGGTGCAGGCCAGCATCACAGGGCAGGATCGCAGCGCAGGGCGCGCGGGCTCACCCCGCCTTCCCGATCGCCGTCAGGGTCAGGCGGCGCGCCGGTGACCTCGTCGGGTGGCTCGTGAGCAGCCAGGCACTGTGGTACCTGACCAGGGCCACCGGCATCGTCGCGCTGATCTTGCTGACCGCGACGATCGTACTCGGGGTGCTCGGAACCGCCCGCGCGGCCTCGCAGCGGTGGCCGAGAACTGTCACCTCGGGCCTGCACAGGAACCTCGCGCTGTGCTCGACCGCACTCGTGGCCGTGCACGTCATCACGACGGTGCTCGATCCGTTCGCGCCGATCAGCCTGGCGGCGGCCTTCATCCCGTTCGCGTCGAGCTACCGGCCGATCTGGCTAAGCCTCGGGGCGGTCGCCTTTGACCTGCTGCTGGCGGTGCTGTTGACCAGCCTGCTGCGGGACCGGCTGAGCCATCGGCTCTGGCGGGGCGTGCACTTGCTCGTCTACGCCTGCTGGCCGATCGCGCTGTGGCACGGCCTTGGCACGGGAACCGACACGAGTCTGAGCTGGGTGCTTGGCATCGACGCGGTCTGCGTCCTCGCGGTCGTCGCGGCGGCGTGGTGGCGGCTGTCGCTGACCGCAAGCCGGGGCCGGATGACTGCGGGCGTGACGGTGATGTCGTTGCTGACCGTGTTCACGATCGTATTCTTGGCGGTCGGGCCGCTGCAGCCCGGCTGGGCGCTGCGCGCCGGGACGCCGCCGGGACTGCTGTCGCTCGGCTTGCTCGGGGCGGTGATCTAGCGATGACGCCAACAGCATCGGCCGGAAGGCATCGCCAGGCCTCGGCGGTCCTAGCGACTCGTCTGTCGGCGAACTGGGAGGACAGCGGCCGGCCCGCCTCACTGCAGGAGCACCTCGCGAGGTTTCCCTATGGGCCCCCGCCGAGAATTGCCGACGGCGGACGGCTGATCGAGGCAGTGACCCAGGCTGGTCTGACCGGGCGCGGCGGAGCCGGCTTCCCTACCGGCGTCAAGATGCGAGCCGTCGCGGATCGGCGCGGGCCTGCGGTGGTCGTCCTCAACGGCCTGGAGAGCGAGCCAGCCAGCGCCAAGGACAAGATGCTCCTGGGGCGGGCGCCGCACCTCGCGCTCGACGGCGCCGTGCTCGCCGCCGTCGCGGTCGGCGCGGACGAGGTCGATGTCTGCCTGCCGCGCAATGCGGGCTGGCTGCTAGCGACCATGCACAACGCGGTCACCGAACGAGCCCGCGCTGGCATCGACCCTGTCGTGGTCCGGCTGCACGACCTGCCGCACGGCTACGTGTCGAGTTCGGAGACGGCCGTGGTCAACTGGCTGAACGGCGGACCGGCCAAGCCGGTCGCCACCCCGCCCCGGCCCTTCGAGAAAGGCGTTGCCCGCAGACCCACTCTCCTCGCCAACGCCGAAACGCTCGCCCACGTGGCGCTGATCGGCCGTTTCGGGTCGGCCTGGTTCCGGCGGCTAGGCACGCAGGACGCGCCAGGGAGCATGCTTACCACCATCACGGGCGGCGTGGCCGCCACCGGCGTGTACGAAATCGAGGTCGGCACGCCCGTCGGGGCAGCGCTGGGCCTGGCGGAGCCGCACGAGCACGTCAGGCACGTGCTGATCGGCGGCTACTTCGGCACCTGGCACGACCTCGACTCAGTCGGGACGGTGCCGCTCGCCGGGCCGGCCTTGCGCAAGCTCGGGGCCTCCCCTGGCGCCGGCGTACTCGTCGCGCTTCCGCCGGGCGCCTGCGGCCTCATCGAGACGGCCAGAGTCTTGTGGTGGCTGGCGGGGCAAGGAGCCGAGCAGTGCGGGCCGTGCCTGTTCGGCCTGCCGGCTATCGCCGACGACTTCGCCCAGCTAGCGGCGGGACGCCCGCACGGCAGCCCGCTCGACCGCCTAGACCGCAGGCTCGGCACCGTCAGCGGCCGCGGCGCCTGCGCGCACCCAGACGGCGCGGTGCGCCTGGCCCGCTCGGCGCTGTCGGCGTTCGCCGCCGACGCCAAGGCCCATGCGTCCGCGCGCCGCTGCCTTTACGCATACCGGGGCTCGTCCCAGCGCGCGCATGTCCTGCCGATCCCGGTCCCTCAGGGAACGGACAGGTGGCGATGAACCGTTCGCTAGGCATCAACCCGATCGCCTGCACCGGCCACGGCATCTGCGCTGAACTGCTGCCCGAGTTGATCAGGCTGGACGAGTGGGGGTATCCGATCTTGCCTGCCGATCCTGTGCCCGACCAACTGCAGCCGCTTGCCAAGCGCGCGGTCAGGCTCTGTCCGACACTCGCCTTGCGCCTTGAGCGGAGTTCACGATGAAGACCGAGATGCCGGCGCGGCATCGCCGGATGGAACCCGACACGACCGGCGGAGCGGAGGGCAACGAGCGGCTGACCGCGATGACCGGCTCGGTGCTGCTCGTGCTGCTGGCCGTCGAAGGACTCACGATCCTGCGCATCCATGCCCTGCTGACGATTCACTTCTTCCTCGGCATGCTGCTGCTCGGGCCCGTGCTGCTGAAGATGGGCTCGACCGGCTACCGTTTCGCCCGCTACTACACCGGCGCCACGCCCTACGTGCGCAGGGGTCCGCCCGCCATCTTGCTGCGGATACTTGGGCCGGTGGTCATGACGACGTCGGTAGGCGTGCTCGGCACCGGGGTGGCGCTGGCCATCGTCGGCCCCGCCGGGGAGGGGTTCTGGCTGCTCGCGCACAAGGTGCTCTTCATCGCCTGGTTCGCCGCGATGACCATCCACGTGCTGTGGTACGCACCCCGGCTGCCCAGGTTGCTCCGGTCGGGCTCGCCCGGACTCGGCCAGGCCCAGGCCGTGCTCGCGGGGGCAGGCAAGCGCTGGGCCCTGCTGCTGGTGGCGCTGGTCGCCGGGCTCATCACCGCGATCGCGACCTATCACCTGGCCTACGGCTGGCTGGCCATCCCAACGCGGATCCCTGGTGTTGACAGTCACTGACATCAGATTTACAGTGATGTCTGTTACTGACATCATCGTAGAGCACCAGGAGACCTGTCATGAGAGTCTTTGTCACCGGAGCATCGGGCTGGATCGGCTCGGCCGTCGTTCCTGAGCTCCTCGGGGCCGGCCACGAGGTGGTGGGCCTGGCCCGCTCCGACGCGTCCGCGCAGAAGCTGGAAGCCGCCGGCGCCATCGTCCAGCGGGGCGACCTCGATGATCCCGACGGGCTGGCCAAGGCCGCCGCCGACTCAGACGGGGTGATCCACCTGGCCTTCCAGCACGAGCTGGCCTTCGGCGGCAACTTCGCCGCCGCCGGAGCCGCCGACCGCCGGGCCGTGGAGGCAATGGGCGCCGCCCTGGCGGATTCCGACCGGCCCTTCGTGCTCGCCTCTGGCCTCATCGGCCTGACCGCCGGTCAGGTGGGGGCCGAGAACGACGGGCTCATCGCGAGCCCTGAGGTTCGCAGCAACCCCGCCGGGCGCCGGGCGGCCACCGCCCTGCTCACCCTGTCGCTGCGGGGCGTCGGCGTCCGGTCGTCGGTCTTGCGCTTCTCACCGACGGTGCACGGCGACGGCGACAACGGGTTCGTGGCGACGCTCGTCGGCATCGCCCGCCAGCGCGGCGCCGCCGGATACGTGGGTGACGGCGCGAACCGCTGGCCGGCGGTGCACCGTTCCGACGCCGCCCGGCTGGCGCGGCTGGCGGTCGAGTCCGCTCCGGCCGGCTCGGTCCTGCACGCGGTCGCCGACGAGGGCGTTCCATTCAGGGAGATCGCCGAGTCGATGGGCCGTCACCTCGGCATCCCGACGACCTCGGTGGCCCCTGAAGACGCCGCGGCGCACTTCGGCTTCATGGCCCACTTCGTCGGCCTGGACAGCCCCGTCACCGCCATCATGACCAGGAACCTGCTCGGCTGGGAGCCGACCGGGCCCAGCCTTATCGAAGACCTCGAGCAGGATCACTACTACCGCTCGGCCTAGTCGCGTCAACCGCCGGGGGCTTCGGGGCGTCTGTGTGCCATGAGCACTTTGGTGCTGGTTGCACCAGGCACCCCGACGGCCGACGGCCGGGAAAGCCACCGTGATCGCGGCAGCTGGCGGGCGGGGTGGTCATCGCCATCGTGACGTGGTTTCCCGGCTTCGCTACCAGGCCAGAAGACAATCCCACTTCGGCCTGATCTTCTTCATCGCCACGCTTTCGGTCGGCCTGGCGGTCCTTGCCGGTCACCGCAAGTGGTGGCCCGTGCTCGTCGTCACGGCGTCGGTAGCTGCCCAGGCGCCCGTGCACCGGCCACTGAGTAAGCCAGATAGGCCAAGCCTGGCGATGCTAACGGTCGGCCGCTAGCGACCGCGCTTGCCTGCTCAAGGACGCCGAGCACTTCGATCAAGGACTCGCAGGTCATGTAGGCCTTGGCCCGGATGTCAGGCGGTATGACGCGCGGGATGGACGAGTCAGGCACCAGGAAGGGCGTCATCCCGGCCGCGTAGGCGGCATTGATGCCGTGGTCGGAGTCCTCGATCACGACGCACTCGCGCGGCTCGCAGCCAAGCCGCTCGGCCGCCAGCAGGAAGACGTCCGGCGCTGGCTTGCCGTGGGCCACCTCATTACCCCCGGCGATGACGTCGAACGCCGCGCGCACTCCGGCCTCCCTGAGCCGGGCGATGATCGTGGCACGGCCGCTTGAGCTGCCGACGGCCAGCGGCACCTGCTCCCGGCGGGCCCAGCCGAGCAGGTCACCCAGCCCGTCCTTGACCGCGGGCGTCTGCGCGCTGGCGTAGCCAGCGGCCCGTTCCCAGATGGCCCGCAAGCTGCCGCGAGCGCCTGGCCGGGCCTGCCACCAGGAGGTCAGGGCCGCCCAGGCGTCCTGGTCGGTCGCGCCGATCAGCTGCAGGTACTGCTCGTCCGAGACCGACCAGCCAAAGTCCTGCGCGGCTCGCTGCCAGGCCTGGAACCCGATGATCTCGGTGTCCAGCATCAGCCCGTCCATGTCGAGGATCACCGCCAGGAACGACCTGGTGGCATCAAGGCGCCGCCGCATCGCTCAGTAGCCGACCTTGTTGTAGTAGCGCCGCGTCGTCAGCGGGTGCTGGCGGATGTGCTCAAGGTAGGCGTCCACCCGTTCCAGCGCGCAGGCGAGGATCACCGGGCTGATCAGCGCCCTCGTCGCGGCGGACACGCCGGGCGCCGGGTACGCGGCCGGATCGAGCACCAGCACGTGCTCGGTGTACCGGCGCGCGAACGCCTCCACCCGGTCGAGCAGCGGGCGGGTCGGATCCTCGTTCGTGAGCAGCACGACGCTGGTGTCGGCGTCGACCAGCTCGAGGGTGCCGTGGAAGAAGTCGGCCGCGTGCACCGGCCTGGTCTTGATCCACTGCATCTCTTCCAGGATGCACATCCCGTAGTAGTAGGCCTCCGGCCAGGTCGTCCCTGCTCCGGTGATGATGTGGTACGGGAAAGCGGCGATGACCTGCGCGATCTCCTCAGCGTGCGCTTCGGCGGCGCCCTTGACCGCCAGCAGCGCGTCCGGCGCCGCCACCAGGTTCGCGAGCACCTCGCTAGCCTCCGGCCAGTCCCCGCGATGGGCCAGCACCGACAGCGCCAGGCCGAGCGACTGGAGGTAGAACGACTCGCTTGAGGTGTCGTCCTCGGCGAAGTTGACGAACACGCGATCAGCGGCCTCCGCCACCGGCGTCCCGGCGTGAGCCACCAGGGCGAGCACGAAGGCGCCGGCGGCTTGCGCGTACTTGATCACCTCGATGCTTTCCCGCGTCGTGCCGGACCTGGACGGCACGACCACGAGCGACGACGGGCCAAGCAACGGGCTGCCGACCGTCATCAGCTCGGCCGGCCTGATTACCCGCGCGTCGAACCGCGAGCGCGCCGTGATCAGCCCGGCGGCGGTCTCCATCAAGATCCCGGCCCCGCCCGACCCGGCGAAGATGACGTTGTCGCATCCGGCATCCAGCCGGTCCGCCACGACCGATCCGACGTCGCGCGCGACGCGCACCGCACCGGCCTGGATGCCCTGGTACCGGTCGGCATCAAAGTTGAACATTTCTCTCCTTGCTCATTGCCCCGAACCCTGGGCGCTGGCCGGCTGGCGCAGCGGGAAGTGGCAGGCCGCGCTGTGGCCGTCGCCGAACGACCGCATCGCGGGCTCCTCGGTGGCGCACACGTCCTGCGCGAGCGCGCACCGGGTGCGGAAGCGGCATCCCGACGGCGGGTCGAACGCCGACGGCAGCTCGCCGGTCACCGGGGTGCGGGTCCTGGCCCGCTCCCGGCGCGGATCCGCTATCGCCGCCGTGTCGATCAGCCCGGCCGTGTACGGATGGGCGGGCGCGGTGTAGACGCTCTCGGCGGGCCCGATCTCCACCATCTTGCCGAGGTACATCACGCCGATCCGGTTCGCCATCTGCCGGATCACGCCCAGGTCGTGGGAGATCAGCAAGTACGTCAGCCCGTAGCTGGCCTGCAGCGTCTGCATCAGGTTGAGGATCTGGGCGCGGATCGAGACGTCGAGCGCCGACACCGGCTCGTCGGCGATAAGCAGCCTCGGCTCGAGGATCAGCGCGCGGGCGAGCCCGATCCGCTGCCGCTGCCCGCCGGAGAACTCGTGCGGGTACAGGTCCACGGCCCGGCCCGGCAGCCCGACCTCAAGCAGCTGGGC
Source organism: Streptosporangiaceae bacterium (assembly GCA_035511035.1). Taxonomy (GTDB): domain Bacteria; phylum Actinomycetota; class Actinomycetes; order Streptosporangiales; family Streptosporangiaceae; genus Chersky-822. The sequence continues at coordinate 30,130 of DATKFV010000065.1, forward strand.
CGCCACCTTGCCGGTCCGCTCCCGCGCGGTCCCGATCGACTGGATCACCAGCGGCTCGCGCACGATCCCGCCGACCCGCATCCTCGGGTCAAGCGACGAATACGGGTCCTGGAACATCATCTGCAAGTTCCGCCGCAGGTCAGACGACCGGCGCCGGCGGGTAAACGGGCCGGTCGCGGCGAGCACGGCCACGTCCTTGCCGTTGAACGTGATGCTCCCCGACGTCGGCCGCTCCAACCCGACGATCAGGCGGCTGACCGTGCTCTTGCCGCACCCGGACTCGCCGACGAGCCCGAACGTCTCCCCCGCGTAGATCTCGAAGCTCACCCCAGAGACCGCGTGCGCCGTCCGCGCCTTCCGGCTGAACACCCCCCGCGTGACCCTGAACTCCTTGACGACGTTCTCCAGCCGCAAGATCGGCTCGCCGTCCGGCCCGCTCGCCGAAGATCCCCCCGCGGTAGCTACGTCCCTAGGCGCAAGCCTTTCCGCTCCGACTGGCTCAGGATTAAGGCATGCAAAAAGGTGCCGGCCCGCGTCCTGTTCTTGCAAGGGCGGGTCGATCACGGCGCACTCGTCCAGCGCGTTCGCGCACCGCGGCCGGAACCGGCAGCCAGTCAGCTCGAGCGCGAGGTTAGGCGGCGCCCCGGGAATGCTGTACAGCAGGCCGCGGGCCGGCCGGTCAGGCTGCGGGATGGACCGCAGCAGCGCCTTGGTGTAGGGGTGCCTGGACTCGTCGAACAGCGCGACTGTCTCGGCCTCCTCCACGATCCGCCCCGCGTACATGACGAGCACCCGGTCCGCGTGCGCGGCGATCACGCCCATGTCGTGCGTGACGAGCAGGATCCCCATGCCGAGGTCGGTCTTCAGTTGCTGGAGCAGGGTGAGGATCTGGGCCTGGATCGTGACGTCGAGCGCGGTCGTCGGCTCGTCGGCGATCAGCACGCGCGGCTCGCAGGCCAGCGCCATCGCGATCATCGCCCGCTGCCGCAAGCCGCCGGAAAGCTGGTGCGGGTACTGGCCGAGCCGCTCGGCCGCGCGGGGCATGCCGACGAGGTCGAGCACCTCGGCCGCGCGCTTCGCCGCGGCCGCCTTGGCGGAGTCCCGGTGGATCAGCACCGCCTCGGCGATCTGGTCCCCGATCGTCATCGTCGGGTTCAGGCTGGTCATCGGATCCTGGAAGATCATCGCGATCTGGTTGCCGCGCACGGCCCGCATCTGCCGCTCGGACAGGCTCAGCACGTCGGTCTCGCCGACCTGGATCGATCCGGAGTCGATCCGCCCTCCGTTGGGCAGTAGCCGCATCGTGGCCAGCCCGCTCATGGTCTTGCCGCAACCGGACTCGCCGACGAGGCCGACGATCTCGGAGTGGCCGACCGTGAACGACACGCCGTCAACGGCGCGGACGACCGACCGCCGCTGCCTGATGCTGACGTGCAGGTCGGTGACTTCGAGAACTCCTGGCATGCCCTTCGTCCGTTCGTCGTGAGCGGCTAGCGCCGCTGGAGTCGGACTTCGAGGGCGTCACGCAGGCCGTCCCCGACGAAGTTGAAGGCCACGACGGTGATGACGATGATGAACCCGGCCGGGTAGATCTCCCACCAGTAGCCGTCGTAGAGGTAGTTGGCGCCGTTGGTGAGCATGCCGCCCCAGGTCGCGGCGGGGGGCGGCAGGCCGAAGCCGAGGAAGCTGAGCGTGGCCAGGATCAGCACGGCGTCGGCGACCTGGAAGGTCGCGTTCACCACGATGGTCGAGATGGTGTTCGGGATCACGTGCCGGAAGATCATCCGCCTCGATGACCCGCCCATCACCCGGACGGCCTGCACGTACTCGCGGACCCGCAGCGAGAGGGTCTCGCCCCGGACCAGCCTGGCCGGCCCCACCCAGGACAGCGCCGACACCACGATGATCAGCAGGACGACCGTCGGGCGGAAGACCGTGGCCAGGTAGATGAAGATGAACAGCGCCGGGATCGCGAGCACGATGTCGACGACGCGCATCATGACCGAGTCGAGCGCCCCGCCGAAGTAGCCGCTGACCGCGCCCCAGAGCACGCCGAACGAGGTCGCCAGCACGGCGACGGCGAGCCCGATCTCGATCGAGCTCTGCCCGGCGACCATCAGCCGGCCGAGGATGTCGAAGCCGACGTAGTCGGTGCCTAGCGGGTGCTTGCCCGAAGGCCGCTGGTTGAGCTGGAGCAGGTTCGGCTGGAGCTGGTTCGTGTGGTAGACGAGCGGGCCGATGAAGCAGAAGCCGATCACCAGCAGGACGAGGACGACGCCGAGCAGCGCGATCTTGTTGTCCCCGAACGACCGGCCGATCAGCACCCAGGGCCTGGAGGTCTCGGCGAGCTCGCCCGCTTCGGGCCCTGGCCGCGTGGTCGTGTCAGTCATAGCGCACCCGCGGGTCAAGGACGGCGTACATGACGTCGGCGAGCAGGTTGCCGATCACCGTGACCAGGCCGACTAGGACGGTGATGCCCAGCTCGATCGGGTAGTCCGAGGTCGAGGCGGCGGTGAAGAACGACAGCCCGACCCCTTGGACGTTGAATACGTACTCGACCACCACCCCGGCGGTCAGGATGCCAGGCAGCGAGAGCCCGACGATCGTCGTGACCGAGGCGAGGGAGTTCCGCAGCAGGTGCCGCCGCAGCATCCGGAACGTGGACGAGCCCTTGGCCCTGGCCGTGCGGATGTAGTCCTGGGCCAGGGTCTCGATGGCCGCGGACCGCATGTAGCGGCTGAACAGCGCGAGGGTGATCAGCGTGAGCGAGGCGATCGGCAGCACGATCCCGGCCGGATGCGCGAGCATCGACGTGACCGTCTCGCCCTGCGGGGCCTCGGCCGGCAGCAGCCGCCAGGTCACCGCGAAGGCGGCGATGAGCAGCAAGGACAGCCAGTAGGCCGGCATCGAGTAGAGCACGAACGACACGGCGGTGCCGGCGTGGTCGACGAGCCGGTTGCGGCGGACGGCCTGCCAGATCCCGAGCGGCACCGCGAAGGCGAGCGCCAGCACCAGCGACAGGCCGACCAGGAGCGCGTCCTTGGGCAGCTCGGTCGCGATGATGGTGCGGACCGGCTCGTTCAGCTTGTAGGAGTACCCGAGGTTCCCCTGGACGAGCTGGCCGAGGTAGTGCAGGTACTGCACGATCACGGGATGGTTGAGCCCGTAGGTGTCGATGAAGGTCGTGATCTGCGCGTTGGTGGCCCGCGGGCCGATGATCGCGCGGGCCAGCGAGGGCCCGGTCGCGATCAGGTTCTGCAGCACGAACGCGATCAGGGTGACGCCGAGCACGACGAACACCATCTGGATCAGCCGGTTAACGAGGAACCTGATCATGCCGGCTCCGCCCCGGTCGTCGCCCTGGCCTGGCGGGGGCGCGGCCGCCTGGCCGCGGTCGACTCGCGCTCGACGAGCTTGGTGTCGAGCAGCAAGGTCTGGGCGGGCGAGGTGTCGCCGTCGATCCTGGCGAGCAGGCGCCTGGCCGCAGTCGCCCCGATGTCGTAGGCGGGCTGGGCGACGACGGTCAGCCGGGGCCTGACGATCGTCGTCCAGTCCAGGTCATCGAACCCGAGTACCGTGCACTCGCCAGGGAAGCGCAGGCCAGAGTCCTGAACGGCCTCGAACGCCGCCAGCGTCAGCAGGTCGTCGACGGCGAGCACCGCGGTCGGCGGTTCTGGTAGCGCCAGCATCGCCCGCACGGCGGCGTAGGCGTCAGGCCGCCGGTACGGGGCGAGCGCGATCAGCTCGGGCACGACCGGCAGGCCCGCGGCCCGCAGCGCCTGAACGTACCCGACCGCCCGCGACACCGTCGTCGGCGCGTGCCAGGAGTCGAGCGCGGCCTCATCGAGCTCGCTCACCAGGTCAAGGCCGGTCAGGTGGGTAGTCGCCACGCCGATCCGCTCATGGCCGCGCTCGATCAGGTGAGCGACCGCGTCCCTGGCCGCGCCGACGTTGTCGATCAGCACGCAGTCCGCCGCGAGGCCGCGCACCGACCGGTCGGCCAGCACGATCGGCACGCCGCTGGCGACCGCGTCCTCCAGGTGGCGGGCCTGGCGGAGCTCGGTGGGCGCGACGAGCATCCCGTCGACCCGCCGCTCGAGCAGGGTCTGCACCGCCCGCCGCTCGAGCTGGGGCTCTTCCTCGCTGTTGGCGATGATCACGTCGTAGCCCTGGCCCCTGGCGACGTCGGTGAATCCCCGCATCGACTGGCCGAAGAACGGGTTCTGCATGTCCGCGCTGACGAACCCCAGCGTCTGGGTCCGGCCCGCGGCCATGCCCTGCGCGAGCCGGTTCGGGGTGTAGCCGAGCGCCTCGGCGTGCTGGCGGACCCGGCTCGCGGTGGCCTGGCCGACCCGGCCGTAATCGCCGAGCACCCGCGCGGCCGTCGCCCGCGAGACGCCGGCCGCCGCCGCGACGTCATCGACGGTGGGCCGGCTGCCTGACGGTCCGCCGCCCTGCGAGCGCTCTCTCACATCGGGCACGATACAGGGAGAAATACGGTGACGCTAGCGTGAACAATCAGGATGCCGGCCAAGCCGGGCACCTTCCTCCCCGCCGGTGCCGAGCGCGACGCCACCGCATTTGCATCAGATATAACACTCAAATCTGCATGAATCTCACCTTCTAGCGGAGACATTGACCTGTGCTGCGTATGTCTGGTACTTGACGCGATGATTAGGTAACGATTTGGTGATCGTCCCGGCTCAACCACTTGACGAACACATGCCGGTTCTGGGGTGATCGGTAGCACGGCAATTGAGAGAGCGGTCTCTCACAGTGTCGCCGTAACGCGTGATTGGAGGACGCCATGTCGCTACGGCCTGGTCTGACTTGCAGGCTCGGCGTGCTCGCCGTCGTGGCCGGGCTGGCGATCGCTGCCTGCTCAAGCTCGCCGACAACTTCGTCGTCATCGTCGGGCGGATCATCGGGCGGGGGGACCGTCCACGGGGGCACGGTCACCATGGCCTATCCGCCCGGGACCGAGCCGGTGGACATCTTCCCGATGTTCCCGGCCTCCGACGACACCACGCAGGAGATCTTCTGGTTCGTCGAGCAGATGTGGCGGCCGCTGTACTGGTTCGGCGACACCTCGGGCGGCCTTACCTTCAACTCCGCGCTGAGCCTGGCTAACCCGCCGGTCTTCTCCAACGGCAACAAGACCGTGACGATCACGATGAAGCACTGGAAGTGGTCTGACGGGCAGCCGATCACGACGCGGGACGTCGAGTTCTGGATGAACCTGCTGATGGCGAACAAGGCGGACTACGCGAACTACGTGCCCGGCTACTTCCCCGACAACATCGCGAGCATCAAGTACTCGAGCGCCACGACGTTCTCGATCACGTTCAAGCAGGCCTACAGCCAGAACTGGCTGCTGCTGAACCAGCTTTGCCTGATCTTCCCGATGCCGCAGCACGTCTGGGACAAGACCTCGGCGACCGGCAAGGTCGGCAACTACGACGAGACGCCCGCGGGCGCCAAGGCCGTATTCAACTACCTGACCAGCGCGGCCAGCAAGCTGTCGACCTACAACACGAACCCGCTCTGGCAGGTCGTGGACGGGCCGTTCCACCTCAAGAGCTACGACGCTAACAGCCAGGTCACGCTGGCGGCCAACCCGCGCTACTCAGGCCCGGACAAGCCGAAGATCTCGGCCGTGCAGTTCCTCAGCTTCACCAGTGACGCGGCCGAGTACAACCAGCTGCTGAGCGGCAACATCGACTACGGGTACGTGCCGTTCAGCGACCTCGCCTCGCAGTCGCGGGTGACCTCGCTCGGCTACTCGATCGTGCCGTGGGCGCAGGCAGCCATGAACTACGCCTCGTTCAACTACACCAACCCGACCACGGGCCCGCTGTTCTCCCAGCTGTACATCCGCCAGGCCCTGCAGCACCTCACCGACCAGAAGGGCATGATCACCGCCGCCCTGCACGGCGCCGGCGTTCCGACCTACGGCGCGGTGCCGGCCTACCAGCCCCAGCCGACCGCCAACGGCGTGCCGCTAGCCGACCCGGCCGCGAACGCCGACGCGAGCCCGTTCAGCGTCTCGGCGGCGATCAGCCTGCTCAAGGCGCACGGCTGGAACGTCACGCCGGGCGGCACCGACACCTGCGCGAAGCCAGGGACCGGGTCCGGGGACTGCGGAGCCGGGATCAAGGCGGGCCAGCAGCTCGCGTTCAAGTTCACCTATCCGACCGGCGTCAGCCAGGACGCGATCGAGGTCCAGCTCCTGGCCAGCGATGCCAAGAAGGCCGGAGTGAGCATCGCCCAGCAGCCGGTCCCCGACTCGGTGACGTTCTCCAACACGGTCTGCCAGAAGGGCAAGCCGTGCAACTGGGACATCGACTACTACTACCTGGGCGGCTGGCAGTACGGCGTGCCGATCAACTACCCGGTCGGCAACGTGATCTTCGGCTGCGGCGGCCCTTACATCGGCGGCTACTGCTCGCACACCTTGGACAACCTGATGACCGCGGCGGAGACGTCCGACAACATCTCGGCCCTGTACGCGTACGAGAAGTTCCTCAACGCGAACAACCCGGTGTGGTGGCTCCCGTTGCAGCCCTACCAGTTCTCGGCGATCAAGACGAACCTGCACGGCGCGACGCCGCAGAACGTCGGCTACTGGATCACGCCGGAGTTCTGGTCCCTGAGTAGTTAGCACGGGGCGCGGGGAGCGCCGGCTGACGCCGGCGCTCCCCGCGTGCCTCCCGACCCCAAGAACGCGATGAATGGAGCGAACTGTGCCCGTGAAGAGTGTGGCCGACGACCTTGAATCGACGATCAGCGGAGCGCTCGCGCAGCGGCCCGCGGTCAGCTCGATCGTGGCGCAGGCGGCCAGCGGCGGGATCAAGAACGTGTTCTTCATCGGCTGCGGCGGCTCCCTCTACGCCAGCTCCCCGATCGGCGACGTCATCGCCGCCCGCGGCCGGTCGCTCGTCGCCTACCGGATGGACTCGGGCGAGTTCAACTACGGCCCGCCCGCCGCGCTCGGCCCCGACTCGCTCGTGGTCGTCGGCTCGCACACCGGGACCACGCCGGAGACGATCAAGGCGATCGACGTCGCCCGCGCCCACGGCCCGCGCGCGGTGCTGGCCATCACCAGGGATCCGGACAGCCCGCTCGCGGCCGGCGCCGACCACGCGTTCACTTACGGAAGCAAGCACACGGTGTGGGAGCCCAAGCAGGTCTACCTGGCCCAGATCGGCCACGGCGCGTTGCTGGCCTGCGGCGACGAGACGCAAGGCGAGCACGACGCCGCGCTGGACGCGTACAACGGGCTCGCGGGCGCGGTCCTCGACGCGATCGCGGCGTCCGAGGATTACTTCGCCGAACTGGCCGCGGCCCTGGCCAGCGAGCCGGTGATCTACGTGCTCGGGGCTGGGCCGAGCGAGGACGTGGCCCGCTGCCTGTCGATGTGCTACCTGCAGGAGATGCAATGGCTGGACTCGGCCGCGTTCAACGCGAACGAGTTCTTCCACGGGGCGTTCGAGGTGGTCACCGACCAGACCGGGGTCATACTATTCCTCGGCCAGGACCATTCCCGGCCCATCGCCGAGAGGGCTCGGACCTTCCTGGATAAGTACGCCCGCCGGGCCTGGACGGTCGACCTGGCCGAGCTGGCGCTGCCCGGCATTCCGCAGGCCTACCGAGGCGAGGTCGGCCCGCTCGTGCTCGGCGCGCTCGGCAGCCGGATCGCGCGGCACTTCGAGGCGGTGACCGGGCACGACCTGGACACCCGGCGGTACATGCACAAAGTCGATTACTAATGCCGATCGCGTGTGCCGGTGACAACGTCATCGACATCTACCTCGGCTCAGGCCGCGGGTATCCGGGCGGCAACGCGGTCAACGTGGCGGTCGCCGCGCGCCGCAGCGGAGTGCCATCCGCGTACCTGGGCGCGGTCGGCGAAGACGGAACCGGGACCATCCTGCTGGACTCGCTGGCCAGCGAGGGAGTCGCGACCGAGCGGCTGCGGGTGCTCCCTGGCGCCACCGCCTGGTGCGAGGTCCGCCTGATCGACGGTGACCGCGAGTTCGGTGACGTCGATCCTGGCGTCTCGAAGATCAAGCTGACCGACGCGGACCTGGACTACCTGGCGGGCTTCTCCGTGGTGCACACGGGCGACAACTCGATGCTTGAGGCCCAGGTCGCCGACATCGCGGCCAGGACGAAGGTGTCGTTCGACTTCGGCGAGCGGCCCCGCGAGTACGTCGACGAGCTGATCGGGCACGTCTGGTGCGCCTGCTTCTCGGCCAGCCGCCTGTCCGCTGATGAGGCCACGGCGCTCGCGGACGAGATGGCGGCGCTAGGCCCGGCGCTGGTGCTCGTCTCCGAGGGCGCCAGGGGCGCGCAGCTCGTCGTCGACGGCACCAGGTACCGGGCCGCGTCCCATGCTTCTGCGGTCACCGACAGCCTCGGCGCCGGGGACGCGCTCATCGGCGGCGTGCTCGCCGGGCTAGTCTCCCGCCGCTCGCCGCAGGACGCGCTGACGGCCGGGCTCAGGCTCGCGGCCCGCACCATCGGTGACTACGGCGGGTTCGGCCACGGCTTCGACCTGTCCAGTAACCCGCCGTCGTCGTGGCCAGGGCGAGGAGTTCATGCCTGAGGACCCGGCGCCGGTTCTCGACGCGGTGCCGGTGATGGAGGCGGCGGACGTGCCCGGCTACATCGGCCGCCACCCGGAAGCCGCCGCGATCACCGGAGTCGTCCGCGAGGTCAGCCTGCTCACCGACGGCAAGCTGAACGACGTCTTCCTGGTCACGGGCAGCGCCGGCTCGGTCGTGCTCAAGCAGGGGCTGCCGTGGGTGCGCATCTACCCCGACTGGCCGCTGCCGGCCGAGCGGACCCGGCACGAGGCGCGCGTCTACCAGATCGTCGGGCCCCTGGTCGGGGCGCTGGCGCCGAGGCTGATCGGCTACGACGAGGCCGCGAACGTGCTACTGCTCGAGGCCATCGCCGACGCCGCGCCCTGGTCGGAGGCCCTGGCCGCGGGCCGGGCCGACCCGGAGGTCGCGCGGGCGCTCGGCCAGTTCACCGCCCGGCTCGCCTTCGGCACGTCCGCCTTCGGCGCTGACGCCGCCACCAGGGCGGCGATCGCCGCCTCGGCCGGGGAATCGGTGCTCGCCGACATGATGGCGCACCTGGTGTTCACCCGTCCGTTCGAGCCCGACGACGCCCACGCCAGCGGTCAGGGCCTAGGCGGCGAACGGGTCCGCGCTGACCGCGAACTCGCGGCCGCGATCGCCGGGCTCGGCGAGCGCTACCTGACGGCGGACGGGGCACTGATCCACGGCGACTTGCATATTGCCAGCGTGCTCGTCGCGCCTGGCCGGCCGGTCGTGCTTGACTACGAGTTCGCCAGGACCGGGCCGGTCGGCTTCGACCTTGGCCTGCTGTGGGCGAACATCCTGCTCGCGATCCCGGTCGCCGCCGAGTCGCCTGGCCTGGCGCCCGCCGCTAGCCTGGCGGGCCTGGTGACTGCGAACTGGGCGGCGTTCACTGCTGAGTTCACCGCCCTCGCGGCCGGGGCGGGGCAGTCGGCGCGGCCTGTGGCCGCTTGGCTCGGCCAGGTCAAGTCCGACGCGATCGGCTACGCGGGCTGCGAAATCCTGCGCCGGGTGGTGAGCGGCGACCTGGTCGTGCCGCTCACCGTCCTGTCCGACCGTGACCGGGACCGGGCGGGCCGCGCGCTGCTCGATCTAGCGACGGCGGCCGTGCTGCGCCGGGCCGAGCTAACGGTCCAGGATCTCGCCGACGGCGGCGCAGGGGTGACGTGAACAGGGCAGCTGGCACCGGGCCGCTCGCACCCGAGTTCGACGCCGCCGCCGAGGTGATCCGCCGGGCCGCTGTCCTGGCGCGGCAGGGCCAGGACAGGCTGCTGGACATCTCGGTCAAGTCCGGTCCGGCCGATCTAGTCTCGGCCGTCGACCGGGAGCTAGACGCGTTCATCGTCGAGCGGCTGCTTGACCGGTTCCCGGCCGATGGCAGCCTCAGCGAGGAAGGCGGGCGCCGGCCCGGGACCAGCGGCCGGACCTGGGTGGTCGACCCGATCGACGGCACCCACAACTACGTCGCCGGGCTGCCGTACCACGCCATCTCGATCGCTCTCACGCAAGGATCGCAGACGCTGCTCGGTCTCATCTACGACGCGACCGACGGAACGATCCACTCCGCGATCGCAGTGCCCGACGCCGCAGCCCCCGGCCCCGCCTCCGCCGGCACCACGGCGCCCGCTCTCGATGCCGACCGGGGCGCGGATGCCAGGCGCGGGCAACTCGATGTGCCGAGCGCGCTCGTCGCCGTCAACCTGCCGGCGCAGGCCATATTCTCCGAGGCTGGCCTGCATCCGCCGCTGGACCGGATCGGCGACATCCGCATCACCGGCTCGCTGTGCCTGGACCTCGCCTGGACCGCCGCGGGACGGTTCGACGCCTGCGCCTACCGGCACAGGGACAATCCATGGGACTGGGCCGCAGGCGAGCTCATCGCGCTATCGCGCGGCCGCTCGGTGACCTCCACCCAGTGGGCCTCGACCGAGATCGTGCTGGCCGGCCGCTCCGACGTGATCGCCGCCCTAACCCATAGCGCCGCGCGGTAGGGTGCAGCCGTGCAGCGCCTGGACAATCCCGTACGGGACTACGCATGGGGATCAGCCTCCGATATCCCCGAGTTTCTTGGCATAGCAGCGGGCGGCGGCCCGGTCGCCGAGCTGTGGATCGGCGCCCATCCGGACTCGCCCTCCCATCTGGTCCGCGACGGCAAGAGCGAGTCGCTGGCGGACCTGATCGCGGCCAGGCCCGAGGCTGAGCTCGGGCCCGAGGTCGTCAGCGAGTTCGGCCCGCGGCTGCCGTTCCTGCTCAAGGTGCTCTCCGCCGCCCGGCCGTTGTCGCTGCAGGTGCACCCGGACAAGCAGCAGGCCAAGGCCGGGTACGCGGCTCAGCAACGCACCCCCGGCGCACCCCGCGACTACACCGACGACAACCACAAGCCCGAGCTGATCTGCGCGCTCCGCGACGGCTTCCAAGGCCTGTGCGGATTCCGCCCGGTACCGCAGACTCGCGAGCTGCTCGCCGCTCTCGACGTGCCCGGGCTCGCGAACATCTCGGACCACCTCGGCTCCCCCGACCAGGCCGACGGCTTGCGCAACGTCGTCACCAGCGTCCTGACCAGCGGCACCGACTTCGCGCCGCTGATCGCGGCCGTCCGGCAAGCCTGCGAGCGCCTCGCCAGCGCGGGCGGTACCTGGGGGCCGGCATGCTCGGCGTACGCGACGGTCGCCGCCGCCTACCCGGCCGATCCTGGCGTGCTGGTCGCGCTGCTCCTCAACTACTTCGACCTAGCCGCCGGCGAGGCCGTATTCGTCGGCGCCGGCGTGCCCCACTGCTACCTGCGCGGGTTCGGCGCCGAGCTAATGGCCTCCTCAGACAACGTGCTCCGAGCCGGCCTGACCAGCAAGCGAGTCAACGTCCCCGAGCTACTCAGGGTGCTTAACTTCCAGCCCGCCGAGCTACCGGTGCTGCGCCCGGCTCCGGCCGTCGCCACCGGCTCCGGCCCTGCGGAACCCGGCGCGGTGTACCCGACCCCGGTCGACGACTTCCAGCTAAGCCGCCTCGACCTCAGCGACCAGCCGATCGCCCTCCCGTCCGGCCGACCCCAGATCCTGCTCTGCATCGTCGGCGCGGCCCAGCTACGCGACAGCTCAGGCCACCTGCTCGACCTGACCCGCGGCCAGTCGGCCTACCTCTCAGCCAGCGACACCGGAGTCACCATCGCCGGCCACGGCACGGTCCTCCGCGCCACCGTAGGCACCTGCACCTGACCCACCCACACCCCACTGTGGCGCCCCCCACCCAGCACCCGCCGCACCCAAGTTTCCGTGATCTTGGAGCACCTCATGATCACGGTAAAGAGCACCCCGGAATCCGCATAGAAATTTCCGGGGAGTCGGCCTGCGGCGCTGCCAGGGTGACTTATTCCCGGTGACTGCTGCCCTGTGGGCAGCCGCAGACGACTGTCCACAGGATCTCGAAGCACCCTCCGCCCGGAAAGTACGGCCGGTCAAGCTGTCGGCATGCCAACTTTCCTGCCAGACCTCGCGCAAGTTGCCCAGGCGCAAGCCGGCGTCGTGTCGCGCCAGCAGGCTCTCGACGGCGGGATGTCGCCCGATGCCATCGGCCGGCGGGTCCGCTCGGGTTACTGGCGCCCGCTCGGCCGGGGCGTCTACCTGGTGTCCGCGGCCACGCCGTCCAGGACAGCGCGGTTGTGGGCCGCGGTGCACCAGGCCGGGCCAGGAGCGGCGCTGAGCCATCACACCGCCGCCGAGCTGTACAAGATAACTGACCAGCCCAGTTCGCTGATCCACGTCACCATTCCTGAGAGCCGCCGCGCCCGGCCTGTCCCCGGGATCGTTGTGCACCGCTCGGGCCGCCTGGATGTCTCAGTCCACCCGGTGCTTACGCCACCCCGGACCAGGCTCAACGAGACCGTACTCGATATCGCGGCGCTGGCCCTGACGTTCGACGCCGCGTTCAGCATCGTGAGTGCCGCCTGCCAGCGCAAGCTGACGACTCCAGAGAACTTGGCCAAGGCGATGAGCGAGCGGAAGAAGATGCGCTGGCGCGCGGAACTGGAGCGGGCACTGGGGGAAGTGAATGCCGGAGTCCACTCGATGCTCGAACTGCGCTATGTACGCCACGTCGAGCGGCCGCATGGACTGCCTGTCGCCGCTCGCCAGGCGAAGACGACCGCGGACGGCCGCCGCCGCTACCTCGACAACCTGTACGAGGACTACGGCCTCGGCGTCGAGCTAGACGGACAGCAAGCCCATCCCGATGACCAGCGCTGGCGCGACGCGCACCGAGCGAACGCGATCATGGTCGAAGGGATCGCGACGCTGAGGTACAACTGGACAGACATCAGCGGCCATCCCTGCCGGACCGCTGCCCAGATCGCGGCCGTACTGAATCGCCACGGCTGGCCGGGGACAATCAGAAGCTGCGGCCTCAACTGCACGGCCCTCACCGGCAACCGCAAAGGCTGAACTCCTCCCAGCCCAGAGCATCGGGTCACCTTCCCGGAAACCTCTATGCGGATTCCGGGGTGCTCCTTACCGTGATCATGAGGTGCCACAAGATCACGGAAACGAGAGTGCGGCGCGGGGTGCGGGTAAGGAGTGGGGAGTGGGGAGTGGGGAGTGGGGGCGGTTGCGGGGGGTGGGTGCGGTTCGGGTGCGGGGTGCGTGCGGGTGCGGGGTGAGGTGCGGATGCGGGGTGCGGTGCAGTGCGGATCTGCGGCGAAACGAGAACTCACCGCCCGGATGAGCGCCGTCAACGACAGTGCTAAGACCGTAGCCGGTCCTTACTAGCGGCGAGGTCTGCACGCGCCGTAGCGCGATCCAGGCGATGATCGCCGCCGCGGCGGGCACGCCGACGACGACCACGGCGATGTCCGTCAGGCTCAGCGACATGTCGCTGGTGAAGAACGGGGCCCCGCTGTAGGGGAAGGACGCGATCACCGGCCGCAACGCGAAGAACAGGGCGAATCCGGCGGCGGTGCCCAGGGCCCCGGCGACGGCGGACTCGACCGAGGCGATGACGGTGACCTGCCTGGGCGTCGCGCCAGTGAGCCGCATGGCCGCGAATCGCTGCTCTCGCCGGGCGGCTGACAGCCTGGTCGACGCGCCGATGAAGATCAGCACTGGCAGCAAGAGGCCGACGCCGACGACCGAGAGGATCAGGTCCATCCCGTTGGCGTCGATGCCGACGGCGATGGCGCAACTTGGGCCGTCGCAGCTGCTGAGCGGAACGGCCTGAATGGCGCTGACCTTGTCAGCGGCGCGCTGGTGCGCCATGTAACTGACCGAGTGGCCGACGATGATCAGCAGCGAGTTGGGGGCGGGCAGCGCCGAGTCGGCGATGGTGCCGATCTGGTGACCTGGATAGCGGTCGGCGAGCTCGTCGGCCGGCACCGTGTCGAGTAGCTTCGTCATGGCCGGTGACGCGTAGTACTGGCCGGGGCCAGGCAGGCGCGGGATCCCCGGCGGGACCGGCGAGCGCGGCCCGGTCGCCGCGACGTCGAGGCGTCCCATCAGCTCGCCCCGGTAGTAGTCGGGCCGCAGCTCCCACCACAGCGGCTGCGCCCGCGCCGCCGCCGGAGCCTGGTGTCCGGCCACCGGACCTGGCACTGTGTCGAGCCAGGCCACGCGGAGGTTCTGGGTGTTCACCGCGTTGACGCCGGCGATCGCGGCGAGCAAGAGCCCGGTGCCGAACGCGACGGCGATGGCGGTGATGGCGAGCCGGACGACGGCCTCGCGGCCGCCTCGCAGCGTGAGCCGCAGGCCGAAGCGGATCATGGCGTGCTCCCGCCGTCGGCGCCGATGACCACCCGGCCGTCGCGGACCATGACCTCGCGGTCGGCGTAGGCGGCTATCCGGGCCTCGTGGGTGACCAGGATGACGGTCGTGCCCTCGGCCCTAGCGGTCGCGGTCAGCAGCGTCATCACGTGCTCGCCGGTCAGCGTGTCGAGTGAGCCGGTCGGCTCGTCGGCGAACAGCACCTCGGGCCGCGCGACCAGGCCCCTGGCCAGCGCGACCCGCTGGGCCTGGCCACCGGATAGCTCCCCCGATCGGCGCTGCTCTAGGCCGTCCAGGTCGAGGCGGCCGAACCAGGCCGATGCCTCCGCGAGCGCCGGGACGCGCCGGACGCCGTTCAGCAGCAGCGGCAGGGCCACGTTCTCGGCGGCGGTCAGCTCGGGCACGAGCTGGCCGAACTGGAACACGAAGCCGAACCGGTCCCGGCGCAGCCGACTGCGCTGCGTCTCGCTGAGCGAGTCGATTCGCTGTCCCCCGAACCAGATCTCGCCGGAGTCCGGGGTGAGGATGCCAGCGAGGCAGTGCAGCAGCGTCGACTTCCCCGACCCGCTTGGTCCCATGACGGCGAGGATCTCGCCGCGGCGGGCGCGCAGGCTCGCACCCTGCAGCGCCGGCGTGAGGCCAAAGGACCGCACGATGTCGCGAGCTTCGATTACGTGCTCGCTTCCGAGGACCGTCCCGGTCCCGGCCCCCGCCCCGGCAGCGGCCTCGTACCTCGTCATCGCGCACCTCCAGCGGAGCGGTCATAGGTGGCCGGGCGCACGGCCTGCGCCAGGGCGCCGAGCCTGGCCGTGGTGGTATCGATCCAGCGCAGGTCAGCCTCCAGGTGGAACAAGCCGTGGTCGGCCAGCAGGGCGTCGATGAGGCTGCCGGCTTGCTTGAGCTCGGTCAGCTCGCGCATGCGCCCCAGGTGGGCCCGGCGCTGGGTGTCCAGGTACTCGGCCGCCGGCCGGCCGAGCATGAGCGCCAGGACGACCTTGGCGAACAGCACGGTCTGCAGGTGCGGCTCGGGGGCGACCGGCTCGGTGAGCCAGGTCTCGACCTCAAGCTGGCCGGCCGGGGTGATCGCGTACCGCTTGCGGTCAGGTCCGCCGCCGGGCTCGGCCTCACCGGCCGTCGCCTTGCCATCCCTGGCCAGCCGGCTCAGGGTCGCGTAGACCTGGCCGAACGGAAGCGGCTTCCCGCGCCCGAAGTACGCGTCGTAGTCACGTTTCAGGTCATAGCCGTGGCTCGGCTCCCGCTCAAGCAGGCCGAGAAGGGTCAGCGGAACGCTCATGCCGGTCACAATACATTCAGCGTATACTCTGCGCTAGTAGTTGCCCGACGCCTGTGGGTTGGCCCGCCCCGGCGCCGTTTCCGTGATCAAGCCTCGTCGCATGATCAGGGATGTTCGGCTGGGTGATTACGCGCCAAAACTCCGGGGTCTCGGTTTACTCGTGATCACGGAGACTTGCATGGGGCCTCGCCGGGATCTGGCGGAATTCTGGTGACCAGGCGCGGTTCACCGCGGAGCGGACCGGCCTTTCGACTAGCCCGGAGCCGGGAGCCACTTCCTGAGCTGGCCGCTTCCCCAGGTCACGTTCTTGACGCAGGTCAGCGACCAGGATACGGCTCCAGTGAGATAGCCTGCCGGCATGCCGACCAGTGCCGCCGGGCCGTTGCTGAGCCGCCGGTTCACCGAGGCCTTCGCTCTGGCCAGCGACGTGCACGCGACCCAGGTCCGCAAGGGATCCGCGGTCCCCTACCTGGCTCACTTGATGTCGGTCGCCGCCCTGGTCCTGGAGAACGGGGGCGACGAGGACACCGCCATCGCGGCTTTGCTCCACGACGCCGTCGAGGACTCCAGCGACGGTAGCGAAACCGAAGCCCGCATCCGCGGCCAGTTCGGGGACCGGGTCGCCGACATCGTGCTCGCCTGCTCCGACGCGATCGCCGTTCCCGGCCAGAAAAAGGCACCTTGGCCGGACCGCAAGGCCGAGTACATCAGCCGACTCGCCAGCGAGACCGACCCCGACGTGTTCCTGGTGTCCGCCTGCGACAAGCTGCACAACGCCCGCTCCATCGTCGCCGACCTGCGCACCATCGGCCCCGCCACCTGGGACCGGTTCAGCCAGCGCGACCCGGCCGCCCAGCTCTGGTACTACGAGACCCTCGCCGCCTGCTACCACGGCAAGGTTCCCGCCCCGCTCGCCGACGAACTCGACCGCACCGTCGCCGAGATGAGAGCCCTCGCGAACGGCTAGCTCGATCACTGCCGCCGGCTGGCCGAGGAGCTTGTACTGGCGGGATCAGCGGGCGCTGGTTTCTTTGCCTATTTAGCTTTATCTGTCGGGCGGTGCCCAAAGCTCAGATTTCGTTACCCAACGACGCAACGTAATTGGCTAGGAAACCGTCTTTATACGGAGACCTGACTAGAGCGGAGAGCGGTGGCCAGATGCGATATCGGTCGGTGATCTTGAGGACGGCGAGCACGATCACTATCCTTGGCACGGCGTTGGCGGCTGAGCTGATCGCGGCACCAGCGCAGGCCAGCGCAGCGCAGGCCAGCACAGCCGGCGTTACGAACGCGGCCGGGGTCATCACTGGCATCGTCGATGGCAGCGGCGGAGGGCCGCTGACTGGCGCCTGCGTCGACGCCACCGGACCGCAGGGCAACACCCTCGCGGTGACGCAGTCCGACGGCCGGTTCGTTCTCGGCGGCCTGCAGCCAGGGGGTTACACGCTGCACTACAGTGCCTGCGCGGCCGGTGGCGGCTATGTCGACCAGTGGTCGGGCGGCGCCTCCTGGCCGGGCGGCGCCAAGACGGTGCGGCTGGCTCCGGGCCAGGCCCGTGAGCTCGCGCCGGTAACGCTGCGCACCACCTTGCCGGCCTTCACGCCCGCATTGCCAGCCGCGATACCGACCAGCACCGCCTAGCGGCCAGCGCCTGAAGCAGGTCTGCGTCCAGGTGGAGACCCCAGCGGAGGCGCAGTCCGGCTTGCCGACCTTCACCCAGTCCACCAAGGATGGCGTCTTCACCGTCAGGAACCTGATCCCGGGCGCGTACGCCGTGAACTTCGGCTGCGTCTTCGGACGCGACACCTACGCCAGCCAGTGGTTCAAGGGACAGCCAGGCCAGGGCACCTCGGACTACGTCTCGGCTCCGGCAGGCGCCGTCACCTCGGGGATCGACGCGGTGATGCGGCCCGGCGGGTTCATCACCGGCGTGGTCACCAGCAGCGCGCACAAGGGACTGGGAGGAATCTGCGTCCAGGCCATCTCGCACGGCGGCTCGTTCCCCACGCTGGACAAGTTCCTTGGCCACGCGGCTGTCTTCAGCGCCCGCCACGGCAGCTACCGCATCGGCCCGCTTGCCGCGGGCAGCTACGACATTGAGTTCGGCTGCGTCACGGACGGCTATGCGTCGCAGTGGTACCGCACCACCGCGTTCAGGACCGCCGCGACGCCGGTCTCGGTCACGAACGGCTCGACCGTCACCGGAATCGACGCGACGCTGACCTCGGGCGGGTCGATCAGCGGTGCGGTGTCGGCAGGCGGCACGGCCCAACCACAGGTCTGCGTGACAGCGAGCGAGGCCGCCAACGACTACCAGGCGCTGTCCGTCACCAGCCGCCAGGGCGGCTTCGCCTTCAGTAACCTGGCCACCGGCTCCTACAAGCTCACCTTCGACACCTGCGGCTACCTCGGCAAGCATCACCGGCGGCTCGGCGTAGCCACCTGGCCAGGGCTGGTGAAGGTGACCGCGCCGCGCGCCGTGACCGGGATCAACGAGAAGCTCGTCCCGGCCGGATCGATCTCGGGAACCGTGCTCGGCGGCCCTGGCGCCACCCCGCAAGGCGGTGCCTGCGTCGTCGCCGTCCCGGTCAGCCCGGACGCCACCTCCGACTACACGGCGTCAGGGCAGCACGGCACCTACCGGCTGACCGACCTGGAGCCCGGCACCTACCAGGTCTACTTCGGCGACGAGTTCTGCCTGTTCGCGACCGGCAACTATGCGCCCCAGTGGTACAAGGACAAGGCCACGCAGGCCACCGCCACCAAGGTCACCGTCACCGGGGGCCACGCCGCGACCGGCATCAACGCGACCCTAGGCTCCGACGGCGCGATCTCAGGAACCGTGACCGGCCCCGCCCACGCGCCGGTCGCGGGCGAGTGCGTGACGGCCACGCCGGTATCCCCCGTGCCTGACCAGCTCTACGGCCTGGTGATGCATCCGGTCATCGCGGTCACCGGGGCCAACGGTACGTACACGGTCGCTGGCCTGCCGCCAGGGAGGTACACAGCCGAGTTCTCGGCCGGCTGTGGCGCCACCAGGTTCGCGACCCAGTGGTGGCGGAACTCGGCGACGGCCGCCGGGGCCACCATCATCACCGTGTCCGCCAGCACGACCGTCACCGCCATCGACGCCGCCCTGCGGCACTAGGCGGCGACCAGCGCCACCGTTGGTGACGCGCCCGCCGGTCATGTTCGCCTTCGCGCCGGAGCGGAACCGGCTCCGTGGCTGCCGGCCATTATGGGGGCTACAGTCGGAGCGTGGCCGGGGCACATCGCGGTAAGCCGGATAATTCCGTGTTCATCGCGCTCGCGGCCGTGATCACGGTGCCGCTGGTGCTGCTCGGATCGCTGGTCTACTTTGGCCTCCGGCACCCGACCGGGCTTTACTTCCTCGTCAGTGTGGTCGACTGCGTCGTCGTCGGTCAGTCCGCGCACAGGCTCGTGCTCAACCTGGCCAAGCAGCAGGTCCAGACGGCCGAAGAGCTAGTGACTCGGCTGAGCCTGTACGCGCAATTGGTAGCTACCGTCGGTGTCGCGCTCACCTCGATTGGCTTCGTGCTGCATTGGATGTCGAACCAGACGTTCCGCTACTCAGTCATCGGGCTCAGCCTCGTCTACGTGGTCGGCATGCCGCTCTACTCGTTCGGCGGCAAGCGCCTGCTGATCGCCTCGCTGAAGGCTCGCGGGTTCGGCAGCGAGCCGGAGGCGTAATCGCCGTCCTTGAGGCCGCTGCCCTTGACATAGCAGGGCAACATAGTGCGAGTGGACGGACAAGACAGGGCTGACGACGCGCCGAAGGCACCGGCCTGGCAGCGGCTGCGGTCCAGGCAGGAACTGCGGCTAGCGGCTGCGACCTGGCGGGCGGACCGGCCGATGGCGGCGGGCTGGTGGGTCATGCTGACGCTGCGCGGGCTGCTGCCGGCCGGCTTCTCGATCGCCAGCGGCGTCCTGGTCGGGACGATCGAGCGCCACGGCGACCTGACCATCCCTTTCGCGGCCGTCGGCATCGTGTTCGTGCTGCTCCAGGTGCTCGGCCCGCTGCAAACGGCGCTGAGCGCCAATCTCGGCGACCGGACGGCCGCCTATCTGTACGACGAGCTGACGCAAGCTTGCGTCAGCGTACCTGGGATCGGCCATTTGGAAGATCCTGATCTGGCCGCTGACCTGCAAGTGGCCAGAGACTTCGACCGCGGCATGACCGGCCCGCCGCTCTCGATCTCGATGGACTTCATCGCGACCGGGCTGGTCGACCTCGTCGCCGGGTTCGCTCAGGCCGCCGTGCTGTTCGCCTTCGCGTTCTGGGCGGCGCCGGTGCTGGCCGGGGCCTGGCTGTCGACGCACTGGCTGCTGCGGGAGAGCGCGGTCTGGAAGGACCGCAATACCGACGAGGTCCGCCAGGCCCAGCGGGACGCCGACTACGCCTACCGGCTCGCGGTCGACCCGCCGGCCGCCAAGGAAGTGCGGATCTTCGGCCTGTCCGACTGGGTGCTCGACCGCTTCATCGCCCGGCGCCGGCGGCTGCACCAGCTCCAGTACGCGGCGACGCGAATGCGGGAGCGCTCGGTGCTTGCCTGCCTGGCGGTCGTGCTGGCCGGCACCGGGCTCGTCTTCTGGGCCCTGGCCGTCGCCGCGACCGGCCACCACCTCGGCATCGGCTCGCTCGTGGTGTACGCGCAGGCAGCGGTCGGCACCTCGATGATCGCGTTCGGCGGCCTCAACTGGGCCCTCGACGGCGCCGCCGCCCCGGTCGCGGCCGTGGCCAGGCTGAAGGTGGCGATGGGAGCCAAGCAGACGGTGGTCCAGTCGGGTAGCAGGCCCGCCGGCGGGATGCCGGCGACCGGCGTCCGGTTCAACGACGTCAGCTTCGCCTACCCGGCCGCCCCGTCGCGCCCGGTCCTGCGCGGCCTGAACCTGGAGGTCCCGGCGGGCACCTCGCTCGCCATCGTCGGCCAGAACGGGGCTGGCAAGACCACGCTGGCCAAGCTGCTGTGCCGGCTCTACGATCCGACCTCAGGCGCGATCGAGGTCGACGGGACTGACCTGCGTGAGCTTGACCTCGCCTCGTGGCGGAGCCGGATCACGGCCGTGTTCCAGGACTTCGCGCGGTTCGAGCTGACGCTGCGCGAGAACGTGGCTCCGCGCGGGGCGCCCGACGACGTGGTGTCGGCCGCGCTCGACGGGGCCGGTGCCGTCGGCCTGGCCGGGCTCGGCACCGTCCTCGCCAAGGGGTATACCGGCGGAACCGACCTGTCCGGTGGCCAGTGGCAGCGGGTCGCGCTCGCCCGGGCACTGTCCGCCGTCAGCCTCGGCGCCGGGCTCGTCCTGCTCGACGAGCCGACCGCCCAGCTCGACGTGCGCGGCGAGGCGGAGATCTTCGAGCGGGTGCTCGCCGCCACCAGGAACTGCACCACGATCCTGGTATCGCACCGGTTCTCGACGGTGCGCCACGCCGACCGGATCGCCGTGGTAGAGAACGGCGTCGTGGCTGAGCTCGGCAACCACGACGAGCTCATGGCCCAGGGCGGCCGTTACAAAACGATGTTCACGCTGCAAGCACAGCGCTTTGCGACTGGGGCAGCAGAGGAAGGCGAGGAGGAGGTGATCTTCGATGTCCTCGGCTGAGGCCGATGCCGTGACCGCGGGACAGCCCGCGGACGCTGCGATGCGCAGCATCGACGAGCTGCCTCCTGCGCTGGCGTCGATGTGGCGTCTCTGCAAGCTCGGCTTCCACTACGAGCCTGCGCTGATGGGCGTCGCCTTCGGGCTGACTTTGCTCGCCGCCCTGCCTGATGCCCTGCTCGCCCTGTGGTTCAAGTTGCTCGGCGAGGGGCTGCTCGATCACCGGCCTGGCCTGCTCGCGGTGTCGGCCGCCGGCCTCGGCGTCTCGGCCGTCGCGACCTGGTTCCTGCAGACCGTCTCGACCAGGCTGCAACGCCGCTTCAGGGACAAGGTCACGATCGCGCTCGAGTCCCACGTGGCCAGGCTGCAGGCCAGCATCTCGACGATCGCGCACCAGGAGCGGCCCGACTACCTGGACCGGCTCTCGGTGCTGCGGGAGCAGATCTTCACCCTCGACCACATGTACATGTCGGTGTTCGCGACGGCCGGCTGGATCCTGCGGCTGGCGGTCACGGTCGTGCTGCTGGCCACGGTCAACCCGGTCCTGATCTTGCTCGTGATCTTCGCGCTCCCGACCGTGGCGGTCACGTCCTGGCGCCCGGCGGTCGAGCGCAACGCGCAAGAGCGGGGCGGCCAGGCCGACCGCCTGGCCCGGCACCTGTTCACGCTCAACACGACCGCCGCCTCCGGCAAGGAGTTGCGGGTGCTCGGCACCGCGCCCCACCTGGCCGATCGCCGCCGCCGCTCGTGGGAACAGTGGTACGGCCCGGTCGCGGCCGCCAGGACCGGCTCGTCGATCTGGTACGCGGCCGGGTGGGCGGTCTTCGCCGCCGCCTACGTTGGCGCGATCGTGCTGGTCGCCGCCGGCCCGCACGCGTCGGCCGCCTCGGCGATCCTGGTGCTGGCCGCCGGGTCCCGGCTGTCGTCCTACGTGGGCGCGACCGTCGGCGAGATCGGCTTCCTGCGCGGCATCTGGATGGACGGCGCCCGGCGGCTGGCCTGGCTGGAGGACTACGCCGCCGCCGCGGCCAAGGATGCCGACCAGCCCGCGCCGCTTCGGATCACCGACGGCATCAGGTTCGAGCGCGTCTCGTTCCGCTACCCAGGCGCGAGCACGCCGGCCCTGGTCGACGTCGACCTCTACCTGCCGGCCGGCTCAGTGGTCGCGGTCGTGGGCGAGAACGGCGCCGGGAAGTCGACGCTGGTCAAGCTGCTGGCGAAGCTCTACGCACCGAACGCAGGGCGGATCCTGATCGACGACGCCGACCTGGCCAGGATCGAGCCCGAGCAGTGGCGCCGTCGCCTCGCGGGCGCATTCCAGGACTTCTTCAGGTTCGAGCTGAAAGCCGGCCAGGCCGTCGGCCTCGGCGACCTGCCCCGCATCGACGACGAGCAGGCCGTGATGTCCGCCGTCGAGGCGGCGGGCGCCGGGCAGCTCATCGAGGCGCTGCCGAACGGCCTGGCCAGCCAGCTCGGGCCGACCTGGCCCGAAGGCGTCGACGTGTCATTCGGCCAGTGGCAGAAGCTCGCCCTGGCCCGTGGCTTCATGCGGGACGAGCCCCTGATCGTGGCGCTCGACGAGCCGACCGCGGCGCTCGACGCCGAGACCGAGCACGAGCTGTTCGAGCAGTACGCCCGCCGCGCCCGCCAACGCGGCGACGACGGCCGGATCACGATCCTGGTGTCGCACCGCTTCAGCACCGTCAGGATGGCCGACCTGATCGTCGTCCTCGCGGGTGCCCGCGTCGCCGAGGTCGGCAGCCACGACGACCTCATGGCCCGGGGCGGCCCCTACTCCGAGCTCTACCAGATCCAGGCCAAGGCCTACCAGTAACGCGACGCCGGAGGTTCACGTACAGCTGCCCGTCGGGGAAGCGACCGGCGACGTGGTGGGCCCAGTGCACGGCTAGTGCGGTCTTGCCCACCCCCGCGGGACTACGGGCCGCACATCGACTTCGCCCAGATGACCCAGGCCTTCGGCGAAGCCAGACCTACATCTCTATCAACCTGTGCATAATCGGGTGCACCGTCCACGTCAGGAACCCGTTCGTGATGGTCCTTGAACGCCATCGCGAACTCCGAGATAGGCGGGGCCAACGGTGGCTCGTGCTTCGGCTTCTCGCTGTCCACCGACCGGATCTTGATGGGGCAGAAGGCGGTGAGCGACTTCCCGAACAACGCCAACGGCACCATCTTCGGACTGGATACCCCGGCCGGGCCATCGGGCCCGCTGACTGACTACATCAACGCGATGTCCGTCTCCCAGTTCAGCGCGAACTTCGTGGCTGACGTGCGAGCTGGAGATGACCAGCAGCTGCCCGCGGGTACCCAGATCGCGTTCACCTGGATCATCCGGCGCGGCCGGAAGATCATCGCGAGGCACTCGCTGCTCACCGCGCCCAGCACCCGCACCGCCAAGTACACCTTCACCGCCGTCGTCCTCAGCGGAATCACCGCCACCACGCGGCCGTCACCGAGCAGGACACTCCAATTTCGCGGCTAATCATCAGGTTCGAGCAGCCGGCCAGGAAGTCTGCCGCCGGATCGCCCGCGACTCCTGCCCCAGAAACACAGCAAAGGACTCATGATGCGACCTGACAGAATCCGCAACGGCTTTGCGGACAGACTCCTGACCGGCGGGACGATGCGGTGCGGGTGGCGCACCGTACGGCGCGCGGTGCTAGCTGCCGCGGCCGGGCTTAGCCTGGCCGCCCCGCTTGCAGCCGCCACGCCGGCGGCCGCTACTTCGGCCGCCCCTAATTCTGTCACCGTGACCTCGCATTTCGTGTGGACACCGCCGGATCGCGACTTCGGTACCTTCTGGGCGCTTATCGTCAACGGCGCCACCGACAACCGGCCCACCGCCGTGCTGTTCATGACACAGAATTACAACGCGAACGCCGAATGCGGCTGCGTCTATGACAAGGACCCCATCGGCGTCTTCTGGAACGGCACCGGCTGGGAGCTGCTCAATGAGGACCAGGACCCGATCCTTGACGGCTCGTCGTTCAACATCCTGGTCGTGCCCAAAGCCAGCAAATACGCGTTCTCCCTGACCGCGAAACCCTCGAACATCTCCGGTGACTCGGTGTTCATTAACTCCAAGCTCACCAACGGCAAGCCAGGCGCCGAGATCCAGGTGACCCAGAATCTGAGTGTTGTCAAAAGAAATACTCAAATGCCTGTCTATAACCCGCATCAGGTCGGCGTTCGGTACGATCGCGCGAACAAGAGGTGGGCGATCTTCAACGAAGACCACGCAGCCATGCCAGTAAATGTCTCGTTCAACGTGCTGGTGAGCCCGGCGGCGAGCAACGGCGGTCATGGCGAGGAACTGACCGCCACGACCAGCAACCTGCGCAATGGCGGCGTGGCGATCAGCACCAGTCAGACCACCGGCAACCCCAACAACGTCACCTTCGTCACCCAGAACTCCAGTCCTGGCGGCGAGACCGGTCACCTGGACAACGCCCAGCCCGGGGTCTGGTACAACGGGAACACCGAGGTCATATTCAATGAGGACCAGAGCGATATAGCAGCCAAGACGGCGTTCAACGTGCTGACCTTCTCCAGCTAGCCATGAAGCTCATCGACACACGCACGCCCGCAGGAGGAAAGCGGGGGCAGACGCGGGCGGGCGCATGGGTAGTCACGCCGGTGCTCATACTGGCCCTGGCTGGCTTGCTCGCGGCATTCGTCAGCCCCGCGATCAGATGGGCGCTGGGTGCGGGCACGCCGGGAGTATTCACCGTCCGGTTCCTGGATTGCCACAAAGGCTGCGCCTGGATCGGCGAGTTCGCCAGTTCTGACCGCACGAAGGCACGCGATAGATGTCAGCTCGATCTACGGGAATAGCGCCTATCCAGGTCGCCCGAACATCCGCGACATATTGTCGGTGTCGCTCTGGCCATTCGAGATCATGGCTTTGCTGCTACTCTTCTTTTTCTTGAGATGGATATGGACAGTACCTGTCCGGTACTTCCGGTGGCGCCTGAGCGGTGCCGGGGACCTGCCCGCCTCAGACGGCAGGCGCCGGGTCATTCCGCCGCCATGGTCTCGCTCAGGAAAACAGGCACGCATGAGATAAGCCGCAAAGCTGAGCACCAAGGGCGCACGTCAGAACCTGGTGGCTGCCATCGGGAGGCGGGCGCCGGTCCTGCTGGTGTAGCTGCCGACGGCTGTGCAGCGCCCGCTTCGGGTGCACGCGATAGCGTCCAGGTCGCCGAACTGATTACCGCCCAGACTGGCGCTGGGCGGGGTCCTGACGACGGTGGCGGTTCCCCAGTGGCCGTTCGATCTGGTCACCGACAGCGCCAGGAAATGGTCCGCCGGGTTGGCGAAGTTGCCGACGGCCACGCATCGCGCGGCTGTGACGCAGGCGACCGCGTGGAGCGCGGTGTTCAGGGCGCCGGTCTCGGCGGCGACCTGCGTTCCGCGCCGCCAGCGGCCGCCTGCTTCCGTCACCGACATGGCCTGGAGGGCTGCGGCGGTGTCGTAGCCGCCGACGCCGAGGCAGTTCCCTGTGGCCGTGCAGGCGATTGAGTCGGTGAACGCTTCCGGGTCCGCGCTGGCGTTGAGGGGCAGGGCGATCCGGGTCGCCTGGCCCCACCGGCCGTTCGACTCGGTGACCCTCATGGCCTGAACCGTTGCTGAGGAGTTGGTGTAGAACCCGGACGCGGCACACGACCCAGCGCGGGTGCAGGAAAGGCCGTGCAGGAACGCGGCCGGGTTCGGTCCGGCGTCCGCCGGCGCGCCGATTTCCCTGGCCCGCCTCCAGCGTCCCTGAACCTCGGCTATAGCCATAGCCTGGCCTTTGCCGGAAAGGTCGGTATAGGACCCGATCGCCTCGCAGGACCCGGCGCCCGTGCAGGCAGCCGCTTCGAGGTCGCCGTTGCGGCTGGCGGCCGAATTCGCGGGCAGCGAGCCTGCCCGCGCCCTGGCCCAGGTGCCACGCGACTCGGTGACGGTGAATCCAAGGTATTTGCCTGAGCCGCCCTGGTACAGGTAAAAGCCCACGGCAACACAGGAATCCGCGGCCCAGCAGGCCACCCCGGTGAGCCCGGCGCCCGGCTGCGCGGCCGCGTGAGGAGGAAGTCGCAGCTCGACCGCCCGGGCCCAGGTCCCGCCCGACTCGGCGACCACCATCGGCTCGTAATGACCGCCGCGAGCCCGATAGGAGCCCCCGGCGATACATGATCCAGCGCCCGTACAGGCAACTGCGGTCAGCTGAGAATCCCCGACGGCAGCGGCGTTCGCTGGCAGCCTGATCTCCGTGGCCCTGCGGAACGCCGCGCCAGCCGCGGGGCCGGCTCGCGGCAACCCGGCACCGGGATCGGCAATAGCAGGCCCGGCGGCAATCGTGATCACCGCCATCGTGCTGACGATGCCGACTATTACGCCGCCAACGCTTGCCTGGCGCCCACGCAGCCTCGGGACGGCCACTGCTACCACGGGCTGAGCGTAAGTCAATTCAAGGCACAGGTCGAGAGGCGTCAGCGTCAGGCACCGTGGTGTCACCAGCGTCCCAGGGTGCCTCCCCTGGTCTCAAAGGTGCCCGCTGAGGCAGGCGCAGTGGTGAGCTGGCCTGCGTCCCGCGCAGGGCCGGACCTGGCTACCCCATCAGCCGGGGGAGGCGCCCGCCAGGGAGGCATCCGCCTGGTCGTCCGTCGATGGCACGGGTACGGGCGCCGGCACTGGCAGAAACAAGGTGAGCGCGGTGGCGAAGGCGATCAGCTTGGAGATCACGTTCAGCGCGGTCGGCAACGGCGCGGACGGGTAGCCGAACCCGGACGACGCCCAGACCGCGAACACCGCCAGCATCAGCGCGAACCCGATGAACGTGAGCCGCCGCACCCGAACCAAGGGCGACAAGGTAAGCAGAGCCAGCGTGGTGAGCTCGATCAGGAACAACGGCGCGAAGAACAGCACCCGGTAGGCGGCCGGGTCGGGCTGCACCGGCGGGTAGGTCCGCGCCATCACGATCAGGTCGAAGGGCAGCTCGAAGATCATCGGCGCGGCGAGAGCGCCCATGATGGCACCGCCCAGCCTGGTCCCGCGGCTATAAGGCTTGCTGCTCAGGAGGATGACCAAGAAGGTCACGACGACGGCCAGATCGGTAACCGGCGTGATCGGGTCGGCCGGGGCCGCGTGGAGCACGTGCTCGTGCTGCAGTTGCGTGACGTAAACCGACAGGCAGACGAGGAAGGCCGCGATCGCGAGGAACCAGGTCACGAACAGGGCCAAGGCGAGCGGCTGCGATGGCCTCGGCAGCCGGGCCGGAAGCCTGAGCCGGGTGCCGAGGTACACCACGGCCGCCGCGACGACGACCAGGACGAGCGCGAGCACGATCCTCGCGCCGCCGGCGTAGGGATACCACGTGCCGTGCGGGGCTGAGACGGCGCGGGCCGCGACTGCGTGGACTGCGATTGCCTGTACTGAAGTCATATCCCGATCATCATGACCGGCGGGTCCGATCGCGATGGTGCCGCCACCCGGACTCCACGCGTGCGGCCACCCGGATTCACGCTGGGGCTAGCACGAACACGCTGGTCAGCCGGCCAGCTGGCCACGGACCTGATCGGCGGCCGGGGACTCAAGCTCGGTGTAGATCGACAGTGCCGCCTGCCAGTGCGCCCGGCCCGCGGTGGCGTCCCCGCTGGCGGTGCGGGCCGCGCCGAGCCCGCTGTGCGCGCTGGCCCGCTGGTCGGCATCGTTGATCTGCTCGGCGACGGCCAGGGCGCGCGCGTGCTCGGCCACCGACCGGTCCGGGTCGCCGGTCGCGAGCCAGACCTCGCCGAGCCCATTGAGCGCCGCCGCCTGGCCCGAGCGGTCACCGGTCCCCCGGCACAAGGCCAGTGCATGGCTCAGGTGAGCGGCCGCCTGCCGGTACTCGCCCAGCCCAGCCTCGGCCTTGCCCAGGTAGCCGAGCAGGTGTCCCTCGGCGGTGCGGTGGCCGCTTTCGCGGCTGGCGGCGACCGCGTCGGCGAGCAGGCTGACCGCCTCGGCGTGGTGGCCTTCCGCCAGCGCGGTGATGCCGGTAAAGCCCAGGACGTGGATGTCGCCGAGCTTGTCGCCGGTCTCCTGGCTCACCGTCCGCGCCCTGGCCAGGCAAGCCCGCGCGCGGGCGTAACGGCCAAGTCTCGAGCTAGCGTCACCGAGGCTGACCAGGGTCTCCACCAGGTACGTGCGTTCACCGGTGAGCTCGCACAAGTCGGCCGACTGCTGCAGCTGATCGGCGGCCTGCCGGTACCGGCCGCTGTACAGCGCCGCCGTGCCAAGGCCGGTCAGCCCGCGTATCTCCTGCGGTCGCAGGCCGCTGGCCCGGCTGAGGCTAACGACCTCAGCGAACCTCGCGGCCGCCGCCTCATAATGACCGCGGTACAACTCGATGATGCCGAGGTTGATCAGCGCCCGCGTCTCGCCGAACGGGTCAGCCACCGCCCGGCAAAGCCGGAGCGCCTCGGCGAACCTGGACTCCGCTGTGTCGTGGCGGCCCTGCTGGAGGCCGACGGTGCCCAGGCTGATCAGCGCGTGCGCCCCGGCCGCCAGGTCACCGGTGTCCGCGGCGACCGTGACGGCGCGGCCGTGAATGACCTCGGCATCGCCGAAGTGGCCGCCAGTGTCCAGATAGCGGAACAACGCGGCGGACAAGACGATGGCATGACCGGGCAGGCCATGGTCAGCCGCTCGCGCCGCCACCACGACGAGGTTGGCGCGCTCGGCGTCGAGCCAGGCTCTGGCCGCCTTCTCGTCAGCGACCGGCGGAACTGGGCAGGCGGGCGCCGCGATCCGGGGCCGGCGCCCGGCCTCGCCGGGCATCAGGGTGTCCACGGCAAGGGCGGCCGTGTAGACGTAGTAGCTGAAGAGCCGCGTGAGCGCCTCGTCTCCCGGCTGCGGGCCGGAGCGTTCGCGGGCGTAGGCGGCCAGCAGGTCGTGCATGGCGTACCGGCCGCCCTCGGTCGCCTGGATCAGGTGGGCCCGCGAGAGCGCGTCGACCGCTCGGCCTGCCTCGTCGAGCGCGCTGCCGGTCAGCGCGGCCAGCGCGTACCGATCGAAGTCGGCGCCTGGGTGCCGGCCCGCGAGGCCGAAAGCGCGCGCCACCGCCGGGTCCAGGTGCCCGCATGACCAGGAGAACACGGCCCTGATCGCCGTCGCGGAATCGCCGCCCGCCTCGAGCAGGTCAAGCCGGTGGCGCAGATCGGCCAGGTCAGTGACCAGCTCGGCCAGCGAGTCGTCCGGGCGGCTGATGGCCAGTTCGGCCGCCACCCGCAAGGCCAGCGGCAGCCGGCAGCACTGGTCCGCCAGCCGCCGCGCGCCGTCGGGCTCGGCGTCGATCCTGGCGCCGATGAGCTCCCGCAGCAAGCCGACCGCCTCGTCCTCCGCCAGCAGGTCAAGCTCGAGCCGTTCGGCCCCGTCACGGGCCACCAGGCCAGCGAGCCTGTCCCTGCTGGTCACGATCACGGCGCAGGAAGGGCTAGCCGGCAGCAACGGGCGCACCTGCGCGGCCGTGCGCGCGTTGTCCAGCAGGATCAGCATTCGCTTGCCTGCGAGCAGGCTCCGGTACACCGACGCCCGCTCATCGACGTCCGCCGGAACCTCCGTGCTGGCCAGCCCCAGTGCCCGCAGGAAAGCCGCGAGCGCCTCGCCCGGCGGCATCGGCTCGCCCGTGTCGTAGCCGCGCAGGTTGACGTACAGCTGGCCATCGGGAAACCGGGCGGAGACTTGATGTGCCCACTGCACGGCGAGCGCGGTCTTGCCGACCCCGGCCGTCCCGCCGATCGCCGAGATCACCAGGGTTCCCGCGAGCCCGTCGGCGGCCGGGCCGATCAGGCCGGTGAGCGCGGCGAGTTCGCCGTCCCGGCCGACGAAGTGCCGGACCGGGGCCGGCAGCTGGCGCGGGATCCCGCGCGCTCGCCCGGCCACACCAGCCACACCAGCCACGCCAGCCACGTCGAGCGCGGGGTCGGCGGCCAGGATGCGCTGGTGCAGGTCCTGTAGCTCAAGACCAGGCTCGCTGCCGAGTTGGTCGATCAGCGCCCGCCTGGTCGATCGGTAGGTCGCGAGCGCTTCGGCCTGGCGGCCGTCCCGGTAAAGGGCGAGCATGAGGAGGGCTTGGCTGTGCTCGCGGAGCGGATGCGCCCCGGCCAGTCGCTCAAGTTCCGCGATCACCTCGGCGTGCCGCCCCAGCTGCAGGTAAGCGTCGATCCTGGTCTCGATCGCCCGCAGGCCAAGCCCTTCGAGCCGCGGCAGTTCCCGCTGCTCAAGTAGCTCGGACTCGATGCCAGCCAGCGGCTGGCCGCGCCAGAGCGCGAGCGCCGCCTCAGCCTCGTCCGCGGCGGCCTGCCAAGCCTGCATCCGCGCGTTCCGCAATGCCGATTCCAGCCTGGCCTCGAACCTGGTCAGGTCGACCTCATCGGCGGCCGCGCGCAGCAGGTAACCGGGCGAGCGGGTCGTGATGCGGTCCTGCCCGGCCGCGCCGGCCCGCGCGAGTTCCTGCCTGAGCCGCTTCACGTAGTTCTGCACGGTCACTCGCGCCGATCGCGGCGGCTCGGTGGCCCAGAGCACCTCAGCGAGCTCGTCGAGCGACACGACGTGCCCGGCGCGCAGCAGCAGCGCCGCCAGCAAGGCCCGCTGCTTGCCGCCGCGAATCGCCAAGGCCTGTCCGCGCCAGCGCACCTCCAGCGGCCCGAGCAGGCAGAACTCCATCTCGGCCGTCATGTCTGGTTACCACCGGTGCCAACGTCGCGCGGGGAACTGGGCCGCTAAGGCCCTGCTAACGACATGCTAACCGAACATACAAACCTTTTACGGCATAGCCAAATAAATGCCAACCAGCTCGCGGCATCAAGGCAAGGAATACAGAGGGAGTAATGCGCATGAAACGATTTCTCATAGCGGGCTTGTCCGCTATCGCCCTCATAGGCGCGGTCAGCGCGGCGGCGTTCGCCCCGGTGGCGTTCGCCGGCTCACCGCACGCGGCCAGCCAGCGGCTTCACCCGGCTCGGTTCCGGTCCATCGCTCACCTGAAGCGCTGGACCCCGCCAGCCCGGCACGACGCCATGTGGCGGCTACCGGTGCACGGTGGCGCCCAGCCGACCAGCTCGTCGGCCCCAGCGCCCGCCTGCCGGGCGAGCCACCTCGCGACCACCTTCTGGACCAGTTACCCGGCCATGTCCACCGTCATCAGCGGATTCAACGTGGCCAACACCGGGCTCGCGGCCTGCTCGCTGCCCAGGAGTCCGGCCGGGATCGCGGTCGCGACCGCGAACGGCACCGCCGTCCGCACGGTTCGCGTCGCCGGACCTACTGGCCGCCCGCAGGGCACCGACTTCGCCGCCTTCGGCTCGAAGACGGCCGCGGTCGCCTCGCCGGCTGGCCTGGGTGGCCCGTCCGCTGGGCTCACGTTGCGTCCAGGCGGCACCGCCACCGTCCTGCTGTACACGCTCATCGCCAACGGCGACGGCACTGCCCGCTGCCTGAGTGTTCCCGCTCGCGGTTCCCTCCTGGTGGGGCTCTCGCGGACCGCGTCGCTGAAGGTCACCGTGCCGGCCGCGGCCAGCCCGGGCACCTCGGCCTTCTCCTCGTGCGGCGTCGTCACCGTGTCGGCGTTCCTGACCTGGACGAAGGCGAAGGCCATCGTCGGCGTGCCGGTCCCCGAGTCGACCGGGACCGGCGCGATCTCCCTCCTCCCGAAGGTCCGCGCGCTGTACGCGGCCGCGCCCTGAACCCGGCCATAGTCGTGAAAGGACAGGCAATGAAACTCAAGTGCACCAGGCGGACGCTCGCCGCGATGGCCGCCCTCGCCGTGGCGGCCGGGATGGTCGGCGTCCCGGCGACCGCGCTGGCCGGCGACACCCCGGCCGGCTTCTACTACGGCGCCGATACGAACAACCCTGGACCGGTCGGCGGCGGGGTCGAGTACACGTTCCCGAACTGCAACGGCGCCTACGGCGACTATGTCGGCCGGGTCGACTATCCCGGCGACTCCGACAATCACGTCAGCTACTCGAACGCGGCCAACGCCAACGCCATCTACGGCTACGGGATAGGCAGCCAGAACTACTACCTGCTGTCCGGTCCCACCGACGCGGGCGCGACCACGGCATCCGCTGCGCTCGCGTACGGCGAGCAGCAGGGCAACGCGGCCATGAGCAACGTGGCGGGCTTCTATAACAGCGGAGGCGTGGAAGCGCCGACCTATGACCCGATCATCTACGCCGACGTCGAATCCTGGAGTGGCGACGGCTGGGGCTCCAACACCAGCCTGAACCGCGACGTCTTCAATGGCTTCTTCGACGAGATCTACGGAAGCTACGCTGAGATCCAGGGCGTGCCCTTCCCGACCTTCGCCGGCATCTACGGCCCGCCTGGCTTCATCAATAGCACGCTGTCAGGCAGCCTGCCCAAGACGTTCGAGTGGACCAATCAGAACAGCTACGGCAGCTACTTCAGCGGAGTCTGCGCGAGCAGCTGGAGCTCCGACAACCTCACCGCCCAGTTCTACATGGGCGACACGACGAGCTCACCCTGCGCCGTCGCCTATCAGTACATCGTCAGCAACTCCATCGACTACGACCAGGTCGACGCCGCCCGGATTGAGAACGGCGAGGAGGCTGAGACCTGCACCTGACCGCATGACCGGCCCCGTGCCGACTGGCTCCATGCCGACCGGCACGGGGCGGCCATCGCGGTAAACCAGGGTCCGGGCCAGGGCGTCTGCTGACCGACACGTTCAGGGAGGCGCCACCCATGAGCAGATGTACACCTCGACCAGGGCAACCGCGAGCGACAATTCCTGGGCCGTCGTGAACCTCCCCGGCAGCGGCGCCCACGTCCAGGCCGTCACCTGCCAGGGCACCACCCTGTGCCTGTCCGGCAACCTCACCGGCAACCTCTACATCGGCACCCGCGCCTAGCGATACCGCCAGCTAAGGGACGGCCGTCAGGGCCAGGCCGAAGATGTGGGCGCGCAACTCCGCGGGCGTGATCCCGACGGCGGTGGCGACGTCGGCGAGGGTCTCGCCGTGGTCGCGGACCGAACGGAAGACCTTCGCGAGCAGTTGCGACGACTCCCGGTCGATGCCCTGTGGCTCGCCCCGCCGGTAGCCCCACTGGGATAGCTGGACGCAGGCCGCCCGGTAGCCCCAGTCGGTGAGCAGCTCAAGCTCGTAGAGCCGGTGGGCGAGCGCGATGGCGGCGACCTTCCAGACCCGCTTGGCCACGAGGATCCGGTCGGGGGTGGCGTCCTTCAGCCCCTGGGCCAGGATGCTCGCGCGCGGCATGAGGAAGGCGGCGGCGAACCGGTTCGCCTCCGCTTCCGCGCCCGGCCGGCTCGGCACCAGGTGCTCACCATGCAGCACGAGGTGGCCAAGCTCGTGGGCGGCGTCGAACCGGCCGCGCTCCCCTGACTTGCTGGTGTTCAGGAAGATGAACGGCTGGCCGTGCCAGTACAGCGAGTAGGCGTCGAGCTGGCTGTTCTCATGCGTCAGGGAGTAGACCCTGGTGCCGTGCGCCTCCAGCAGGTGCAGGACGTTGCCAACCGGACGCTCCCCCAATCCCCACCTGGCCCTCGTCACCTGCGCGGCCGACTCGGGGTCAAGCCCGGTCAGGGTCGGGATGTCGGCCGCAGGCAGCTCGAACCTCGCCTCGATCCAGTCGTTGATGAGCAGCGCGACCCGCCCGGCCGCGAGCGCCCGGTCCCGCTGCCGTGCGGTCATCTTGCTCAGCGCCCGGAAGCTCACCGCGTCCACCGGGATCTCATCGACGTCCTGCCCGCGCAAGAACGCAGGGCTGACCTCCAGCACCTGCGCGAGCAGCGCCAGCGTCTCGTCCGACGGCTCGGCGTGCCCGTTCTCGTACACCGAGATGCTGCGGGTGCTCAGGCCGGTGAGGTCAGCAAGCCTGGTCAGGGTCAGCCCATGCCGCTTGCGGGCGATCACCAGTCTCGACGGCGTCAGCATCCGGGGCACCTGTCCAAGCGCAACGTAGTCCCGGAGTTGTCGTCAGAACGACAACTCCGGGACAACGTTGTCGTTCCGGCCGGTGGGCAGCGGCCGTGCATTGCGGGCTAGCGGCGGGTGGCGGCGACTACGACCTCGCTGGCGGGCCGATCTTCCGCTGCGGGGAGCAGGTCGGCTAGCCGGTCGTCGTCGCGCGGGAACGGCGGCAGGACGATCCGCTCGGCCCAGCTCGTGATCCGGCCGTCGGCGATGCCGTCAGGCAGCGACAGCTCGACCCTGAACCCCTCGTCGCCGGTGTGGAACAACATGAACCAGGTGCGCAGCGCCACCGGTTCGGCAGCCCGGTCGCAGCCGGACCCGAAGTCGAAGTCGGACCCGAAGTCGAAATCACCGAAGTCCAGGGTGAGCTGCCCGTTCATCGCCACCGCGGCCGCGGTCGCGTAGCCCTTCGCGTACTTCGTCGTCGGCAGCAGCTCAGCCAGCCCGGTCAGGTCGTCCCCGGTGGTAGCGACGACCGCGAACTCGCCGCTGGGATGAATGGTGCGGGGTGAGGCCGCGAAACGTGAACCAACACGCCGCACATCCCGTCGCCGGAACGCTTCTTGGGCGCCCGTTACGGTTAGGGGCATGGACTACACCCATCTTGGCCGCGCTGGCGCGCTGGTAAGCAGGATCTGCCTGGGGACGATGAACTTCGGCGCGTACACGACGCCCGCCGACGGGCACGCGATCATGGACTACGCGCTCGTGCAGGGCGTGAACTTCTTCGACACGGCGAACACCTACGGGCGGCCGCGAGCCTCGGGGACGACCGAGTCGATCATCGGTGAGTGGTTCGCCGCCAGTCCTGGCCGCAGGGACAAGGTGTTCCTCGCGACCAAGCTGTACGGCGGCAAGGGCGAGTGGCCGAACGACCGGTTCCTGTCGGCGGTCAACATCAGGCAAGCCTGCGAGGCCTCGCTCCGCCGACTCCAGACCGACCACATCGACCTGTACCAGATGCACCACGTCGACCGGAAGACGCCGTGGGACGAGATCTGGGAGGCGCTGTCGATCCTGCGCCAGCAGGGCAAGGTCACCTACTTCGGCTCGTCCAACTTCGCCGGCTGGCACATCGCGGAGGCCCAGGAGACGGCCCGCAGGCACGGCGCGTTCGGCCTGGTCAGCGAGCAGTCCCTGTACAACCTCGCGGCGCGCACGGTCGAGCTTGAAGTGCTCCCGGCCTGCCAGGGCTACGGCCTCGGGGTGATCCCGTGGAGCCCGCTGCACGGCGGCCTGCTCGGCGGCATCCTCGCCAAGGAGCAGCAGGCGACGGCGTCGCAAACTGACAGCGCCGAGCGCCGCAGCGGGGCCGGGCGCGCCGCCGAGATCATCGCGGGCAAGCGAGACCAGGTCGCCGCCTACGAGTCGTTCTGCGCCGAGCTGGGCGAGCCGCCGGCCGAGGTGGCGCTGGCCTGGCTGCTGCACCAGCCCGCCGTGACCGCGCCGATCGTCGGGCCGCGCACGATGGAGCAGTTCGACAGCGCGCTCCGGGCGCAGCGGCTCACGCTGGACGAGAAGACGCTGAGCCGGCTTGACGAGATCTTCCCCGGCCCCGGCGGCGCGGCCCCCGAGGCCTATGCCTGGTAAGGATCTTCCGCAACCTTTAGATCAGCAAAAGAAAACCTTCCCCGGCTGCCAGCGCTCCTGAACCTTTGGCGGCGGTCACCGTGTCGTTCTAGTCGACAGGTAACGCGGGCACGGAGGTCCGGTGAACGCCGAGGAAGACGAGTTCGCGCTATTCGTGCAGGCGCGAGAACGGGCATTGCAGCGGACCGCCTGGATGCTCACCGGGGACTGGGCGCTCGCCGAGGACCTGGTCCAGACGGCGCTGGCTCGTTCCTGGCTGCGGTGGGACCGGATCACCAGGCGGGACGACCCGGAGATCTACGTCCGCCGGGCGATGATCAACACCTGGCTGACCTGGCGCCGGCGAAGCTGGCGGGGCGAGATGGCGTCGGCCGAACTGCCGGATAGCGCGGCCCCTGGCGACCTGGCCGCCGAGGTCGCCGCCCGCGAAGTCGTCGGGCAAGTGCTGGCCAAGCTCACCGACAAGCAGCGGGCCGTGCTGGTGCTCCGCGTCGTCGACGACCTTTCCGAGGCGCAGGTGGCCCAGGTGCTCGGCTGTGCGCTCGGCACCGTCAAGAGCACGATGTCGCAGGCGCTGGCCAAGCTGCGAGGCGATAGCAGGCTTACTGAGCTGATGGAAGTAGAACGCAAATGACCGAAATGGAGCAGCAATTGAGCCGATTGTTCAACGCCGTCATCGGCGAACCACCCCGCCAGGTATCAGTGCACGCCGTCCGCCGCCGCGCGGTCAGGCGCCGCCGCCTCTCTTATGCCACCGCGGCCGCCGCCCTCGCCGTCGCCGGAAGCGTCGGCGTGGCCCTCGCGTCGACGACGATCGCGCCGCACCGCCAGGTCGGCGCCCACGCGCAGCCGGCGCGCCCGCCGTCCCATTACTTCGAGACAGTCGCGCTGACCAAGCGCGGCCAGCCGGTCAACGTCATCCGGTCGACAGCTACTGGGGCCATCACCGGCTCGATCAGGTGCCCGGCACCACCCTCGACGCAAGTCCCGCTCGTAGCCGGAACGACGACGCCGGCCGGCCAGGTCTTCTTCGCCGCGTGCGCGACAACGTTCTCCAGCCACACCGCCCGCATCCGCTCCACCACGATCTATCAGTTCGCGGTCGACCGCTCGGGGCAGGTCAAGGACTTCAGGCCAGTGGCTGGCGGAACTCTGCCTCGGGTCGGCGTCTCCAGCATCGCGGCGGCCCCCGGTGGGTCGGAAGTCGCGGTCATCGTCCAGCCAGACAGCCTCAAGCTTCCGCCGCGGATCCTGGTCATCAATGCCAGGAACGGCCAGCAAGCGCTCTGGCAGGCGACGAAGCTCAGCCGCAAGGTCGGCTTCGAGCCCGGCAAGCTGTCCTTCGCCCAAGGCGGGCGCGAGCTTGCCGTCTTCGGCTCGCCCAGGTGCCTGGCCCGGGGCTGCGGGAAATCCGCATATGACGTGGTCACGGTCAGGCCGGCCGCGAAGGGCGGCACGCTGGCCAGCGGCAAGGTGATCCTCAGCCTGCCAACGAGCGCCATCGAGCCGCTAGACCTATTCATCAGTCCCGATGGCACTTCGGTGATCGGCTGCTTCATCGGGCCGCAGATCACCTCGGTGGTCAAGTTCGACCTCGCGACCGGCCAGAGGAAGGTCTTGCTTCGGCTGCGCGACGTCCAGGCCACGGCCGCGAGCCTCGACCCTTCCGGCGGTTTCATCTTGGTCGGCGGCTTCACGTCCAAGAGCGTCGTCGTCAACGGGTGGGTCGACCACGGCAAGCTGAAGCCGCTGCCGGGGACCGGCCTGGCGCCGATCTACGAGGACTGGTGATATAAGGGCCTCGTGCTTCTGGTGACTGTCCAGGTCGCTCTGAGCCCGCGTTCAGAGCGACCTGGCCGCTGCGTGGCCACGGGCGACGGCCCGCTGTGTGCCAATATCTTGCTGACGTTGGGGTACATCAGACCCCGCTGATCACAGGAGGCACCCCCTATGACGGAGTTCGCTGACCGGACCGCGATCATCACCGGAGGGGCCTCTGGCATCGGCCTCGCGACCGCTCGCCTGCTGACCGCGCGCGGGGCTAGGGTCGCGATCCTTGACCGCGAGGTACCCGATCAGATCGCCGCCGAGTTCACCGCGATCAACGCCGACGTGACCGACGACGACCAGGTGCGGTCGGCGGTCGCCGAGGCGGCCCAGTCGCTGGGCACGATCGACATCCTCGTCAACAACGCGGGCATCGGCGCCATCGGCACGGTCGAGGCCAACGGCGACGACGAGTGGCGGCACGTGTTCGACGTCAACGTGTTCGGCATGGTCCGCGCGGCCAGGGCGGCGCTACCGTACCTGCGGGCGGCGGTGATCGCGCACGGCCAGGCCGCGATCGTGAACACCAGCTCGATCGCCGCGACCGCCGGGCTGCCTGACCGGGCGCTGTACTCGGCTACCAAGGGCGCGATCTACTCGATGACCCTCGCCATGGCGACCGACTACGTGCGCGAGCACATCAGGGTGAATTGCGTGAACCCCGGCACCGCTGACACGCCGTGGATCGGCCGGCTGCTCGCGGCGGCCGACGACCCCCTCGCCGAGCGGGCCGCGCTCGAGGCCCGCCAGCCGCTCGGCCGGCTGGTCTCAGCCGACGAGGTCGCGGCCGGGATCGCCTACCTGGCCAGCCCGCTGGCGAGCGCGGTCACCGGCACCGCCCTCGCCGTCGACGGCGGCATGCAGGGCCTGCGAGTCAGGCCGGTTACCTCATAGGTCCGATGACTGAGTCCGTATCGATTGGAGCACGAAGCTAAGAAGCGCTTAAATCACCATTGACATCCTCCGTACATCGGATCTATTTTCCATGCAATCTGCTTGCCTGGATCACAGGAGGACCGATGGTACTTCGCAGGCGCTTGCTCATCACTGCCACGACCGCCCTGACGGTCGCGGCCCTCCTCGCGGGCTGCAGCTCAAGTTCGAGCAGTAGCACCAGCACGAGCTCCGGCTCGAAGAAGACCTCGGGACCAGTCGCGATCGGCGTTGACCTGACCTACAACAACACCGCGTTCTGGGCCGCCTACATCAACTACGAGAAGCAGTACGCCGCCCAGCTGCACATCAAGCTGATCGGCCCGCTGCTCGCCGCCGCTAACGCCAGCCTGCAGAACCAGCAGATCGAGGAGCTCGTCAATGAGGGCGCCAAGGCCGTGGTGGTGAACCCGGAGACCGCCACCAGCCTCGGCCCGGCCATTGACTACGCGACCGCCCACCACGTCAAGCTGATCTCGGTCGACACGATCGTCGGCGTCGGTAAGGTCTACATGGTCGTGCGGGCGTCGAACCTGCTGTACGGGCTGGACGCCTGCGCCTACATCAGCTCGCGGGTCAAGTCGGGCTACGTGCTCGAGCTCGAGGGCGACCTGACCTCGTCCAACGGCGTGGACCGGGCCAACGCCTTCAACGCCTGCATGGCGCTGAACGACCCCAAGGTCAAGATCCTCAAGGACCCGACGGTCTGGGTCGACCCGACCGCGGTCACCGACGCCCAGAACGCGGTCGACGCCTACGGCGCCAACCTGAAGGCGATCTACTCGGCCTGGAGCAGCCCCGACACCGGCATCATCCCGCTGCTGAAGTCCAAGGGCCTGACCGGCAAGGTGCTGATCGTGAGCGACGACGGCGTGCCGTTCGAGATGTGCGACATCACCAAGGGCCTCACCAACGCGTCGCAGTCACAGCCGGCCAACCTGTACGCGTACTGGGCGCTCAAGTACGCGCTCGACGCGGCCAGCGGCGTCGTGCTCAAGCCGGGTGACCCTGGCGGCGGCGCCCCGGCGCTGGCGATGGTGAACTTCCAGGGCGACTCGAACCTGGGCGACCCGATCGTCGCGCCTTTCGTTACCAAGATCGCCGAGAAGCTGACCGTCAAGCCGGTCGACGGGCTGCCGGGCGCGCTGAGCACCACGCCGGTCACCGACTCGGCGCTGTGGGGCAACGTGTACGGCGCCGCGCACGGCGGCGTCTGCAGCGCGTCCGCCAACGGCGGATGACCGGTACCGACCCGGTCGTCGAGGCAGCGGGCATCTACAAGCGGTTCGGGAGCACCCAGGCGCTGCGCGGGATCGATCTCGCGCTGCGTCCTGGCCGGTGCCTGGGCCTCGTCGGCCGCAACGGCGCGGGCAAGTCGACCCTGGTGTCGATCCTGTCCGGCAGCTACCCGGCCGACGCCGGCCAGGTTCGGCTGCACGGCGCGCCCGCTCCGCCGCTCGCCGACGTCAAGGCCTGGCGCCGCCAGCTGGCGACCGTGCACCAGCACTCGATGGTGGTCCCGGCGCTGACCGTGGCCGAGAACATGTTCCTTGACCGGCAGCCGACGCGGGGCGGCCTGGTCGACTGGCGGGGCCTGCGCGAGCAGGCGCAGCAGGTGATGGCCGACTGGGGCTACCCGATCGACGTGCGGCTGCCGTGCGCACGGCTGACCGTCGAGCAGCGCCAGATCGTCGAGATCGCGCGGGCGCTCGCGGCCGGCACCCGCTGCTTGCTGCTTGACGAGCCGACCGCGGCCCTGGAACGGGACGCCGTCAGGCGGCTGTTCGCGCGGGTCAGGCAGCTCACCGAGGCTGGCGTCGCGGTGCTGTACATCTCGCATCACCTGGAAGAGGTCTTCGAGATCTGCCAGGACGTCGCGGTCATGCGCGACGGCGAGATCGTCCTCACCGCCCCGACGACCCAGGTGACAAAGGAACAGCTGGTCGCCGCCATGGTCGGCCCGGCGGGCGGGCCAGATCCGGTCAGCCGACAATTCACGGCCAATGGGGCTCGCGGGGCGGGTGCTACGGACTCGGCGAGCGGGGTGGGCGCAGCGGGGGCGGAGCCGGGGCTCGTAGTCGAGCAGGTCTGGGCGGCGTCGCTGCGGGGGCCGCTGATCGGGGTCTCGTTGCGCATCCGCCCTGGCGAGCGGGTCGGGGTCACCGGCTTGCTGAGCGCGGGAGTCACGACGCTGGCCCGGATCGTCGCCGGGGCGCAGGCCTACGAGTCTGGCCAGGTGCTGCTGGACGGGACGCCGCTGGTGCCTGGCCGGCGGGACCTGGCGTTGCGGTCCGGAGTCGGCTACATCCCTGAGGACCGGCAGGCCGAGGGGTTCGTCGCGTTGCTCGGCGTGGCCGAGAACGCGACCATGACGATCGTGGACTGGCTGGCTGGCAAGGTCGGCTGGCTCAGCCCGAGGGCGCGCGCCCAGGCGGCCGAACCCTTGACCCGCAAGCTGTCGGTGGTCTCGGCCGGCCCAGGCCAGCCGGTCGGCGAGCTGTCCGGCGGCAACCAGCAGAAGGTTACGGTGACGCGGGCGATCATCAGGGAGCCGCGCCTGATCGTGGCGATCACGCCGACGCGGGGCGTGGACGTGGCCGCCAAGG
Organism: Streptosporangiaceae bacterium; assembly: GCA_035511035.1. Classification (GTDB taxonomy): domain Bacteria; phylum Actinomycetota; class Actinomycetes; order Streptosporangiales; family Streptosporangiaceae; genus Chersky-822. The sequence goes on from DATKFV010000065.1 coordinate 71,350, forward strand.
CGCTGCTGCTCGACGAGCTGGCCGCGGTGCCGCGCCAGAGTCAGGCCGGGCTGTTGCTGGCGACGGACGAGCTATCTGACCTGGCGATCTGCGACCGGGTCGTGGTGCTCGTGCGGGGCGAGGTGTTCGCCGAGTTCACCGGGCCGCCGTTTGACCGGGAGGCGCTGATCTCGGCGACCGAAGGGCTCGACCGCCCGGTACGGCTACAGCCAGGGCGGCCTGACGGAGAGGAGCCGGGGTGAAGGACACCGGCCAGCGCGATACCGCTGGCGATCCGGCGGGAGTCGGCGGATCGGTTTATTTGCAGCAAGACGGCCGCGGGCGCATCGCGGTAGAGGCGATCATGCAGGGCCGAAGTAAGCAGGCCGCCGCGGTTTCCTGGCTCCGCGAAGCGGCCCTGCTGCCAGTGGTCGTCGGGCTGATCGTGGTCGGGATCTTCGTCAACAGCGCGTTCTTCACCGTGTCGAACTTCACCGGGATCGGCGAGCAGATAGCGGCGCTGGGCGTGACCGTGGTCGGCGAGAGCCTCATCCTGCTGATCGGCGGGATGGACCTGTCGCTTGAGGGCACGTACGGGCTCGCGCCGATGGTCGCGGCATGGCTGGTGGTGCCGGTGGCGGCGTACGGCTCCGGGCTGCGGCTCAACTCGCTGCTGGCGATCGGCGTGCTGCTCGCGGTCGGGGCCGTGATCGGGATCATCAACGGGCTGCTGATCGTCAAGGCGCGGCTCAACGGCTTCATCGTGACCCTCGGCATGACGATCGTGCTGGCCGGCTTGCAGCTCGGGATCGTCGGCGGAAACACGCTGTTCGACCTGCCCTCGGAGTTCACCTACCTCGGGGCCGCCAGCATCGGCGGCTTGCCGGTGTCGTTCCTGGTGGCGGCGCTGATCTTCGTCGCCGTCGGGCTGTTCCTTCGCTATCACAGGACCGGCCGGGCGATCTACGCGGTCGGCGGCAACGCCGAGGCGGCGCGGGCGGCCGGGATCAAGGTCAACCGGATCAAGATCGGGGTGTACGTGGCGGGCAGCGTGCTCGCCGCGCTTGGCGGGCTGATGGAGGCCGGGCGGGTCAGCGCGGTCACCGGGCAGCAAGGCTATGAGGAAGGGATCATCTTCTCGGTGTTCGCGGCAGCGGTGATCGGCGGCGTAAGCCTGAAGGGCGGGCGGGGCAACATGATCGGGGCGGCGTCGGGCGTGATCTTGCTCGGCCTGGTCCAGAACATCCTCGACCTGTCCCAGGTCTCTAACTACTGGATCGAAGCGGTAACCGGCAGCGTGATCCTGGTGGCACTCGTGCTGGCCAGGATCGTGGGGGGCGAGGCGAGCGCGGAATGAGCATCAAGATCACCGGCTTCGAGACGTTCGACGTGCGGTTCCCGACGTCCCGGCAGCTCGACGGCTCGGACGCGATGAACCCGAACCCGGACTACTCGGCCGCGTACCTGATCGCAGTGACCGACTCGCCGGACGGCCTGGCTGGCTACAGCTACGTGTTCACGATCGGGCGGGGCAACGACATCGAGCGGGCGGCCGTGGCCGACCTGGAGTCGTTCCTGGCCGGACGCGACCTGGACGAGGTGCTCGGTGACCTCGGCGGGCTGTCCAGGCAGCTGGTCGGCGACAGCAAGCTGCGCTGGCTCGGGCCCGAGTGCGGCGTCGTGCACATGGCGATCGGGGCGGTGCTGAACGCCTGCTGGGACCTCGCCGCGCGGCGGGCCGGGCTGCCGCTGTGGCGGTACCTGGCATCGCTGTCGCCGGCCGAGCTGGTGTCGATGGTCGACTTCCGGTACCTGGCCGACGCGCTGACGCCGGACGAGGCGCTGGCGCTGCTGCAGCGCGGAGCCGAAGGGAAGGCCGACCGGATCGCGCTGCTCGAGCGGGACGGCTACCCGGCCTACACGACGACGCCGGGCTGGCTCGGGTACTCCGACGCGCAGCTGGCCGCGCTCTGCCGGGCGGCCGTGGACGCCGGCTTCCGGCAGGTCAAGCTGAAGGTCGGGGCGCGGCTCGAGGACGACGTGCGGCGGATCGGGATCGCGCGGGACGCGGTCGGCGATGACATCGCGATCGCGCTCGACGCCAACCAGGTCTGGGACGTGCCGACGGCGATCGCGTGGATGCGGGAGCTGGCGCCGCTCCGCCCGTCGTGGATCGAGGAGCCGACCGCGCCCGATGACATCCTGGGGTTGGCCGCGATCAGGCGCGGCATCGCGCCGGTCCCGATCGCGACCGGGGAGCACGTGGCCAACCGGGTGATCTTCAAGCAACTGCTGCAGGCGGAGGCGATCGACGTGATGCAGATCGATGCCTGCCGGGTCGCCGGGGTGAACGAGAACCTGGCCAACCTGTTGCTGGCGGCCAAGTTCGGGGTGCCGGTCTGCCCGCACGCGGGCGGGGTCGGGCTGTGCGAGATCGTGCAGCACCTGGCGATGTTCGACTTCGTGGCGGTGTCGGGGACGATGCAGGGGCGGTCGATCGAGTGGATCGATCACCTGCACGAGCACTTCATCGACCCGGCCGTGGTCGTCGGCGGGCGGTACCTGGCGCCGTTGGCGCCGGGCGCGTCGACGCAGATGCGGGCCGAGTCGGTGGCCGAGTTCTCGTTCCCTTCCGGGTCGGCGTGGTCGGCTGAGATGCTGCAGGCATGATGCGCTCATGATGCCGTGGGTCGACCTGCGCTCAAGCGGCGTGCGGGTGACCAGGCTGGTGCTCGGGACGGCGCCGCTCGGCGGGCTGTTCGAGCCGGTCAGCGATGAGGATGCCGATGCCACGTTCGAGGCGGCGTGGGCGGCCGGGATCCGGGCCTTCGACACCGCGCCGCACTACGGGGTCGGGCTCGCCGAACGGCGGCTCGGCTCGTTCCTGGCGTCGCGGCCGCGCTCGTCCTACGTGGTCTCGACCAAGGTGGGGCGGCTGCTCGTGCCGTCGCCTGGGCCGGGTCCGGTCGACGGCGTCGAGGGGTTCTACGGCACCCCGTGCCTTTCGCGGGTATGGGACTTCAGCGCGGACGGGGTCCGGCGGTCGTTGGCCGACAGCCTGGAGCGGCTCGGGCTCGACCGGGTCGACCTGGTGCTGATCCACGACCCTGACGATCCTGAGCACGCGCGGCAGGCGCTGGACTCGGGGTATCCGGCGTTGCGTCAGCTCAGGTCCGATGGCGTGATCGGGGCGATCGGGATCGGGATGAACCAGGTTTCGGTGCCCTCCTGGTTCGTCGCGCGGGCCGACCTGGACTGCGTGCTGATCGCCGGGCGATACTCGCTGCTCGACTCGTCGGCCGGGCTTGAGCTGCTGCCGTTGTGTGCCGAGCGCGGGGTCGCGGTGCTGGTCGGCGGGGTGTTCAACAGCGGGATCCTGGCTGATCCTGCGCCCGGGGCGAGCTATGACTACCGGCCGGCGCCGGCTGACCTGGTCGAGCGGGCGCGGCGGATCAGGGCCGTGTGCGCGGGCTACGGGCTGCCGATCGGGGCGGCGGCGCTGGCGTTCGTCTTGCGGAACCCGGCGGTGACCGCCGCGCTCGTTGGGGCGCGGACGGCGGCGGAAATCGCTGAAGACGTCGGCTACCTGGCCCGGCCGGTGCCTGACGAGCTGTTCGCCGAGCTTTCCGCGGTGGGGCTGCTGCCTGACGGGGCGGGGTCGTGATGATCGACGCGCATCATCATGTCTGGGATCCGGCAGCGGCGCGGCACGACTGGCTGGCCGGGTTCCCTGCCATTAACCGGCGGTTCGGCCTGTCGGATTTCGTCGCGGCGTCGGCGGGGTGTGACGTGCGAAGCTCGGTCCTGGTCCAGGTGCTGGCGAGCGCGGGCGAGACCGAGTCGTTCCTGGCGCTCGCGGCGGGGTCCGGCGGCCTAGTCGCGGGGATCGTCGGCTGGGCCGACCTGACTAGTCTCGCGATCGGCGACGAGCTGGCCCGGCTGAGGTCGCTGCCGGGCGGATCGTTGCTGGTCGGAATCCGGCACCTGGTACAGGACGAGCCTGATCCGGACTGGCTCCGGCGTCCCGACGTGTACCGGGGCCTGCGGGCCGTGGGGGCGGCCGGGCTGCGCTATGACCTGCTCGTCCGGCCGGCCCAGCTGCCGGCCGCGATCGAGGTCGCCGCCGAACTGGCCGACGTGCCGTTCGTGCTCGACCACGGCGCGAAGCCGCCGATCGCGGCGGGTCTGACTGAGCCCTGGTCCGCGCTCGTCGGCGAGCTGGCGCGGATGCCGAATGTGGCTTGCAAGCTCTCGGGCCTGGTCACGGAGGCCGGACCGGACTGGACGCCAGCGCGGATCGGGCCGTACGCCGACCGGCTGCTCTCCTGCTTCGGGCCCGAGCGGCTGATGTTCGGCTCCGACTGGCCCGTCTGCACTCTCGCCGCGCCGTATCGGGAGGTCGTCGGGCTGGCCCGCGAACTGCTGGCGCCGCACCTCAGCCCAGCCGAACAAGACGCGGTATTTGCCGGAAATGCCGCCCGCCACTACGGCCTCCGCCAAAGATCTTGACGACTTTTCCGCAGCGAGATCATGATCTTGTCATTCTTCCGGGCTATGGACCGGTAATAATAACAAGATCATGGAGTTCTGAGGCTAGAGGACCGTGCGCAGCCACTGCTCGACGGCGGCGATGTGGACGGTGGCCCAGGAGCGGGCCGCTTCGGGGTCGCGGGAGGCCATCGCCTCGAGGATCGCGCGGTGCTCGGCGACGGTCCTGGCGCCGACGCCGGCCTGGGTCAGGCCGCGCCAGATCCGCGCCCTCGTCGTCGGGGCCGACATGGTCTCGACCAGCGAGCTGAGCACCGTGTTGCCCGAGCTCGCCGCGATCCGCCGGTGGAACTCCAGGTCGTTCGCGACCAGGTCCTCGATGGCCGGCTCTGGCCCGAGGCTGTCGAGCAGCTTGCGCAGGTCGCCGATCTCGGCATCGGTGGCCCGCTCGGCCGCGAGCGCCGTCGCGGCCGGTTCGAGGATCCGCCTGACCTGCAGCAGTTCGAGCACGGTGGAGTCGCGGTGGAAGTCCACGATGAAGCTCAGCGCCTCGAGCAGCAGCGTCGGCTCCAGGCTGGTCACGTACGTGCCATCGCCCTGGCGCACGTCCAGGATGTTCACCAGCGACAGCGCCTTGACCGCCTCGCGCAGCGAGTTCCGCGACAGCCCAAGCTCGGCCGCGAGGTCGGCTTCCTTGGGCAGCCGGTCGCCGGCCCGAAGCGTGCCTGAGACGATCATGGCCTTGATCTTCTCGATGGCCTCGTCGGTCACCGCCACGCGACATCCTCCTGCCCGCAGCGCGGAGCCGCTGTCCAGCTAATCCTACGATGTCCGTTCCTGAGCGGCTTTCACCAGCAGCTCAAGCTCGTCCACGAGGTAGCCGGCCATCGTGTCGAGGTCGGGGACCAGCTCACGGCAGGACAGCAGGCCGAAGTGCAGCTGGCCCAGGTAGCCGAGCACGGTGATGTTCAGCCCCTGCCCGTCGGTGATCACCGAGACCGGGTAGTGCGCGATCAGCTGGGCCCCGCACAGGTACACGGGGATGTTCGGCCCGGGCACGTTCGACACGGTGATGTTGAACGGCGGCAGCCGGTGCAGCACGCCGGTCGCGAAGACCACCCGCGCCGCCCTCGCGGTCAGCGCCGGCATCGCGAAGTCGCTGATCTGGTCGACCAGGCCCTGCGGGATCGCCGCCTGCTGGGCCTTGGCGACCTGGGTCGCGGCGTGCGCGACGTCCAGCCGCTCGGCCGGGTCGGCCAGGTGGGTGGGGAGCGCGGCGAGCATGGCCGAGACCTTGTTGCCGAGCGCGCCCTTGCTGTCGGGATCCCTGACCGACACCGGGATCATCGCGATCAGCGGCGCCTCCGGCAGCGCCTCGTGGTCGCCCAGCCAGCGCCGGAGCGCGCCCGCGCACATCGCCATGACCACGTCGTTGACCGAGACCCTGAACGCGTTCTTCACCATCTTGACCGTGTCGAGGTCGACGCTGCGGAACGCGAACCGGCGGTGCGCGGTGATGGCGGCGTTGAACGGCGTCTGCGGGGCCGAGCCAGGCGAGGTCGAGATGACCTCGCCGTCGCCCCGGTTCAGCCCGAGCATGCCGCCGATGACGGCGCCGACGGCCGGCGTGAGCGTCGGCAGCACCTTGACGACCTCGTTCATGAGCTGCACGGTCTGCACCGGGCGCCAGGCCAGCCGGACCGCGGCGTGGGCCGCCAGCGACATCGGGCCCGGCGGCGGCTCGGGCGCGAACGGCGCCGCCTCCGGCACCTCCCGGCCCTCCGGCACGAGGTCGAACAGCACGGTGAGCAGTTCGGTCCCCGACACGCCATCAACGGCCGCGTGGTGGACCTTGGTGTAGACCGCGATCCGCTTCTTGGCCAGGCCGGTGATCAGGTAGAGCTCCCACAGCGGCCTGCTCCGGTCGAGCGGCCGGGCGTGCAGCCGGCTCACCTGCTCGGTGAGCTGGGCGTACGAGCCGGGGCGGGGCAGCGCGATCTCGCGCACGTGGTACTCGATGTCGAAGTTCGGGTCGTCGATCCAGTAGGGCTGGTCCAGGCCAAGCGGGACGTTGAGCAGCTTGCGGCGCAGCACCGGGATCAGCGGCAGCCGCTCGGCCAGCACCTCGGTGAGCCGGGCCAGCGTCACCGGCTTCGGCGCGTCCTTCGGGTCGAGCATGCTGACCCCGCCGATGTGGGCGGTCGCGTTCGCCGTCTCCAGGGCCAGGAACGCCGCGTCGAGTCCGGTGAGCTGTCGCATCTCACGTCCTTCCTGGATAAAGGGAGCGCAGGATCGGCGCGGGGCTGAACCTGGGCTGAGGGCCGGCGGGCAGCGCCAGCCGGTCGGCGATCAGCCAGAGCGTGGCCGGGTCGACCCCGAAGCCGAGGTGGCTGCTCCGCACCTCGACGTTGCCGTGCAGCTCGGTCTCCGGCTCGATGCAGGCCTGCCAGGCGACGATCCCGTCCCGCCGGGAGTAGACCGCCGTGGAAGGCACGCCGATCGGCTGGAGGATCTCCTCCGCCGACGGCACGCGCCCGGCGCCGGCGTGCAGGTGACCGCGCCGCCGGTACGCGCCGTCGGCCCGGCTCTGCCTGGGATCGGTGAGCGCGAACGGGCTGCCGAGCGTGATCACCTGCCGGACCTGGGCCGGGTCGCGCCGGGCCAGTTCCCGAGCGTAGATCCCGCCGAGGCTCCAGCCGATCAGCGACACCGGCCCGCCGGTGACCTCCGCAAGCGCCGCGACCGCGCGCGGCAGCTCGTCGAGCACGGCCTGCGTCGGGCCGAGGTTGCGGCCGAGCTGCCAGCCCCGCGCCTGGTAGCCGAGCCGGCGCACGAACCGCCGCAGCGGCCCCGTGCTCTGGTCGCCGGCCATGAAGCCAGGCAGCACGAGCACGCCGTGCCCGTCACCGCGCGGCGCCAGCGCCAGCCAGGGCACGGCCAGCGGCAGCGTCACCAGTTCGGCGAAGCCGCGGGCGGGCTCGGTCAGGAAGTAGCGGGCGGCCGGCCCTGAGGCGGCCGTGTCCCTTACGTCATGCATCGCTGTCTACCGTAAGCCCGCGACGGCGGGCGCGGAAGGACAGGAACTAGTCGACGGCCGCGACGAACATCCGCGACCCCGGCGGCGCGATGTCGCCGTAGTCCTTCGCCGTGGCGCCCCCTTCGGGCGAGCCGAACGCGGCCTGCATGGCCGCGTCGTCCGCGAAGTACAGTTCCGCGCTCCGGTAGTAGGTCTGCTCACCGCCGTCGAGGGCCGTGACGAACTTCGCCGTCTCGGCGCGCTGCAGCCCGGGAATGGCATCGACCAGCGGCATGTGCACGTCGAGATAGTGCTGATCGAACGCGGCCGGATCTTCTGGCTGGGTGTAGAGCACCACGAGTTTGACCGTCATTCCCACGACGGTACGCTGCGCCGGCCAGGCCCGTCATAGTAGGTGGCCGTCAGCCATGCCGTTGGACCGCATGGCCTTGAGCGTGCAAGCCAGGTTGGATCGCAGGTGCCGGTCAAGCGCCTTGGCCGCGCTATCGCCCCGGCCGCGGGCTAGCTGATCGGTGATCTCCCTGTGCTCGGCCCTGGCCCCATCGGCCCTGTGCGGGTCAGTCACCGTGCCCGTGCGCGCCCTGGCCAGGCCGATCTGCCTGCGCACGTCGCCGGCCGCCTCGGCCAGCGCCTCGTTGTTTGTGAGCGCTATCAGGCGCTGATGGAAATCGGGGTCAGGAGGATACAGCGCGTCTTGGAACGAGACGGAATCGGTCGCGTCGATCACCCGGTTGAGCTCGTCGACCGGCCCGGCCTCCCCGTTCTTCGCCATTAGTCGCAAAGCATGCGACTCCAGGGCAATCCTGACCTCGTACAGGTGGCTCAGCTCCTCCGGCGTGATTACCCGGACGAATGCCCCCCGGTTCGGCACCGTGGTCAGCAACCTTTCGCTGTGCAGCCGCTGGATGGCCTCCCGCAGCGGTCCCCGGCTGATCCCCAGCGCATTGGCCAGCTCAACCTCGTTGAGCCGCTCGCCAGCGCGAAGCTTGCCGCTGATGACGGTGTCCCTCAGCACCTCGACGGTGCGATCGCTGAAAGTCTTGCTGACCCGCTCAAGCGGCTTAGGCAATCGATCAGAACTGTCCATATGTCTCTATCCTGAAAAATTATTAGTGGTCGGTTCACGCCAATCTTTACCATGCCAACTCGGCCTATACACGCAGCAGTCACCGCAGCGGCCGAAAGTGTCGAGCCGTCGCAGGTCAGCCCGCCGCACTCACCCTGTGATTCGCGCACCACCAGCGGATGAATCCGGTCAGATATTCACGCGGCCAGCGCCCTGGCCAGTTCAGGCCGGACCGAGTCGATCCAGCGGATCTCGCGCGCCGCGTGCTCGAGCTTGTCAGCGATCCCGGGCGCGTCAGGGGCGATACCGACCAGCTCCCGCGTCCCGGCCAGCCGGCAGTTCACGAGCTCGGGCAGCACCGACGCCGGATCGGCCAGGCCGTAGGCGGCCACGAAGCTGGCCAGCCTGGCCGCCATCTCCTGCGGCCGCTCAAAGCCAGCCTCGGTGAGCTGAGCCGCAGGCGCGAGCGGCACGAACGCCCAGGCCGCGGCGGCCAGGTCGGTCAGCGGCGCGACCGGCCTGGCGCTGTCCCAGTCGATGAAGCCGACCGGGAGCCCGCCGACGTAGACGGTGTTCCACGGGCCGAGGTCGCCGTGCGAGACGACCTCGCCGGGCAGCGGCGGGTGCGGGTGGAACCGGTACGCGGTGTGCACTGGCTGAAAGCCGGCCGCCGCGTCGTGCAGCTGGCGCAGCAGCCGCGCGGCCGCCCGCAGCGACTCTTCGGTCCTGGTGTAGGCCGGCAGCCGGTGCCCGTGCCCAGGCTGCCAGGCCGGATCGGCGGCGACCTCACCCGGCAGGTAGGTCAGCACCTCGGTGTCCCCTTCGACCCCGAGCACCCGCGGTGCCCCGTCGAACCCGGCCGCCTCCAGGTGCCGCAGGTACTCGTGCACGGCCGGTGACCACGAACCCATCGGCCGCCAGATCCGGTTACCCCGGCGCACGATCCCGCTGGTCATCCGGCCCGGGGGCAGTACCTCCATAGCCCAAAGGCTAGCCCAGCAGCTCGGCGAACCTGCGCGTCACGATCGCCGCCGTCTCCTGCGCGGGCGCGTCCCAGATCGCCTGGTTGAGGATCTCCACCTCGACGAAGCCTGCGTAGCCCGCCGCGAGCACCAGTTCGGAGATAGCGCCGAAGTCGATGACCCCGTCCCCGAGGTGCCCTCGCCCAAGCAGAACATCGGCCGGCAGCGGCAGCACCCAGTCGCACACCTGGTAGCTCACGATCCGCCCGGCCGCCCGCGCGAGGTCGGCGGCGAGGGAGTAGTCCCACCACACGTGGTAGGTGTCGACCACGACCCCGACCGCGTCGGCCGGGAACTCGAGCGCGAGGTCGACCGCCTCCCCAAGCCGCGAGATCACGCACCGGTCGGCGCAGAACATCGGGTGCAGCGGCTCGATCCCGAGCCGCACGCCCAGCGACTGCGCCAGCGGCACCAGCTCGGCGATCGAGTCGGCGATCAGCCGCCGGGCCAGGCCCAGGTCCCGGCTGCCAGGCACCAAGCCGCCCGACACCAGCACCAGCGCGTCCGCCCCAAGCTCGGCCGCCTCCCGCACGGCCGCCCGGTTGTCCGCCATCGCCGCCGCGCGCGCGCCGGCGTCCGCGTGGGTGAAGAAGCCGCCCCGGCACAGGCTGGAGACGTGCAGCCCGGCCGTCCTGACGGCGGCGACGCTTTCGGCTAGTCCCTGCTCAGCGACGTGCTCCCGCCACAGGCCGATCGCGGAAATACCATTCTTGCCGCAAAGGGCGGCGGCTGCTCGAACATCCAGAGGCCGGACCGTCACCTGGTTAAGCGACAGGCGATCCAAATCGATCATGGCCGGTCCGGCCGGGACAGGTACTCGGTCATCCGGCGGGTCGCCAGGGCCGGACGCGTGAGCGCCTTGGCGGCCGCCGCTAGCTCGAACACCCCGGCGAGATGCTCGGCCGACCGCCTCGCCTGGAGCCCGCCGAGCATCGCGAAGTGCGGCTGGAACCCGTTCAGCCAGGCCAGGAACGCCACGCCGACCTTGTAGTAGTAGGTCGGCGGCTCGAAGATGAGCCGGCTCAGCGCCACGGTCGGGCCCATCGCGGCGTCGTAACCGGCGAGATCCCCGGCGTCGAGCGCCTGCAAGGCCGCCGCCGCCGGCGCCGTGATCGCCGCGAAGGCGCCGAGCAGCGCGTCGCTGTGCCCGTCGGCGTCGCCCTTGATCAGCTCGGCGTAGTGGTAGTCGTCGCCGGTGTAGAGGCTGACCCCGGCCGGGAGCCGGCGCCGCAGCGCGATCTCGCTGGCCGCGTCGAGCACGGACAGCTTGACGCCGCTGACCAGCCCGTCGGCTCGCTTGATGAGATCGAGCACGGTGTCGGCGGCGGTCGCGAACTCTTGGCTTCCCCAGTAGCCACGCAAGGCGGGGTCGAAGGCGTCGCCAAGCCAGTGCAGCATGACTGGCCGCCGCGCCATTTTGAATATCTGGGTGTAGACCTTGACGTAGTCCCCGGCCGACCGCGCGCTGGCGGCTAGCGCCCGGCTGGCCATGACGATGACGTCGGAGCCGGCCGCCTCGACCCGCTCGACCTGCTCGGCGTAGGCGGCCGTGATCGCGGCCAGCGGGTGCTCGCCTGGCGGCAGCTGGTCGGTGCCTGCGCCGCTCGCGATCGGCGCGCCCAGCTCGGCGGCCCGCGCCGCTGACCGGCGGATCAGCTCGCTGGCCTGGGCGAACGACAGGCCCTGGCCGCGCTGGGCGGTGTCCATCGCCTCGGCCAGGCCGAACCCGTGGGCCCACAAGTGCTCCCTGAACGCGAGCGTGGCGTCCCAGTCGATGCTGCCGTCCGGGTGGGCGGCGACGTGCGCGGCCGCGTAGACGCGGCGGGAGCGCGGCGGCGGGTACGACTTGGCCCAGGGCGGGTCGGGGATCCGCGCGCCCATCTCTGTGCCTGTCACGTCAGGCACTCAACGGCGGGACGTCGACCCGCCGGCCCTCGTCCGATGACAGCAACGCCAGCTCGGCGAGCTGGACGCCCTTGGCGCCCTCGGCCAGGTCCCAGCGGAACGGCTGGCCCTGGGCGGCGGCGGCCAGGAACAGCTCCCACTGGGCCTTGAAGCCGTTGTCGAACGCCTGGTTGTCGGGGACGTCGGTCCACTGGGCCAGGTAGTCGATCGGGTCGGGCAGGTCGGGGTTCCACACCGGCATCGGGGTCGACACCTTATGCTGCACCGCGCAATTGCGCAGGCCCGCGACGGCGCTGCCCTGGGTGCCGTCGACGTGCAGTTCGACCAGCTCGCGCCGGTTGACCCGCACCGCCCAGGACGAGTTCACCGAGCCGACCGCGCCGCTTTCGAACTCCACGATCGCGTAGGCGGCGTCGTCGGCGGTGACGTCGTAGCGCTGGCCGGCCTCGTCCCACCGCCGGGGCAGGTGCGTGACCCGCCGGGCATACAGCGCGCTGACCGGCCCGAACAGGTCGGCCAGCAGGTACTGCCAGTGCGGGAACATGTCGACCACGATCCCGCCGCCGTCCTGCGCCCGGTAGTTCCACGAGGGCCGCTGGGCCGGGGTCGTGTCGCCCTCGAACACCCAGTAGCCGAACTCGAGCCTGATCGACAGCACCCGGCCGAAGAAGCCATCGTCGACGAGCCGGCGCAGCTTGATCATGCCGGGGAGGAACAGCTTGTCCTGCACGACGCCGTTGGTGACCCCGGCCTCGCGGGCGGCGCGAGCAAGGGCAAGCGCGCCGTCCAGCGAACTAGCCGTCGGCTTCTCGGTGTAGACGTGCTTGCCGGCCGCGATCGCCCTGGCCAGGCTGTCCTCGCGCGCGCTGGTGACCTGGGTGTCGAAGTAGACGTCGACGCTCGGGTCGGAGAGCACCTCGTCCAGGCTCGTCGACCAGCGATCGAGCCCGTGCCGCTCCGCGATCTCCCGCAGCCGCTCCTCCCGCCGCCCGACCAGGATCGGCTCGGGGTACACGCAGGTGCCGTCGGCCAGCCGCACGCCGCCCTGCTCCCTGATGCTGAGCAGCGACCGCACCAGATGCTGGCGGTACCCCATCCGGCCAGTCACCCCGTTCAGGGCAACATTGATCACCTTGCGCGTCATGAAGCGAACGGCCCCCCGCTCGACCAGCCCACGCTGCCCCACCCCGATTTGGGAAAGTGCTTTCCAAGATTAGGCTTGGGCTCGGACGCGAGTCAAGGGACGTCGGGAGGTGACCGTGGCATTGACCGCCAGCGAGGGCCGTGAGCCGTCCAACGGCCGGGCCACCCTGCAGGATGTCGCCGACCGGGCCGGGGTCTCGCTCACCACGGCGTCGCGGGTGCTTAGCGACGGCCCCAGGCGAGTCGGCACCCAGTTCGTCACCCGCGTCAACCAGGCCGCCGCCGAACTCGGCTACACCGCCAACCTGCAAGCCCGCGCGGTCGCCACCGGCCAGAGCAACATGGTCGGCGTCGTCGTGCACGACATCGCCGACCCCTACTTCTCCTCGATCGCGGCCGGGCTGATCGACGTCGTCTATGCCAGGCAATTGCTGGCCTGCCTGTCCAGCACCAGCGCCGGGGAAGCGGGCGAGCGCGAATACGTCGCGCTCATGCGGGCGCAACGGGCGCGGGCCGTCATCATCATCGGCAGCCGGTCGACCGACGCGGCCATGCTGGCCGGGCTACGCGAGGAGATCGCGGCGTTCACCGGCTCGGGCGGCCGGGCGGCCTGCGTAGGGCAGGACTTGCTGGGCATCGACACGATCCTGCCCGAGAACGCGGCCAGCGCGCAGGCCCTGGCCAGCGCGCTGGTCGTGCAGGGCCACCGCCGGTTCGCGGTCCTCGCTGGCCCGCGCGACTTGCTTACCGCCCAGGACCGCGTCGTTGGCTTCACCGCTGGCCTGGCGGCCTGGTCGGTCGACCTCGACCCCCGCTACGTCATCCACGGCGCCTTCACCCGCGACGGCGGCTACGAGGCGATGAGCAGCGTCCTCGCGATCGCCGCGGGCGCCCAGGGCGGAGGCGCCGACCGGCCCGACTGCGTCTTCGCCGTCAACGACGTCATGGCCATGGGCGCCCTGGCCCGCGTGCGGGCCGCTGGCCTCGCCGTGCCTGCCGACATCGCCCTGGCGGGCTTCGACGACATCTCCACCCTCCGCGACGTCTACCCCCCGCTCACCACCGTCCGCCTCCCCCTCGCCCGCATGGGCGAGATGGCCGCCAGCCTGATCCTGACCGACTCCCCCGCCGCCAGCCCTCGCGTAGTCCCCGTCCCCGGCGAGGTAATCCTCCGCGAAAGCACCCTCCGCCCCCCGCCCCGCCGATAGCCCCGGTCGGCGGCCGCGCCTCACCGCGCCGACCCACCGGGCATCGGGGGCACTTTGCTGTCGCGAGAGCAGCATCAAAGTGCCCCCGATGTTCTGGGACTGGGCCCGTAGTCCCCTCTTGCGCCGCTTGCGCTACTCCGGTACGTTGCGCCTATTCGGGAAAGTGCTTTCCCGATTAGATGTCGTGTCGGGCGCGGGTCTGAGTCGGCGCGGGTCTGAGTCGGCGCTGGCTGAGCGGGAGGGACTTCGGTGGGCGCGGGTACTGGGGAGCAGGCGTGGCACGGGGCGGTGTTCACGGACGGGCACTTTCATCCGCCGGCGGGCGGCGCGACCCTGGACGTGCGCGACAAGGCGTCCGGTGAGGTCTTCGCGGTCGCCGGCCTCGCGGCCGAGGCCGACGTCGACGCGGCCGTTGCAGCAGCCAAGAACGCCCAGCCCGGCTGGGCCGAGAGAACCTACGCCGAACGCGCCGCGATCCTGCGAGCGGCGGCGGCCGCCCTCACCGACCAGGCCAAGCAGCTTCGCGACCTGATCATCAGGGAGACCGGCTGCATCGGCGGCAAGGCGGACTACGAGATCGGCGCCGCGACCAGCGAACTGATCGAGGCCGCTGGCCTGGCCAGCCACGCGACCGGGGAGGTGCTCCCGACCAGCCACGCGGGCCGGTTCTCGCTGTCCGAGCGGATCCCGGTCGGGCTGGTCGGCGCGATCACGCCGTGGAACTTCCCGCTGGTGCTCGGCATGCGGGTGATCGCCCCGGCGCTGGCGCTCGGCAACGCGGTGCTGCTCAAGCCATCCCCAGAGACGCCGGTCAGCGGTGGCCTGGCGATCGCGGCGGTCTTCGAGGCGGCCGGGCTCCCGGCTGGCCTGTTCAGCGTGCTGCCGGGCGATGTCGAGGTGGGCCACCGCCTGGTCACTCACCCGGACGTCGCGATGATCCATTTCACCGGCTCGACCAAGGTCGGCAAGCAGATCGCCGCGACGGCGGGCGGGCTGCTCAAGAAGGTGTCGCTCGAGCTAGGCGGCAACAACGCGCTCCTCGTGCTCGACGACGCCGACCTGGACCAGGCCGCGATGATCGGAGCCTGGTCGAGCTTCCACTACCAGGGCCAGACCTGCATCACCGCCGGCCGTCACATCGTCCAGCGCGGCATCGCCGACGAGTACGCCCAGGCTCTCGCCGCCCGCGCGGACGCGATCTCGGTCGGCAACACGTTCACCGAAGACGTCGGCCTTGGCCCGATGATCAACCAGGCCCAGCTGAACCGGGCCAAGGCGATGCTGGACGAGGCCGTCGCCGAGGGCGCCCAGGTCATCGCGGGCGGCACCACCGAAGGACCGTATTTCCGGCCCACGGTCGTCACCAACGTGAGCCAGAGTTCCCGGCTGTGGAACGAGGAGATCTTCGCCCCGATCGCGCCGATCGTGGTCGTGGCCGACGACGACGCGGCCGCCGCCGTCGCCAACGACACCGAGTACGGGCTGGTCGACTCCGTGCTGACCGGCGACCCCTACCGGGGCATCAGGCTCGCCCGCCGCCTGCGGGCCGGCATGGTGCACGTCAACGACGCGACCCCGCAGGACGAGGCGCTCGCGCCCTTCGGCGGGATCGGCCAGTCCGGGCTCGGCGGCCGGTCCGGCGGCGAGTCGAACATCGAGGAGTTCACCGAGCGGCGCTGGATGACCGTCACCGACGGACCCGCCCACTACCCCTACTGACGGAGCTATCCATGAGCGATGCGACGGCGGTGCCGTTCTCTGAGACCAAGGCGCCTGAGTCGGCGGAGCGGTTGCACCGGGGGGCTTTGAGCCTGGTGGACATCTCGGCGTCGACGATGGCGAATATCGGCCCGGCGTACAGCTTTTTCTTCGGCTTCGGCCTGATC
>DATKFV010000066.1:0-8936 GCA_035511035.1 Streptosporangiaceae bacterium
GTCGAGCGCGTCGGGATCGACGGCCAGCCGCCCCTTCGCCACCTGGGCCTTGACCCGTTCCCTGATCCGGTCGACGGCCCGTCCGGCGGCGCCGTCGGCCACGTCCGCGAGCAGCACGCGGTGGCCGGCGATCGCGGCCACCTGGGCGATGCCCGCGCCCATCGTGCCCGCTCCGATCACCCCGACCAGCGGAAGTGCGTCGTCCATCAGTTCGTTCTCCTGCCTCTTCTTTACCAGCTCGGTCCCCGGGCCGATCTGCCGACGTTACCCAATGCCCGTGGCCAGCGCGTTCGCCGGTAGCTCAGTTGTCCTGGGCGGGCTGCGGAACGACTAAAGTCGTCAAGCACACTGAATGTCCCGACGGAGGATGAGAGTCCCGTGCTGATCCGCCTGTTGCGCACCTATCTGCGTCCGTACCGTAAACCGCTCGCGTTCCTGCTGGTGCTCCAGCTGGCGCAGACGCTGGCGACTCTGTACCTGCCGACGCTGAACGCGGACATCATCGACAACGGCGTGATCTTCCACAACACGCATTACATCCTGACCACCGGCGGCGTGATGCTGGCGATCACCCTCGGGCAGATCGTGTGCGCGATCGGCGCGATCTACTTCGGGGCCCAGGTGGCGATGGCGCTCGGCCGCGATGTCAGGCAAGGGGTGTTCCGCCGGGTGCTGATGTTCTCCGACCGGGAGGTGAACCACCTCGGCACGGCGTCGCTGATCACCAGGACCACCAATGACGTCCAGCAGGTCCAGATGCTGGCCCTCATGACGTTCACCCTGCTGCTGGCCGCGCCGATCACCTGCGTGGGCGGGATCATCCTGGCGTTGAACCAGAACGTGCCGCTGTCGTCGCTGCTGCTTGTCGCGGTGCCGGTGCTCGCCGTCATGCTGGCGCTGATCATCTCCCGGATGCGGCCGCTGTTCCGGCAGATGCAGGAGCGGCTGGACGGCATCAACGGGGTGCTGCGCGAGCAGATTACGGGCGTCCGCGTCATCCGCGCGTTCGTGCGCGACCCGCAGGAGCGGGAGAGGTTCGAGCGCGCGAGCACCCAGCTGTTCGACGTCTCGCTGGGGACCGGCAAGCTGATGGCGCTGATGTTCCCGTCGGTGCTGCTGGTCCTGAACCTGTCCACCACCGCCGTGGTGTGGTTCGGCGGGCACCTGGTCGCGGACGGCTCGATGCAGGTCGGGGCGCTGACCGCGTTCATCACCTATCTGGCCCAGATCCTGACGTCGGTGATGATGGCGACGTTCATGTTCATGCTGGTGCCGCGGGCCGAGGTCAGCGCGGAGCGGATCATGGAGGTCATCGACACCGAGCCGGGGGTGGCCGCGCCGGTCAGCCCGCGGCCGGCGGGCCCTGAGCCCGGCCGGCTCGAGCTGCGGAACGTCGAGTTCCGCTTTCCGGGCGCGGAGCAGCCGGTGCTGCGCGACATCAGCCTGACCGCGCTGCCCGGCCGGACCACGGCGATCATCGGCGGCACCGGCAGCGGCAAGACCACGCTGGTCAACCTCATCCCGAGGCTGCTCGACGTGACCGGCGGGTCACTGCTGGTGGGCGGCGTGGATGTGCGGGAACTCGACCCGGCTCAGCTGTCGGCGGCCGTCGGGCTGGTGCCGCAGAAGCCGTACCTGTTCTCCGGAACGGTGGCGACCAACCTGCGGTACGGCAACCAGCAGGCCACCGACGAGGACCTGTGGCGCGCGCTGGAGATCGCCCAGGCCCGCGACTTCGTCGAGCGGATGCCGGACGGACTGGACTCGCCGATCGCGCAGGGCGGCACGAACGTGTCGGGCGGCCAGCGGCAGCGGCTGGCGATCGCCCGGGCGCTGGTGCACCAGCCGCAGATCTACCTGTTCGACGACTCGTTCTCGGCGCTCGACTACGCGACCGACGCGCGCCTGCGATCGGCCCTGGCGACCCAGGTCGCCAACGCGACCATGGTCATCGTCGCCCAGCGGGTCGCCACGATCAGGCACGCCGACCAGATCCTGGTGCTGGACGCCGGCCGGATCGTGGCCCGCGGCACCCACGCCGAGCTGATGGAGTCGAGCGAAACCTACCGGGAGATCGTGCTCTCCCAGCTGACCGAGCAGGAGGCCGCGGCATGAGCGAAGAAGCCACCACCGCGGGAGCCGACGAGGAGCGGGCGACGCCCGCGCGCGGGCCGGGCCCGACGGAACCCATGCGCGGTCCCGCTCGCTTCATGAGCGGCATGTCGACCGAGAAGGCGCTCGACTTCAAGGGCTCGGGCATGCGACTGCTGGCCACCCTGCGGCCGTACCGGGTACTCACGATCCTGGCGCTGACGCTCGCGGTCGCCAGCGTGACCATGTCGGTGCTCGCGCCCCGGCTGCTCGGCGAGGCGATCAACCTCGTCTTCGACGGCTACGAGTCGCACCGCCCGGTCGACTTCGGCCACGTGGGGCAGATCGTGGCCGTCGTCGCCGCGCTCAACGTCGGCGCCTCCGTCTGTGCGCTGTTCCAGGGCAGGCTGACCGCGACGATGGTCGCGCGATCGGTCTTCGGGCTACGCCAGGAGGTGCAGGCGAAGCTGTCCCGGCTGCCCCTGAGCTACTTCGACCGGCAGTCCCGGGGCGAGATCCTGAGCCGGGTCACCAATGACATCGACAACCTCCAGCAGTCCGTCCAGCAGACGCTGAGCCAGCTGGTGACGTCGCTGCTGACGATTGTCGGCGTGCTGACGCTGATGTTCATCGTGTCCTGGCAGCTGGCCCTGATCGCCCTGGTCACCGTGCCCGCCTCGGCGGTGGCGATGCGCAAGCTCGCCAAGCGGGCCCAGCCGCAGTTCATCAACCAGTGGAAGTTCACCGGCAAGCTGAACGGTCACATCGAGGAGATGTACACCGGGCACGCGCTGGTGACCGCGTTCGGCCAGCGGGAGGAGGCGATGGCCGCCTTCGACGAGCAGAACGAGGCGCTCTACCAGGCCAGCTCCCGAGCCCAGTTCATCTCCGGCACGATCCAGCCGCTGATGATGTTCATGTCGAACCTGAACTACGTGCTGGTCGCCGTCGTCGGCGGCCTGCTGATCGCGAACGGCTCGCTCACCCTCGGCGCGGTGACCGCCTTCATCCAGTACTCGCGGCAGTTCAGCCAGCCGCTGACCCAGGTCGCCAGCATGGCCAACCTGCTGCAGTCGAGCGTGGCCTCCGCCGAGCGCGTCTTCGCGCTGCTCGACGCGCCCGAGCAGTCGCCCGACGCGGCCGACCCGGTCAGCCCGGCCGAGGTCCGCGGCCGGGTCCAGTTCGACGACGTGTCGTTCCGGTACGTGGCCGACCGGCCGCTGATCGAGCACGTCTCGCTCGCGGTGGAGCCGGGGCACACCGTGGCTATCGTCGGCCCGACCGGCGCGGGCAAGACGACGCTGGTCAATCTGCTGATGCGGTTCTACGAGCTCGATTCGGGGGCGATCTTGCTCGACGGGGTCAACATCGCGCAGATGACCCGCGACGAACTGCGCGGCCTGACCGGCATGGTGCTGCAGGACGCCTGGCTGTTCGGCGGGACCATCGAGGAGAACATCGCCTACGGCTCGCTCGGCGCCAGCCACGAGCAGGTCGTCGAGGCGGCCAAGGCAACCTACGTGGACCGGTTCGTGCGGACGCTGCCGGACGGCTACGACAGCGTCCTCGACGATGAGGCCACCAACGTCAGCGCGGGCGAGCGGCAGCTGATCACGATCGCCCGGGCCTTCCTCGCCCGGCCGGCCGTGCTCATCCTGGACGAGGCGACCAGCTCGGTCGACACCCGGACGGAGGTGCTGCTGCAGCGCGCGATGGCGAACCTGCGGCAGGGCCGGACCAGCTTCGTGATCGCCCACCGGCTGTCCACCATCCGCGACGCCGACGTGATCCTGGTGATGGAGAACGGGCACATCGTCGAGCAGGGGAACCACGCGACCCTACTGGCGGCCGGCGGCGCGTACGCCCGGCTCTACCAGGCCCAGTTCGCCCAGGCGATGGAGGAGGTCGCCTGAGTTTTACCGGCCTGGTCGGGGTGCGGGCCGGGTGTCCATCGGGCGTCGATCACGTCTCTTTTCTGTGCCGGCCGAGGTCGCGCTGATAATTTCCTGAACGTGTACCCTCGGGCCGAGATCGGCTACGACACCCCGGAGCACATCCCGGGCCGAGTGCGCCCCGGTAAGCTGGCGCGCCGCCTCATCCTCGGCCTCGTTATCGGGGTGCTCGCGGGTGCGGCGATCATGCTTCAGGTCAAGGGCTGGACGACGCTCGGCAGCGAGGCGGGCGGCGCGTGCGGCACCAGCGACCAGGGCGTCTCCTACGGCGCGTGCCCGCGCGGCATCGCCCCGACGCTCATCATCTCGATCCTGATCGGCATCGTGGCCGTCCCGGCGGCCGTCACGATGCTGCTGCGGAAGGGCTGGGTTCGGCGGGGCGTGGTCGCCATCGGCCTTGCGGGCGGGGTGCTGGCCGGGCAGTCGCTGTTCGGCATCTGGCACGGCACCGACCTGACCGTCGCCTGGGTCGCCCCGTCTGACAGTTCGTCGCAGCTCACCACCGTGGGCGCCTGGGCCAGCGGCGGCTCGCTGATCCGGGTCCGGGTCGACGAGGCCGTCAGCTACGACGCCGCCACCGGCGCCGCGCAGTGGACGCTGCCGATCCCCGGGACGGACGTGGCCTGCAGCGTGAGCGGGACGAGTTCGAGCGGCACCACCGCGCTCATCGCCTACGGCCAGGACTCGACGACCTGCGACCACGTGATGGCGGTCGATCTCGCCACCGGCCGTCAGGTCTGGTCGGACCCGGTGCAGGACCCCTACAGCGGCAGCGCCGCCACCGGCGCGCTCGCCGTCGCCGCGGGCACCGCGATCGTGCTGACCGACGACGGCATCGCCGGGGTGAGCGCCGCCACCGGCGCTCAGCGCTGGACCCTCGCCTCGCCTGACGGCTGCACCTACCAGCAGCTGGCCGCCTCGGCCGGCAGCGTCGTCGCGCTGGCCGCCTGCGACGGCAGCTATGACGTGGTCAGCGTCGACCCGGCGGCCGGCCAGGCGGCCTGGCAGTACCACGTGTCCGAGCCGTCGGACAGCTACCAGTTCCAGATCCTGTCGGCCAGCCCGGTGGTCGTCAACGACGACCTGACCGGCCCGCGGGGCACGTCCACGGTCCGGGAGTTCGGCCCGAGCGGGGCTGAGACACTGGCCTTCAGCGTCTCCGGCATCCCTCTCGGGGGCGGGACGGTCGCCCTCAACACCGCGTCCACCGGCGGCTTCGGGGTCCCGGTCGCGGTGACCGACGGCATGCTCGTCGGCGCCACCAACACCGGCGGCTCCGGCGGCGACGCCATCGTCGGCTACCGGCTGGCCGACGGCAGACGGCAGTGGCTGGTCGACACGCCCGACGAAGTCAACGACGCAACGCTCAGCGGCAGCGAGCTCGTGTTCGTCGACGAGTCCGACCCGGCTTACTCGCTGGAAGAGGTCAACGCCAGCACGGGGACGCTGCGCTCGCTGGGATACTTCACCCAGGGGATCCTGCAGTCCGGCCAGTCCGGGCTGTACGCGTTCCCGGCCGACGACCTCGTCGTCAACACGACCGGCGACAGCGCCGATCAGCCGCCGGTCGCCGCCATCAAGGCCCCGGCTGCGCAGGGGTAGGGAGAACCGTCGCCATGCCAGCCGTGTTGCCGCATCGCCGTCTCGGCGGGTCCGAGATCGAGGTTTCCCGGATCGCGCTCGGGTCGTGGCGGACGTTCGAGCGGATGCCCCGGGCCGAGGCCGAGCGGCTGCTGGCCTCCGCGCTCGAGCGGGGGATCGATTTCCTCGACGACGCCCGGTATGACGACGAGACCGGGAAGGCGCCGATCCCCACCGGCTATTCGGAGGTGCTGTTCGGGGAGCTGCTGCGCGCGGTCGGGGCGGACCCGGCCGCGCTGACGGTCTCCAACAAGCTCTGGTGGGAGTTCTGGCCCGGGCAGGACGCCATCGGCGAGCTGGAGGCATCGCTGCAGCGGATGGGGCTGGACCGGCTCGGGCTGCTGTACTCCTCCACCTTGCCGTCCGAGGTTCCGGTGCCGGTCGCGGTCGAGCAGATCGCGGCCGTGCTGGCGACCGGGCGGGTAGGCGCCTGGGCGGTGGTCAACTGGAGCGCGGCTGATCTGGCGGCGGCGACCGCCGAGGCCGCGCGGGCAGCGATCCCGCCGCCGTGCGCGGCCCAGCTGCCGTACAGCCTGGCTCGCACTGACTGGGTCGAGGACCCGGCGATGGACGCCGCGCTGGCGGCGGCCGGGGCATCGCTGATCCCGTCGGCGGCGCTAGCCGGCGGCGCGCTGAGCGGGAAATACTCCGATGGCGCGGCCGGACGGCTCAGCGACGAGCTGGGCGATCCGCGCCGGTCGGCTGCGCTGCGGCTGGGGGCCGCGCTTCGGCGTCCGGCTGCGGCGCTCGGCACCAGCCCGGCGACGCTGGCGATCGCGTTCACCTTGCTTCATCCGCGGACGGCGGCGACCTTGATCGGCGCCACCAGCCCGGCTCAGATCGACGCCGCTCTTGACGCCGTTGGGCTGGCGGAGCGCCTCACCTCCGGTGACGTGGCGGAGCTGAGAAGCCTGGCCCGCTTGCGCTTACCGGCCGACGCTCTGTCTTCTGGACGCTCGGCGTCATCGACTCGCATATCTTGCTGTTATCCGGGGAGCCGCGCGCCCGAGAGCAGTTGGTGTCATGGAGGGAAGAGAGTCGCCTCGGTTCGTTCGGGAGAAAAGGCTTTGAATTTCGAACGGAAGGTGGCGACAGCTTTCAGGATGTACGCCTCGTGCCGCTCTCGGGCGACGGCCTTGCCAACCGCTTGCTCGGCGGCCGGGCGCGGGTCGACAGCGTGGCCCCTGGCCCGCACGTCGCTCCACTTTGAGTAAGTGTCGTTCATCGCCTGCCTGCCTCCAATGCCTGTAGGCGCTCGGCATACCGCCCGTCTGCAAGCGGTATGGCCTCGCGGTACCAAACCGCCCCTATAACCAGTCAGTCATGTAGATGATACGACGAACGAGCCGAGTGGTTGTCGACTATGCCCGACACTATAATCGTCTAGCCACATTCGCTTGCGGTGCCGGGTGAAACGGTGAAGCCAGGAGACCGGGGTTGTCTGGTCTCCTGGCTTCACGGGCTCGCGTGCGGCCTGGCTGGCCGCGACGGTGGGTCACCGGGGCAGTTGCGGCCCGCGGTTGTAGAGTCGCTTAGCCCAGACGTAGCTGACCAGCGCGATGCCGATCGTCCAGGCGGCGGAGACGATCGCGTGGCTGCCGACCGGGCCCCCGACGAGCAGGCCGCGGACGGTCTCGGTGACGGGGGTGAACGGCTGGTACTCGGCGAACCAGCGCAGCCCGATCGGCATCGAGGCGGTCGGCACGAAGCCGCTGCCGAGGAACGGCAGCAGCGTCAGGAACATCGGCAGGTTGCTGGCGGACTCCACGGTCTTGGCGACCAGGCCGAGCGCGACCGACAGCCAGGTCAGCGCGAAGCTGGTCATCAGCAGGACGCCGATAACGGCCAGCCAGGCCCCGGCGCTGGCGTGCGTCCGGAAACCGATCGCCAGCCCGACGCCGATGACCAGGGCCATCGTGAACAGCACCTGGATCTGAGTGCCGAGCACGTGGCCGGTGAGCACCGAGGAGCGCGAGATGGCCATGGTGCGGAACCGGGCGATGATGCCGGTGGTCATGTCCATCGCGACCGAGATCGCGGTGGCCTGCACGACGCAGGCGATGGACAGCACGATGATGCCGGGCACCACGTAGCTGATGTAGGCGGCGCGACCGCCGCCGCCGGGCACGTGGCCGAGCCCGGACCCGAGGGTGCCGCCGAACACGTAGACGAAGATCAGCAGCAGGACGATCGGCATGAAGGCGAGCATGAGGGTCATCGACGGGTAGCGGATCATGTGCCGCAGACTGCGGCGCAGCATGGTCGCGGAATCGGCGGCGGCGTAGGACATGGTGCTCATGACTGGGTTACCTTCTGCGTTTCGTGGCGGGCGAAGTCGTCGGGCTGGCCGGTAAGGGCGAAGAAGACGTCGTCGAGGTCAGGGGTGTGGATGGACAGCCCCTCGACCTCGATGGCGGCGCTGTCGAGCTGGTTGAGCAGGGTGCGCAGGGCCGGCACGTTGCCGTCGCCCGGCACCTGCAGGGTCAGGGCCTCCTCGTTGCGGGAGGTGGCGGCTAGCAGCCGGCTCGCAGAATCAAGTTCGCGCTGCTCGGCGAAGCGCAGTTCGATGTGGCCGCCGGGGATGCGGCGCTTGAGCTCGTCGGCGGTGCCCTCGGCCACGATCCGGCCGTGGTCAAGCAGCGCGATCCGGTCGGCGAGCTCGTCGGCCTCCTCGAGCTGCTGGGTGGTGAGCAGGATGGTGACGCCGCCGGCCGCGAGGTCGCGGACGATCTGCCACATGGTCTGCCGACTGCGCGGGTCAAGCCCGGTCGTCGGCTCGTCCAGGAAGATCAGCTTCGGGTCGCCGACCAGGGTCATGGCCAGGTCGAGCCGCCGCCGCATGCCGCCCGAGTAGGTGCCGGCCAGCTTGCCGGCCGCGTCGGCGAGGTCGAACTGGCGGAGCAGTTCGGCGGCCCGGCGCCGGCCCGGCGCGCGGCCGAGATGGTGCAGATCGGCCATCAGCAGCAGGTTCTCGGTGCCGGTGAGCAGGTTGTCGACGGCGGAGAACTGGCCGGTGACGCCGATCGCGGCGCGAACCGCGTCGGGTGCGGCGGCCAGGTCATGGCCGGCCACCCGGAGCTCGCCGTCGTCGGCGTTGATGAGGGTGGACAGGATCTGGACGACGGTGGTCTTGCCGGCTCCGTTCGGGCCGAGGAGGGAGAAGATCGTGCCCTCCGGCACGGCCAGGTCGATGCCGTCGAGCACGACCTGGTCGCCGTAGGACTTGCGCAGTCCGGTGACCGAGATGGCCAG
>DATKFV010000067.1:0-8081 GCA_035511035.1 Streptosporangiaceae bacterium
ACCGTCCGCCCGGGGCAGCCGGATCGCGCCGATCTTGCGCGCCCGCAGCTCCGGCCGCAGGTCGTCGAAGAGCACTCGCTCGGTGTCCCGTCGCGGCGCGTCGGCCGCCACCTTGTCGACCAGGTCGGCGAACCCGAGGCACTCGCTGACCGGCGCCGCGTGCGCCTCGCTCATGAGTCGCCGTCGAGGCCGAGGTTGCCGCGGAAGGTGGTCGACTCGTACTCGGTTCTGAACCGGCCGCGGGCCTGGAGCTCGGGGACGAGCCAGTCCACCAGGTGCTCGAGCCCGTCCTCGTACCGGTCGACGTTGAAGTTGAACCCGTCGCAGGCGTCGGAGTCGACCCAGTCGATCAGGTCGTCGGCGACCTGCTCGGGGGTCCCGACCACGATCCGGTGGCCGCCGGTCAGGTACTCGAGCAGCACCTGCTTGGTGGACGCGCCGCGCTCGCGGGCGGACTCGACGACCTTCTCCCGGCGGACGTGGCCGGCCCCGTCGGCCGGGTCCGACGGCGGGATCTTGTCGTAGGGCAGCTCCCGGCTCAGGTCGAGGACGCCCGGGTCGACGCCGAGCAGCTCGGCCAGCGCGCCCTTGAGGTACTCGAGGTCGAGCTGGTCGTCGAGGTCGGACTTGCGCTGCCGGGCCTGCGCCTCGGTCGCGCCGAGGACCGGGTAGACGCCGGGCACGACCAGCAGCCCGGCCGGATCACGGTGCCACTTCTGGGCCGCGTACTGCTTGACGTCGGTGTAGAACTCCTGGGCCGACCGCTTGGCCCAGTGGCTGGTGAACAGCGCGTCGGCCCACTTCGAGCCGAACTGCTTACTCGACTCGGACGCGCCCGCCTGCAGCAGCGCCGGCCGCCGGCCCTGGTAGCCGCCGACGACGCCGAGCACGCCGGTCGCGCGGTAGTAGTCGCCCTGGAACTCGACCGGCCGGAGCCGTCCCGCGTCCACGTAGGTGGAGCTGACCGCGTCGGCCACGATCGCGTCCGGCGGCAGCGAGTCCCACAGCTGCGTCACCACGGTCACGAACTCGTCGGCCTTGTCGTACTTGGCCGAGCGGGACAGCTCGGCGTCGAGCCCGAGGATCTTCAGCGAGTGCTCGTGCTGGCTGGTGATGATGTTCCAGGCCCCGCGGCCCTTGCTGACGTGATCCAGGCTGGCGATCTCGCGGGCCAGCGTGACCGGGTCCCCGTACAGCGCCGGGGCGGTCAGGACGAGGCCGATGTTGCTGGTGTGGGTGGCCACCGCGGCCAGCAGCACCCCGGGCGACAGCGCCCGGAACGGCCGCTTGAACGACTCCCCGGCCAGGCCCGCGTAGTTGTCGGCCAGGAAGATCCCGTCCAGCCGCCCGCGCTCGGCGGTCTGCGCGATCCTGATGAACACGTCGATGTCAGTCGACAGGCCGGCCGGGTCGGGCAGCGTCTTCCAGGACGCGTTATGCCGCCCCGACGCCAGCAGGTTGATGGCGAGGCGGATCTGCTTGCGGTGGGACACGACTGCTCCTCGGGGGTCGGCCGGCGGCGGGGGAATCAGCGGGGGGTGAGCGGCGGAGCACGGGACCGTTCGAGATAAGGACCTTGATCTGCCCGTCATCTCGGGAGGGCCGGGATGGCGTCGAGCAGCGCCTCGGTGTACCGGTGCCGGGGCCGGGTGAAGATCTGCTGGACCGGGCCGTCCTCGACCACCCGGCCGCCCTGCAGCACCGACACGGTGTCGGCGAGCTGGCGGACCAGCGACAGGTCGTGCGAGACGAACAGGTAGGTCAGCCCGAGCTCGCGCTGCAGCCGGAACAGCAGCTCGATGATGCCGGCCTGGACGGTGACGTCGAGGGCCGAGGTCGGCTCGTCGAGCACCACCACGTCCGGCCGGAGCACCAGCGCGCGGGCGATCGCGACCCGCTGGCGCTGGCCGCCCGACAGGTGGGTGGGGCGGCGGCGCAGCAGCGAGTCGGGCAGCCCGACCGCGTCCAGCACCTCCTTCACCCGGTCGGCCCGTTCGGCCTGGCCGCCGACGTGGTAGCGGTCGAGCGGCTCGCGGACGATCCGCTCCAGCCGCCAGGTCGGGTCGAGCGAGGTGAACGGGTTCTGGTAGACGAGCTGCAGGTGGCGGCGGAGGGTGCGCCACTGGCCTCGGGAGTGGGCCCGGACCGACTGGTCGCCGATCATGATCTCGCCCGCGTCGGGCTGCTCGAGGCCGAGCAGCAGCCGCGCGGCGGTGGTCTTGCCCGAGCCCGACTCGCCGACCAGGGCGTGGGTGCTGCCCCGGCGGACGCTGAACGAGATGTCGTCGACCGCGCGCACGGTGCGGTTGCCGGTGGCGAACGTCTTCGACAGCGAGCGGACCTCGATCTGGCTGGGTCCGCTGGTTGGCTGGCTCTGCGCCTGGCCGGGGCCGGCCGACCGGTACCGGTCGGGGTTGACCGCGGGGACGTCCGCCTGCAGCTCGCGGGCGTACTCGGACGTCGGCGCGGCGAACACCCGCGCGGCCGGGCCGCGCTCCTGGATCACGCCGTCCTTCAGCACCACCAGCGAGTCGGCCCGCTCGGCGGCGACCGCCAGGTCGTGGGTGATGAACAGCAGGCCGATGCCGAGCGACTCCTGGAGCTCGGCGAACAGGTCGAGGATGCGCTTCTGGATCGTCACGTCGAGGCCCGAGGTCGGCTCGTCGGCCACGATCAGGGCGGGCCGGGGCAGCACCGCCAGGCCGATCAGCACCCGCTGGAGCATGCCGCCGGAGAGCTGGTGGGGATAGGACTTCCAGACCCGGTCGGGGTCGGTCAGGCCGACCTGGCGGAAGGTCTCGAGCACCCGTTCGCGGCGCGCGGCGGCGTCGCCGTCGGGCAGCAGCGCGGCCGCTTCGAGGGCCTGCGAGCCGATCGTGCGGACCGCGTTCAGCGCGTTGCTCGGGTCCTGCGGGACGAAGCCGAGCTCGCGCCCGCGCAGCGGCCGGAACTGGCGCTCCCCCAGCCCGAGCACGTCCTGGCGGTTGAACTGGATCCGCCCGGACCTGACCCGCGCCTCCGGCGGGAGCAGCCGCAGGACCGTGCGCGCGATCGTCGTCTTGCCGGAACCCGACTCGCCGATCAGGGCCAGGCTCTGGCCGCGGGCCAGTTCGAAGCTCACATCGTGCACCACCGTCTGGTCGCCGTAGGCGACGGTCAGGCCGTCGACGCTGAGCAGCGTGGCCGGCTGGGCGGGGGCGGCGGCGAACCCGTTGACGGCGGGGCCGTCGCCGGTCTTCAGCTTGTTTTCCGTAGCCATCTACTGATCCTGTTGATTGAGAGAACGGTGATGACGATGACGATGGCCGGGCCGTAGACCAGCCACGGCGCGGTCGCGTCGTTCTGGCCGGCCGCGACCAGCAGCCCCCAGTCGGAGGCGGGCGGCGGCGAGCCGTAGCCGAGGAACGCGAGCGCGGCGATCACGATGATCGCGTTGCCGAGCTGCAGCACCGCCAGCGCCACGACCGAGCGGTAGGCGTTCGGCAGCACATGCCGGAACAGCACCGAACTGCGCGAGCCGCCCTGCAGGTAGGAGGACTCGACGAAGACCGAGTGCCGGACCTTCAGCGTCTCCGCCCGCATTAGCCGGGCGAAGATCGCGACCGACGCGATGCCGGTCGCGATCGCGGCGTTGAGGGTGGTGAAGCCGAGCCCGGTGACGACCACCACCGCCAGCAGGAAGCCGGGGATGGCGAGCAGCGTGTCGACCAGCCGCCCGAGCACCGCGTCGACCCAGCCGCCGATGAAGCCGGCCAGCAGCCCGATCAGGCCGCCCGCGAACAGGCCGATGGCGACCGCCACCAGCGCGGTGCCGACCGACGAGCGGGCGCCGTAGACGACCCGGGCGAACTCGTCGCGGCCGAGGTCGTCGGTGCCGAGCCAGTGCTGGGCGCCGGGGCCGAGGAACTTGTCGGCCGGATTGGCCGTGACCGCGCTGTAGGAGGTGAACAACGCCGGCAGCAGCGACCACAGGATGACGACGAGGACGACGACGAAGGACAGCAGCACCGAGGGCGGCACTCTGCTTATCCCCCTCGCCGCCGGGCGCCTGAAGCCCCTGCCTTCTCCCTCGTCGCTCGGTCGCTCGTTCCTCGCTCCCTCCCTCCTCAGTCCGAAGACAGGGGCGCGCCCTTTGGCTCGCGGGAGAACCGATGCCCACGCGCTCATACCGGCACCACCCTCCGACGGCCGCCGCCGAGCCGCACCCGCGGGTCAAGCAGCGGGGAGAGCAGGTCGGCGATCAGGTTGACGAGCACGAACACGACCGCCGCGAGCGCGACGATGCCCTGCAGCACCGGCGTGTCCTGGTTCGATACGGCCGTGTACATCACCGAGCCGATGCCGTTGCGGCCGAACACCTCCTCGGTGATGATCGCGCCGCCCATCAGCTCGCCCGCGATCAGCGCCGCCATCGTCACCGCGGGCAGCATCGAGGGCTTGACCAGGTGCCTTGCGAACAGCCGGGCCTGGGTCAGCCCGCGCGAGCGGGCCACCAGCACGTACTCCTGGCCGGTCTCGTGATCGAGGTTGGCGATCAGCACCTCCGCCAGCGGCGCGCAGATCGGGATCCCGAGCGCAAGCCCGGCGAAGAACGTGCCGACCGGGCTGTCCGGGTTGAGCACGTCGAAGGTGTGCAGCTGGAACGAGAAGTAGTGAATGAGCAGCAGGCCGATGATGAAGTTCGGCACCGACAGGAACAGCGACGGAGCCGAGCGGATCACGCTCCTGGCCCACCGGCCGGGCAGGTACTGGGATCCGTAGGCGATCACGGCCGCCAGCACCAGCGAGATCAGCAACGCCGTGCCCGCGAGCTTCAGCGTGTACGGGAGGGCGCCGGAGATCAGGCTGGTGACCGTCTGGTGGCTGATCAGCGAGGTGCCGAGCTGCCCGTGGACGAAGCGCGACAGCGCCAGCCAGAGCTGGACGATGATCGGCTTGGTGACGCCGTAGTAGTTCTCCACGTTCTTGACCTGAGCCGGGCTCAGCCCGCTCTGCGGATTGCCCAGCGTGGTCGCGATCGCGTTGCCGGGCAGGATCGTGATCAGCACGAACGAGAGCACGTAGGCCAGCAGGATGACGACGACGGCCTGGGCCAGGCGCTGCAGCGCGTAGACGAAGTAGGGCCGGCCGCGGGCCCAGCCGCCCGCCTCAGGGGCGGACGGCTGGGTCACGGCGGCGATGGCCAGGTCGGTCACGAGAGCCAGGCCGTGTAGAAGTTCGCGTAGGCGACGCCGTTGTAGGTGACGCCGTGCACGTTCGGCGCCAGCAGGTAGATGCGCTGCACCTGCTGGACGACGGGGATGAAGTAGCCCTGGCTGAGCACGTACTGCTGGACCTGGTCGGCGACCGTGGCCCGCTGGGCGGTGCTCGAGGCGGACTCGATCTCCTGCGACAGGTTGTCCAGGGTCTTGTCGGCGGTCCCGAGCTGGAACCAGTTCTGGCCGCCGTTCAGGCTGGTGAGCACGCCGCCGACGGTGCTGAAGTCGATGAAGCTGCGCGACACCGACAGCAGCGGGTAGTTCGCCGAGACGGCCGCGAAGGACGCGTAGTCGGACAGCGGCACGATCTTCAGCTGCGCCTTGACGCCGACCTTGGCGAACTGCTGGGCGATGAGCTCGTCCTCCTGCTCGGTGGACGGCACGTACGGGTTGGGGACCAGGGTGAAGTCGAGGGTCTGGCCGCCCTTGGTCCGGTACCCGTTGGCGCCGAGCACCCAGCCGGCCTCGGTCAGCAGCTTGGCCGACAGCGTCGGGTCGTAGTCGAACAGGGCGGCGTCATTCTGCGCCTCGGGGACGTTGCTCTGGATGAAGCTCTCGGCTAGGTCCCAGCCCTTGGGGTAGACCGTGCTGAGGATCTGGGTCCGGTTGATGGCGTGCTGCAGGGCCTGTCTCACGTCCAGGCTGGCGGTCGGGCCCGAGCCGGCGTCCACTTCGAAGCCGTCGACGAAGCCGAGGTAGCGCGGTGTCGCGACGGTGAAGCCCTGCGACTCCAGTGACGGGATGTCCGATGGGGTGACGTTGAAGTCCGCCTGCGCGTCGCCCGCGACGACCGCCTGCTCACGGGTCGACTCGTCCGCCACCACCTTGTAGGTGATCGAGTCGAGGTAGGCCGGCCCGGTGTGGCCGAGGGCGGGCGGCCCCCAGTCGTAGTCCGCCCGCCGCGCCAGCGTGTAGCTGACTCCGGTCTGGAAGGACTTGACCACGAACGGCCCGCTGCCGATCTCGTTCGTGAGGTTGGCCTGCTGGTTCACGCTCAGCGCGAGTGTCTTGGGCGCCAGCAGGATGGAGCCGTGGTAGCCCAGCGTCGGGATGAAGCCGAGGGTCGGCTTGGAGAAGTCGACCTCGACCGTGGTGCTGTTGACGGCCTTCGCCTGCTCGAAGTAGATCGCCGGGAACAGGCCCACCTTCGCGATCCCGCGACTGGGGTCGCCCTTCGCCCACAGGGTGATGTTGTCGACGACGGCGGAGGCGTTGAGCGGCTCGCCGTCGGAGAAGGTCACCCCCGGCTTTAGGTGCAGGATGTACTTCTCGGCGTTGTCCTCGGTCTGCCAGCTGGTCGCGATCCAAGGGCTGACCTGGCCAGTGCTGGAGACGTAGACGAGCTTGTCGGTGATCTCCCCCCACAGGTTGCCCTCGTAGCTCGAGATGTTGCTGACGCTCGAAACCCAGCCCGCCGGGAACTCCTGGATCAGGAACGTGAGGTTGCCGCCGTCCTTGGGGCTGCCTGCCGCAGCGTCGGCGGCCGTGCCGCCGCCGCTCGGGCTGCCCGAACTGCACGCGGCAACGATTGGCACCAGCACGGCCAGGGCGGCCACGCCGAGCACAACACGGTGGAAGCGTCTCGCTACGGAGTTTCCTATCATATCGATAGGCTAAGTGGGATTATCGCGGGCCGTCCAACGACGATCTCGAATCAGAACCGATCGCCAACCGCGATCGGATTGCCGCGCGGCCGCCGCGTCGGACGGCCGGGATCCACCGATAAGGATCCGTCATCAAATTCGACCAGAGATCGTCATTAGACGCCGTTCGGATATTCCTACTATTTTAGTCGGTATGACAGGAAAAGCATCGAGCATCACCGGCCAGTTCCGAGGCAAGCCGCTGAGCGTCTTTGACCAGCGTTACCAGCCGGACGCGTCGAACCCGGACCCGGCGGCCGAGCGGCTGCACCGCAAGCAGCAGCTGGCGGCGGCCTTCCGCGTGTTCGCGAAGTTCGGCTTCAACCTCGGCGCGTCCGGGCACATCACCGCCCGCGACCCCGAGCTGACCGACCACTTCTGGATCAACCCGCTGGCGGTGCCGTTCGGCCGGATCCAGGTCTCCGACCTGCAGCTGGTCAACCCGGCGGGGGAGATCGTGATCGGGGACCAGCCGATCAACACGGCCGGCTTCTTCATCCACTCGCAGCTGCACGCGGCCCGGCCCGACGTCATCGCGGCCGCGCACGCGCACGCGGTGCACGGCAAGGCGTGGTCGACGCTCGGCCGCCTGCTCGACCCCATCACCCAGGACTCGTGCACGTTTCACGGCAGCCACTCGCTCTACGCCGACTTCAACGGCGTCGTCCTCGACGAGGACGAGGGCAAGCGGATCGCGGTCGCGCTCGGCCCGCACAAGGCGGTGATCCTGCAGAACCACGGGTTCCTGACCGTCGGCAAGTCGGTCGAGGAGGCCGCCTGGCTGTTCATCACCGCCGACGCGACCGCGCAGGCCCAGCTGCTGGCCGAGGCCGCGGGCACCCCCAAGCTGATCCGGGAGGAGGTGGCGGGGCCGCTCGGCCGGTCGCGGGCGTTCGGCGGCTTCAGCTTCCGGCCGTACTACGACGAGATCGTGGCCGAGCAGCCCGACCTGCTGGGCTGAGCGGCGGGCGCGGGTCAGCTCGCTGGGGCGGCTAGGGTGCGGCGACCGACGGCGATGAGGGCGGCGTCGTCCTGCGGGGGGTGGATGCGGCAGCACTGGATGTCGCGGAAGTGCCGCTCGAGGGGGTTGGCCCGGGTCAGGGCCGGGTTTCCGAGCGCGGTGAAGGCGGCCTGGACGGCATTGACGGCCGACCGGGTGATGAGCAGCTTGGCGATCGCC
>DATKFV010000068.1:0-10245 GCA_035511035.1 Streptosporangiaceae bacterium
TGAAGAAGACCGGCTGGTACACGATGACCGCGGTCGCGAACCGGTGGAACCCGGGCGGCGCTCTGCCGGCCCGGCTCCTATCCACTCAGGTCTCGCTCGCCTGGCGGTTCAAGTTCACCCCGGTGACCGGGCACCCGATCAACGCGCAGGCCGAGCCGGTGACGGTGACCAAGTTCGTACCGCAAGGACTCAACGACCTCAACGCGGTCAGGGGCGGGAATCCGATCCCGATCAGGGCCTACATCCTGCGCGGCGGCGGCGAGCCGGTCGCGACCCCGAGGTACCGGCTGCGGACCCCCGAGTTCCAGGCCTCGTTCGACGACGGGGCGACCTGGCAGACGCTGCCCGCGACCTGGCAGGGAAGCTACTGGCTGATGAGCGTGACCGGGCCGGTCGACGGCGCCTACGTCTCCCTGCGGTCCATCCAGGCCGACGCCCACGGCGACAGCACTACCGAGACGGTGATCCGCGCCTTCGCCGCCGTGAACGTCGACGGCGGCGTTTAGGCCGGTCATGGCCGCTTTGCTGCCGGTCATTGAAGTTCTCAGCCGCCCAGGATGACGGTGAGCTCGCGGGCCAGGCGGTCATCCAATGGCTCGCCGGAGGCGAGCAGCCGGTACCAGATGACGCCAAAGACAACGTCGGCGATCGTGCCTGGGGACACGCCTTCGGGCAGCTCGCCACGGACGGCGGCGCGGTCGAGTATGACGCCGAGCGCGGCCCGGCGGCGTTGCAGGAACGCGGCCCTGAACCGCTCGCCGAAGTCGGGGTCGATCTGGGCCCTGGCCATCAGGGCGCGCAACACATCCGCTAGCTGCGGTACCTGAGCAAGCCGGTAGCTCGAGCTCAGGAATTCGCGCAGGTCGGCCTGGTAGCTGCCATGGTCGGGGATCGGGACGTGCAGGTCGGCCTTGGCCGCGCCCGCTTCCATCAGCACGTCGTCTTTCGTCGGCCACCACCGGTAGATGGTCTGCCGCCCGGTGCCCGACCGGGCCGCGATCGCGTCGACGGTCAGCCGCGCGTAGCCAGACTCGGCGACGAGCTCGAGCGCGGCCGCGAGGATCGCGTGCCGGGCTTCTTCGCTCCGCTTGCGGCCCGACCGGGCGGCAGCGCCCGTGCCATCGGCTGAGGCTGAGTCTTTGACCATGACGCCTGATGCTATCCTAATTCGAGACGAGACATCTTGGTTCGAATTGAACCAAGATCAAGTTGAAACCTAAAGCAGGAGGACTCCCGTGAGCAACCCCACCCGCAACCGCACCGCGCTGATCGTTGGCGGAACCTCAGGCATCGGGCTCGCGACCGCGCGCCTGCTGCACGACCGGGGCGCGCAGGTGCACATCGCCGGGCGAAGCCAGGATCGCCTCGACGCGGTCGCAGCGAGCGACCCCAGCCTGATCGGCCACCGGGCCGATGGCGCCGATCAAGGTCAGGTCCGCTCGCTGGCCGAGGCGATCGGGCCGGTCGACTGGCTGGTCGTGGCCTTGTCGGGCAGCGAGGGCATGGGACCGATCGCGGACCTTGACCTCGGGATGCTACGCCGGGCCTTCGACGCGAAGTTCTGGGGCCACATCGGCACGGTCCAGGCCGTGCTCCCCTCCCTGACCCCGGCCGGGTCGGTGACCCTCGTCAGCGCCATCACCGCCCGCACCGCGATGCCAGGAACCGCGGGCCTGGCCGCCATCAACGGCGCGGTCGAGGCGATCGTGCGGCCGCTCGCGGCCGAGCTCGCGCCGATCCGGGTCAACGCCGTGTCACCGGGCTTCGTGGACACGCCCTGGTGGAGCGGCTTCCTTGCGGCCGAGCGCGAGGCGTACTTTGAGCACGCCGCCAAGCAGTTGCCGACCCGGCGGATCGCCAGCGCCGAGGACGTCGCGGAGGCGGTCGCCTTCGCCGCCACCAACCCGAACCTCACCGGCACGATCATCGAGGCCGACGGCGGCGCCCGCCTCGTCACCCTCAGCTAGGCGGAGTCCGCAGGCTGATCTCAGCGAACAGCGGGGGGACTTCGGCGTCGCGAGAGCCGCAGCAAAGTCCCCCGCCGCTGTCGCCAGGCGCGGTCGCCGGGCGCTGTCGCAGGCGAAATCCGATTTAAACCTAAACGGGACTCGTGTGACGCACGTCATAGCCTGTTTCAGGTGTTGCCGGCAATAGCTTCGCGTTATCGTGCGTTCACTGTGGGTAATAGTACGCACCCAGGCATGTGAGTGCTGCCCCCAAGCAGCTCATCGCCTTGACCCCGCGTCACATCCGAGCGCCCCCGCCTCTCCAAGGCGCCCCCGCCTGAGGCAGCGCCGCTGGGTGTCCACCGAGCGCACCCCCCGCGCCCGACCCCCGAGGTTCTACATTGACCCCCCGTTTCAAGTCCGCATTGTCTGCTGTCCACGATTCTTACCTAAACAGTCGTATATCAAACCGAATCGCGGAATTCCCCGCTCGGCCAGGCCAGCTCTTGCACCTCGCGAGGAAGCCGTCCCGGCTGATCGTGGGCACCGCCGCCGCGACCGTCCTGGCGACCGCCGGGATCGCGGCCGGATTCGCCAGCACCTCGGCGCCAGTGAACGCCGCGAGCGACCTAGGTGCGGCCAGCCATCCGGCGGCCCGGATCCATGTCGGGGCGGAGCACTCGGGCACCTTGACGCGCAAGGAGACGAGCCCGTTTGTCGGGACCGGCGCCGCAGCGGCGCCCCACCAGCCCGCCGGACACGCCGCCGACGTCAAGACGGCCGTCAAGACCGCCGTCGTCCGCGGCTCGCACCACCAGTTCACCCACGTCAAACTCGCCGTGGCGGACCACAACCGGCACGGCGCCGGAGGTTATCACCACGCGGCCTGGCGCCCCAACGACCCAGCACGGCACTTCGCTGTCGTCCGGCACCACTTCACCTTCCGGCACCACGTTGCCTTCCGGCACTACTTCGCCACTACGCACCCGGCCGCGCCGTACCTGATCTACGACTCGACCACGCCGTCGGCGCTTCCGGCGCAGCACGTCGCCGCCGCGTACGCGACCGGCGACTACGCCGCCTCACCGACCCAGCTGGCAGGCCACAGGCAGATCGTCTGGATCGACACGACCGGCCACGACCCGGCCGCGTCCGCGCTGGACGTCGAGCCCGGTGACGCCACTCCGTCACTGGCCGCGAACTGGGCCGACCAGCGGCTGAGCGAGCACCCGCACGCCCTGGCCGTGATCTACACGATGCGGTCGGAGTGGCCAGCCGTGCAGGCCGCGGTGGACGGGCTGCCGCAGCACATGCAGGACCGGGTCCGCTGGTGGATCGCCGACCCGACCGGCTACCCGCATGTCGTGCCCGGTGCCGCCGCCACCCAGTGGTACTGGGGCTCGAGCTACGACATCACGACCGCGACCCCGCGCTTCTGAGCGCGGACAGCTCGCGGCGCCCACCCGCCGCGAGCCGCATAGACAACCCTCGGCCCGGCCGGCGACAAGCCAGTCGGCCGGGGGTCTTCACGTTGCCAGGGAGAGGCCGCCGCTCCCGGCCGGGTTAGGCTGGCCGACGGCGGACGGGCACCGCGCCGCCACGGCGACCAGCCTGGAGGCATCGTGGACATCACGCAGCTGATCCTCGACGATCACTTCGAGCAGCGGCGGCAGTTCGCCACGATCGAGCAGGCCGACGGCGCCGGGCCCGTCACCCTCGCGGTGCTGTGGGACCGGCTGGCCCGCTTCCTTGAGGTGCACGCTCGGGCCGAGGAAGAGCTCTTCTATCCCCAGCTGCTCAGGCTCGGACTGATCACCGGCCGCGCCGGCAACACCGAGGACGAGACCCTCGACGCCATCGGCGACCACAACGAGATCAGGGACGCGATCGCCGAGGTGGCGAACCACGAGACCGGCAGCCAGGGCTGGCTCGCGGCGATCGCGGCGGTCAACGTCGCCAACGGTGACCACATGGCCGAGGAAGAGCGCGAGGGTCTGACCGACTTCCGCCGCGCCGCCAGCCTGCAACTGCGCCATGACCTCGCCCTCGCCTTCGCGGCCTTCGAGGCCAGGCACTTCACCGGCGTCGACCCGGTGGACCAGGATCCGGCCGCCTACGTGCGGCGCGAGGAGCAAACGGCCAGAGCCGGACTGCCATCATCGTCGGGCGCCCTGGGCATCGGCTCCATGAAAGAACTCTAGGCCCGGGGAAACTCACAAGCTAATGACCGGCAAGAGACGCAAAAAGCCCGACGAGCCCGGTGCTCTTACCGAGCACCTGGCCGAGCTAGCCAGGCAAGCGGGCGGAACTCTGCACCTCTACCCCAGGCCCGGTCGCGCCGTCGGCCAAGTCGTGCTCAGGGACCTCAGCGACGATCGCGGGAGCCAGTACGAGGCCGCCCAGGTCGAAGACGACGGCACGCTCCGGGTCACCGGCCACGACCAGGGCCTAGCCGTCAGCGAGGCCTTCGGCCGTGGCATCAGCTCGTACGAATGGGTCTGGGTGGTCGCTCCCGGCCGCGTCGCCGGCCTGGTCAGG
Source organism: Streptosporangiaceae bacterium (assembly GCA_035511035.1). Classification (GTDB taxonomy): domain Bacteria; phylum Actinomycetota; class Actinomycetes; order Streptosporangiales; family Streptosporangiaceae; genus Chersky-822. The sequence continues at coordinate 4,485 of DATKFV010000068.1, forward strand.
CTGCTCGGCGGCAACGATGGCGACGACGTGCTGGCCGTCCTGCTCGCCTACCACGAGCGCACCGGCGGACGCGTCAGCGACGTCATGCGGCACGCGGACGTAGCGGCCGAGTTCAGCAGCTGGCACAGCTGACCGCGCCCGCGGCTAAGCCGAGGCCGTCGCCGCGCAGATCGCGTCGCCGACCTCCGCCATGTGCCTGGTTCCGGCGGAGCGGTTGACGAGCCGGCCAGTGAGGTAGGCCACGGCCAGGTTCTGGCTCGGATCGGCCCAGCCGATGCAGGCGTAGCTGCCGTTGTGGCCGAACGCCCGCCTGCTGACCAGCTTGCCCATGGCGCCAGATCCGCCGAGGCCGTCCCGCTCGCCGCCGAGCTGGAATCCGGCCGCCCACCGCACCGGCAGGTGCAGGAACTGGTCAAGCTCGCCGTTGGTGGACGGGGTCGTCGCCACCGCGATCGTCTCCGGCTTGAGCACCCGGACGCCGTCGAGCTCGCCGCCGTTCAGCAGCGCGAGGTAGAGCCTGGCGAGGTCGCGGGCCGTGGTCGACAGCCCGGCCGCCGGGATCACCGCCCGGCGGGTGCCTGGCCGGTTCACCACGAGCGCGGAGACCACGCGAGCGGGGTCGGTGCCCTGCACCGGCACGTGCCGGTGCCACTGCTCGTCCGGCAGTCCCAGGTAACTGTCGCGCAGCCGCAGCGGACCGAGGAACTCGGCCTGCACGAAGTCGGCCAGGCTGACCCCGCTGACCCGCTGGACCAGCTCGCCGAGGATGAAGCCAAAGCTCAGGATGTGATAAGCGGGCCCGCTTCCCGGCGGCAGCTTCGGCGCGGCCCGCTCGATCGCCCGAACCGAGGCGCCCCAGTCGGCCATCGCGAGCGCGTCGGCCGCCATGCTCCTGGCGACCGGCAGCCCGCCCCGGTGCTGGAGCACCTGCCGGATCGTGATCGCCTGCTTGCCGCTGCGACCGAACTGCGGCCAGTAGGTCGCCACGGCGTCGTCCAGCGAGAGCTCGCCCCGCTCGGCGAGCAGGTGCACCGCCAGCGCGACCAGCGGCTTGCTGGCCGAGAACAGCCAGAACAGCGAGTCACCCGCGCAGCCGAACGCGCGGTCGAACACGATCTCGCCGCCGGAGATCACGCACACCTGCGCGGCCGCGCCGCGCGCCTCGACCAACCGCGCCACCCGCTCGAACCCGCCCTCCGCCGACCCTGCCGGCGAGCTCACCGACCCCATCCCCGTCACCTGGTCCCTCCACGCCTCATCCCTGGCCTTCACCACCTAACCCCAACCGCAACGTAGTCCCGGAGCTGTCGTTGAGACGACAACGGCGGGACTACGTTGCGGTTCGAACCGGGCGCGGCGGGGCCGCGGGGCGCTGGGAAGGGGCCGGGGCGGAGGGGGCGCCGGGAGGGGGCGCCGGGGCGCCGGGAGGGAGCGCCGGGGCGCTGGGAGGGAGCGGCGAGCGCTTAGGCGGAGGGCGGCGAGTACCCGAGTCGCCGGGTTCAACCGCCTAGGCTGGCCGAGTCATGACCAGTCAGCTGCGGCCCGCCCCCGAGGCACGAGTTAGCGCCGCCATCGCCGCCGCGGGCGAACTCGGGCTGTTCTTCGGGTTTGGCGGCCCGGTGGCCGGCGCGGCCGGCTGGCGGCCGGCGACCGCGCTGTACGCACCGGGCCCAGGTCCGGGCCCGCTCGATGATCTCGTCGAGTCGGCCCGGCGTTCGCTCGGCGGCTGCGAGCGCAGGGTCGCGGCATCGCTGCTGTTCCAGGGGTACGCCGCCCGCCTGCTGTCACCGCAACTCGGCTGCCTGGCTACCCACGGCTGCGTGCCCGCCCTGCCGGGCGAGGACTTGCGCTGGCGCCAGCCAGGTACCCAGCTGATCGAGCTGGGCCTTCGTGCTCCCGGCCGGGGCGGGATCGAAGGGCCGGCCGGCGCGCTGCTCGGCGTGATCGTGCGGCAGAGCTTCGATGAGCACCTAGGACCGCTGAGCGCCGCGCTCCGGGCGCGGGTCAGGCTACCGGCCAGCCTGCTCCGTGACAATGCCGCCTCGGCCCTCGTCGGCGCGCTGCGCCTGCTCGACCAGGTGCTCAAGCACCCGCCCGAGGCTCGGCTCCAGCCGGGCCGACGGCTCCAGCCAGGCTGGCGGGCGCTGGCCAGCATCGCACTCGCCGACCCCCGGGTCGCAGGCGCCGGCGTGATCACCGGCGGCGAGCCGGCGTTCGTCCGCCGGAGCTGCTGCCTGTACTACCGCGTCGACGGGGGCGGTACCTGCGGGGACTGCCCGCTGCCGACGGCGTCGGTTCGGGCGGCGCTAGGCGGCTGAGCGGTAGGTGAAGACGTTCCCGGCCGAGTCGACGGCCAGGCAGAAGGCGGGCGAGGCACACGAGATCGAGGTGAACGTGTTGGTGTTCTGGACTAGGACGCCCCTGGCCCAGCTCCCGGCCGAGTAGGTGTAGCTGTTCCAGTCGCCGGTGGCGATGCAGTAGCCAGCTTGCGGGCAGGACACGGCGGTCAGGTTGGCGGTGTCGCCGTCGGACGCGACCAGCGTCTTGGCTGACCACTGGCCGTTCGTCTCGACATAAGCGACCGTGCCCGAGTTGGTGGCGACGCAGAAGCTGGTGCCCCGGCAGGACACCCCGGTGAGGGTGCCGTCAGCGAGCGGACGGGCAGGCGACCAGGTCTTGCCGGAATAGGTGTAGGCATTGCCACCGGAGTCGACGGCGACGCAGCGGCTGGTCGTCGGGCATGAGATCGCGGTGAAGTCGTTGTCGTCCTGGACCTGGACGCCCCTGGCCCACTTACCGCCGGAGTAGGTGTAGGTGTCCTCGTCCCCGGTGGCCACGCAGTAGCCGTCGACCGGGCACGACACGGCGGTCAGGTTAGCCGGCGAACCATCGGAGCCGACGAGTTGGTGAGCCGACCAGTGCCCGTCGTTCCCCCGGACGTAGGCGGTGGCGCCACCGCTGGTGGCGACACAGAACTGGGTGCTGGCGCACGAGATGCCGGTCAGGCCGTCATTGCCGAGCTGATGGGCACCCGACCACGATCCGGCCGAGTAGGTGTACACCTCGCCGTCGGAGTCCCCCGCCAGGCAGAAGCTCGCGGTCGGGCACGACACCGCCGCCAGGCCGTCCGAGCCGTCCAGCAGCCGGGGCCCTGACCAGTGCGGGTGGGCGAGGTAGGCGGTCACCGCCGCCGCGATGGCGTCCTGGCCGGGGACGAGCGGGTGGCCGCGGTTCTGGCTGCCGCCGACCGTCAGCGACCTGATCCAGGACTTCGCCGTGCACAGCTCGTGGCCCTTGAGCACGTTGAGCACCGACACCCATCCCGTCCCCGCGGTCTTCGCCGCCGCCTGCTCGACCGAGTTCAGGTCCTCGCCCGCGGTGACGAGCGGCGCGACCTCGTCGCGGTCCAGCCAGAGCCCGCAGTGGTGCAGCGCGTCGGTGGCGTTCGGGTTCATGATGTTCGGGTAGCCGACGAGGATGACCTCGGCGCCGGGCGCGGCCTTCTTGATGGCTCGCAGCGCGCTGACGATCTTCGAGCCCAGGTGCTCGCGAATGGCCCTGATCGCGGCGGGCAGGACGCCGTCCTTCTCGCAGTCGTGCAGCGCGCAGTTCTTGAGCACGTTAGCGAAGTGGACATCGTCGCCGCTCATGGTGACGGTGATGACGGCAGGCTGCAGGTGCAGCGCCTCCAGCCGGTTGACCTGAGCAGGTTCGGTCTTGAACCGGTCGGAAGTAATGTCGGCGGTCGTCGCGCCCGAGCAGGCGAGGAGGACCGGTGACCTGAGCGCTGGATCGGCCGCCGCGACCACGTAGGGCCAGGCCTTGCGGCTGCGATGACATGTGTCGCCGGTCTTCTTGTCGTTAGTGCCCGCCTCGAACGGCGGGTTTCCCTCGCCGGAGGAGTACGAGTCGCCCAGGGCGACGTAGCTGAGCTGAGCCACCTGAGCCCGCGCCGCCAGGTCCGGCCGGACCGCCCCGACCAGCCCGGCGTCGGCCCTGGCGGACGGCCCGGTACTGATGGCAGCGACGCCCGAGCCGAGCACGAGCGCCAGCGCGACCAGGCAACGGCGCGCATGGCTCGGCGTAAAGAAACTGACTGACATGAGACCCCCCTTAACTCGTTTCCGCTAGCGCCTGGCGTCGACTGCCTCGAAGGCCCGGCCCGCCGTGGTCGGGACGGCTCCAGGACGGAACAGCCCGGCCGATCCATCTCCTGAGGCTCCGGACGTCGCTGGCAGCGCGAACCAGGCGTACCGCTGGACGTAGGACAGGTGCTGGAGCATCGAGGTCGCGGCGGTGAGGAACGCGGCCTGCTGCTTCGGGGTCGGGAAGCTGCCCCCGGAAGCAAAGTTGATCAGCGCGAACTCGGTCAGCCAGATCGGCAGCTTGTACCGGGCGTGCGTGGCCTGCACGTACGACTTGAGCTGCTGGACGGCGGCGTGCGTCGCGAAGTCGGCGCCGTACCAGTGCAAGGTGATGAAGTTGACCCGGTAATGGCGCGCGCGGACGCCGCTCATGAACTGGTCGAGCCAGCCGCCGGGCGTGGCGGCCCCGGCCGCGACCGCCGGGCTGCCGAGGCGCATCTTGGTGGCCATGAGCTTCGGCCACAGGCTGAGGGCCTGGGCCACGCTCATGTTGGACTGGCCGGGGTTGTCGGGCTCGTTGAAGCCGAGCAGGTAGTGACCCTCGCGGCTGACCTCGCGCAGGTTCGCGGGCGTCGCGCTGCCCGCGCCCCAGATCATCGGCACGAACGACACGTGCTTCGGGGTGGTGATGCCCGGGTGATCGACTCCCCAGGTGTAGTACCAGGACGCACCGGACTTGGTCAGGGCGCGGCCGACACTGTCGAAGGCCCAGGCGCCGACGCCCTTCTTCGCGTTGGCGGCAGCGGCAGGCCGAGCCCCCGCAGCGGGACGCGTCCCTGCGTCGGCCGCTGGCCCGCCGGCCAGGACGAGCGCCGCGCAGGTCGCCATGGTCGTCGCAATGGCTAGCCTGGATCGCCTGAGCATCTCGATCTCACCTCACGTCATTGGCCTGGCCGCATTGGCCGCGCCGTTTTTGGCTCAGCCGCTAATACGCATCATGCCGGTGTTGGCTTCCCCGATCGGCGGGATCGTCCGAAAGGTGACTGCATTTCACGATACGGTGCACCGGTGGCCGGACACTTCGTGCGCGTACACGCCCAGCTCAGGCTTCTCAGGCTCGGGCACCCGAGGCTTCTCACTGCCGTCGCGGCCACGGCGGTCGCCGTTGGCGTCATCACGGCTTCGCCGTGGGCAGCAGCGGCCCCCAGCAGCAGGGCAGCGGCGCACCACGAGGCGGCCAAGCCGACCCGGTCGGCCCGGCCGGCCACGGCGACGCCGCAGGCGGCCGGTGCCCGCGAGTTCACGTTCGTGAACCGGGTGCACCAGACGATCTGGGTCGCCGCCGCCCAGAACCCGGCGTACCCGTTGCACACGACCGGCTGGGTGCTGAAGCCAGGGCAGAGCCTCACCATCACCGTGCCGAACCACTGGAACGGCCGGTTCTGGGGCCGGACCGGCTGCAAGTTCCACGACGGCCGCGGTCATTGCCAGACCGGTGACTGCGGCGGTGAGTTCCAGTGCGCCGGCGACGGCGCGATCCCGGCCACGCTGGCCGAGTACGACCTCGACGCCTGGGACAACCTGGACTTCTACGACGTCAGCATGGTCGACGGCTCGAACCTGCCGATGTACATCAACGTGACCAAGGGCCAGGCGAACAAGAAGGTCAGCCCGCG
>DATKFV010000069.1:0-5701 GCA_035511035.1 Streptosporangiaceae bacterium
CGGCGATGATGTCAGCCGGGGTGCCCTCGAAGACGATCCGGCCGCCATCGTGGCCGGCGCCGGGGCCGAGGTCGATGATCCAGTCGGCGTGCGCCATGACCGCCTGGTGATGCTCGATGACGATCACCGACTTACCCGAGTCGACCAGCCGGTCGAGCAGTTCGAGCAGCTGCTCGACGTCGGCGAGGTGCAGGCCTGCGGTCGGCTCGTCCAGGACGTAGACGCCGCCCTTGTCGGACATGTGGGTGGCCAGCTTGAGCCGCTGCCGCTCGCCGCCGGACAGCGTGGTGAGCGGCTGGCCGATGGTGAGGTAGCCGAGCCCGACGTCGGCGAGCCGGCCGAGGATGGCGTGCGCGGCCGGCGTGTGCGCCTCGCCGGCGCCGAAGAACTCCCGCGCCTGGGTCACCGACATCGCGAGGACCTCGCTGATGTCGCGGCCGCCGAGGTGGTAGTCGAGCACCGATGCCTCGAACCGCTTCCCGTCGCACACCTCGCAGGTGGTGGCGACGCCGGCCATCATCGCCAGGTCGGTGTAGATGACGCCGGTCCCCTGGCAGGCGGGGCAGGCGCCCTCGGAGTTGAAGCTGAACAGCGCGGGCTTGACGTCGTTGGCCTTGGCGAAGGCCTTGCGGATCGGGTCGAGCAGCCCGGAGTACGTCGCCGGGTTGCTCCGTCGCGAGCCGCGGATGGCGCCCTGGTCGACCGACACCACGTCCGCGCCGGCCGGGATCGACCCGTGCACGAGCGAGCTCTTGCCTGAGCCGGCCACGCCGGTGATGACGGCAAGGACCCCGGTCGGGATGTCGACGTCGACGTCGCGCAGGTTGTTCGTCGTCGCGCCGCGGATCTCCAGCGTGCCGACGCGCGTCCGGACCTTCTCCTTGACGGCGGCCCGGTCCTCGAAATGCCGGCCGGTGATCGTGCCGCTGGTGCGCAGCTCCCCGACGGTGCCCTCGAAGCAGACGGTGCCGCCGTCCGCGCCGGCGCCGGGGCCGAGGTCGACGACGTGATCGGCGATCGCGATCATCTCCGGCTTGTGCTCCACGACGAGCACCGTGTTGCCCTTGTCCCGCAGCTGCAGCAGCAGGTCGTTCATCCGCTGGATGTCGTGGGGGTGCAGGCCGATCGTCGGCTCGTCGAAGACGTAGGTGACGTCGGTGAGCGAGGAGCCGAGGTGACGGATCATCTTGATGCGCTGGGCCTCGCCGCCCGACAGCGTGCCCGACGGCCGGTCGAGTGAGAGGTAGCCGAGCCCGATCTCCGCGAACGAGTCAAGAATCTGCTGTAGCGCTGTAAGCAGCGGCGCCACTGACGGCTCGTCGAGGCCACGGACCCAGTCGGACAAGTCGCTGACCTGCATCGCGCACGCATCGGCGATGCTGACCTTGCCGATCCGCGACGACCGGGCCTGCTCGCTCAGCCGGGTGCCGCCGCACTCAGGACAGGTGGCGAAGGTGACCGCCCGTTCCACGAACGCGCGGATGTGCGGCTGCAGGGATTCGGTGTCCTTGGAGAGCATCCTGCTCCGGATCTTGGGGATAAGCCCCTCGTAGGTGACGTTGACCCCGCTGATCTTCACCCGTTGCGGCTCGTGGTGCAGGAAGTCCTGCAGCTCCTTCTTGGTGTACTTGCGGATCGGCTTGTCCGGGTCGAGGATGCCCGACTCGAGGTACGGCTTGACGGCAAAGAAGTTGTCCACGGTGTAGCCGGGGATGATGATCGCGCCCTCGGCGAGTGACTTGGAGTCGTCGTAGAGCTGGGTGAGGTCGATGTCGGAGACCGTGCCCCGGCCCTCGCAGCGCGGGCACATGCCGCCGGTGATGCTGAAGCTGCGGCGTTCCTTCACCTTCTGCCCGGCCCGCTGCATGGTGACCGCGCCCGCTCCGCTGATCGAGGCGACGTTGAAGGAGAACGCCTGAGGCGAGCCGATGTGCGGCTTGCCGAGCCGGCTGAACAAGATGCGCAGCATCGCGTTAGCGTCGGTGGCGGTGCCGACGGTAGAACGGGGGTCGGCGCCGATCCGCTGCTGGTCGACCAGGATCGCGGTCGTCAGCCCTTCAAGCACGTCGACCTCAGGCCGGGCCAGCGTGGGCATGAAGCCCTGCACGAAGGCGCTGTAGGTCTCGTTGATCAGCCGCTGCGACTCCGCGGCGATCGTGCCGAACACCAGCGAGCTCTTGCCCGAGCCGGAGACACCAGTGAACACAGTCAGCTGGCGCTTCGGGATCTCGACGTTGATGTCCTTGAGGTTGTTCACGCGCGCGCCGTGGACGCGGATCAGGTCGTGGCGGTCCGCCGCAGGCGGCTGCTTGTCCTGCCTGGTAGCCATGGTCATCGTCTCCCACCGTCAGGCGCCCTCGATTCATAGGCACCTTACGGGGGTGGCCAGCGTCAGCCGAACGGGCCTGGCGGCTCAGCTGTCCTGCAGCAGCCCGAGGACGTTGCCATCTGGGTCGGTGAACGTGGCCACCGCCTTGGCCGCCGTCAGGTCGGACACCTGATGCAGCACGGTCTTGATGCCCTTGGTCGAAGACTCAGTCATGGTCACTCCTGAAGTCGCGGATCTGGTCGGGCCTACCTGACTGTAGAAGATGCTCACGTATCCGTAGTGGTCACGTTACTAGCCGAGCAGAAATGGCTGGATGGTATCGGCTAGTCGAACAGAAGTCGGTCGATCGCGTCGGCGAGCCAGCGGCGGTACCTGTCAGCCGTCCAGTGCCGCTGATCGACGAGCAGCCGGTGCATGTCCGGGCCGGCCACGGCCCAGAGGATATCGGCGGCCTCATGGTCGCGAAGCTGGGCGCGGAGCGGGTCGGCGCCTTTGATGACCGCCAGGGCGTATCGCATTCCTGCCAGGCGCTGGCGTTGCTGTCGCCGTCCCTACCGGCAGCGCTACGGCGGGCGAGGATGACGGAACCGGACCGGCCCAACACGGCCACCGCCGGTACGGTCTATGAGCACGACGTCGGCGGCGATCAGCTTCGGCTTCCCGCACCCCAGTAGAAAGGCCCGGCGGTCGCGGTGACCTTGATACTCCAGCCGAGACGCTGAAGACGCCTTTCCAGTTCCGCCGGGTGGTGCGGGACTTTCACGATCCGATAGGGCGTGCCGTCGTCGAGCCGGCGGCGAATGGTCGACGACGATGGGCCTTCGATTAGTTCATCGGGAGTGCGGTAGGCATCGTCGGCGAAGAACACGCGACCGCCGTCCTTCAGGCAGTCAGCCACCAGTGACCAGAAAGACGCAAAACGCTCCAGCGGCACGTGCGAGAGCCAGAAGCCGAAGAACACCACGTCATAGCGGCGGTCCGGGACCCAGCCGAACAGGTCAGCCTGGACCAGGCGCAGCTGGCCGGCGCCGAGCCGGGCCGCCGCGATGGCGAGCATTTCCGGCGAGCCGTCCACCGCGGTGACGTCCGATGCGTGGCGGAGAAGCTGGCCGGTCCACACGCCGGGGCCGCAGGCGAGTTCGAGCACGCTTCCGGCCGGCCGGAACGCCTCTAGCGCTTCGGCCAGCTCGTCGCCGCCCGGGAGATCGAGGCCTTGGTGCAGATAATCCGCGCCCAGGGTGCGGTAGTAGGCGGACTGCTCGGCCAGCAGCCGGGTGAGCTCTTCTTCCTCAGACCGTGGCACGGGTCCCCCTCCTCGCGGCAATGGGCCGAGTGCCGCCTAGGCGACCACATCGGCCACGATGCAGGTGATGTTGTCGGGGGCGCCGCCGTCCATGGCCAGCGCGACGAGGTCCCTGGCGGCCTGATCCGGGTCGCTGACGGTCAGCAGCACCCGGGTGATCGCGTCGGCGGCTACGACCACGTGCAGGCCGTCGGAGCAGAGTAGGTAGCGGTCGCCTGACTGGGTCTGGCGGAGCTGCAGATCGGGTTCGCAGTCGCGGTCGCCGGTCATTGCCTTCAGCAGCAGCATCCGCTGCGGGTGCGAGGCGACCTCCGCCGCGGTGATCTTGCCTTCGTCAAGCAGCGACTGCACGATCGTGTGGTCCTGGGTGATCTGGAACACCTCGCCGTCGCGGACCAGGTAGGCCCGCGAGTCGCCGATGTGCACCAGTCCCAGCTGCGAGCCTGACCACAGCAGGGCGGTCAGGGTGGTGCCCATGCCACTGAGCGCGGGATTGGCCTGGACGATGTCGCGCAGCGCACTGTTCGCCCGGCGCACGGCATGATCGAGCGCGTTCAGCAACTCACGGTCGGGCACCTGGGTGTCGAGCGGCCGCAGCGCCTCGATGACCGCCGCGCTGGCGACCTCGCCGGCCGCGTGACCGCCCATCCCGTCGGCCACCGCGAGCAACCGAGTCCCGGCGTAGGCGGCGTCCTCGTTGTCGTCCCTGACCAGGCCGATGACGGACTGCATCGCGCCGCGGACGGCGAGCGTCCCCTGATTGTCTTCCATGGCAGCGCCCTTCCCTGACAGATAGCCGATGAGGAATGTGGCCAGTTCCCGGCGCGCGACGGTTTCCGCCTCGATCTGCGCCCAGTACGCGGCCAGTTCCTTGGCCGCCTGCGCCGACGGCAGGTGAGTCACCGAACGGATCATGGCCAGCGGCATGCCGAGGCGGCGCAGCCACGCCACCAGCCTGGCCTGCTCAAGCTGAGCCGGCGCGTAGAGCCGGTACTGGTTCGCCGGTGTCACCTGGGCGGGATGCAGCAGCCCGAGCTCGTCGTACAGGCGAAGCGCCTTGCGCGACAGCCCTGACGCGCGGGCGAACTCCCCGCTGGTCATCAGCTCCACCGACGGCCTCCTCATGCCGGGCGGGTGCCCGGTGAGCCCAGCCTGCAGCCTGCCCCAAGGGCGAGGTCAAATTCTCCGCCGAACCGGGAACATCCGTCTACCCATCCGGGTTGCACACCCTGTAAAGTTCTTGGGGATGCAAATTTACATTGCACGCAAAGTTGCAGAGAGCGCATGATGACACTGGATAGCACGGACGTCGGCGGGGAGGTGCGCGCCTCGCTGCGTGAGCGCAAGAAGCTGGCCACCCGCCGGTCGCTGCGCCGGGTGGCGCTGGCCCTGGTAGCCGAGCGCGGCTACTCGCACGTCACTGTGGAAGACATCGCCGAGGCGGCTGAAGTGTCGCCGCGCACGTTCTTCAACTACTTCCCGACCAAGGAAGCCGCGCTGTTCGGCGCGGATCAGGACCGGATCACGGAGCTGCGCGAGCGCGTCGCGCACCTGGCGCCGGGCGAGCCCGCCCTGACGGCGCTGCGCCTGGTCATGGTCAGCGACGCCCAGACGGTGGCGGACGAGCTCAGCGAGCTCGGCGGCGACCCGGCCGACTGGCTGCGCCGGATGAAAGGCGCAGCCACCGATCCGCAGCTGCGCGCGGCCCGCGCGGCGCAGATGGCGATGGTCGAGCGGGCCATCACCGAGGGACTCGCCGAGCGGCTCGGCACCGATCCGGAGCGGGATCCCTATCCGAGCCTGCTGGCCGCCACCGCGGCCGGCGTATTCCGGGCCAGCATCTCCTTCTGGGCCGGCTCGGGCGGCACGGTACCGCTCGGGCAACTAATTGACCAAGCGTTCCAGGCGCTCGCCGACGGGCTGCCCGAACGCTCGTACGTATCTCACCTCACGGGGAAGGACAACCACTGATGGCCTCCGCCACACCCGCGGCCGAAGGCGGCCCGACGTCGCCCGCCGCGGACATCGCGGGCAACGGCGCCCTGCCCGGGCTCAGCCGCCGCAGCATC
>DATKFV010000070.1:0-32685 GCA_035511035.1 Streptosporangiaceae bacterium
GCAAGCCGCTGGCGGCCACGGCAGGCCGAGGCGAGCAGCGTGAGCAGCCCTGGGTCGATCGCCGAGCCTGGCCCGGCCAGCGCCATGGTCGTCTGCTGCAAGGCGGCCGTGCGCTGCCTGAGCCTGGCCGGCAGCACCTGGTCCAGCTTGGCCAGGGCGCTGACCGATGCCTGCGCCAGCCCGGTGACCGAGTACCCCGCGGCCCCGCGTAGCCCGACCACCACGGCGATCGCCTCGTCGTCGTCAAGCTGCAACGGCGGCAGGGCCGCCCCCGACCCGAGCCGGTAGCCGCCCGCCACGCCAGGCACCGAGTGCACCGGGTAGTCGAGGTCGCGTAGCCGCTGCACATCGCGCCGCAGCGTCCGCGGCGTCACGTTGAGCCGGCGTGCCAGCTCGGCCCCCGGCCACTCGGGCCGGGCCTGGAGCAGCGACAGCAGCCGCAGCAGCCGCGCCGACGTGTCAAGCACACTCAGATTCTGGCAGCTATCGAGGACCGATACTGTCCTCAATTGCTACTACCGTGACGCCATGGACACCAACTACAAGCCCGTCGACTGGACCGCCGAGCTGGCTGAGCAGCTCGACTGGCACTGGCAGAACCAGTTCCGGCCGCGCCTTTCCGGTCTGGCCGATGATGAGTACTTCTGGGAGCCCGTCCCCGGCTGCTGGAGCGTCCGCCCGCGCAGCGAGGTCACCGGGGTCAAGGCCGAGGACATCCTCGGCTCCGCCGACTTCGTGCTCGAGTACTACTACCCCGAGCCCGAGGTCCCGCCCGTGACCACCATTGCCTGGCGGCTCGCGCACGTGATCGTGGGCTGCCTCGGCATGCGGAGCGCGTCCCATTTCGGCGGTCCGGCCATGGACTGGGAGAGCTTCGACTACGCCGGGACGGCGGCGGAGGCGCTGGCCCAGCTCGACGAGGGCTACGCCCACTGGATCAAGGGCGTGCGCGGGCTCGGCGCGGACGGGCTGGCGAGGCCGTGCGGGCCGGCCGAAGGACCTTACTCGGAGTCCCCGCTGTCTGAGCTTGTCCTGCACATCAACAGAGAAGTGATCCATCACGGCGCCGAGATCGCGCTGCTGCGCGATCTCTATCGGGCGAAGGAGGCCGGTCCCGATGGCCTATGAGTTCCAGGTCGCGATCGACTGCGAGCGCCCGCACGAGCTGGCCGACTGGTGGGCGGAGACGCTCGGCTGGGTCGTCGAGCCGCAGGACGAGGCGTTCATCAGGCGCATGATCGCCGAGGGCCACGCGACCGATGACGACACCATCACTCATCGCGGCGCGCTGGTCTGGAGTAGCGGTGCGGCGATCAAGTTCCCTGGCGAGGTCGAGAGCCGCGGTCCGCATCCGCGGGTGCTGTTCCAGGTCGTGCCCGAATCCAAGTCGGTGAAGAACCGGCTGCACTTCGACGTGGGGGTAGGGCCAGAGAATGTGGAGTCCGCGGTCAAGGCGCTGACCGAGCGAGGCGCCGTCTACCTGCACACGGCCGCGCAGGGCCCGCACACCTGGGTCACCATGGCCGATCCCGAGGGCAACGAGTTCTGCGTGACGTGACCGTCACGCGGCGAGCCTGGCAGAATCGCGTGGTATGAACACCCTCACCGTGGCCGTGGTCGGGTCGGGCCCGGCGGGCCTTTACACCGCCGAGGCGCTGATCAAGCAGGGGGCGGCGGTCGATCCGCCGGTCGCCGTGCACGTCGACGTCATCGACCGCCTGCCCACCCCCTACGGTCTGGTGAGGTACGGCGTGGCCCCGGACCACAAGTCGATCAAGTCGATCGCCGAGTACCTGCGCGGGGTGCTCGAGCACGACGGGGTCCGCTTCGTCGGTGCCGTGCACCTCGGCGACGAGGTCAGCCGGGACGACCTGCTGGCCAGTTACGACGCGATCGTCTACGCGACCGGCGCCATGCGGGACCGGCGCCTGGGCATCCCTGGCGAGGACCTGCCGGGCAGCTACGCGGCGACCGACTTCGTGAACTGGTACTGCGGGCATCCCGACATGGACCCTGACCGGTTCACGCTCGACGCCGAGTCGGTGGCCGTGATCGGCGTCGGCAACGTGGCGGTCGACGTCGCGCGGATCTTGATCCGCGACCCGGCCGACTTGCACGAGACCGATGTCAGCCAGCCCGTGCTCGACGCGCTGCACGCCAGCAAGGTGCGCGAGGTTCACATGATCGGCCGCCGGGGCCCGGCGCAGGCCAAGTTCACCACCAAGGAGCTGCGCGAGCTCGGCGAGCTGACCGGGGTCGACGTGGTCGTCGGCGACGGCGAGCACGACCTCGACGCGTTCGACGCCAGCGGCGAGAGCGCGAAGCTGGCGACCTCGGACCGGCACGTGCGCGGCAACTACACGGTCATCAGTGACTGGGCGTCGCGCGCCCCGGCCGGTCATGGCCGCAGGCTGACGATCAGGTTCTGGCTGAGCCCGGTCGAGATCACGGGGACGGACCGGGTCGACGGCTTGCGCCTGGAGCGGACCAGGCTGGGGGCCGACGGCCGGCTCACAGGGACCGGCGAGTTCGAGACCCTCGGCGTCCAGCTGGTGCTGCGCAGCGTGGGGTACCAAAGCGTGCCGCTGCCTGGCGTGCCCTTCGACGACCGCTCCTGCACCGTGCCGAACGCCGAGGGCCGCGTGCTCGGCCCCGACGGCGAGCCGCTGCCAGGGGAGTACGTCGCAGGCTGGCTCAAGCGCGGCCCGACCGGCGTGATCGGCACCAACAAGTCCGACGCGGCCCAGACCGTCCGCGCCCTGCTCGCCGACCTGGCCGGCGGACCTGGCCCCGGCGACGTCCAGCTGCCCAGGGCCGGGCTGCTCAGGCTCCCCGAGGCCGGTCCCGGCACCGGGCCCGACCAGGCCGGGACCGACCCCGACCAGCCCTGGTCCTCGGGATTCGCCGCGCTGCTCGCCGAGCGCGGCATCAGGCCGGTCAGCTACGCGGACTGGCTCAAGATCGAGACCGCCGAGAAGGAACTAGCCGCCTCCCTCGGCCGCGGCGCCCGCGTCAAGCTCGCCAGCCGCTCCGACATCCACGCCGCCTGCGGCCTAACCGACCAGTAACGCCCGCCCGGCGCATCTCGCTGACGCGAGCGTGGTCCTCGTGCCGTCGACGAGTTGCGCCGGGGGCCCGCGTCGCGTCGGACGGGGCCGGGCGGGCCCGGCGTGATGCCGTCGTGGGGCTAGATGTGGCTCGCCAGGCCCTGCGATGGGCCATCGACGGGCCTGGACCAGGGTTTCGGACCCCTGCGATGGGCCATCGACGGGCCTATAGCACCTGCGATGGGCCATCGACGGGGTTGGTCGCGGCTCGCCAAGCACCTGCGATGGGCCATCGACGGGGCTGGGCGCGAACGGGGAACCGCAGGAGCGGGACGGCCGATCCAGAACCACCGTCAACTATGCGGTTCTCAGCACCATCTAGGCCTTGTAACTACCTTTGCCGTGGTAGGTCACGATCACGCCTTCCTCGCGTAGCTGAGTCCGCGCGGGCCAGGATCCGCCGCAGAGGGCGCCGGAATCGGTCGCCGAACACTTAGCGAGGAGTTCCGCGCGAGACGCTAGTGAACCGCGATCAGGTGCTTAAGCAGCGCCCGCGTTCGCTGACGATCGCTTCCGGTCGCGAACTCGCCGGCCACGAAGTCGGTGACGCCGTCGCCGGCGAGCGCCGAGATTTGCTCGGCGACGGTGTCCTCGTCGCCGACGATCGCGACGTCACCGGGCCCGGCGGCGCCCTCGCGGTCCAGCATCGCGCGGTAGGACGGCAGGTGGCCGTAGATCTCGAACACCTGGCCGGCCCGCTGCCTGGCGGCATCGGCGTCGTCGGTGACGCATACGGGCAGCATGCATACCACCCGTGGAGCCGGCTTCCCAACCGCTTCCGCGGCCGCGTTGAGCGTCGGGACGATGTAGTAGCGGACCGTGGCGGGTCCCGTCATCCACAAGATCGTGCCGTCCGTGCGCTGGGCGGCCAGCTTGAGCATCTGCGGGCCCATCGCCGCCAGCAGCACGGGAACCTGGCGGTCAGGGCGGGCTCGCGGCGTCGACAGCCCGATCGCCGCTCGCATGGTCTTGCCAGTGAAGGCAGCCTGTTCGCCGTTCAGCAGCGGCAGCAGGATCGACAGGTACTCGCTCATGTGCCCGGCGGGCGCGCCGAAGTCGTAGCCGTAAATATCCTCGATGACGATCTTGTGGGACAGCCCGATGCCGAGCGTCAGGTGCCCGTGCAGGGCCAGGTCGGTCGTCAGCGCCTGCTGGGCGAGCGCGGCCGCGTGCCTGGGATACGTCGGGACGACGGCGGGGCCGATCTCGATGTCACCGATGCCCTGACCAGCCACGGCCAGGGCGGTCAGCGCGTCGAGGCCGAAGATGTTGGCCATCCAGACCGACGCGAAACCGTCGTCGGCGACCGCCGCCAGGTGATCGTGCAGGAGGTCGAGAGCTTGCGCTCCCTCAGGTTCTGGTAGGGAAATTCCGATCCGCATCGGATGTTCTCCGTTCAGCCACTATGCCGGGGTATTGGATCAGAGCCGGCTTGGGGAGGATAGCAACATGACGGCGGGACAGGAGTTCGGGCAGCACCCTACTGAGGTCAGCGCGACGACGGAAGGGCGGCATGAGGCTCTGCGGGTGCCTGAAGGCGCTGATGCCGCTACGGCGGCGCTCTCCGGCATGGGGGAGGACGCCGTGAGCGAGTCGGAGCGGGCCGAACTGGCCGCCGCCCTGCCGGCGCACCGGTACCTGGACCGGGAGGAGAGCTGGCTGCGCTTTGCCCAGCGGGTGCTCGAGCTGGCCGAGGATCCGCTCGTTCCCTTGCTCGAGCGGGTCAGGTTCGAGTCGATCTTCGCAAGCGCGCTCGACGAGTTCTTCATGGTGCGGGTGGCCGGCCGGATCAGGCGCATGGTGACCGGCCTGCCGGTGGAGAACATGACTGGCCAGACTCCGGACCAGATCCTGGAGAACACCCTGGACATGGCCCGTGACCTCGCGGCCAGGCACGCGCTGTGCTATAGCGATGCCCTGGTGCCCGCGCTGGCCGATGCGGGCATCGAGATCCTGCGCTGGAAAGAGCTGCTGCCCGACGAGCAGGCCCGCATGCAGCGCCTGTTCAGGGAGCGGATCTACCCGGTCCTGACTCCGCTGGCGGTCGACCCGGCCCACCCGTTCCCTTTCATCTCCGGCCTGTCGCTCAGCCTGGCCGTGATGGTCGCTGACCCTAAGTCAGGGCTGACGTTGTTCGCCAGGGTCAAGGTCCCGACCGAGCCGGTGCTGCCGCGCTTCCTTACCGTGTCACCGAAGCGGTTCGTGCCGCTTGAGGACGTTATCGCCGCCCACCTGGATGAGCTGTTCACCGGGCTCGAGGTGCTCGAGCACCACGCTTTCCGGGTAACCAGGATCCGTGACCTGGAGATTGACGAGGACGTCACCGAGAACCTGCTTCAGTCGCTTGAGCGGGAGCTGATGCGCACCAAGTTCGGCCAGGCGGTCAGGCTCGAGGTCGAGGAGTCAATCTCCAACTACGTGCTCGACAAGCTCGTCAGCGAGCTCGGGGTGGATGAGCGCGCGGTCTACCGGCTGCCCGGCCCGCTCGACCTGACCAGTTTGTCAGGGATCGCCGATCTCAACATCCGCAGCCTGAAGTACCCGGCATTCGTCCCGGCCGAGGGAGCACTGCCGCAGGACCGCAGCGTCTTCTCCACCTTGTCCGAGCGGGACGTGCTCGTGCACCTGCCGTATGACTCGTTCGCCGCGAGCGTGCAGCGGCTCGTCACCTCGGCGGCGGCCGATCCGAGGGTGCTGGCGATCAAGCACACGCTGTACCGGACCAGCGGCGACTCGGAGATCGTGGACGCGCTGATCGACGCGGCCGAGGCCGGCAAGCAGGTGGTGGTCGTGGTCGAGATCAAGGCCCGCGGCGACGAGGAAGCCAATATCGGCTGGGTGCGCAAGCTCGAGCAAGCCGGCTGCCACGTCGTCTTCGGATTCGTCGGGCTCAAGACGCACTGCAAGATGGTCCTCGTCGTCCGGGAGGAGTCCGACGGCTCGCTGCGCCGGTTCTGCCACATCGGCACGGGGAACTACCACCCCAAGACCGCCAGGCTTTATGAGGACTACGGCCTGCTGACCTCGAGCCGTGAGGTCGGCGAGGACATCACCGACCTGTTCAACCACCTCACCGGCTACAGCCGCCACGACAAGTACCGGCGGATCACGGTCGCGCCTGAAGGGCTCAGGTCGGGCCTGATCAGGCAGATAGAAGAGCAGGCGCTGCTGGCCAGGGAAGGCAGGCCGGCCAAGATCGCGATGAAGTGCAACGCGATCATCGACGAGGCGATCATCGACTCGCTCTACCGCGCTTCGATGCGGGGAGTGCCGATCGACCTGTGGATACGCGGCATCTGCTCGCTTCGCCCCGGGGTAGCTGGCCTGTCGGAGAACATCCGGGTGCGCAGCGTCGTCGGCCGGTTCCTAGAGCACTCCCGCATCTATGCCTTCGGTGCCGGCGACAGCGGCGCCGAAGGCGCCGACGATGTCTGGATCGGGAGCGCCGACCTGATGCACAGGAACCTGGACCGGCGGGTCGAGCTGCTGGTTCGGGTAACCAACCCAGGCCAGAAGCGGGAACTGCGCGAGCTGATCGACCTGGCGATGAACCCTGGCACCGCCTCCTGGTGGCTCGGCCCTGACGGCCGCTGGGACCGGCACCACCTGACCTCGGACGGCGCGCCCCTGATGGACCTGCAGGACTACCTGATCAAGACCAGGCAGAGCCGGACCGGCGATGGTGATGTGGTGGCCGCGAAGAACCGGCTGCGGCCGCTGCCCATGGCGGGCCATGCCTGATCGGGACGCGGACGGGCCGATCCGCGCGGCCGGCGCCGTGGTGTGGCGCGAGGCTGATCAGGATCAGCAAATCGTGCTCGTGCACCGGCCGCGCTACGACGACTGGTCCTTTCCCAAGGGCAAGTCCGAGCGGGGCGAGCATGTCCTGCTGACCGCTACCCGTGAGGTCACGGAGGAGACCGGCCTGCGGATCGTGCTCGGCCGCCGGCTGACCCCGTCGCGGTACGAGGTCGGCGACCGCATGAAGCACGTGAGCTACTGGGCCGCTCGCTGCGTCGGCTCGCTCGGCTTCACGCCGACGCATGAGGTCGACGAGCTAGCCTGGCTGCCGACCCGGCAGGTGCGGGACCGGCTCTCCTACGATCGTGACGTCCGGCTGCTTGACGAGTTCACCGCCGGGCCGGCCAGCTCGGTACCGTTCATCCTGCTCAGGCACGCCGAGGCGGGCGCCAAGCCGGCCGGAGGGCCGGTGGACCCTGCGCTCGACCTCGCCCGGCCGCTGGACGCGCGCGGCCAGGCGGACGCGAGGCAACTCGCCGGGCTGCTCGCCAGCTATGGCCGGTGCCGGGTACTGAGCTCGGCCGCCGAGCGTTGCCTCGCGACCGTGCAGCCGTACGCGGCCGCGATCGGAGCGCAGGTGGAGGTCGAGCCAGCCTTCACCGCGCCCGCGATCGCGCCGCCGGGCGGGGATGGCGCCGCGGCGGCCGCCAGGGTCGTGACCGAGCTTGTGACCGAAGGCACGCCCACGCTGGTCTGCGCGCACAGGGAGAACCTGCCCGCGATGACTGACGCGGCCCGCTCGGCGCTGGGTGCCTCGGCCCTGCGGACCGCGATGCTTGGCCAGGCCACGGCCGCCGGGCTGCCGTTGTGCAAGGGCGCCTTTCTCGTGCTCCAGTCCGCCGATGGCGTCCTGGTCTCCCAGGAACGCCATGACCTCATGCAATGACCGCAGCGCCAACGCCATGACCTGGCGCAATGCCAAAGTGTCGGAAGGCTAAGGTACAAGTCGCTTACCAACCGGTTCGCGATTGAAAGGACGAGACATGGCCGACGAACTAGACGAGCTAGCGGCGTCAGTGGAGTGCGAGATCACTGAACTCGCCGAGCGGTTAACGGAGCCGGGTACGTCCGAGTGCCTGCGTTGCTTCCTGCTGCGCATGATCACCGAGTTCGGCTGTGACGGCACCTACCGGTGGACGATCAGGTGGCGAGATGTCAGGGCGGCCCAGCCCGGCGGCCTGCTCAGGCAGTTCCAGCTGCGCGGCGGCAGCTGTGACTGCGAGATCCTGCTCAACGTGTTCCCCGACTACCCGCCCGCGGTAGCGCCGCTACCCTGCGCAGGCGTTACCAAGCCAGGCTCACCCCGACCCTGCGACCTGCGGCTGCTGCGCCGGACGGCATGACGGTCCTCAGTCCTCGCCCTTCTCGATCAGCCTGAGCAAGGCCATCGCGATCGGCAGGGCCGTGATCTGCACCTGCCACGGTCTCGCGCCGTACCGGCGGAGCTCGTCGGCCACCGAGTCCTCGCCGAGCGGCTCCGGTGGCTGCCAGGCGAGCCGCCGCACGGCGTCGGGGGCGAGCAGGTTCTCGGCAGGCAGGTGCCCGGCATCGGCGAGGGCGGCCACGGCCGCCCTCGCCGCGGTGAGCCGCTTGGCCGCCGCCGGGTCGCGCTCAGCCCAGCGATGGGCTGGCGGCGGGCCCTCGCTCGGCGCGGCCGATGGCTCGGGTAGCTCGTCATCGGGCATGGCCCTGGCCCGGCGGATGGCGCGCAGCCATTCCGTCCCGTACCTGCGGGCGCCGCGCCCGGTGAACCCGGTCAGCTTGACCAGTTCCTCCATCGTGCCAGGAGCCGCTCTGGCGGCGTCCACGATCGCCGAGTCAGGCAGGATCCTGGTCGGTGAGATATCGCGGTGCCTGGCGATCCGGTCCCGCTCCAGCCAGAGCTCGCGCACGATCGCGAGGCTCCGCCTGCTCCTGACCCGGTGGATGCCCGAGGTCCGGCGCCAGGGGTCGGGCCTGGGCGGCGGCGGCTTGGCGGCGAGCACGGCGGCGAACTCCTGCTCGGCCCAGCTCGTCTTGTCCTGCTCCGCTAGCTGCCCGGCAAGGGCGTCCCTGAGCTCGACCAGCACCTCGACGTCGAGCGCGGCGTACTTCAGCCACTCAGCGGGCAGCGGCCTGGTCGACCAGTCGGCGGCCGAGTGGCTCTTCTCCAGGCTCAGCCCGAGCACTTCGGAGACGAGCGTGCCGAGCCCGACGCGCGGATAGCCGAGGAGCCGGCCAGCCAGTTCGGTGTCGAACAGGCGCCTGGGCCGGAAGCCGAGCTCAGTCAGGCACGGCAGATCCTGTCCGGCGGCGTGCAGCACGGCCTCGGCATCGGCGAGCGCAGCGTCGATGCCGGACAGGTCAGGGCAGGCCACCGGGTCGATCAGGACGGTGCCGGCGCCCGACCGGCGGAACTGGACAAGGAACGCGCGGTGCCCGTACCTGAAGCCCGAGGCGCGCTCGGCGTCGACGGCGACCGGCCCGCTCCCCGCTCGCAGTCGCTCGGTCGCGTCCTCCAGGGCCTCCGCAGAAGCGACCAGCGGCGGGAGCCCGTCCTGGGGCTCAAGCAGCGGAACGCTCACGGACGTTGCCCTGGCCGCGTCACCCGCGCCTGGGCCGACCGCAGTTGCGCCACGCCAGGAGCGGGCGGCGGCAGGCCGCACGCCGTGCACAGCGCCTCAGCCCAGGCGGCGACGTGCCGGTCAAGGGCGAAGCCATCGCGGCCATCGCGGCCCTGCATGGTCGGTGACCAAGACGCGCGCATCTCAAACTCGGTCGCTATCGGCTGATTCTGCTTCGCGCCGAATCCCTCGGTAACTACCCGGGTGACGGTACCGCTGGTCGCCGCGTATCCCGCCAGCCTAGAGTCGAGCGCCTCGATCAGCCAACTCCAGCCCACCTGCCCGATGAACGGGTCGGCCGCGATCTCGGGCTCGAGCTCGGCCCGCAGGTAGGCGATCACCCGGAATGGCCCGGCCCACCCGTCCTGCCCGGCCGGGTCGTAGAGCAACACGAACCGGCCAGCGCCGACGTCGGCCCCGTCCGGCTCAACGGCCACGGCGATCGCAATGGCCTGCGGCGCCAGCCGGCGGGGTGGCGGCTCGCTCTCAAAGCTCAGCTCGGGGCGGGCGGCCTGCAGCCCCGCGATCCCCGACTCGACCTCGGCCACCGCCTGGCGAAAGGTCGGCTCGCCCGCGCCGTGCCAGTTGTCAGGCACCGCGGCCGGCCTCAGCGCGCGAGGCGGCGGCATGGCATTCATGCCACCCGGTCAAGCGATCCGATTGATCCCGCGCGGCGGGCCGGAACCACGTCGATCAGCAAGCTCGCGCCGCATCCCGTGCAGAACCACTCAGGGCAGCGGCCGTCGGGCACGTCAGGGCACTGCTCGGGGTCAGGATGCACCTGCGCGAACTCCCGCGGATAGCCGCAGCCAGCGCAGTCACGATACGTATTGATCATCTGCCGCTCCTTCGCTCACGCCCGCCGCCAGCGTCCTTTGATGCTGACACGGACCCGGGTGCATTCCGTGGATCTTGAACGGCGTGTCATCTGGGCGTTTCACCGCCAATCACGCGACCGGCGGCCAGCCGGGCGAGGTCGGGCGAGGTCGCGGTGCACGGGCGGCTCCCGGCTGTGAGACGATCCCAGGCGTGAACAGCCAGCCATCAGACTCGGCCTTCATCAGGGCGTGCCGCCGCCAGCCGGTGTCGCACGCGCCCGTGTGGTACATGCGCCAGGCGGGCCGGTCACTGCCCGAGTACCGGGCGGTGCGGGCGGGCATCGCCATGCTGGACGCCTGCGCGGACGCCGAGATGATCACCGAGATCACGTTGCAGCCGGTCCGCCGCTACGGTGTCGACGCCGCGATCGTGTTCAGTGACATCGTGGTGCCGCTGCGCGCGGTCGGCGTGAACGTGGACATCAGGCCAGGGATCGGGCCGGTGATCGAGAAACCGGTGGCCAGCGCGGCCGACGTGGCCGGGCTGCGTGACCTCGACGCCTCCGACGTCTCTTTCCTCAGCCAGGCGATCGGGATGCTCACCGCCGAGCTTGGCGGCACCCCGCTGATCGGCTTCGCCGGCGGTCCGTTCACGCTCGCTTGCTACCTGATCGAGGGCGGCCCTTCGAAGAACTTCGACCGCACCAGGTCGCTGATGTACGGCGACCCGGCGCTGTGGTCCGCGCTGCTTGACCGGCTGACCGACATCACGATCTCGTTCCTGAAGGTCCAGGTCGCGGCCGGGGCCTCGGCGATCCAGCTTTTCGACTCCTGGGCCGGGGTGCTCAACCCCCACGACTACGCCCGCAGCGTGCTGCCGTTCAGCACCCGCGTCTTCGCCGCCCTGAGCGAGTCCGGCGTGCCGAGGATCCACTTCGGCGTCGGCACCGGCGAACTGCTTGGCCTGCTCAGCGAGGCCGGCGCCGACGTGGTGGGCGTTGACTGGCGGGTTCCGCTCGACGAGGCGGTCTACCGGGTCACCGCCGGGAAGGCGCTGCAAGGCAACCTGGACCCCGCGGTGCTGCTGGCACCGTGGCCGGTGATCGAGGAGCGGGCCAGGGACGTGCTCGCCAAGGGCCGGATGGCCGAGAGCCACATCTTCAACCTCGGCCACGGCGTCCTCCCCGACACCGATCCCGACATGCTCGCCCGGCTCACCGACCTGGTGCACTCGGTGCCCGCCAGCGGCGCCAGCTAGGACGCCGGAGCGGGCGGCGCGGTCGGGGAAGCGCGGCGGCGCAGGAGTCGGCGCCGGCCGAGGTAGCCGAGCCCGAGCAGCACGGCCAGCGCGACGGCGAACGGCAGCACCGTGCCGAGCACGGTCAGCAGCCAGACGACCGTGGCCCGCAGCGCGTGCCACCCGGTAGCCAGGCCGGCGACGAGCCCGTGGTGGGTCTTGCGCCGCTTGATGACGGTGGCCGCGTGGTGCCCGACCAGCGTGAGGTAAACCGTGCCGTAGCTGGTCTCGTGGGCGAGGGCCTGTTGCTGGGCGAGCAGCGCCTCGAGCGAGGACTCCTCATTGTTGATCTCGTCCTGCACCGAGAGCAGCTGGCCGACGTTCCCGGCCCGGCTCAGCAGCGCCCTCAGCTGCCTGATCGCCGCCTGCGCCGACGCGGCCTGACTGGAGACGTCGGCTACCTGCTGGGTGACGTCCTGGGCCTGCGTGCTGTAGGCGAGCGGGTGGCCGAGCGAGGCGAGCGTGGTGAGCGTCGCGTGATACACCGTGACCGGGATCTTCAGCTGCAGGCTGACCTGGGCCACCCCATGCCTGCCATTGGGGATCGTCTGCTGCTCGCTGGCGACATAGCCGCCGGCCGTGGTCGCGTCATTGGTGGCCGTCGTCGCCACGGCGGTCACGTTCTTGACCCGCAGCGTGACGTTCGAGGTGTAGATGATGCTCTGGACCGGGGCGAGCTTGGTCAGCTCGTTCGTGCTAGGGATCGCCTCGTGCGCGGACCTCTCCGCCCCGGACGCCCCGGCGACCCCGAATGCGGGGCCCGCTACCGGAGCGTTTGCCCTCGGTTCCGCCGCCGTGCCCGAGGTTCCCGAGCTATGGGAGCTAGCCGCGCAGGCGGTCACGAGGAGCCCGGTGCCCGCGCAGGTAGCGATGACGATCAGCAGTGACCGCGGTGAGATGGAGCCGGTGGTGCGATGCGAACTACTCATGCTGCTCGGACGCAATCACCAGGTAATCGGTTTCGCGCGGCGCGGCAATGGCGGCTGACAGTTACCAAAGCGTTGTAGACCGGCCCCGGAGCGGCCCAGTCCGCAGGAAAGGCAAGGATGGGATGGTGAGCTTTCCCAAGATCGAGCTGCACGTCCATCTTGAGGGCACGGTCCGGCCGCCGGCCCTGCTTGAGATCGCCCGCCGCAATGACGTCGCGCTGCCGGCCGCGACGGTCGATGAGCTGGCCAGGCTCTACCAGTTCCGCGACTTCCCGCACTTCCTCGGCGTCTGGATGATGACGACCCAGGCGCTGCGGACCGAGCGGGACTTCCGGCAGGTGGTCACCGGCTACGCGGCCCAGGCCGCCGCGCACGGTGCGGTCTACCTGGAAGGCATCTTCACCCCGGCCGAGCCCGCCGGGCGCGGCGTGCCGTGGGAGGAGGTGTTCGCCGGCTACTGCGACGGCGCGGCGGAGGCGTTCGAGACCTACGGCGTCACGGTCAACCTGACGCCGGACATCCCGCGCGGCTATCCGCTCGAAGCCGCGGAGCTCACCGTCACCCACGGTCTCGCCCACGCCAGCCGCGGCATCGTCGGCATCGGTCTCGGCGGTGCCGAGAGCGCCAATCCGGCCGAGCGGTTCGAGCGGGTGTTCGCCCGGGCCAAGGACGGCGGGCTCGGCTCGGTGCCGCACGCGGGCGAATCTGAGGGCGCCGGGTCGGTCAGGGCCGCGCTCGAGGTGCTGCGCGCGGACCGCATCAGGCACGGCTTCCGGGCCGTCGAGGATCCCGCCCTGGTCCGCGACCTCGCCGGCCTGGGCGTCGTGCTTGACGTCTGCCCGACGTCGAACCTGCGCACCGGCGTGGTCGCGGACCTGGCCGATCACCCGCTTCCCGGCCTGATCGCGGCCGGGGTAGCGTGCACGGTCAACACCGACGACCCGGCCATGTTCGGCATCGACCTGGGCTCGGAGTACGAGACCGCACGGGGGATGGGCGTGCCAGCGCAGGGCTGCTACCTGGCGGGCGTGCGGGGCGCGCTCTGCGACGACGGCACCAGGGCCGAGCTGACCAGGATCGGCGATACCTTCGACTGGGGCGCGCTGGCGGTGCCGGCCGGCGACAGCGAAGGAGAATGACCATGACGCCGATCGTCCCGGCCGGAGCCGGGCATGTCCTGACCGCGCGCGGCAGCTTGATGGCGTTCAAGGCGGTGGCCGAGCAGACCGGCGGTGATTTCTCGCTGATGGAGCGCATGCTGCCGCCCGGCGGCCGTACCCCGCCCGCGCACCGGCACGGCAACTGCTCGGAGGCGTTCTTCGTGCTCGACGGCACGATCACGTTCTGGCTCGACGGCGGCGAGCTGACCGGCACGCAGGGCGACTTCCTCCTGGTACCGCGGGGCGCGGCCCACACGTTCGGCAACCGCGGCGATGAACTGGCCAGGCTGCTCGTGCTGCACGCCCCCGCCATGGACGCCTACTTCACCGAGCTCAGCAAGCTGTGGGCCGGCGACCAGCCCCCGGCTCCCGAGCAGGAGCGCGAGCTGATGAGCCGCTACGGGATGGAACCAGCGTGACCGGACCGCAGCGACGCGGCCGGGTCGTCATCGTCGGCGCCGGGATCGCCGGGCTGGCGGCCGCCTACTTCCTGCGGGATCTGGCCGCGTCGGTCACCGTGCTCGACGCCGCCCCCCGGATCGGCGGCAAGCTCGCGCTGACCGACGTCGCCGGGGTCGCGGTCGACGCGGGCGCCGAGGCCCTGCTGGCCCGCCGTCCCGAGGCGGTCGAGCTGATCACGGCCATTGGCCTGGCCGGCCAGCTGCGGTATCCCGGCACCACCACGGCCGCGATCTGGACCAGGGGCGAGTTCAGGTCGCTGCCCAGGCGCCAGTTCATGGGCGTCCCCGGCGACTTCGATGAGCTGGAACGCTCCGCGATCGTCTCGCCCGATGGCATGCGCCGGGCCCGCGAGGACGCGACCCTGCCGCCTACCCGACGCGACGGCGACGTCTCGGTGGCCAGCTACGTCGGGGCTAGGCTCGGCCCCGAAGTCGTGGACCGCCTCGTCGAGCCGCTACTCGGCGGCGTCTACGCCGGCCGCACCGACCAGCTCTCCTACTCCGCGACGATGCCGGCCCTCGCTCAGGCCTCGCTGACCCGCCCGGCGCTCGCCGACGCGGTCAACGCCCTGCTCGGCCCGCCCGCCCCGGCTGCGTCGGACGCGCCCAAGTCCCCGCTCCCCGTCTTCACGACCCTGGCCGACGGGCTCGGCACGCTGCCGCTCGCGCTCGCGGAAGCCAGCGGCGCCACCGTGCGCACCAAGGCCACGGTCCGCGAGCTGGCCCGCACCGCGACTGGCTGGCGCCTGACCGTCGGCCCGACCATCGCGCCCGAGTACCTGCACGCCGACGCCGTCATCCTGGCGCTGCCCGCCCGCCCGGCCGGCCGCCTCGCCGCTCAGGTGCCGGGAGCCGCCGCGATCGCCGCCGACCTGGCCGCGATCGAGTACGCCAGCATGGCGATCGTGACGCTCGCCTACCCGCCGTCGGTATTCCCCAGCCCGCTGGCCGGCAGCGGCTACCTCGTGCCCGCCGTCGACGGCAGGCCGGTCAAGGCCGCGACCTTCAGCACCGTCAAGTGGCCGCACCTGACCGCGAAGCCCTCCAGTACCGCGCCGGTCATCGTGCGCTGCTCGGTCGGCCGGATCGGCGAGGAGGCCATACTGCAACGCGACGACGCCGACCTCGCCGATCTCGCCGCCACCGACTTCGCCGCCGCGACCGGGGTGACCGGCCCGCCGCTCGACCGCCTGGTCACCCGCTGGGGCGGCGGCCTGCCCCAGTACACGGTCGGCCATGCCGGCCGGGTCAGCCGGATCAGGTCAGGTGTCGCGGCCCTGGCCGGATTGGCTGTCTGCGGCGCCGCCTACGATGGCGTAGGGGTTCCCGCCTGCATCGCCTCCGCTCGCCTAGCCGCCGAGCAGGTCGCGGGCTTCCTGGCCGAACAGGTGCGTACCGGAGAATAGGACCATGGCAGAGCAGCAAAAAACGGTGCAGCAAGACGTGGAGCACCAACAAGACGAGGGCGCGCCCGGCGCCCGGCCCAAGGCCCGTGACCTCAACCAGCTGATCCGCTACACCATGTGGTCGGTGTTCAGGATCGCTGACCGGGCCGCCATCGACCTGGCCAGCCGGGAAGCGCTGGCCGCCGAGGTCGCTGACCTGTGCGAACAGGCCCTCGGCAAGGGCGTCGAGACGAGGGGCAGCTACGACCTGCAGGGCCTGCGCGCCGACGCCGACCTGATGTTCTGGTGGATCGCGCCCACGTCCGATGACCTGCAGGAGATGTACGCCAGGTTCCGGCGGACCAGGCTCGGCCGAGCCTGCGAGCCGGTCTGGTCGGTGATGGCACTGCACCGGCCCGCCGAGTTCAATAAGAGCCACATCCCCGCCTTCCTGGCCGGCGAGGAGCCGAGGAACTACGTCAGCGTTTACCCGTTCGTCCGGTCCTACGACTGGTACCTGATCGACGACGGCGAGCGCCGGGCGATGCTCGCTGAGCACGGCCACATGGCCCGCGAGTACCCCGACGTCCGGGCCAACACCGTGGCCTGCTTCTCGCTGAACGACTACGAGTGGATCCTCGCGTTCGAGGCCGACGAGCTGCACCGGATCGTCGACCTGATGCGGCACCTGCGCGGGGCCACGGCCCGCCGGCACACCAGGGTCGAGATCCCGTTCTACACTGGCCGCCGCAAGCCGATCGGCGAGCTCGTCGCCAGCCTGGCGTGAGCCCCGTAATCCTGTTCGGCCGGGAGCGCTTCACCGCCGAGCTTGGCTGGGGCCAGCTCGCGCCGCTGCTGCCAGGGTGGACGATCCGGTGCTGCCCGCGCACCGAGGTCAGCGCGCACCTGGACGGGGTGGACGTCGTGTGCCCGTTCGGCGCCATGATCGACGCCGCCGTCCTCGATGCGGGCCGCTTCGGCCTGGTCCACCAGTACGGCGTCGGCCTGGAGAAGGTCGACATCGAGCGGGCCACCGAGCTGGGAGTCTGGGTCGCGCGGGTGCCCGGCGAGGCGACCGGCAACGCCGACGGCGTGGCCGAGCTTGCTGTACTGCTCCTGCTGGCGCTGACCCGGCGGCTGGACGAGGCCCGCGCCGTCCTGGTGGGCGGTGACTGGGAAGCCAGGCCGACCGGCCGGTCACTGACCGGTTCGACGGTCGCGGTCGTCGGTCTTGGCGCGATCGGCTCAGCGCTCGCGACCCGGCTTTCTTCATTCGCAGCAAATATCCTCGGGGTCCGCGCGAACCCCGCGCGCGGAGCGCCGGCCGGAGTCCAGGCTGTCCTCGGGCCTGATCAGCTTGACCAGGTCCTGGGCCAGGCCGACGTCGTGATCTGCTGCGCCATGTACGACGGCCGCAACGCCGGGATGTTCGGCGCCGCCGCCTTCGCCGCGATGAAGCCGGGCGCGATCTTCGTCAACGTCGCCCGCGGCGGCCTGGTCGACGAGGCGGCGCTGCTTGCCGCCCTCGACTCGGGCCACGTCAGCGCGGCCGGCCTGGACGTGCACGCGAGCGAGCCCGCCGACCCCGACTCACCCCTGATCAGGCATCCCCGAGTGCTGTCCACGCCGCACATCGGGGGACTGACCGACGAGATGTTCCGCCGGACCGGCGCCCTGCTGGCGGAGAACGTGCGCCGCTGGGCCGCCGGAGACCCGCCCCGCTGGGCGGCGAACTCCCCGGCGACCCGGCGTTAGCTGTCACCAGGCAACGCTGAGCACGAAATCGGTCACCGCTTTCGGCAACTTGATCGACCGGCCGGTTTCCAGGTCGATGCCGTA
This sequence comes from Streptosporangiaceae bacterium, assembly GCA_035511035.1. GTDB lineage: Bacteria > Actinomycetota > Actinomycetes > Streptosporangiales > Streptosporangiaceae > Chersky-822. The sequence continues at coordinate 17,401 of DATKFV010000070.1, forward strand.
AGCCCGGTGCTCGCCGGGCCCCAGGTAGGTGACCAGCAAGTACCGGCCGGAAGCGGAGAGACTCAACGTCGGAGCGAGGCCATACTTGTCGGGATAGGTACGCCATATCCTGATTTCATGGCCGGAGGCCGTGTGATAGCTGGCGATCTGAGTGGGGGTCGCGCAAAGCGTGCTGCCTCCGGATGGGCTGAGCACGCAGGAAAGGCTGCCGGACCGGGTCCTGGGGCTGACCACCTGCCGGTAGTGGCGCTGCACCAGTCCGCTCGGTGAGTCGGTGGGCAGTAGCCACTCCGACTCAACCAAATCCTGTCGGCTCGGCACGACGGAATTGCTCACGAAGCCAGCCACGCGGCCGTTCGCGGTGAGCGAGACGCTGGAGGGCCCGCCGCGCCGGAAGATCCACCGGCGGGTGTAACCGCGGCCGCCTAGGTGAGTCAGGCTGAGGCCGTACGGGTCGCCGCCGCTAGCCGTGGGGTTGCACGGCTCCGTGACATAGGCCAGCACTCGCAGGTTCGAGCTCACCGCGAGATCGGCCGGATACGTCTTGGTCAACGGCCGCGCGTACGGCTGGATGCGGCTCACGGCACCGGCCGTCGTGAGCCTGAGGTAGTAGAAGGATGTCGCGCAGCTCTTCGGGCTAAGGACGGCGGCCACGAACGCGCGATCGCTGCCGGCTGTCACTACACCGATGAAACGCTCTCCCCGGACAGGGGCTGCGACCTGGCCGGTCACGTGCCCGGTGGCAGCGCTGATGATGTCGAGGGCAGGGGTGGGCCGGAGTTCGATCGCGGCCAGGAACTTCGGGCTTCGGCCCGTCGATGCGGCACCATGGTCGCGAGCCGCGTACATCTTCGGAGCGATGACCGCCGCGCTTACGATGACGGCGGCGACCGAGGCGGCCGCGGCCAGGGGAATCCAGATCCGGCGATGCGTGAACTGGCCTCCCGGCCGGAAGCTAGCTCGCCCCGGACAGGGCGGCGGATGCGCGATCGTCTCCGCGTCGGCGTGGAAAGCGGCTCGCAGCCGGTCTTCGATGGCGGTCACTGGATCTCCTTCAGGTCGCGGGCCAGCGCGGCGATGGCACGGGAGGCGGTGGACGAGACGGTGCCCCGGCTGACCCCGAGCGCGGCGGCGATCTCGGTGTCGGTCAGGTCCAGGTAGTAGCGCAGGACCAGGACCTCGCGGGCGCGGCGGGGGAGCCGGGCGACCGCGGTCATGACCTCGGCCCGGTCGGCGTCCTCGAGCACGACGGCCTCGGCCGAGCGGCCTGGCGGCTCGTGCAGGACGGCCCGGCGCAGCGCGCGGCTGCGGGAGCGCAGTACAGACCTGGCCCGGTTGATCACCGCGGCTCGCAGGTAAGGCTGGATCTCGCCGTGGTCCTTGAGCCTGGGCAGCGCTCGGTAGAGGCCGATGAACGCGTCCTGCACCACGTCCTCGGCGGCCTGCGGATCTCGCAGCAGCAGGTTGGCCAGGCGCACCAGCGTCAGCGCATGGGCCCGGTGCAACTCGGCGACGAGATCGTCGGAAGCGGTGCGATCCGCCGCGGGCGGGTCTGTCGCCGGTGCCGCCATGTTTCCTTGCATACAGCTAACACGCCACCGCCGTCACTTTGCTGAGCCGCCCAGGGCCGCGCTGTCGCCCGCAAGGCTCTGCAAACGTTTGTGGCCCCAGTGGTCTTCGGGTGCCGTGTCACTCCGCTACTGCAATTCGTCCGCGGTCATGGTTCGGGAGGTGATCACGGACGATTGCCGCGCGGGGTGCGGCGAGGGCGTTCAGCCTGGTGCGTGTCCCTTGGCTAGGAAGTTGGTCAGGCGGTCCAGCGGCCAGGTATTGATGACGTCGTCGGCGCTCAGCCAGCCGCGCTGGGCGGTGCCCACCCCGAACCGCATGAACGCCAGCGCGCCGACCGCGTGCGAGTCGGTGTCGATGGCGAACTTCACTCCGGCGTCCCTGGCTGCCTTGATGTGGTCCGAGGGCAGGTCGAGGCGCTGCGGCTGGGCGTTGATCTCCAGCGCCGTCCCGGTCTCCGCGCAGGCCCTGAATAGCTCGGTGAAGTCCACGTCGACGCCGGGGCGCTTGCCGATCCGCCGGGTGGTCGGGTGCCCGATGACGTTGACCATCGGGTTCTCGCACGCCCGCAGGAACCGCCTGGTCATCTCGGCCCGTGGCTGGTCGAAGTGCGAGTGCACGGACGCCACGCAGAGGTCGAACCCGGCCAGGATGTCCTCGGGCCAGTCGACGCTGCCGTCGGGCCCGATGTTCAGTTCGGTGCCGTGCAGCAGCCGCATCGGGCGGCCGCCGTCGGCGGCGAGGCGGGCGTCAAGTTCCCTGAGCTCTCCCCGCTGCTCCAGCATCTTCTCGATCGTCATGCGCTGCATGAACAGGTTCGGGGCGTGGTCGGTGACCGCGAAGTAGGCGTAGCCCCTGGCTCGCGCGGCGGTCACCATTTCATCCAGCGAGGCGACGCCGTCGGTCAGGTTCGTGTGCGAGTGCAGGTCACCTCTGATATCGCTGAGCTGGACGAGCACGGGCAGCTCATGCCGGGCCGCGGCCTGCACCTCGCCGTTGTTCTCCCGCATCGGCGGGGGCACCCAGTCAAGGCCGAGCCGGGCGTACACCTCCTCTTCGGTCGCGCTGGCGAGCCGGTCACCGGTCTGCACCTCGAACAGGCCGTACTCGGACAGCTTGAGCTTCTTGCGCACCGCGAGCTCGCGCACGGCCACGTTGTGGGCCTGGGAGCCGGTGAAGTACTGCATGGCCGCGCCCCAGCAGTCGGCCGTGACCACCCGCAGGTCGACCTGGATCGAGCCGCTGTGGCCGACGTTGCCGGTGCTGATCCGCACCGAGGTCTTGGTGTCGCCGCTGGCGATCACCGAGATGACCTCCGGCATCGCGATCAGCGCCGCCATCAGCGGCGCCGAGTCGCTGGCGGCGGCGAGGATGTCCACGTCGCCGACGGTCTCCCGGTACCGCCGCAGCGAGCCGGCGTAAGCGCATCGCTCGCAGCCGCCGGTCGCGCTGATCAGGGCGACGATCCGGTCGGCGATCTCGGCGGCGACGTTGATCGGCGCTCGCTGGTCAAGGCCGCGCAGGAACTCGATGCCGCTGGCGATCTTCTCCTCGCTCCTGGCGCCGAAGCCCTTCAGGTCAGCCAGCCGGCCCTGCTCGATCGCCTCGGCCAGCTCGTCGACCGAGCTGATGCCAAGCTCGGTGTACAAGACCATGGCCCGCTTGGGGCCGAGCGCGGGAATTCTGGTCATCTCGAGCACCCCGGCCGGCACCTTCGCCCGCAGCTCGTCCAGCGCGGCGATCGTGCCGGTCTGCCGCAGCTCGATGATCTTCGTCGCGATCGACTTGCCGACCCCGGCGATCCGCTGCAGCCCGGCCTCGTCGAGCTCGCCGACGTCGGCGCTGTAGCCGGCGATGGACTTGGCTGCCTTCTCGTAATTGCGGGCCCGGAACGCGTCGCCCGCCGTGATCTGCAACAAGTCGGCATACTCAGCCAGCAAACCGGCAATCTGATCGTTGGCCCTTGGCATGATGGTCATTGTCGCCGACAAGGCGGCACTGGCTGTACGGCGGGAGGTCGGGGGACATGCGGGAAGCCGGGCCTGACGGTTACTGGGTCAGCGACGACCCGGCGCTGGTCGACGTGGACCTGGTCCACCGCTGGATTAGCGAGGACAGTTACTGGGCCAAGGGCCGGTCCCACCAGGCGATGGTCAAGGCGATCGAGAACTCGCTGGTCTTCGGGCTCTACGCCGCCGACGGCAGCCAGGCGGGCTTCGCCAGGCACGTCACCGACCGGGCCACGTTCTCCTGGCTCTGCGACGTGTTCGTGGACGGCGCGCACCGCGGCCACGGCCTCGGCAGCTTCCTGGTGCGGGTCGCCGTCAGCCATCCCGACGTCGCGGGCATCCGCCAGGTACTCAGCACCGCGCCCGAGCGCACCTTGTACCGGCAGTTCGGCTTCGACAACCTGGCGACGCCTGAGCGCTGGATGGAACGGCGCGGCTAGGACCGCAGCGCCGCCTCGAGCTCCTCGCGATGGCTGCGCGCGTGCCTGGCGGCTACCTCCGCGAACGCCGCGACCCGGCCGTCGCCCAGGGCGAGCTGGTCCGGGCTGAGCCCGCCGATCATGGCGATGATCGTGTCACCGGCCGAGCGCAGGTGGTCGGCCACGTAGTGCTGGGTCAGGGCCGTCGCCTGAGCCGCGTGCTTCGCGTTGAAGCCGTCGATGAGCTCCTCGGTGACCTGCGGGCTGCCGCCCGCTAGCAGCTCGGAGATGTAGCCGCCCAGGTAGCCGTAGGCGTCGGCGACATGGTCGGTGATGACGCTGACCGGGCGCGGATCGCCGTCGACCGGGCAGGCTCGCCACTGCTCCGCGCCGCATCGCTCCACGAACCTGATCAGCTCCTGCCTGGTCGCGTCGATCGCGGCCGCGTGGGCCGCCGGGCTCAGCTCATCGCTCATTTGCCTTGTCCTCCGCCGTTGGAGCTGGTTGAACAGCACCCCCGGGGTGAGACTGCCAGGCCCGACACTCCTCGCGCAAGGTTTTCAATTTGCGGCAAAATGGTGTTGGATTGCCGGTGATCAAGCCCGGCCGACCGAGTGTCGCCTGGCCGTGCATCAGGGAGAGCGCGATGACCGCAGTGGATGAGGCCGAGGCGAGCAACCGGTCAAGGGTTGCCGATGACACGTTTGAGCGGGAGCGGCTGCACCGCAAGCAGGAACTCGCGGCCGCGTTCCGGATCTTCGGCAGCTTCGGCTTCTCTGAAGGCGTCGCCGGCCACATCACCGCCCGCGACCCCGAGCACACGGACCGGTTCTGGGTGAACCCGTTCGGGATGAACTTCCGCCTGATCAAGGTGTCCGACCTGATCTGCGTCGATCACGAGGGCAACGTCGTCGAGGGTGACCAGCCCGTCAACAAGGCCGCGTTCTGCATCCACTCCCAGGTCCACCTGGCCAGGCCCGACGTGGTCGCGGCCGCGCACGCCCACTCGGTCCACGGCAAGGCGCTGTCCGCCCTGAACGCCATGCTCGACCCGATCACCCAGGACGCGTGCGCGTTCTACGACGACCACAGCCGCTACGACGACTACCGGGGCGTGGTCAGCGACACCGAGGAGGGCAAGCGGATCGCCGCCGCCCTCGGCGAGAACAAGGCCGTGATCCTCGCCAACCACGGGCTGCTCACGGTCGGCGGATCGGTGGCGGAGGCGGCCTGGTGGTTCGTGACCATGGAGCGGTCCTGCCAGGCTCAGTTGCTGGCCATGGCGGCCGGGGTGCCCAGGCGCATCGACCGGGAGACGGCGCTGCTTGTTCGCAGTCAGATCGGCTACCCCTTGGCCGGGCAGTTCCAGTTCAAGCCCTTGTGGGACTACGTCACCGCGAAGGAGCCCGACCTGTTCGGGTAGCGGCCGTTCGGCTACCGTGAGCCGATGACCGAACCGCCGATACCTGGCCCGCTGGAGACCTACCAGGACGAGATCTACCTCGGCGGGCTGGGTGGGGCGCTGGCGCCGCTGCCAGCCGACCTGACCGGGCTCGAGGCCCTGGCCCGCGAGCGGATGGCGGCGACGTCCTTCGGCTACATCTACGGCGGGGCCGGCACCGGCGACACGGTACGCGAGAACGCCGAGGCGTTCCGCCGCTGGCGGATCGTGCCGCGGATGCTCACCGACGTGAGCGCGGTGTCCTACCGGTCCTCGGTGCTCGGCACCGAGCTGGCGGCGCCGTTGCTGCTCGGGCCGGTCGGGGTGCTGCGGCTGGCTCATCCAGACGGCGAGCTGGCCGTCGCGCGGGTCGCCGCCGACCTCGGCGTGCCGCTGGTGCTGTCGACGGCCGCGTCCTATCCCATTGAGGACGTCGCGGCAGCCAACGGCGACGGGCCGCGCTGGTACCAGCTGTACTGGCCGAAGGACCGCGACGTCGCGGCCAGCCTGCTGAGGCGGGCCAAGGCCGCCGGGTTCAGCGTGCTGATGGTCACGCTGGACACTCGGATGCTCGGCTGGCGGCCGCAGGACCTGGACGCGGCGTTCCTGCCGTTCCTGCGCGGGATCGGGATCCAGAACTACCTGTCTGACCCGGCGTTCGCGGCCGGGCTGCCAGGGCCGGTCGACGAGCACCGGGACGCCGCGATCCTGCGCTGGATCGGGATGTTCGGCGACCCGTCGCTGACCTGGTCAGACCTGCCGTGGTTGCGCGAGCACTGGGACGGGCCGGTGGTGCTCAAGGGCATCATGTCGGTGGCGGACGCGGTGCGGGCGGCCGACGCCGGGATGGACGGGATCGTGGTGTCCAATCACGGCGGCCGCCAGGTCGACGGCGGGCTCGGAGCCCTGGACGCGTTGCCTGCCATCACGGCGGCGGTCGGGTCGCGGACGACGGTGCTGTTCGACAGCGGGGTCCGGTGCGGGGCGGACGTGCTCAAGGCGATCGCGCTCGGCGCCCAGGCGGTGCTGATCGGGCGGCCTTACGCCTACGGCCTGGGCCTGGCCGGCGAGGACGGCGTGCGGCACGTGCTGCGCGCGCTTCGGACCGACTTCGAGATCACCATGCGGCTGGCCGGGCTGGCGAGCCTGGCCGACCTGACCCCGGCGACCTTGTCGCACCGGTAGCTTCGTGTCCCGCTGGCGGTCAGAGGGCGTCGACGTTGACGACGATCGCTTCCTGGGTGGACCGGGCGATGACGACGACGGCCTCGTCGTCGGGGGAAGGGTTCTCCTCGCGGTGCCGGACGTGCGGCGGCACCCAGACGTAGTCGCCTGGGCTCGTCTCCAGGCGCACCAGCTCTCCGGACTCCGGGTCGCGGAACACGAAGACGGGGTGGCCGGAGACCACGTAGATGCCGGTCTCGGACACGCCGTGGTGATGGTCGCCTGAGTTGATCCCGGCCGGCAGCGTTGTCCGGCCCATCCAGAGCTCCTGGGCGCCGACCAGGTCACCGGAGATAGCGGCGGCCCTGACCATGCCAGCGGTCTGCGCGGTCGCGGCGGACAGGTCCGCCCCCTTGATCAGGGCCAGCTTGTCGAGCTGGTCAGGCACGCTGCGCCCCTTCGCCGCGCTCGTCGTCGGACGGGTCGAGCTTCAGCGACACCGAGTTGATGCACCAGCGCTGGTCGGTCGGCACGTCGTAGCCCTCGCCCTCGAACACGTGGCCGAGATGACCGTCGCAGTTCGCGCACCTGACCTCGGTCCGCACCGAGCCGAGCGAGCGGTCCTCGATCAGCACGACGGCGTCGCCATCGGACGGCTGGTAGAAGCTCGGCCAGCCGCAGTGCGACTCGAACTTGGCGTTCGACTTGAACAGCTCGGCGCCGCAGGCCCGGCAGTGGTAGACGCCGTGGGTCTTGGTGTCCGTGTACTCACCAGTGAACGGCGCCTCGGTGCCGGCCTGGCGCAGGACGTTGTACTCCTGCGGGGTCAGCCGCTTGCGCCACTCGTCCTCGGAAAGCTCAACCTTCGCCATGGATGCAGCGTACCCGCCGTGCCACCGGCTGACGCTGGGGCACATCGCTGTCGCGGAAACGACAGCGATGTGCCCCAGCTGATCGGGCCTTACCTGGGTTCGGTGAGGGCTGGGCAGTTGAGCTTCGGGTTGATCTCAGGGTTGGCGCGGATGTTCGAGATCAGGGTGCCGCCGAACACCGAGACCGCCGAGACGCCGTACTGCGCGTCGCCGCCGAAGGCGTACTTGGTGATTCCTGGGATCGTGGCGCCGAAGTTCCAGGTGCAGGCGGGCGCCTTGAACAGCTTCCCGATTGACTGCTTGTTGGTCAATGTCCAGTACGGGTAGAACTGCGCCGCTAGCGGCGGGGCGTCGCAGTTCAAGCCGGTGAAGGTGTTGCACAGGAACTCAGAGCCGGCGATGTCGGTCTCGAACTGGACCTTCGGGTACGGATTACCGGCCTGGTCGAATGGCCCCGCGTATCTGAACGAGGTCGGGTTGTTCTTCGAGCCGTTCGGCCACTTGCCCTTCTGGTAGGGGATCCCGTCGAAGTCCAGGTCACCGTTCTGGAACCGGTTGGCCTGGCACCAGTTGACTGGCGAGAACTCCCTGCCTGCTGGGTGACCGTTGATCGTGATCGGGCGGCTGCCCTGCGGCAGGCAGACGCCGTCCGCGTACTCGCATAGCTGGCCGCTGTTGTCGTTGTTGCTCGGGCAGGCGATCGGGCCTGTGGTCCCTTCTGTGGTCGGGTTCTTGCAGATGCCCTTGGCGTTGCAGCCGCCCTCGCCGACCTCGTGCTTGCCCTCGTTGTTGGCGCCGACGCAGGTGTCGTAGATGTCCTTGTCCACGAACCCGCTGAAGCTCTCGGGATCCTTGTTGGTGAGCGAGGCGCAGACCTCAGAGTGCCCGGTCTCCTGCTCCATGAGCACGCCGCCCTGGAGCGCGGCCCATGGAACCTGATTCTGCGGAGCGGCTGTGGCGTACTCGGCGTGGAAGGTGAATGGGTTGCCGCTGCAGTTCGAGAGATTGGTGTTCATGAAGCCGTTGGCGGCGCTGGCCGTCATGGTGCCGGTCTGGCCGGTGGTGAGATCCTTGATCGTCGTCGTGAAACCCGCTGGCGGGTCGGTGATCGATAGTCTCAGCACATCGCCGCCGTGAATCAGCAGGGTGTGCGCGTTCGGCGTGAAGGTAGCGAGGTCAGAGTCCTGCGGGCTCGGCGGTCCGGTCGGGACGCCGTTGGTCTGCAGGAAGGCGAAGTTCGATGGTTCTTCACAGGCCGTGTTGATGTTCTTGAAGTTGAAATCCGACTCCAGACTGTCAATCGTCAGCGCCGCGCACCAGTCGGTGGCGCTGCAGCTGGCGGAGTCCGCGAAAGGCGGGAAGCCCTGCGGGTACAGCTGGAGTTCCATGAAGGCGGATCCGGCAGCGTTCGCCGTGTTGGTGCCGATGTTGCTGTCGCTGTCCGGGGTACAGGGGTTCTGCGGGTAGGAGTCCGGGTCGCACATTGGCAGACCGAACCACGGGGCCGGGCTCAGCTCGGCGTAGTGGATGACCGAGCCGCTGTTGGTCGGCGCCCGAGCCGGATCGACCGGCATCTTCAGGTAGTACGTCATGGTGTTGCCGGAGTTCGGCGACGCCGAGATGAACTTCACGCTCGGCTCGTCGTGGCCGACGTAGTGCCCGTTGTCCATGAAGCGGCCGTTGCTCTTATAGGTCTTGCCGCCAAAAACCCACGGCGACGCGCCGCTTCCCACCTTGCCGCGCGGGTCGACGCAGCGCATGCGGAAGTCGGGGACAACCGACTTGTACTTCGGGCTCCAGCCGTTGCAGTCCATCATGCTGACCTTGTGCGGCATGACCGAGTGCACCGCCGGAGCGCGGGCCGTGGTTACATGGGCGGTCGCCGGGCTGGCGGCATACACCGCTAGGCCGGCTATCGCCAGCAAGGGCGCCGCGACCAGCGCCCAGGTTGATCGAGTATGGATTGACCAGCGATTATGCACGTGCTCACCTCTCGTTCGCGGCTGAACCTGCGATCGGACACGCTCACGCGTGCCGGGCGGCCAAGCCCAGGCGCGCAGCGCTGTGACACGGGCGGAATCTAACAACGGTTAACATTTGGGTCAAGAGTCAATAACTAAAGCCTTGCCAGATCGCGACCAACTCTTGCCCGAGCATCGACCGCTGAGCGGCAGCTCAGGCGGATCGCCTCCGGCGATCGCTCAGGCTCCCGGCTGCAGCGCCTCGAGCAGGCTCTCGGCCCGATCGGTCGCCGCGACCGGATCGGCGTCGGGCGAGCCGATCATCGGATCCCAGTTGAGGTCGAAGAAGACCTCGGTGACGCCATTGCCGGCGAGCCAGGCCACGTCCTCGCTGATCTGGGTGAAGCTGCCAGACAGCAGCAGGCGGCCTTGGTCGCCGGTGACAGGCTCGCCGCTGCGGACGACGCCCCGGCAGATGATCCTGATCGCGGCCGGGTCGCGGCCGGCGTCGGCGGCGGCCGACCGTACGATCTCGATGCTCTCGGCGATCTTAGACAGGTCGGCCCGGCTCGAGGTCACCCAGCCGTCGGCGAGCTGGCCGACCCGGCGCAGCGCGCGCGGCGCCAGCCCGCCGAGCAGGATCGGCGGGCCGCCGGCCTGCACAGGGCCAGGCAGCGTGGTCGCGAGCGGCACCGAGTAGAACTCGCCGCTGAACTGGGCCGGCTGCGGGCCCCAGAGCGTGCGGAGCACCCGCACGTACTCTTCCGCGCGGGCGCCCCGGCGCTCCATCGAGCCCCCGGTCGCGGCGAACTCCGCTGGCATCCAGCCGAGCCCGAGCCCGAGGTCGAGTCGGCCGCCGGACAGGATGTCGACCGTCGCGGCCTGCTTGGCCAGGTAGGCGGGGGAGACGTAGGGCACGTTGAGGACCGCCACGCCGAGCCTGACGTCGCTGGTCGCCGCGGCGGCGAACGCCATCGCGGCTACGGGATCGAGCACGCTGTGGTAGACCGGGTCCATGCCAGAACCCTGCGGGACGAGCAGCCGCTGGAAGGTCCACAGCGACGCGTACCCGAGTTCCTCGGCCAGTTGAGCGAACGAGGTGATGTTCGCTGGCGTGGCCCAGGTGCCTGACACTGGCAGGCCGCAGCCGATCCTCATGGCACCTACCTTAGAGTCACTCCGTGGGCCCTCAGTAACTACGGGCGTTTTGGATATCTGAAAGACTTGATGGCCGATACGAACCGCACGTTAGTCTCCCGTCAGGACACACAGCAGAACGGAGCCGGACCATGGAGTCCAACCCGCGAGTGTGGATCACCGTGCTACGCCACTCGCACGAACGCTTGCTCGGCCTCGTCGGGCCGCTCGCCCCAGAGCAGATCAGCGGGCCTTCCTACTGCCGTGACTGGACCATCGCGCAGGTGCTCTCGCACGTCGGCAGCGGGGCCGAGATCGCCATGATGATGCTGCCGAGCGCGCTTGGGCAGCCTGACGCCGAGGCGCCGGGGCGGGAGGCGTTCCAGCCGGTGTGGGACCGGTGGAACGCGATGACTCCCGACAACCAGGCCGCGGCCGGGCTGATGGCGGACGCGCAGTACGTCTCCGCGCTCGACCAGCTCAGCGACGAGGACCTGGCCTCGGTCAGCCTCCCGTTCATCGGGATGACGCTCGACGCGGTCGGCCTGATCAGGCTCCGCCTTGGCGAGCATGCCCTGCACACCTGGGACGTCGCCGTCATGTTCGACCCGGCCGCGGTGGTCTCACCCGACGCCGTTGACCTGCTGATCGACAACGTGGCGCAGTTCCTCGCGCCCCGCCTCGGCAAGCCATCGGATCCGCCGTTCCGGGCCAGGATCAGGACGACGGACCCGGCTCGGGACTACTTGCTGACCTCCGCTGAGGCGGTCACCATGGACGACTGGCCCGGCGCGGCCGCCATCGACGCCGACGGCCCGCCGGTCGCCGAGGTCACGATGCCGGCCGAGGCGCTGCTGCGGCTGTCCTACGGCCGGCTCGACGCGGACCACACCCCGGCCACCGTGGTCGGCAAGCCCGAGGACCTCGACAAGCTCCGCGCGATCTTCCCAGGGTTCTAGCCGGCCTGGCTAGGCCAGGACCGCCAGAACCTCGGCCTTGACCGACTGAGCGCAGCCCCAGGACAGCGTGACTCCCGCGCCGCCATGGCCGTAGTTGTGCACGACGGGTCGCCCTGACGCCAGCCGCGTGGTCTCGAGCCTGACCCTGGGCCTGGCCGGCCGCAGGCCGACCCGGTGGCCGAGCACTGGCGCGGTCGCCAGCTTGGGCTCGATGTCCGCGCAGGAGCGGACGATCCGGGTGGCGATGGCCGGGTCGGGCGTCGTGCTCGCGTTGCCCGGCTGCTCGGTTCCCCCGAGCACGGCGGTGCTGCCGTGCGGGAAGATGTAGGTGATTTCGTCAGGCTCGAGGCGCTCGCCGATGAAGAACTCGGTGATGCCAGGATTCGCCACGACGACGATCTGGCCGCGTACCGGGACCATGGCCTCGTCTGGCACGAAGCCGCGGGCGCCGATGCCCGTGCAGTTCACGATGATCCTGGCCGCGCAGTGCTCGGCGGCGTGGTCAAGGCTTGGCCACGGTCGGCCGAGTTGCAGCAGGCCACCGCCGCCGATCACCTGGTCCACCAGGTAGTCCAGGTACTCCGGCATCGCGATGATCGGAGCCCGATAACGCCAGCCGGCCCGGTAGTCAGCCGGCAGCGAGTGCGGGTCGGCCTTGCTCAGGCTGTCCAGCCCGGTGGGCAGCAGCGGCGGCTCGGGCAGGCGATCCAGGTAGGCTTCGACGCCGCTGATCTCGTGTATTCCCGTCCTCGGATCCTCGGCGAGGGCGCGGAAGTGCTCGAACGTCTGGTTCGCCCAGCCGCTGATCCGCTCGTCCTCGCCGACCATGTGGATGCCCCACAGCGCTCCCGCCGCTCCCGAGGTCACGCGGTGCGGCAGTCCAGCGGCATAGATGCTGACGGTCAGCCCCGAGTCCAGCAGGGCGAGCGCGGTGCTCAGCCCAGACACTCCAGCCCCGATCACGAGGACATCGGTGTCCGGATATGCCATATTCGCAAAGTACCTGAAATCGCGCCCGCGCCCAATGCCTGCGGCGGCCGGGCAGCGTGACCGGCCGCCGAGCGAGCCTAAGCTAGGAGCCTGCGGCGAGGAGGCCAGCCATGCATCACTCAGGTGGCGTGATCGGGTACGCCCTGGTCATCGTGCTGCTGCTGTTCCTTTCGGTACGGCTGGCCAGGAGCTTCCGGCGGACAAACCGCATGCTCAAGCGCCCCGACTACTGGGATCCCGCCAATGGCCCTGACCCGTCCCGCCCAGACGCCCATCAGCACGCCCCCGACCGCCCTGGCTCTGACGGCAGTCACCCCGGTCACAGCGACCACACCGGCTTCACCGGAGACCATGGCAGCGCCCCCAGCCCCAGCCCCGGCGACTCAGGCAGCGCCCACCCCGACTAAAGGTCGCCGCAGGCAGACCATGATCTTGTTATCCTCGCGGACTATGGACCGGTAAGAATAACAAGATCATGAAGTCAGAAACGAAAACTCTCCAAGGTCTTCCGTTGCAAGCGATTGCGGCACGATCGTGGGCGGGAGAGATTCGTCGTGGGGGCGTCGTGAGGGCGGCGTCGTGAGGGGGCGTCGTGGGGGGGGTCGTGAGGGAGGGCAGGCGCGGTGCGGGAGGGCCAGGCCGCGAGGCGCGCTAGCGGTCATCACGGTGAGCTGTGCTTACTAACCGCCTGCTCGAGTAGGCCGGTGAGCCTGGGCACGGCGACGCCGATCGGGTCGCGGATGACCTCGCTCGCGAGCGGGTCGTACGGGGTCCGATCCCGGTTCACCACGACGAGCGTTGCCCCGTGCTCGACCGCGACCCCGCACAGTGAGGCGGCGGGCTCCACGGTCAGCGTGCTGCCGATCGCCAGCATCAGGTCACAGTTCTCGGCCGCCCGCACGGCCCGAGTGAGCACCACCCGGTCGAGCGGCTGGCCGAACATCACCGTGGCCGACTTCAGCACCCCTGCGCAGGTCAGGCAGGCCGGATCGGGCTCCCCGGCCCTGACCCGGTCCAAGGCGGCCGCCATGTCGGTGCGCTCGCCGCAGCCCACGCACACCACCTCGAACATGGTCCCGTGCAGTTCGAGCACCCGCTCGGCGGGCGACCCCGCCCGCTGGTGCAGCCCGTCGATGTTCTGCGTGATCACCCACGTATCGATGACAGCGCCGATCCGCGCCAGCGCCACATGGGCGGCGTTCGGCTCCGCCGACCAGGCCGGATGGGCCAGCCGGGCCTGCCAGGACCGGCGGCGCAGGGCCGGGTCGGCGACGTAGGCAGCAAAGGTCGAGAGCCGTTCAGCCGCCGGGTTGCGGGTCCACAGGCCGTTCGGCCCCCTGAAGTCAGGGATCCCCGAGTCGGTGGAGATCCCGGCCCCGGTCAGCACGGCCAGCCGCCGCACCCCGCGCGCCCACGAAGGCTGGTCCCCCTCCACCGGCCCATCGTCGCCAATACCCGCCCAGGACGCAAACCGCGATCAGAGCCCGGCGGCGACCCGCGCCTGGATGCCAGGCCACCAGTCCTGGCCCGGCCTCGCGGTCTCGATCCACCAGTTCGCGCCCGCGGCCTGGTACTCATCGAGCAGGTCGGCCGACGGCTGGGCGACCTCGGCCCAGACCGCCATGTCATAGCCTTCGGCCGCGCCGTCGCGCAGCCCGGCGATCTGGCCGCTGACCTCGGCGATGTCCTTCGCTGACGGCCGGACCAGGCCACCGGCGTCGAACCGGATCGGGACGAAGCCATCCCAGCGGGCCGCCCGCTCGATCGGGCGCTGGTTCGGCAGCACCCCGGCGACCCAGACCGGGATCCGCGGCTGCTGCACGGGCGGCGGGAGGAATCGCACCGGGTCGACCTTGTAGTGCTCGCCGGCGTAGCTGAACCGCTCGCCGCTCCACAGCCCGGCGAGGACGTCGAGGCCCTCGTCGAGCCGCTCGGCCCGGGCCCGTTCCCCCGACGGCTCGTCGAAGATGCCGAAGTCGCCATAGGCCGGCGAGCCGATGCCGACGCCGAGGATCACCCTTCCGCCGCTCAGCCGGTCCAGCGTGGTCGTCTGCCTGGCCAGCTGCCACGGCCGCCGTCGCGGCACCGGCGTCACCATGGTGCCCAACTTGACCACGGAGGTCTGGCTGGCGACCACGGCCAGCGGCAGCCACGGATCCTGGATCGCCGGCCCTTCACCGGTATTGGAGAAGACAATGTGGTCCCACAGGAAGTAGCCGTCGAAACCCGCCCGCTCCACCTCGACCCCGAGTTCGATCAGCCCGGCCGGGTCATCGCCGAAATTGGGAACCGCTATCCCGCGCAGCATTTTCGACATGATGCAAATAGACCCTTCCTGGTCAGACTCGGCTGGCGGGCGAGTAGTCCGTCCGCTCGGCCAGAATTCGCTTCAGCGCGGCCGGTCCGCCTGCCCGCACCGCCAAATGGGTGTCCGCCAGTGCCCGCTGCGCGGCAGCGTCGCCGCCGAACGCGGCCGCGCACCGCTCGGGCTCCACGTTCGCGATCGCGAGGATGGCCCCGGCCCCGCCCATCGGCCCGGCCAGGGCCAGCAACGCCGATGACCCGACGTAGGTCGCGCCCTCGTAGTGCGCGAGCTCGTCGAGCAGCCGGTCCGGGTTGCCCGACGAGTCCTTCACGCCGACGATCGGCAGCCCGGCGAGCTGGTTCACGGGCACGCCGGGGGCCGAGATCCACGGAATGTGGTACGCGAGCACGGGCCGGTCCCCGGCCGCGGTCGCGAGCGCGCCGAAGAAGGCGCCAAGCG
>DATKFV010000071.1:0-18893 GCA_035511035.1 Streptosporangiaceae bacterium
GGGGGAACCAGCACTTTATGCCCACGTGGTTCAGGCCTGGGCCAAGATTCGGGCGGATGCAGGGGCCGCGGCGGATCGCGATGATAGTGATACACGCAGTCGCTCCGGATATGGCCTAGCAATTGGTACAGTCACTGCTGATACTAATAGATCAGCCGCCGACCAGAACAAGTGGGTTCTCTAAGCCCATTGCCGGGCGAAGCCGCTCAAGCAAGCGGCGAAGCCTTGCCCGAACATGGCGAGATAACGCGGCTGTCTATGGCGGCTTAACAAGCCTGGCATATTGGTCAGGCCAGCTACCCGGATGTGGATAAGCCCCGGACGGCCGCAGATAACGCGACCGGCCGGGGTCTTTTCCGGAGATCTAGTCTTCTGAGGTGAAGCCGACGGCCTCCAGGAGCCGGGAACGGCGGCGGCCCGAGGCCGGCCGGGCCGGCTCGGGGACGGCGGGCTCCGGAGCGCGCGGGGTAACGTCGGCGACGATCTCCTCGGCCATCCCGTAGAGCAGCGGCAGCGCCCCGGCGACCACGCCGCCCGTGGCGTTGATGTGCTCGACCCCGGGCCTGATCAGCTTGGCGTGGCCGACGATCGCCCCGGCGGTGGCCAGGCTCTCCTCCAGGTTGCCGGCGATCCGCTCCAGCAAGGTGCCGGCCCAGTACAGGTAGAACGCCAGCCCGGCGATCAGCACCACGATGACCAGGACAGTCAGCACCACGAGCAGCGTCATGACTTCACCTTTCCTAGCACCCGGCCGAGGAACAGGTGGTGCTCGAGCCCTTCGGCGAGCACCAGGTCGACGCCGGCCGCGACCTGCGGGATCAGCGCGGTGTCGGCGGTGTTGGTCGCCGCCGCCTTGAGCGTGTCCCTGACGTCGACGACGCGGCTATCGATGCGCTTGATCAGCAAGATCAGCAGGCTGAGCAGGGCGGCGACGGCGATCACGACGACGAAGCCGATGACGATCGCCCAGACCCACAAGGTGTGCTCGGTCCCTGGCATGACTAACCTCCCAGCCTGGCGCGGCCGCGCTTCAGGCCTTCGATGATGGTGACGGCGTAGTCGATCGTCGTGTTCAGCCCGGCCAGCGCGGCGGTGTTCCGCACGGCCTTGCGCAGCTGGCCGTCGATCTTCGGCGCCTCGTTGCCGATGTCGTTGGCCAGCACCAGGATCGGAACCACGAGCGCGACGACCACGAGCACGAGCACGCCGCCGATCGTGAACCCGAGAATCCAGCCAAACGTGCTGACGCTACCGCCGCCAGCCGCGAGCACTCCTGTACCCATGTGTGTCTCCTCAGACCGTCTCGCAGAAGTCCCGCACGGGCTTCAGGCTCGCGTTGACCGAGGTCAGCCGGTCGGGCACGGTGGCCGTCAGGTCGGCCACCGCGGTCACGCCCCCGGTGACCTGACCGAGCGTGGCCTTGATCGCCCGCAGGTGGAAGATGATCCGCAGCAAGCCAACGGCGGTGATGCCGATGATCAGCGCGGAGATGATCAGGGTGCCCCAAGCGGCTCCTGGCATGGCTGGCACTCCTTCCTAGGATTCGGGTAGCAGGCGGGCGACCGAGCCGGCGTACCTGACCGCGCCGGTCGAGACGGCGCCGATCGTCGCGTCGGTCGTGGCGAGCGCCTCGGGCAGGCCGTCGAGCTCACCGACGAGGGCCACCCCGCCGGTCAGGATGTTGTCCGAGGCCGCCCTGATCCGCTCAAGCGCCGCCAGCACGCGGTTGAGCAGGTAGATCACTACTGGCAGGACGGCGACCAGCAGGATCACGTTGCCAATCCACCACAAGACCATGGCTTGCTCTCCTTAGCTCGCGGCCTGATAGGGGACGAAGAACCGGCGGAACACCCGGCGCAGTGCCATCAGCGCGGCCCGCACGCCGATGGCCAGGCCGCCCGCCGGGGCGGCCGCCTGCACGGCGGTCTCGCCGCGATCGGCCGCGGCGATCTGGCTCGCCAGGTTGGCTGAGAAATCGCGCATCAGCACGGCGGTGACGTCAGAGATCATGCCCCGCCCGTACTGAGCGGCCGCGCCGGACAACTGCAAGTCCTGGGTGACCGCGACCTTGGTGCCGCGCCCGGCCTGGGTCAGCGTCGCGGTGACGTCCATCGCGGCCTGGCCCCGGCCGCGCTGCTCGGCCCCGGTCGCGTGCAGGACGAGCCGCTTGGCCGCCTCGTCCCGCTCGGTGATCTGCGCGGTCCCGGCGAACTGCAGCTTGACCGGGCCCATCCGGACCGCGACCTGGCCGCCGTACTTGTCGTCGCCCAGGTCCTCGGTCAGCGTCGCGCCTGGCAGGCAGGCCGCCACCCGCGGGATGTCGCCGAAGAACTCCCAGACCTTGGCGACCGGCTCGGCGACCTCGAAGTCTTGCTTGATCAGCATCGGGACTCATTCCTGTGATAGGAAACCGGATCGGATTCGAACGCGCTCCGGCAGCCAGCACTGCAGAAGTAATAGGTCACGCCGTCGTGCTCGCCATGAACGGTCGCAGGAACAGCCGCGACCGTCATCCCGCACACCGGGTCGGAAGCCTGCGCCGGGGCGGCGGCCGTCGCGGCCCGCCCGACGGCGCCCCCCGCAAAGCCGATCTCGCCGGCCGCCCGCAGCCGCACCAACTCGGCCAGGATGGCGACCGCGATCTCGACGTGCGAGGTCTTGCCGAGGTCGAGCCCGGCCGGCACTCGCACCCGGTCAAGCTGGTCAGGCGGCAGGCCCCGCTCGGCCAGGTAGCCGAGCACGGCCGTGCCGCGCTTGCGCGAGGCGACGAGGCCGATGTAGCTGGGCCTGGCCGCGATGGCCCGCTCGATCGCCTCCTCGTCGCCGTGGCCCTGGGTCGCGACCACGACGATCGACCGCTCGTCGGCGTCGGCGGCCGAGAACTCGGGCCAGTCCAGCGTGGCCGCCCGCCAGCCGATCACCGCCGCGAGGTCGGCCAGCGCGTGCGCCATCGGGGAACGCCCGACCACGACCAGGTGCGGCACCGGCAGCACCGGCTCGACGTACACCTCGAGCGCGCCCTCGCTCTGGCAGGAGATCGGCACCACGGTCATCCCGTCAGGCAGCGAGCCGCTGAACCGGGCCGAGCTCGGCAGCTCGTCCGGGCTGCCGAGCAGCAGCAGCCGGGGCCGGCCGTCGGTGATGACCTCGCGGGCCTGCCTGATCACCGAGGGCTCGGCGCAGGCCCCGCCGATCCAGCCGAGCAGTTCGCCCGACGTGGTGATGATCGCGCGCGAGCCGAGCTGCCCTGAGGACGGTCCCTGCCGCCAGACCACCGTCGCGAGCGCGAACGGCTCACCGCGCCGCTCAAGCTCGGCCGCCTGCTCCATCACCTGCCAGCCATACATGTCCAGCCCCCGTCAGTCGTCCGCCCGCACGGGCGGCGCCCCCGACACGTCCCGCCGGTACGTGATCGCTTCCCAGACCCGGTCAGGCAGCAGCGGCATGTCGATGTTCCGCACTCCCGTCCCGTCGAGCGCGTCGATCACCGCGTTGACGAACGCCGCCGGGCCGCCGACCGCGGCGCACTCGCCGATGCCCTTGGCGCCGAGCGGGTGGTGCGGGCAGGGCGTGACGACCTCGCTGTGCAGCTCGAACCCTGGCGTCTCCCAGGCGGTCGGCAGCAGGTAGTCCATGTAGTTCGAGCCGATGCAGTTGCCCTCGGCGTCGAAGGTGATGAACTGCATGTTCGCCATGGCGTAGGCTTCGGTGAGGCCGCCCATGATCTGTCCCTCGACGATCATCGGGTTGATCCTTACCCCGCAGTCGTCGACCGCGACGACGTTCATCACATCCCAGACGCCCGTGGCCGGATCCACCTCGACCGTGGCGATGTACACGGCGAACGGCCAGGTCAAGTTGGGCGGGTCGTAGTAGGCGGTGTTCTCAAGGCCCGGCTCCATGCCGTCCGGCATGTTGCTGTAGGCCGCCATCGCGCATTCCTGGATCGTCACCCCGCGGTCAGGGGCACTGCGCACGTAGAACCGGCCAAGCTCCCACTCGACGTCCTCCTCCGATACCTCGAGCAGGTGCGCGGCCAGCTTGCGGGCCTTGGCCCTGATCTTCCGCGACACCATCGCCACCGCCGCCCCGGCGACCGGGGTCGACCGGGAGGCGTAGGTGCCCATGCCGAACGGCGCGGTGTCGGTGTCGCCCTCCTCGACCACCACGTCCTGCGCCGGGATGCCGAGTTCGTGGGCCACGATCTGGGCCCAGGTCGTCTCGTGGCCCTGGCCCTGGGACTTGGCCCCGGTCCGCAGGATCGCCTTGCCGGTCATGTGGATCTTGAGGTCGGCCGAGTCGAACATCTTGATGCCGAGGATGTCGTACTCGCGGCTGTTGCCTGCCCCCAGCGGTTCGGTCATCGTCGAGATGCCCAGGCCAAGCAGCTTGCCGCGCTTGCGCGCCTCCGCCTGCTTCGCCCTGAAGTCCTCGTAGTCGATCGCCTTGAGCCCGACGTCGAGGCACTTGGCGTACTGGCCGGAGTCGGTGAGGAAGCCGAACGGCGTCCGGTGCGGGAAGTCATCATCGGCCACGAAGTTCATGCGGCGGAACGCCGCCTGGTCCATCCCCAGGTCAGACGCGGCGGCCTGGACCATCCGCTCCTGGAAGAACATGGCCTCCGTGACTCGGAACGAGCATCGGTAGGCGACTCCTCCGGGCGCTTTATTTGTGTATGTGCCTCGAGCGGTCAGGTGCGCGTAGGGAATGTCATAGGCAGCGAAAGCCGAGTGCATCAGCCCGATCTTGAACTTGCTCGGCTGGGCGTCGGAGAAGAAGGCTCCGTGGTCAGACTCGGTGTGCATCCGGACCGCGAGGATCTTGCCGTCCTTGCGCAGCGCCATCTCCCCGTCAAGGTAGATGTCGCGGGCGAACCCGGTGGAGATCAGGTTGCCCGACTTGTCCTCGATCCACTTGACGGGCCGCTCAAGCAGGATCGAGGCGAGGATCGAGCAGACGTAGCCGGGATAGACCGGCACCTTGTTGCCGAAGCCGCCGCCGATGTCGGGCGAGACGATCCTGATCAGGTGCTCGGGCAGCTCGGCGACCAGCGCGACGGCGGCCCTGATGATGTGCGGCGCCTGGGTGGTCATGTAGACGGTGAGCTTGGACGTGGCCCGGTTGAAGTCGGCGATGGAGCCGCAGCACTCGATCGGGCTCGGGTGCGAGCGCGGGTAGTGCAGCCGCAGCCGGGAGACGACGTCGGCCCGCTCGAACGCGGCGTCGGTGCCGGCCTTGTCGCCGACCTCCCAGTCGAAGATGACGTTGTCGGGCTGGTTCTCCTTGTCGTCGCGGATCACCGGGGCGCCTTCGGCCTGCGCCTGAGTGGGGTTCACGATGGCGGGCAAGGGCTCGTACTCGACGTCGATCGCCTCGCAGGCGTCCTTGGCGATGTAGGGGTCGTCGGCGATGACGCAGGCGACCTCCTGCCCCTGGAACCTGACCTTGTCGGTCGCGAGCACGGCCTGGGTGTCGTAGGACAGCGTGGGCATCCAGGCCAGGTTCCGCGTCGCCATCATCTCCCCGGTCAGCACCAGGTGGACGCCGGGGATCTCCCACGCCTTCGACGTGTCGATCGACTTGATCCTGGCGTGCGCGAGCGGGCTGCGCAGGATCTCCATGTGCAGCATGCCAGGCAGGGTGATGTCGTCGGTGTAGTTGCCCTTGCCGCGGATGAACCGGTCGTCCTCGACCCGCTTGCGGCTCGCGCCGATGCCGCCGATCTTGATCTCGTCTACTGCCTGAGTAGTCACGTTCTCGACCCCGTCCTCATTCGGCCTCGGCGGGTGCCTGGGCCCTGAGCTTGTCCGCGGCCCACAGCACGGACTTCACGATGTTCTGATAGCCGGTGCACCGGCACAGGTTCCCCGACAGCGCCCAGCGGACCTCGTCCTCGGTCGGGTCAGGGTTCTCGTCGAGCAGTGCCTTGGCCGCCATCATCATCCCCGGGGTGCAAAAGCCGCATTGCAGCCCGTGCTCCTCCTTGAACCCCTCCTGCAGGGGATGCAGTTCGCTCGGCCCTGCCAGCCCTTCGACCGTGCTGATCTCGTGCCCGTCAACCTGGACCGCGAGCATGGTGCACGACTTCACCGGGCGGCCGTCGATCAGCACCGTGCACGCGCCGCAGTTCGTCGTGTCGCAGCCCATGTGCGTGCCGGTCAACGCCAGGCCCCGCCTGATGAGGTGCGACAGCAGCAGCCTCGGCTCGACCTCGGCGACCTTCTTCTTGCCATTGATCGTGAACCTGATCCGCCGGACAGGTACCTCGCTGGTGTCCTCGCCGGTGTCGTCGTAGACGATCGTCATGCTCAGGCCGCCCTTTCCGTGCTGGACTCGCCGATTGCGGGCGCTCCTTCTACCCGGCTGAGGATGCGGGTGACGAAGGTCGCGACCATGTGCCGCTTGTACTCGGCGCTGCCGCGATGGTCGGTTCGCGGCCTGGCCGCGCCCGCCGCGAGGTCGGCCGCCCGGCCGATCGACTCAGCGGTCAGCGGCCCGCCGACCAGCGCTTGGGCGGCCTCGTCGGCGCTGATCGTGGACCCGCCGACTCCGGTCAGGGCGATTCCCGCCCTGGAAACTGTCCCCCCGGAGGTCTCGATGGCCACCGCGACCCCGACGGTGGCGAAGTCGCCGACCCGGCGTTCGAGCTTGAGGTAGCCGCCGGCCGGGGTGCCCTTGGGCGCCGGGATCACCGCTTCGATCGCGATCTCGTCGGTGGCCAGGGCGTTCTGGAACGGCCCGCTGACGAAATCAGCCATCGGGATGGTCCGCCGGCCCGCCGGCCCCACCGCGATCACCTGGCCGCCGAGCGCGGTCACCACCGACGCCCAGTCGCCCTGGGGGTCGGCGTGGCACAGTGAGCCGACGAGGGTGCCGCGATTGCGCACGATCGGGTCGGCGATCAGCGGGGCGGCCGAGGCCATCAACGGCTGCTTGGCCTTCAGCAGTTCTGACCGCTCCAGGTAGGCGTGCCGGCACAGCGCGCCGATCCTGATCGTGCCGTCCGGATCCTGGCGGTGGTAGTCCAGGTCAGGCAGGTTGTTGATGTCGACGATGAGCTCGGGTGAGGCGAAGCGCAGCTTCATCAGCGGTACCAGGCTCTGCCCGCCGGCCAGCACCTTGGCGTCATCCCCGCCCTCGTGCAGCAGCGAGATCGCCTCGGCGAGCGAGCGCGGCGCCTCGTAGCTGAACCGAGACGGATACATACGATCCTCCAGTGTGGACGTGAACCCTCGGCCGCTGGCCGGCCCGATCGGGCCAGCCAGGCCGGGCTTGGTCGGCAAGGCCTAGGCGGACGGCTTGTCCTCATCGTGGCTGTCGGCGACCGCGACCGGCAGCGTGTCCTCGGCCGGGTCAGGCCTCGGCTCCTGGTGCGGTGGCCAAGGGCCTGGAACCGGCTGGCCGGCGATCTTCAGGTAGTCGATCAGCTCAGGCCATGCCCATACCGTCGGGCTCTTACCAGTCTTCGGCGCGTGCTCGATGAGCTCATACAACCTAGGATTCCCCTGGCTATGGCCGTCAGACTCAATTCGCATGGCTCGCTCCCTGACATGGTCCTGCACGAGCTCCAGGACATCGTCCGGTCGCCTGCCACGCCGAATTCCGGGCGCGGCGAACGCCGCACTGCACGCACCGCACAGCAAACCTGATAATTCCCCCAAGCGCGTGGTATCGCAACTCGCGAATAAGCTGTTGCTTAAGTAGCCACGCGGAGACGAGAAAGCGAACTAGCGGCCACAGTGACCAAGTAAGCCGGATCGAGAAGCCGGATCGAGCGCTTCAGCTCCAGATCGTGACGTAGACCGGCGGGCGGAACCTGGACGGCGGCACTCCCGCGGCCGGCGCCCGCATCAGCTGCATCGCCTCGGGCGTGCCGAGAAACCGGCGCAGCGAGCTGGCCACGTTGCTGCGCTGCTGCCGGTCGAGCAGCGTTGCGAACCAGCAACCAGGCCCGGGCGAGCCTGGCACGTCGACCAGGGACAGCTCACCCCGCCGCAGTTGCTGGGTGACCAGGTGCTCGACCGCGACCGACACCCCGGCCCCGTCCGCGGCCGCCGCCCACGCGGCGGTCTGGCTCGGGCAGACCCCCATCCGGTCCTCGGGAACCCGCAACCGGGCCAGGAACTGGCCGACGTCGCTGTCGGGGTCGGTGGCCGAAGGCCCCACCAGCCAGCGCCACTGGTGCGCGGGCCCGCGCGGATGCGACTGACCGCCGGCGACGACGACGAGGCGGTACTTGAATATCGGCTCGCTGACCACGGGAAGGCCCTGGTCGGCAGCCACGTTCGGGCCGATCGCGATGTCGGCGAGCCGGTTCGCGACCAGGACCGCCATCTCCTTGGTCACCGCGACTCCCGAGGAGACCTCGAGCCCGGTGGCGTACCGCTTGGTGAACGCCTCGATCAGCGGGGAGGTGACGAACTCGGCGACCGTCGATGAGGCCACCACCCGCAGCTGCTCGGGGGCGCCCTGGGCGGCCCTGACGGCCGCGTGCGCCTCGGCGCCGAGCACCACGATCTGCGACGCGGTCGCCAGCAGCCGCGACCCGCCTGGCGTCAGCGTCATCCCGGCCGGCCCCCGGCTGACCAGCTGGTCACCAAGGTGCATGCGCAACGCCGACAGCGCCTGGGACACCGCGGGCTCGCTGACGCCGAGCGCGTTCGCGGCGGCGGTCACCGAGCCGAGCCTGGCGACCAGCACGAACGCGTTGAGCTGAGTGAGTGTCATGACCTTTCCGATTATCTCGCAGCCGGAGGCCTGCCGCTGACCTCGTACACTGCACTGGCGTGCCCAAATGAGCGGGGGTGACCCATGCAGGTACCTGCGTACGTCGAGTACGAGAAGGCGACCAGCCTCACCCACGCGCTCACGCTGCTCGCCAAGTTCGGCCCTGAGTCCCGCGTCCTCGCCGGCGGGCACAGCCTGATCCCGATGATGAAGCTGCGGCTGGCCCAGCCGGAGACGCTCATCGACATCAACGGCCTGACCGACCTGTGCTACCTCGACGTAGCTGGCAGCGAACTGCGGATCGGCGCGATGACCAGGCACGCCCAGCTACTCGACTCAGGGCTAGCCGGCCAGCACTTCGCGATCCTGCACGACGCCGAGCGGGTGATCGCCGACCCGATCGTCCGGCTGTGGGGCACCGTGGGCGGCTCGCTCTGCCAGGCCGACCCGTCCGAGGACCTCTCGGCCGCGTTCGCGGCGCTGGAGGCGACCATGGTGATCGCCAGCCTGGACGGCACCAGGACGGTCCCGGCCAGGCAGTTCCACGTCGGGCCCTACGAGACCGTCGTCGGGCCCGGCGAGATCCTGACCGAGATCAGGATCTCGATCATCCCCGGCGGCGGTGACCAGAAGGCCAGTGCTTACCAGAAGGCCAGTGCTTACCAGAAGGCCAGTGCGTACCAGCAGGGCAGTGCGTACGAGAAGGTCGGCCGCCGGGTCGGGGACTGGCCGGTGGGCGCCGCCGGCGCGGCCCTGTGGCTGGACGCTGGCGTGATCAAGGCGGCCGGCATCGGCCTGACCGCCGTCGGGGCCAGGAACTTCTCGGCGAGGGAGGCCGAGGAATTCCTGCGCGGCGCGCCCGCCACGCCCGAGAGCTTCGCCCGGGCCGGCCAGATCGCGGCCGAGCACTGCAAGCCCGTCTCTGACCAGCGCGGGCCAGCCGAGTACAAGCGCCACCTCGCCAATGAGCTCACCGTGCGGGCGCTGCGCCGCGCGGCCGAGCGAGCCGGCCTGGGGGGAGCCCCCGTGAGCGAGGAGGCCCCGTGAGCAGGGAGATGCGGTGCAGATCGCGCTGACCGTCAACGGGACCGAGTACACGAGGGTGATCGAGCCGCGGCTGCTGCTCATCCACCTGATCAGGGACGAGCTTGGCCTGACCGGCTCGCACTGGGGGTGCGACACGTCGAACTGCGGTGCCTGCGTCGTCTGGCTCGACGAGACCCCGGTGAAGTCCTGCACGGTACTGGCGGCGATGGCGGACGGCCGCCAGGTCATGACGGTCGAGGGCCTGCACCGGCACGGGCAGCTCGACCCAGTCCAGCAGGGGTTCGCGCACTGCCACGGGCTGCAATGCGGTTTTTGCACGCCCGGCATGATGCTGACCGCCCGCTGGCTGCTCGACCACAACCCTGACCCGACCGACGCCCAGATCAGGGAGGCGCTGTCGGGCCAGGTCTGCCGCTGCACCGGCTACGAAAACATCGTCCGCTCGGTCCGCTGGGCGGCCGAAAGGGAGCGAGCGAATCGCGCGGCTGATCAGCGATGAGCGAAGACCTTAAAGACTTCGATTTCAGCAAAAAGTACGGGTCGGTCGCCCGTAAAGAGGACGCGCGGTTCATCCGGGGCAAGGGAACCTTCGTCGACGACATCAAATTGCCCGGCATGCTGCACGGAGCGATACTGCGCAGCCCGCTCGCGCACGCGCGGATCACCTCGATCGACACCGCCGCCGCGTCGGCCCACCCGATGGTGGAGGCCGTCATCACCGGCGAGCTGCTGGCCGAGCGCGGCCTGGCCTGGATGCCGACCTTGTCGGCCGACGTGCAGGCGGTGCTCGCCACCGACAAGGTGCGCTTCCAGGGCCAAGAGGTCGCGTTCGTGGTCGCCAGGGACCGGTACTCGGCCCGCGACGCGCTCGAACTGATCAACGTGGAGTACGAGCCGCTGCCGGTGGTCACCGAGGCGCGCCGGGCGCTCGATGCCGACGCCCCGGTGATCAGGGATGACCTCGCCGGGCGTACCGGCAACCACATCTTCGACTGGAGCGCGGGCGACAAGGCCGCGACCGACGCCGTCTTCGACCAGGCCGACGTAGTGCTCAGCCAGGAGATGCTCTACCCGAGGTCGCATCCCGCCCCGCTGGAGACCTGCGGGGCGATCGCCGACCTGGACGAGGTCACCGGGCAGCTCACGATCTGGGCGACGACCCAGGCGCCGCACGCGCACCGGACCCTGTACGCGATGATGACGGGCCTGCCTGAGCACAAGATCAGGGTCATCTCGCCCGACATCGGCGGCGGCTTCGGCAACAAGGTGCCGGTCTACCCCGGCTACCTGTGCGCGATCGTCGGCTCGATGGTGACGGGCAGGCCGGTCAAGTGGATGGAGGACCGGTCAGAGAACCTGATGTCCACGTCGTTCGCCAGGGACTACCACATGCGCGGCGAGATCGCCGCGACCCGCGACGGCACCATCCTCGCGGTGCGGGCGAGCGTGCTCGCCGACCACGGCGCCTTCAACGGGGCGGCCCAGCCGACGAAGTTCCCGGCCGGGTTCTTCCACATCTTCACCGGCTCCTACGACCTGAAGGCCGCCTACTGCGAGGTCACCGGCGTCTACACGAACAAGGCGCCAGGGGGAGTCGCCTACTCGTGCTCGTTTCGCGTGACCGAGGCGGTGTACCTGGTCGAGCGTATGGTCGACCTGCTAGCCAGGGAGCTTGGCCTGGACCCGGCGGAACTGCGGATTAAGAACCTGCTGCGGCCCGAGCAGTTCCCCTACACCTGCCCGACCGGCCTCGAGTACGACTCGGGTGACTACCCAAGGGCCCTGGCCGCCGCGATGGACATCGCCGGCTACGCCGAACTGCGGGCCGAGCAGGCGCGCAAGCGGGAGCAGGGCGAGTACATGGGCATCGGCGTCAGCTTCTTCACCGAGGGCGTGGGCGCGGGGCCCAAGCACCAGATGGACATCCTCGGCCTCGGCATGGCCGACGGCGCCGACCTGCGCATCCACCCGACCGGCAAGGCCGTGCTCGCCATCTCATGCCAGACCCAGGGCCAGGGCCACGAGACGACGTTCGCCCAGATCGTCGCGGCCGAGCTCGGGCTTTCCCCCGACGACGTCGAGGTGGTGCACGGCGACACCGACCGGACCCCGTTCGGGCTCGGCACCTACGGCTCGCGCTCGACCGCCGTGTCCGGCGCCGCCGCGGCCGTCGTGGCCAGGAAGGTCAGGGAGCGGGCCAAGCTAGTCGCGGCCGCGATGATGGAAGTCTCGGCCGACGACCTCGAGTGGGCCGACGGCGCCTGGCGAGTCAAGGGCGATCCTGAGCAGGCCCGCGCCATCGCCGAGATCGCGATGGCGGCGCACTCGGGCCTTGACCTCGGACCAGGAGTCGAAGGCCACCTCGACGCGATCACCGTCTACAACCCGCCGAACCTGACGTTCCCCTTCGGGGCCTACATCTGCGTGACCGACGTCGACCCCGGCACCGGCCAGGTCAGCGTGCGCCGGTTCATCGCGGTCGACGACTGCGGCGTCCGGATCAATCCGATGATCGTCGAGGGCCAGGTGCACAGGGGCCTCGCCGACGGCATCGGCATGGCGCTGATGCAGATCATCGCGTTCGACTCCGAAGGCAACTGCCTGGGCGGCTCGCTCATGGACTACTTGCTGCCCACCGCGGTCGAGATCCCCTCGCCCGAGCTTGGCGCGACGGTCACCCCCTCCCCGCACCACCCGATCGGCGCGAAGGGCATCGGCGAGTCCGCCACCGTCGGCTCGCCGGCCGCCGTCGTCAACTCGGTGATGGACGCGCTCGCG
This sequence comes from Streptosporangiaceae bacterium, assembly GCA_035511035.1. Classification (GTDB taxonomy): domain Bacteria; phylum Actinomycetota; class Actinomycetes; order Streptosporangiales; family Streptosporangiaceae; genus Chersky-822. The sequence goes on from DATKFV010000071.1 coordinate 12,553, forward strand.
CCGTTCGGAGTAAAGCACGCCGACATGCCGTTGACCCCGGCAGCGGTCTGGTGCGCCATCCAGGGGCGCCCGATCCGCCTAGACCAGGCACTGCGGTGACAACTCACCGCCTAGACCCAGGCACTGCCGTGACAACTCACCGCCTCGCCGGGACGGCCGCGCCGCCCACCAATCCGATTTCGGATAAACTGAAATCGGATTATCCGAAAATGGAGAGCCCGGGATCGGACGTTCGGGATCGGCCGTGTCCGTCCTGCGGGACTGAAGGAGGTCAGGGCACCGGATGAGTGACCTATCCGAGTACCTTCCCGATGTCGGGGCGCTGCTCAGCGCGCTCGATGACGCGAGCTACCTGGCGGACGAGCCGCTGGGCACGGCGCTTTTCCTCGCCGCGCGGATGGGCCAGCCGATCCTGCTCGAGGGCGAGCCAGGAGTCGGGAAGACGGAAGCAGCCAAGGCGCTGGCCAGCGTGCTCGACACGCCGCTGATCCGGTTGCAGTGCTATGAGGGGCTTACCTCAGCCGAGGCGCTCTACGAGTGGAACTACCCCAGGCAGCTGCTCGCGATCAGGCTGGCCGAGGCCAAGGGCGAGATGCCGCGCGAGGCCGACCTGTTCAGCATTGAGTACCTGCTCGAGCGCCCGCTGCTGGCCGCGATCGACCATCCGGGCCCCCGGCCGGCCGTGCTCCTCATCGACGAGATCGACCGGGGCGACGATGAGTTCGAGGCGTTCCTGTTCGAGCTGCTGGCCGAGGCGGCGGTGACGATCCCCGAGCTTGGCACCAGGCGGGCGGCGTATCCCCCGATCGTGGTGCTCACGTCGAACCGCACCAGGGACTTGCACGACGCGCTCAAGCGCCGGTGCCTGTATCACTGGATCGACTACCCGGACGTCAGCCGGGTCGCCGCGATCATCAGGCGGCGGGTACCGCAGGCCGCTGGGCCGCTCGTCGATCAGGTGGCCGCCGCGGTCGGCCGGCTGCGGCAGCTTGACCTGGCCAAGCCGCCGGGCGTGGCCGAGGCGATCAGCTGGGCGACCGCCCTGCAGGTGCTCGGCGCGGCCGATCTTGACCAGACCGCGGCCGAGCGGACGGCGGGGGCCGTGCTCAAGTACTCCGAGGACTTCGCCGCGGTGCGCCGGGCCGGGTTCGTTGCGGGGGGCTCTGGGGGGTCGTCCCCCCTGGCCGACACTGCGGGGGGTTCCGGGGGGTCGTCCGCCCTGGCCGGTACCGTGGTCGCCGATGGCTCATGACCTGGCCGAGGTAAGCGCCAGGTTCGGCGCGGCGCTGCGGGAGGCCGGCTTGCCGGTCGGCCCTGGCCGCTGCGAGCGGTTCGCCGCGGCGGTCACCGTCGCGGCGCCGCGCACGAAACGCGCCCTGTACCTGTGCGCGCTGGCCACCCTCGTATCGAGCAAGGAGCACGGCAAGGTACTTGAGCGCGTCTTCGACCGGGTCTTCGAGGACCTCGGCGAACTGGCCGAGCTGAGCGGCGGGACCGGCGGCGCCGGCGGGACCGCGGTCCAGCCGGTCAGCACGCCCGAGGACCTGCTGGTGCGGGCGGCGCTGGCCGCTCAGGCGCATTCGGCCGCCGCCGCCGACGCGCGGCGCTCGGACGTCGACTCAGCCGGGGACACTGAGCCCGAGCCGGACCGGGAAGTCGAGCACCGCTACCTCGGCACCAGCGCCGAACGACTGGCCAGCAAGGACTTCGCCGAGCTGTCACCAGCCGAGCTGCACTCGGTGATCACGCTCATGCAGCGGCTCACGCTGGCGGTGCCGCACCGGGTCTCGAGGCGCCAGCACCGCAGGCGCGGCGGCGGGCGCCTTGACTTGCGGGCGACCCTGCGCCAGGCGCGGCGGACTGGGGGGCACGCGTTCCGGCTGGTCGGGACAGCGCCGGCGAGCCGGCGCCGTCGGCTGGTGGTTCTTTGCGATATCTCGGGTTCGATGGAACCGTACGCCCGGGCCATGATCCAGCTGCTGTACTGCGCCGCCGGCGGGGCCGGCGCCGAGGTGTTCACGTTCGCGACGCGGCTGACCAGGCTGACCCCGCTCATTGACCGGACGTCACCGAAGGAGGCACTGCGGCAGGCCGGCCAGGTCGCCCCTGACTGGCTCGGCGGCACCAAGATCGGCGCGGCCGTCAAGGAGTTCAATGACTCCTACGGCCGGCGCGGGATGGCCAGAGGGGCCGTCGTGGTGATCATCTCCGACGGCTGGGAGACCGGCGACCCCGACCTCCTGCGCCGCGAGATGGAGCGGCTCTCGCTAGTCGCGTTCCGCATCGTCTGGGTGAACCCCAGGACCAAGAGCACGGCCTACCAGCCGCTGGCCGGGGGGATGGCCGCCGCCTGGCCGCACTGCGACGCGGTCGTCTCCGCGCATACGGTCAGCGCGCTCGACCAGCTGACCGAGGCCCTCGCCGACCCGGTCAGGCGCCGCGCCATCGTGCGTTAGGAATACCGTGCGGTAGGACTACTTGTGCCGTATTGCCTCATACAGCACGAGTAGTCCAACGAACACTACAATAAGCGCTATTCTGCCATTGGATCCCCTGGCTCGCCTGAGGCCGGGCACCTTTCGCAGCGTTCCGGCAAGGTCGCCGTGCGCGATCCAGGCCCTCGCTCCGTACCAGCCGACAGCCAGGCTCGCGATGACGAGTATCGCCACCAGAAAAGCAGTCGCATGGGTCATGCGCACAATAATTGCCGCAACGGCAATTGATTGCTCGACTAATACGCTTACGCGTTCGCTTATTTCCTTCGCAGACTGGGAGTTTCTGTCAAATAGCGTGCCGAAAGTGCTCGCTCGCTCATATCTGGCCGCGCGTTTATGAGGCCCCGCCAACCTGGCCGTTGGGCTGTTCCGACGTGATCGCCGGACGTGCGGCCGACTCGCTGCTGAGGCCCTTCTTCACCGCGTCCAGGATCGTCAGGCCCTGGGAGACGAGGCCGGCCGCGATCTCGCTGAGGCCGTCGGCGCCGTTCAGCACGTTCAGGTTCGCGCCCGCGAGGCCGTTCGCGGCCTCCTTCACGATCTGCGGCAGCTGCTCGATCAGCATCCGGTCGAGAGCGACCTTGTTGTGCGACGCGGCCGCCTCGGCCTGCAGCGTGACCCGCTGGGCGTCAGCCTTGGCGAGGATCTGCACCTTCTCGGCCTCGGCCTCGGCGGGCTTGATCACCTCGCTGACCAGCTGGCGCTCGCGCAGCTCGGCCTGCCGCTTGGCGAGCTCGGCCTGCGCCTGGAGCACCTCCATCGTCGCCTGGGCCTGAGCCAGCGGGCCCGCCTGAGCGGCCTGCGCCTGGGCCCGGTCCACCTCGGCCTTGTACTGGGCCTGCACGACCGCGGTCTGCCTCGCGTACTCGGCCTGGGCGCGCTGTGACTGCTGCTCGGCCTCGGCTGACGCCTGGCGGGCCTGGGCCTGGGCGATCTGGGCCTGACGCTGGATCGCCGCGTTGAACGGGGCCGCCATCGCGTCGATGTAGCCGGTGTTCATGTCATCGATCGACTGGATCTGCAGCGAGTCGACGCTCAGCCCGATCTTGGCCATCTCGGCCTTCGATCCGTCGAGTACCTCGGTGGCCAGTTTCTGCCGCTCGGTCACGATCTCCTCGACCGTCATCGAGCCGATGATCGACCGCAGGTGGCCAGCGAAGATCCGGCCGGTCAGGGTGGACATCTGATCCTGGTCGGACAGGAACCGCTGGCCGGCGTTCACGATGCTCTCCTGGTCGTTGCCGACCTTGAACGCGATCACCGCGCGGACGTTGAGCGCGATGCCCTGCTTAGTCACGCACTGTTCATGGACCTCGGCTTCGCACATGGACAGCGTGAGGAAGTTGGCCTTCCGCATGAAGGGCAGAACGAAGGCGCCGTGACCGGTCACGACCCTGAACGGCGCCCCGCTCATGCCGAACTTTCCGCCTGAGATCAGCATCGCCTGGTCTGGGCGCGGGACTCGATAACCGAGCATGTGTCATCTCCAGGAGGGATTCATTCCGATAGGGGATCGAGCGGGTCGGTCCACGCGCTGACGTCGACGGTCCTGTTGCCCCGCTCCTCGATTACCAGGACGGTCGCTCCCTGGGGCAGCGGCTCGGGCGACCAGGCGATGAACGCCTCGGAGCCGCCCCGGATCTTGACCAGCACCTCGCCTGGCCCGGCCGCGCCACGGGTGGCGATGATGACCACGCCAATGCAACCGATGGCCGAGACGTCCGCAACCATGTCGCGCCGCTCCTGTTTCCGCGGCTATCTGGGCAGCCGCGCCGTAATCTGCAATCCAGCGTAGCGCTGCTATGGCGCTGTGCCGCACGCAGCCGGTCCTACCAGGTAGCTACGCTTTCGCGCCGATCGATGGCGCGGAATAACCCCCGCCGGGGTCGCGTTACAGTTCTCGTCGGTGTGTTGTGTCCCCCGGGCCTAACCCACTGCCTTCGCGGAATACCGTACGGCTGGAGCCGCGTCGAGCCTTTCGCCGAGAGGCGACCGCACACCGGCCTACTGGCTGCGCCCTCGAGAGCGAACGATCGCTCCGGGGGCGCTGTCGCGTTTTAGGACTTTCTGCGCATCCGATCTCCTCCGGCAGACGGCTCGGCGATCATCAAGTACGGCGCTTAGCCGCGTGCTTAGACCGCTAGCTGGGTAGGTGTCCGACATGACCGGCGGTGCGGAACCCGAAGATTCCCCCTCCGGCCCGCAATGGGATGCGGCAAGCGCACCTGGTGACGCCGACGACGTGACTGGCTACGCGACCGATCCATACGATCAGGTAAGCGAACGCGGCCAGGATGTCCAGCGACGATTCGAGCGATTCCTGGCGCTGTCAAGGTTGCTCACGCTCATCCCGGTGATCTTCCTGCTGCTCGACGCGGCGGGCTCATTCGTCTACGGCGCCGACATCTTGATCAGGACCGCCGACGGCGACATCGGAGAGCCGGCCAGGGTCGGCGGGCGGCTCGGGATCTTCCTGATCGTCATGGACACGTTCCTGGTCGGCGCGACGCTCTTGATCGCCGCGTATGGCTTCTACGAGTTGTTCGTGATCAGGCGGGAGCGACCTGGCCATGACCACTGGCTGCCAAGCTGGCTGTGGATGCGTGACCTCGAGGACCTGAAGGCCAGGGTCGTGTCCATGCTGATCCTGGTCGCGGCGATCACCTTCGTCGACATCCTCGTGGAATCCCACGACGAGCGCGGCGTGCTCTTCCTCGGCCTCGGCGTCGCCGCCATCGTCGTCGCGCTCACCGCCTTCCTGCGCTTCGGCCGCCGAGCCGAGCCGACGAGTGCCACCGGACCAAGCGCATCGCCGCCACCGAGCGGCGGGCCGACGCGGGCGTCTCCGAGTTACTACCTGACGAGTCAGGCCGGGTCGGGAGGGGTGACCGAGGCCTGGGCCGGTGAGGTGGCGGCGGCCGGGGCCGGTGAGGTGGCGGCGGGCGGGGTCGGTCACACGGGCGCGGGCGATGCGGGCGCCCGTCAGGCCGGAACCGGTCGGCCGGGCACTAGACAGGCGGGCTTCGGCCAGGCCGCGCTACCGCAGAAGCCTGGCCACGACGCCGGCACCCAAGCGCGTCGATCGGTCGTCGCGATCGCCGGCTTCGCGACCCTCGACCTGCGGGACGACGGCATCGCAAGCCAACCGGGGCGGCAAGTGGCACCGATCAAGGTCCGGCTCGTCGCCGTCCTCGGCCAAGTCAAGGTGCTGATCCCGCCCGGCATGCAGGTCGCCGACTCTGGCCTGTCCATGCTCGGCATCCGGACAATCGCCGGCCACGCGACGCACCCGAAGCCAGGTGCCCCCCTCCTCGTCACCACCGGCGCCAGCTTCCTAGGCCGAGTCAAGATCACCCGCGCTTCCTAACCTCGGCCCGCCCAAGCCGCCCACCCCCTCAATCGTCCGTGATCACACCCCACCACCGCCCCGCCCCCAGGCAAGACTCCGTGATCACACCCCACCACCGCCCCGCCACCCAAGCAGAATTCCTTGATCATGGGTGAGCGCTGATCACGGAGGATTCGAGGGGAGCTTGCGGCCGGCCGGGCTTCCGCGATCATGGGCTGACGCTGATCACGGAGGATTCGACGGGTGTTTGAGGCCGCCCGGGCTTCCGCGATCATGATGCGTTTCATGATCACGGAGATCTGAACGAGTGGCCACGCTCTGAACTACCGTGATCACGAAACGAACATGATCACGGTACTTCGCGGCGGGGCCGAGCCGGGGCGGGGCCGAGCCGGGGCGGGGCGAGCCGGCACGGGGCGGAGCCGGCACGGGGCGGAGCCGGCACGGGGCGGAGCCGGCACGGGGCGGAGCCGGCACGGGGCGGAGCCGGCACGGGG
>DATKFV010000072.1:0-24704 GCA_035511035.1 Streptosporangiaceae bacterium
AATGGTAATGCCATGCTTAGCGCCGGGCGAGGCAGTGCCCGCTTGGCGCTCCCTGGCATGACCGAGCACCCGCGGCCCGGCTACGCCGGCCAGGACGCCGATGGCGAGGACGGCGGCCGCGGCGGTCAGCGGCACCATCCAGCGTGCTGGGGTCCGCCTCGGCCTGTTCCAGCGGGCGGGATGGGAAATGACGGCCGCTTGCTCGTCCAGGCCCCTGATGGCCTCGGGCTCGACCGTCTCGGTGGCGCTGCGGTAAGCGTCCCGCAGCCGGTTCTCCAGATCTCTCATTGTGGTTCCTCAAGTTTGCTGGCCAGCGCGGTGAGGGCGCGGGACGCGGTCGATGACACGGTGGACCTGCTCACGCCGAGCGCGGCGGCGATCTCGGCGTCGGGCAGGTCAAGGAAGTAGCGGAACGCGAGCACTTCACGGGCCCGCTGGGGGAGCCCGGCCACGGCGGCGAGGACCGCCCGGCGGTCCTCGCCGGCGAGCGCCGCTGCCTCAGCCGACCAGACCGGCGGCGGTTCGGCCGCCTGGGCGCTGCCGGCCGACCTGGCCCGGCGGCGCTGGACGCTGCGGCAGCCGTTGACGACGCTGGCCCGCAGGTAGGGCAGCGCCTTCGCCGGGTCGCGCAGCCTGGCCAGGCCGCGGTGCAGTCCGAGGAAGGCGTCCTGAACGACGTCCTCGGCGCTCGGCTGGTCGCCGAGCAGCAGCAGCGCGACCCTGACCAGGCCGACGGCATGAGCACGGTAGAGCTCGGCGATGAGCTCAGCGCCGGAAGCTTGCGGCTTCGTTGCCGCGCTCGCTGGCGGGCTGTCAACGCGCACGCGACGACTCCCTTGGTGCAGGGCGAGTTCGCTGCCTGGTTTGTTTGCTGGCCTTCATGCTTGTTAGACGCGACCGGCGCCGGATTGCTGAGAGGTTCAGGTAGCCGGCGTCAGCGCAGGGTCAGGATCCTGGCGTGCTTGACGGCAGCGTTCTCCAGGTCGGCGAGCACAGGGATGTCGTAGCTGGCTACCTCGCGCAGGGCCTGGTGCGGCAGGAAGGCGCGGCCGACGTCGCCGACCAGCACGGTCGCGCCGCGAGCGGCGGCTCGCCGCAGCAGGCCGAGTGCCCGCGCCGCGAGCTGACGCTCGTACCAGATGTCGGCGGCCAGCACGATGTCCGCGGGCTGCCCGTCGCCGTCGAGCACGTCGCCGGTCGTGGCCACGAGCACGTCGTTGAGCTGCGCGTTCAGGCCGATGGCGGCGATGGCGAACGGGTCGAGCTCGCTCGCGAGCACGGCCGTCGCCCCGGTGATGGCGGCGGCGATCGCGGTCAGGCCAGAACCTGAGCCGAGATCGAGTACCGACCGGTCCGCGCAGGCCGCGCGATGATCGAGCAGGTAGCGGGCCAGGGCCTGGCCGCCCGCCCAGGCGAACGCCCAGAACGGCGGCTGCTGGTCGGGCTGGCCGAGTTCGGTCTCGGTCCGCTCCCAGATGCCGATCGCGTCCTCGCCGAGGCGCAGCTTGATCTCCGGCACCATCGGGACGGTCGTTACCTGGGTCGCGGCCAGGACGAACGCGGCATGATCGGGCGGCCGGACGGTCAGGCCTGGCATCGCGGGCACCAGAACGTGATGCGCTCCATCGTGGCCGTGCCGCGCCCGGCGTAGCCATCGGCCATGATCGCCGCGCGGCACCGGCGGCACGGCCGGCCCCGGCGGCCGTAGACCCAGGTCTCCTCGCCCCTGACCTGGTCGCCGGTCGTGACCTGGCCAACCCGCTCCTTGTTGGCCTCGAGCAGGCGCTTGGCCAGGTCCACCAGGGCGCCCAGGTCACCGGCCTCGCTGACCGGCCGCCACGGGTTCACGCCCCGCAGGAACAGCACCTCGGACTTGTACAGGTTGCCGATGCCAGCGAGGTTGGACTGGTCGAGCAGGGCCTCGCCGACCGGGCGGTCGGGCTTGAGCGACAGCCTGCGCACCGCCTGCACCGCGTCCCAGTCCTGGCCGAGCAGGTCGGGTCCGAGGTGGCCGACCGCCTGGTGCTCCCGGTCGGTGCGCAGCACCTCGACGATGCCGAGCTGGTAGCCGACGGCCTGCCACTCCGTATTGGCGAGCACGAGCCTGACCCTGTGGTCCCTCGGCAGGTAGCCGCCGGCCCGGCCGATCCGCCATGAGCCGTCCATCCGCAGGTGGGTGTGAACCGTGATGCCGCCGTCGACCCTGGTCAGCAGGTGCTTGCCGCGGGAGGCGACGCCGAGCACGGCCCGGCCGGTCAGGTCCGTGGTCGCGTACCTCGGCACCCGGAAGTCACTCGCGGTGAGCGGCCAGCCGGCCAGCGCCGCATCGAGTTGCCGCGCGGTCCGCCAGACGACGTCACCTTCTGGCATCAGCTTCTCGGCGGGTTGGCCGGGCGCGGGCCAAGGCCTGACTCGCGCAGCGTGATGTTGATCCGGCCGGCCGCAAGGCCGAGGTCGGGCCGGTCGGTGCCGGGCAGGGTCTTGACCACGCCGTGGTAGGCGAAACGGGACTGCTGGCCGAACACGAACAGGTCACCGGACTCAAGCTGGACGTCGTGCCATGGCTTGTTCCTGTTCACCGTGTTGCCGAACCTGAAGACGCAGCTCGCGCCGAGGCTGAGGGACACGACCGGGGCCGCGCTCTGCTCGTCCTTGTCCTGGTGCAGGCCCATCTTGGCCTGGCCGTCGTAGAAGTTGACCAGGGCGACATCCGGCCGGTAGGCGGCGGCGACCTCGGCGTCGGCGTAGGCCTGCGCGAGCGCGGCCCGGCCAAGCTCGGCCAGCCAGTCAGGGAACGGCTTGACCGGGGCGCCGTCGTCGGCGGTGCGCACGTACTTGTAGGGAATCCAGTGCCAGCCCAGGCAGACGGTCTGGACCGACATCACGCCCCCGGTCGGCAGGACGGTGTGCCTGATGCCGGCGGGCGGCCTGGCCCAGCGCTTGCACTCGATGATCAGCTCGCGCTGCCGGTCTTCGGGCAGCCAGCCCGGCACGTGCACCGCGCCTGGGGCGAGCTGCGCCTTCGGGCGCCCGAACAGCACGTTCACAGCATCTTCCGCAGGCTGAGGATGTCCATGACGCTTGCTTCCACCTTGATCTTGCCGGTGATCCAGGCCTTGCCGAAGCTGCCGAGGTCGGCCGCGACCGCCACGATGGCGTCGCTCTGGCCGGAGAACCTGACCTGGGCGCGGGGGGTATCGGGCCCGGCCTCCTTCAGCGGGTCGGCGCCCTGGGGCCCGAGCCTGGTCACGAACGTGATGCCCAGGTCGGTCACGCGGCAGCTCAGGCTGCGGTCGGACAGCTTGCGGGCCCGGCTCTGCTCGTCCATCTCGGACAGGCGGCCGAGCAGCCCGTCCAGGGCCGTGCGGCACTCCTCCGCGGTCGCCATCGTCACCTCGTTCTCTCCTGCACTGTAAGAGATTGTCGCCGGACAGTTTCGCCGCGTCTGCAGGTGGTCAGCACACGGTAGCGTTCGGAGCATGGAAGACGAAGCGGACGGGACCGTCGAGCCCGGTGTTGATGAGCCCGGTGTCGGCGACTCCCGGGTGGACGAGGCGCTGCGGCGGCTTGACGGGCTCGACGACCTGCCGACCAGCGAACATCCCGCGGTCTTTGAGCGTGTCCACGGCCAGCTAGTGGAAGTGCTTGGAGAATTGCGTTCGGGAGCTGATCAATCGGACGGGCGGACGATCGCCGACCGGTCCCGCTGAAGCTCGGGTACCGCAGGACAGGACGAAAGGCCAGGAGGGCGATGACAGCCTCGGCCCGCAAGGCGGCGCAGGCGCGAAGGGCGCGGCTCGACGCCGAGCTCGTGCGGCGCGGCCTGGCCAGGTCACGCGCGCAGGCGGCCGAGCTGATCGGCTCTGGCCAGGTCGCGGTCGCCGGTCAGCTGGCCGCCAAGGCCGCGACCCAGGTCGGCCAGGACGTCGCCATCACGATCCAGCGCCAGGACGGCGAGCCTGATTACGTGTCAAGGGGCGGGTACAAGCTGGCCGGCGCGCTGGCCGCGTTCAGCGGGCTGCGGGTCGCCGGCCGGCGGTGCCTAGACGCGGGCGCCTCGACCGGCGGATTCACCGACGTGCTGCTGCGGGCCGGGGCGGCGCAGGTCGTCGCGGTCGACGTCGGGTACGGGCAGCTGGACTGGAAGCTGCGGTCCGATCCTCGGGTGACCGTGCTTGACCGGGTGAACGTCAGGTCGCTCCGGCCCGCGCAGGTGGCGCCGGCCCCTGAGCTGGTCACGGCCGACCTCTCGTTCATCTCGCTGGCCGCGGTGCTGCCCGCGCTCGCTGACTGCGCCGCCGCCGACGCCGACTTCGTCGTGATGGTCAAGCCGCAGTTCGAGGTCGGCAAGGGCAAGGTCGGGGCCGGGGGAGTGGTGCGGGATCCGGCGCTGCGCGCCGAGGCGGTGCGGGCGGTCGCGCAGGCCGCCGCTGACCTCGGGCTCGGCGTGCTCGGCGTCACGGCGAGCCCGCTGCCAGGGCCTTCAGGGAACGTGGAGTACTTCCTGTGGCTGACGCGGGGAGCACCGCCGCTGGCGGAGGGCGAGTTGCTCCAGGCGATCGAGGCAGGTCCGCAATGACCGGGGACCGGACCATGCTGCTAGTCGTGCACACCGGGCGGCCGGCCGGCGTCAGGGCGGCCAAGCTCATCATCGACCGGCTCAGCGCGGCCGGCGTCGGCGTGCGGGTGCTCGAGTCGGAGGCGGACGACCTAGGCTGCCCGGCCGGTGCGGCGGTGCTCCCGGTCTCGTCGGCCGCGGCCGAGCAGGCGGAGCTGGTGCTGGTGATCGGCGGTGACGGGACGCTGCTGCGGGCGGCCGAGCTAGCGCGGCCGGTCGGGGCGCCGCTGTTCGGGGTGAACCTCGGCCACGTCGGGTTCCTGGCCGAGACCGAGCCGGACGCGCTGACCGAGGCGATCGAGGCGCTGCTGGCCGGAGCGTACCTGGTGCACGCGCGGATGACCGTGGACGTCACGGTCAGGCACAACGGCTCGACGGTCGCGACCACCTGGGCGTTGAACGAGGCCACGGTCGAAAAGGCGGCCAGGGAGCGAATGGTCGACCTGGTCACCGAGGTCGACGGCCGGCCGCTTTCCCGGTGGGGCTGCGACGGCATCGTCTTCGCGACGCCGACCGGCTCTACTGCCTACGCGTTCTCGGCCGGAGGCCCCGTGGTCTGGCCCGACGTCGAGGCGCTGCTGCTGGTTCCGATTAGTGCTCACGCCCTTTTCGCAGGGCCTATGGTGGTATCTCCGGAATCAGTGCTCGCGGCGGAGGTCATCGGCGCTTCTGGGGCTCATGGCGAGAGGTCAGGGGCCGTCCTGTGGTGCGATGGCCGCCGGGCGATCGACCTGCCGCCTGGCGCCAGGGTCGAGGTCAGGCGGGGCGCGCAGCCGGTGCTCCTGGCCCGGTTGCGCACCGGTGTTGGCGGCACGGGTGTTGGCGGCACGGGTGTTGGCAGCACGGGTGTTAGCAGCACGGGGGCGGACCGGGGCGAGAGCATGATGACCGGCGCGGCCTTCACCGATCGGCTGGTGGCGAAGTTCGGGCTGCCGGTCGCAGGCTGGCGCGGTCGGGGCGGGCCAGCCGGGCGCGCACAAGACGAGGAGCTTACCGGCGATGCTTGAGGAAGTCAGGATCAGCGGCCTCGGCGTAATCGATGACGCGGTGCTTGAGCTGTCGCCGGGCTTCAACGTCGTGACCGGCGAGACCGGCGCGGGCAAGACGATGGTCGTGTCCGGGCTCGGCTTGCTGTTCGGCGGCAAGGCGGACCCGGCGCGGGTGCGGCCTGGCGCCGACCGGGCGAGCGTCGAGGGCCGGCTGCGGATCGACCCCCACGGCGAGGTAGCGAGCCAGGTCAACAACTCAGGCGGCGACCTGGACGACGACGGCGCGACGCTGGTGCTGCAGCGGTCGGTGTCGGCCGAAGGGCGTTCGCGCGCGTTCGCAGGCGGCCGCTCGGTGCCGGTGTCCTTGCTGCTCAACCTGGCCGATGAGCTGGTCGCGGTGCACGGTCAGGCCGACCAGCAGCAGCTGCTCAAGCAGGGCCGGCAGCGAGCCGCGCTTGACCGGTTCGCCGGGCCCAAGTTCGGCCGGCTGCTCAGCGACTACCAGCGGGCCTACCAGCGGCACCTGAAGGTGCGGGCCGAGCTCGACGAGCTCATGTCGCGGGCGCGCGAGCGGGTGGCCGAGGCCGAGGACCTGCGGCACGGCCTCGCCGAGGTGGAGCGGCTCGAGCCGGTCGAGGGCGAGGACATCGAGCTGGCCGCCGAGGCCGAGCGGCTGACGAACGCCGATACCTTGCACAGCGCCGCGACGACCGCGCACGAGGCGCTGCAGTCCGACCCGTCCAGCGGCGGCTCCTACGACTCCCCTGACGTGCTGATGCTGCTCGGGGCGGCCCGGCAGGCGCTTGAGGCGGCCGCGCCGCACGATCCGGCCCTCGGCGCTCTCGCCGTCCGGCTTACCGAGGCGACCTACGTGGTCGGCGATGTCGCCGCCGAGCTTGCCTCGTACTCGGACTCGATCGAGGCCGACCCTGGCCGGCTCGCCGTGGTCCAGGAGCGCAGGGCCGAGCTGACGAGGCTGATCAGGCTCTACGGCGGCGGCCTGGCTCTAGCCGGGGCCGGGGCCGCGGCCGGGGCGGGGGACGCCGGCGCGGGGCTGGCGGGCGTGCTCGCCTGGGCTAAGACCGCAGCGGCGAGGCTCGCGGAGCTGGACGGAGACGGCGAGGCGATTGCTAGCCTGGAAGCGCAGGAGGGCGAGCTCGCCGCCACCGTCAGGGAGCTCGGCGGCCAGCTCACCGCGTTGCGCCAGGAGGCCGCGGCCACGTTCGAGACGGCGGTCACCGCCGAGCTGGCCGCGCTCGCGATGCCGCACTCGGCGCTGAAGGCCGTGGTCAGCCCGCTGAAGGAGTACGGCCCGCACGGCGCTGACGACGTGGAGATCAGGCTGGCCGCGCACGAAGGGGCGCCAGCCCTGCCGTTGCACAAGGGAGCCTCGGGTGGAGAGCTGTCGAGGGTGATGCTCGCGATCGAGGTCGTCTTCGCCGGTGCCGACCCGGTGCCGACCTTCGTGTTCGACGAGGTCGACGCGGGCGTCGGCGGCAAGGCCGCGGTCGAGATCGGCCGGCGGCTGGCCCGGCTGGCGCGGCTGGCGCAGGTGATCGTCGTGACGCACCTGCCGCAGGTCGCCGCCTTCGCCGACACGCACCTGGTGGTCGAGAAGGCGAGCGACGGGTCCGTGGTATCTAGCGGCGTCCGGCGGTTCGATGGTGATGACCGGGTGCGGGAGCTGTCGCGGATGCTGGCTGGCCTGGAGGACTCCGAGTTCGGGCGCGCGCACGCGACCGAGCTGCTCGATGCCGCCGCGGCCGAACGGGCCGGGACCGGCGGGCCGGGCGGGACCGGCGGGCCGGCGGGGCCACCATGAGCGGACCAGGCCAGGGGGCCGCAGCGGGCTGGTCGGCGCCGCGGCCCGCATCGGCCGGGCAGCGATCACTTTGCGTAGTAGGCCTGGCACAATTGGTCAGGCCATGAGGGCTTACTCGCGACTGTTCGGAGGCAGGAGGGCCGGATCGGCCGACCTGCCGGGAACGGTGGCGCCGGTCCGGCTTGACCGGCGCACTAAGAGCCTGACCAGGCGGCTCCAGCCCGGCGACATCGCCGTGATCGACCACGCCGACCTGGACCGGGTCAGCGCCGAGTCAATGATCCGCTGCCATGTCGGCGCCGTGGTCAACGTGGCCGCCAGCATCACCGGGCGCTACCCGAACCTCGGGCCCCAGCTTCTCATCGACGCCGGGATACCGCTGATCGACGACATCGGCCCGGACGTGTTCGACAAGGTCAGCGACGGCCACGTAGTGCGGCTCGACGGCGACACGCTGTACTCGGGCGACACGATCGTGGCCAAGGGCACGGTGCAGACTCCCGAGTCGGTCGCGGCCGCGATGGCGAAGGCCAAGGAAGGCCTCGCCGACCAGATCCGCGCGTTCATGGCGAACACGATGGAGTACATCGACCGGGACTCTGAGGAGCTGATCGAGGGGATCAGGATCCCCCCGCTGCGCACCAGCCTGGAGGGCAGGCACGCGCTCGTCGTCGCTCGCGGTTACCGGCACCACGAGGACCTGCTCACGCTCCGCGCCTACATCAGGGAGTTCAAGCCGGTGAAGGTCGCCGTCGACGGCGGCGCCGACGCGCTCCTCGACGCCGGCTACCGCCCTGATCTCATCGTCGGCGACATGGACTCGATCTCGGACCGGGCCCTGACCTGCGGGGCGGAGATCGTGGTGCACGCCTACCCGGACGGCTGGGCACCTGGCCAGGCGAGGGTCGAGGCGCTCGGCCTGCCGTCGGTGCTCTGTCCGGCGCCCGGCACCAGCGAGGACGTCGCGCTGCTGCTCGCCGACGGAGCGGGCGCCCGGCTCATCGTGGCCGTCGGCATGCGGTTCACGCTGGTAGAGTTCCTCGACAAAGGTCGGCCCGGCATGGCCAGCGCCATCTTGACCAGGATGCGGGTCGGCGACAAGCTGGTCGAGCCCAAGGGCGTGAGCCGCCTCTACCACAGCCGGATCTCGACGTATTGGCTCGTCGTCCTGGTGCTGGCCGCTATTGCCACGATCGTCGTTGCCATGTGGTTCCTGCCCGTGGGCCATATCATCATTGATTTCGTTGGCCTGCGGCTGAGCCGCTTCTGGCACTGGCTCACGGGACTATTCAATTGATCGACTTCCGGTATCACCTCGTCTCCATCGTGGCGGTCTTCCTCGCGCTGGCGATCGGCATCGTGGTCGGGGCGGAGGCGCTGCCGACCAAGGTCGCCAACAAGCTGAACAAGGAAGCGCAGCACGCGCTGAAGGTCAACGATCAGCTCTACGCCGAGATCAGCCAGCTTAAGCAGCAAGTCACCGCGGACGACGCGTTCGCCTCGGCCGCGTCGGGCACGTTGCTCGACCACCTGCTCGAAGGCGAGCGGGTCGTGCTGGTGACCGCGCCAGGCGCGGACTCGGGCACGGTGACCGGGATCATCGCCGCGATCGGCGCCGCCGGCGGCACCGTGACCGGCACGATCAGCCTGACCCCGCAGTTCTTCGACGTCGACGCCACGACCGAGGCCACGCTCACGGCCACGGCCGGCGAACTCGCGCCCCCCGGGGTCAGCACCTCCGACTCGGCCGGCGCCCAGCTAGCCGGGCAGCAGGCGGCGGCCAAGGTCATCGCCGCGGCCGTAATGGACTGCTGCGGCCTGCCCACCCAAGCCGCCGCGACGACCAAGCTGATCCTCAGCACGTTCGGTGACCAGGGCTTCCTGCAGGTGAGCAGTGCCAGCGGCGGCGCCGTCCTGGCCGGCCAGGCGACGCTGGCGGTGGTCGTCATCCCGGCCACCACGCCGGCCAACGCGAGCAGCCTGAGCCCGGAGAACCTGACGCTGGTCTACCTGACCCATGACCTGCAGCAGGCCGGCAAGGGCGCGGTGCTGGCCGGGTCGCTCGCCGGGTCAGGCAACGGCAGCGCGATCGACGCGGTGACCAGCGGCGGGGCCGGGATAGCGCTCACCACGGTCGACTACGCCGATACCGAGCCCGGGCAGATCGTCGTGATCCAGGCGCTGCGCGAGTCGCTCAACCCGCACTCGACGCCGACCTCCTATGGCGTCGGCCCTGGCGTGGTGCCGAGCCCGGCGCCGACGTCGTCGCCCACGCCGAGCGTGACGCCCACTCCGAGCCCATCGAAGAAGAAAAAGAAGACGGTGAAGTCATGAGCGGCCGAACAATGCTGCGGTTCCTGGTCGCCGGGTCAGACGCGCGGCTCGCCTACGCGGCGCTGCGCCGCCGTCCGCCCGGCGGGGAGAAGACCTGGACCAGGACCAACCACCGGGGCGAGCCGGTCACGCTGCTCGAAGGCCCGGCCGCGGCCGTGGCGGCGGCCACGGCCGCCATGGTCATGCCGGGGCTTGACTGCAGGGACAAGATGGCGCTGGCCGCCGCCGGCCTCGGGGCTGGCGCCTTCGGGTGCTACGACGACCTGGCCGGGAGCGGTGACCGGCGCGGGCTCAAGGGCCACCTCGGTGCCCTCGCGAAGGGCGAGGTGACGACCGGCGCGATCAAGATCATCGGGCTGGGGGCCGTCGGGGCGACGGCCGCGCTGCTGCGCGGCCGCCGCCGGGCTGGTGCCGCTGGGCGGCTCGCTGACCTGGTGATCGACGTCGGCCTGGTGGCCGGCACCGCGAACCTGGTCAACCTGTTCGACCTCCGGCCAGGACGGGCGATCAAGGTCAGCCTGGCCGCCAGCGCCGTGCTGGCCGCGACCGGGGCGCAGGCACGGGCTTCGGTGGCCGCGCCTGCCGGGGCCGCGATCGCGCTGCTCAACGAGGATCTCGGCGAGCGGGCGATGCTCGGCGACGCGGGCGCGAACGCGCTCGGCGCGATGATCGGCGTCGCGACCACGTCACTGCCGCGCCCCGTGCGGCTGGCCGTGCTTGGCGGCGTCGCCGGCCTGACGCTCGCGAGCGAGAAGGTGAGCTTCACCAAGGTGATCGCCAGGACGCCCGCGCTGAACTGGCTCGACCTGCTCGGCCGGCGGCCGGTGGCGGCTCAGGGTCCCGGCGGCGGAGGTGATCAGCGGGCGAACGGCGCGGGCGCGAGCGGCGGTCCTGGCCAGTCGGCCAATGGCTCGGCTGGTAACGACTCGGCCGGTAACGGTTCGGCTGGTCACGGCGCTGGTGCCCATGACGCCGGGGATGCCCCGGTGCCGAGCGCGCACCGGTCGT
Source organism: Streptosporangiaceae bacterium (assembly GCA_035511035.1). Taxonomy (GTDB): domain Bacteria; phylum Actinomycetota; class Actinomycetes; order Streptosporangiales; family Streptosporangiaceae; genus Chersky-822. The sequence goes on from DATKFV010000072.1 coordinate 10,772, forward strand.
GATCGGTCCGCCCGGAACCGCCGGGCCGACCGACCCCATCGAGTCCATCGGTCCGCCGGCGAGCGGTGCGGCCCAGCCCGCCGGAGATGGCGTCGGCGGAGTCAGGCCGCCAGGTGCTTCGCGGGCCGCCGGCTTCGGCCGGGCGGCGCTGCTCATCGGCGGGCTGACCGTGGTCGCGCGGATCCTGGGCTTCGCCAGGACGCTGGTCTTCGCCGACACGGTGAAGACGTCGTGCCTGAGCGCCGCCTACGTCACGGCCAACCAGGTGCCCAACGTCATCTACGACATCGTGCTCGGCGGGGCGCTGACCGCGATCGTGATCCCCATCCTCGCCGGCCCGGTGGACCGGGTCGGCAACGCGACCGTCGCGGCCGACTCGCGGGCAGCGGCCAGTGGCGAGGTCCGTGCGATCTCCTCGGCGTTGCTGACCTGGACGGTCGTCATCCTGGCTCCGGTCAGCCTGGGCCTGGCCCTTGCCGCCGGGCCGGCGATCTCGGCGCTGATGCCGGTCAACCCAGGCTCGGGTTGCGCGCGATCGGCGCTGGTGCCCATCGCGACCCGGATGCTCGTCGTCTTCGCGCCGCAGATCCTCCTGTACGGGCTCGCAGTGGTCATGTACGGCATCCTGCAGTCGCACAAGCGGTTCTTCGCGCCCGCGTTCGCGCCGGTCCTGTCGAGCATCGTCGTGATCGTGGCGTACGCGGTGTTCGTGCCGCTTGGCGGCTCCTACACCACGCACGTGGCCGGCTTGCCGTTCGCCGCCGAGTTCGCGCTGTCGGGCGGGACGACACTGGGCGTGGCGGCGCTCATGCTGACCGCCATCTGGCCGGTCTGGCGCTTGCGGCTTCGACTACGCCCGACCTTTTTGTTCCCCGAAGGGATTGCTCGGCGAGCCCGTAGCCTCGCTGGCGTCGGGGTGGCGGCACTGATCGCGCAGGACGCCTCGGTGCTGGTCGTGACCTGGCTGGCCAATAAGTACGGCAGCGGCGACGGGTCGGCCGTGACCGTGTACAGCTATAGCTGGCAGGCGTTCGTATCCATCTACGCGGTGCTCGCGATCCCGATCGCGATCAGCGCGTTTCCGGTGCTGTCGGCCCGTCAGGGCGTCGAGTTCGACACGGCCGCGGCCTCAGCGACCCGTGCCACCGTGCTCGCCTCCTGGCTGGGCGCGGCGCTGCTGACCGGCGTCGCCTTCCCCATCGCCAGGGCCTTCCCCGCGCTCAGCCCGGTGGTCGGGAACCAGTTCGCGCTCGCGCTGGTCGCGTTCGCCCCTGGCCTGGTCGGTTACGGCCTCACCGCCTGCTTGGCGCGGGTGCTGTTCGCCGACGGCCGGAACCGGGCGGCCGCGATCGCGCTCGTCGCTGGCTGGCTGGTCGTGATCGCGGCCGACGTGGTCGTGGTGCCGCTGGTGCCGGCCAGGTCGGTGGTCCCCGTGCTCGGGCTGGCGAACACCATCGGCATGACCGCGTCAGGGATCGCGCTGCTCGTGGCCGTCGCCCGGGCCCGAGGCAGAGCGGCGCTGCACGGCAGTTGGCGGGCGACCGGCGCTGGCCTGGCGGCAGCCGTCGCCGGGGCGGCGGTCGGGCTCGGGCTGACGGCGGCCGTGCCGGTGACCGGGCACTGGCTGAACGCCGGGCTGGCCGTCGGCGCCGGGGTGGGCGTGCTGGCGGTGTTCGGCGCGGTCGTGGCTTTGCTTGACGGTGGCGACTTGCGGAACGTGGTGGCTCGGATGCGCCGGCGGGCGGCGTCGTGACCGGGCCAGCTGAGGTCGCCGAGCCCGCTAGCGGTGGCGCCGGTTCGCTCCGGGTCGGCTATGTGCTTGGCACCACCGAAGGCGGCACGGGGCGGCACGTCGCGATGCTGGCCGGAGGGCTACTGTCGGCTGGCGCTGAGGTGTTGGTGCTGGGGCCCGAGGCGACGATTCCGTTGTTCAGCGCGCTCGGGCCAGGTGCGGCGGGGTCCGGGGGCGCGTCGCGGTCCGGAGGGGGGCCGGGGGGAGGGCTGTCTTTCGCGCCGGTGGCGATCTCGGACCGGCCCAGGCCGCTGCGCGACCTGCGCAATGTCGTGCGCTTGCGGCGGAGGCTTCGGCGATTCGCACCCGAGGTGGTGCACGCCCATGGGGTGCGGGCCGGGGCCATGACCGCCCTCGCCTTGCGGCCGGTGAGCATGAAGCGGCGTGCGGGCCGACCGGGGGCTGATGGTGGTGGTAGCCGGTCGACCGCAAGTGCTCGTTCGTCGGGCAGGTCAGGAGGCCGGTCGGCCGGTGGTGATAACCGGAACGAGAGCCGTCGGCCGGCGCTGGTCGTGACCGTGCATAACGCGCCGCCGAGCGGGACCCGGCTGGCGGCGATCTATGTCCTGCTCGAGCGGATCGTGGCCAGGCGAGCGGACGTGGTGCTGTGCGTGTCGCCCGATCTGTCGGCCCGGATGCGAGACCTGGGCGCGCGGAACGTGCAGCCGGCCGTCGTGCCCGCGCCCGATCGGGTCCAAGACCACGCCGCGACGGCTGTCCTTGGCGCTGGCTCCGGCGGATCGGGGACAGGATTGCGCGCCGAGCTTGGCGTAGGAGAGCGGCCCATTGTCCTCGCTGTCGGGCGGCTGGCGCCGCAGAAGGCGTTCGACGTGCTGGTGCGCGCGGCAGCCACCGCCCGCTGGTGGGAGCGGCGGCCGGTGGCGTGCGTCGTCATCGTCGGCGACGGGCCGCTGGCTTCCGGACTCGCCGATCTGGCTCGCGACCTCGGCGTCGATGCCCGGTGGCTCGGCCGCCGCGACGACGTGCCCGGCCTGCTCGCCGCCGCCGATGTCTTCGTGCTGCCCAGCCGCTGGGAAGGCCAGCCGCTGGTCCTGCAAGAGGCCCTGCGGGCCGGTCGCCCGATCGTCGCCTCGGACGTCGGCGGCGTGCGAGATCTGACCGGCGATGAAGCGGCCGTGCTGATCCCGCCCGACGACCCTGAAGCGCTCGCCCAGGCGGTGCTAGCCGTACTGGACGACGCCGAAGCCGCGGGTCGGCTGGCTATGGCGGCGTCCACCAGAGCGGTCAAGCTTCCCACCGAGGCGGAAGCCACGTATATCGCCCTAGACCTCTACGGTCGTCTCGCGTACCCCAACGAGCCGAGCCCCCACGATGGCCCATCGCCGGGGCTCTAGGGCTTTGGCTAGGCCCCACGATGTCCCATTGCGGGGGTCAGGGGCCCTTGGATGTCCCATCGCAGGGGTTCGAAGTCCGAGCCAAACCCCATCAATGTCCCATCGACGGGGTTGGCCAGCACGCCTGGGCCCACGTTGACACGGTGCGGGGGTTGGGCCCGCCCGAACGGATGAAGAGTCACCGGCCCTTGACGACTCTTCATCCGTTCGGGCGGTACGAAACTCGCTAAACGGTCATAACTCGGTCCTAGAACCGCCCGAACGGATCAAAGGAAGGGGCGTCGGGATCACTCTTCACCCCCGGCCCAGGCGCAGGCTTGGGCGGATCGCGCGGCTGGGGTGGATCGGGGCCGGGGCGGACTTGGGACGCCGGGGGCGAGCCGCGCGACGGCGGCAGGTACCCGAGCGGCTGGGGCGGGCCGCGCGGGCCTGGCGGACTACGGTTACTTGAGCACCTTGCGGCGGTAGAGGAAGACGGCGGTCGGGGCGAAGACCGCGATCAGGGCGATCGACCAGATGACGACGGCCAATTCGGGGTGCTGCATGGGCCAGGCGCTGACGGTCGAGGCCGGGTTGGGGCCGCCGAACAGCGCCCGGCAGGATGCGGCGACCGCGCTCATGGGGTTCCAGTTGGCGAAGTTGCGCAGCCAGTCCGGCATGCCCTGGGTGGGCACGAACGCGTTGGACACGAAACTGAGCGGCAGGAACACGATGAACCCCAGCGCCTGAGCGGCCTCAGGGCTGCGCAGCAGCATGCCGGCGCACGCGCCCGCCCAGGTCATCGCGAATGCGAACAGCAGCGACAGGCCAGCGGCCAGGACCGCGTCGGCGAGGCCGTTGTGGATCCGCCAGCCGACGGCCAGCCCGGTGGCGACCAGCACCACGATGCCGATCACCTGAGTGAGCAGGTCAGCGAGCGTGCGCCCGGCCAGCACGGCCGAGCGCGACATCGGCAGCGACCGGAACCGGTCGATCAGGCCGGTCGACATGTCGCTGGTCAGGCCCACGGCGGTGCCGGGCGCGCTGCCCGCCATGGTCATCCCGAACATGCCGCTGATCAGGTACTGGTGGTAGCTGCCGCCACCGGGCAGCACGATCGCCGAGCCGAACACGTAGGTGAACAGCAGCACGAAGATCACCGGCTGGATCGTGACGTCGCTGAGTTGCTCGGGCTCCCTGATGATCCTGGCGATGCTGCGCCGGGCGAGCACCCAGGTGTCCTTGATCGCCCACCAGATCTTGTCGGCGATGGGCTCGGGGGCGAGGTCCGCCCCCGACAGTGAGATCGCGGTCATGTCAGTCACGCTCCTGCACGTGGGTCGCGGCCAGGCCGGCCTGCGCCAGCGCCGGCCCGGTCAGTCCTGCCTCGGTCACCGGGTGGGCACCGTCGGCGCCGTGGGCGCCGTCGGCCGCATCGAGCTCGGTCAGGTGCCCGGTCAGGGTCAGGAACACGTCATCGAGCGACGGGTGCCTGATCGCCAGGTCGTCGAGCAGCACCCCGGCCGCGTCCAGGTCGCGCACGATCGCCGGCAGCTGCCGGGCGGCCGAGGTTACCGCCGCGTCCACCGCTCGCGAAGCCAGGTCCACCATGGGCAGTTCGTCGGAATGCCCGGCAAGCACGCTGGCGGCCTCGCTGAGGCTGGACCCGGCCGCTACTGTCACCCGGATCCGCTCGCCGCCGATCTTGGCCTTCAGCTCGGCCGGCGTGCCCTCGGCGATCACCTGGCCGCGGTCGACGACGGCGATCCGGTTCGCCAGCTGCTCAGCCTCGTCCAGGTACTGCGTCGTGAGCAGGACGGTCGTCCCTTCGGCGGCCAGCTCGCGCACCGAGTCCCAGGTCGCCATCCGGCTCGGCAGGTCAAGCCCGGTCGTCGGCTCGTCCAGGAACAAGATCTCGGGCCGGGTGATCAAGCTGGCGGCCAGGTCGAGCCGCCGCCGCATGCCGCCTGAGTAAGTCTTGACGCCCCGGTCGGCGGCATCGGTCAGGTCGAACCTGGCCAGCAGCTCAGTGGCGCGGGCCTTCGAGTCCCGCCCGGAGAGCCGGCCAAGCTGGCCGATCATGATCAAGTTAGCCCGGCCGGTCAGGTATTCATCCAGGGCGGCGTACTGACCAGTCAGCCCGATCCGCCTGCGGACCTGATCCGGCTGGGTGAGCAGGTCGAACCCTGCCACCTTCGCCGATCCGCGATCCGGGCGCAGCAACGTGGTCAGCACCCTGACCGCCGTCGTCTTGCCGGCGCCGTTGGGGCCAAGCAGGCCGAGGATCGCACCTGGTTGCACCTCAAGGTCGAGGCCGTCGAGCGCCCTCGTGGTGCCGTAAGTCTTGGCGAGGCCGTGGGCCTCGATCGCCAGTGTCTCGCTCATCCGAAGGTCTCCAGTACAGCGTACGAACGTAGTCTCGTACGACGTACTGTACAGTACGTCGTACGAGAGTCAAGTGAGATACGGTTCGACTGATCAGAGAGCAGTCAGGTACGAGCCAGTAGGCGAGGGGCTGATGGAAGCAGACGACGAGCTCTGGCCCCCGTTCGGCCCAGCGGCCGCGTTGCGGCAGGGCCAGGGCCGGGCGCAACGAGATCGCCGAGCCCAAGATGACGATCGCGCCGGCCAAGAGGCTGATCGCCGCCAGCAGCAGCAGCAAGACCGCCGCCGGCCACAAGCGGGCCGGCGCCAGCGGCCGGAAGCCCCCCGCCGGCGGCCCGAATTGGACCAACGCCTGGCCGAGTTCGCCGAGCGCCTAGGCGAGCTCGACCAGCACAGTGGGCACAGCGGGAGGCCTGGCGGCGACCCCGGCCCCCGCGGCCGCGACCGGCACCGGCCCATGCTCACGAGGGACGACATCGTCGCGGCCGCGATCGGCATCGCCGACCGCTACGGCTCCGATGCGGTCAGCATGCGCAAGATCGCCCAGGTGCTGCAAGCAGGCGCGATGTCCTTGTACTGGCACCTGGCCAGCAAGGAGCACCTGCTCGAGCTCATGCTCGACGCGATCAATGGCGAGGTGTACGTGCCTGAGCCGACCGGGGACTGGCGGGCCGACCTGCGCGCTCAGGCGTGCAGCACTAGGTCGGTGCTGCGGCGGCACCCCTGGGTAGTCGACTTCTTCAGCTCCCGTCCGCCCCTCGGCCCGCAGACCCTGCAATTGCTTGAGCGGATGCTTGGCATCCTTGACACCCTCGGCCTCGACCTGGCGACCTCCATCCTGGTGTTCCAGACGGTCAACACCTACGTGTCAGGGGCCGTCATCCGCGAGTTCCAGGAGATCCGCACCCAGCGCGAGCATGACGAGTTCGCTTCCGAGGATCCCGACTTCTTCGCCAAGCTGGAGGAGTGGAAGGACAAGCTCGCGCTGGCCGGGAAGTTCGATCACTTCGTGCGCATGCTGGATGACGGGGTCGACCCGGATGCGCAGGAGACGAGGGACGAGCGCTTCGAGTTCGGCCTCGATTGCATGCTCGACGGCATCGCGGCCAGGCTGACCAAGGACGCGTCCGGCTAGCCGGCCAGGATCGGGTCGCCGGAGCCGCCGTGGCCCTCGTCGAGCCTGGACAGGTAGGAGCGGTACACGGTCGCGAACGGCTCGGTGCCGTCGCCGAGCGCGACCTGCAGCCAGGCCGCCGCGTCGATCGATGCCTTGATCACCTCGGCCGGGTAACCGTACTTGACCTGGTGCTCGGCGAACTCGTCCTCGTCAAGCAGCACGACCAGGCCGTCCCGCCGCCGGCAGACGTCAAGATCAAGATCGACCATGGTGACCTCGCGCGGACTAAGCCATTGCACCGGGCTGGAGACGTCGCAGTAGATCTCGGTCCTGGCCGGCTCGAGGTTGAAGGAAGCGGTCCACCAGGAGTCCCGAGGGAGCAGCAAGACCTGCCCATACCCGACGACGACCGGCGGCTCGTCGCCCTTGCGCCAGGTGTTGTCCGCGCCGGCCCCGGTCCAGACCCCGTACTCGTCCTCGCCGAGCCAGGTCATCGTCATGTTCCAGTGCAGCGAGCCGTCGTACTTGCGGTAGACAACCCGCACATCACTGTCCATGACTGGACTCTAACCGCCGGCCGATGCAGCTAGTCAGAACCGGCCGAGGCAGTCCAGTCAGAACCGGCCGAGACCGAACCAGGCCGGCGCCGCCGCCGAACCGGTCGCCAGCCCGGCCAGCCACTCCCCGATCAGCGGGCCGAACTTGAAGCCGTGACCTGACGTACCGCACCCGATCACGACGTCACCGCTGCGGTCGACGATGAAGTCGGTGTCAGGCGAGTTGTCGTAGATGCAGCGCTCGAATGAGACCGGTACCGGGTCGAATCCCGGCAGGAACGCGCTCGCGGTCCGCTGGATCTGCTCGCGCAGGCCGTCGTGCTCGGCGTGGTCCTGCCGGTCAGGATCGATCGGGGGGCCGCCGAAGTGAATTCCCACCTTGTAACAAATAGAGCCGGGTACTGGTAGCCCGTAAGGGAAGTCGCCGCCGTAGTGAATGAAGATCGGCAGCTGGGGATCGGCCGGCGCGGCTCCGGCCTCTTCGTTTACGGCCGGAGCCAGGTAGCCGACCTGTTCCATGCTGGCTGAGCCAGGCACCGTGATCCCGGTCCCGCCTAGGAGCGCTCCCGTCCAGGGACCGGCGCAGGCGAGGACCACGTCCGCGTCGATGGTGCCGGCCGCGGTGCTGACGCTGAGCCCGCCAGGGCGGGCCTGCAAGCCGGTGACCTTGGCTGATTCTTCGTTGCCAGGCCAGCCCAATGATTGCCCGGCCGCGCGCAGCTGGCCGGCCAGCGCGGTGAGCGCACGGTCAGCGCTGATCACGGCCGAGTCGGGTTCGAGCAGCACCTCGCCGCTCACCGCGATGCCAGGGAAGCGCTCGCGGGCCGCTTGCTCGGTCATCAGCTCGCACGGCGCGCCGGCCTGTCGCAGCGCGTCGTGGACCTGGCCCATCAAGGGCCCGAACGTCAGCTGGGGCGTGGGCTTGAGCAGCCGCTCGCCGCTGGCTTCCTCCAGCCGGGTCCAGGCGTCCCTGGCCGGGCCGACGAGCCGCACGTACTCCGGGTTCTCGTAGCCGTACCTGAAGATGCGGCACGAGCCGTGCGACCCGCCATCGGCGTGCCCGACCTGGGCCTGGTCGAGCACGACCACCTCATGGCCGCGCCGCGACAGCGCCCAGGCCGCGGACAGCCCGACGAGGCCGGCCCCGATGATGACGAACTGGGTGCGCACGCCGGTCGCCTACCAGCCGCGGGCTCGCCACTCCGCGACGTGCGGCCGCTCCGCGCCGAGCGTGGTGTCGCCGCCGTGGCCCGGATACACCCAGGTGCCGTCGGGAAGCTCGGCGAAGATCCGGTCCTCCAGGTCGGTCATCAGCGAGTCGAACCTGGCCGAGTCGCCCTGGGTGTTGCCGGGCCCGCCGGGGAACAGCGAGTCGCCGGTGAACAGGTGCGGCGAGTCCGCGAGGTCACCGCCGGCGTCGTAGACGATCGCGATGCTGCCGGGAGTGTGGCCGCGCAGGTGGATGATCCGTAGCGAGCAGTCGCCCACGGCGACCGTGTCCTCGTGGTGGACCTGCCGGTCCGGCGCCAGGGGCAGCGCCGCAGCGTCGTCGGCGTGCGCGATGGTGCTGGCGCCGGTCTCCTGCGCGACCGCTTCAAGGGCGGCGACGTGGTCGCCGTGCCGGTGCGTGGTCACGATCGTGCCCAGCGGCAGGCCCGCCGCCCTGACCAGGCCGAGCAGTGTCTCCGGCTCATTGGCGGCGTCGATGAGCAGCAGGTCGTCGGTGCTGGTGCAGCGCAGCAGGTAGGCGTTGTTGTCCATCGGGCCGACCGCGACCTTGGTGATCGTCAGGCCGGGGAGTTCCCTGGTCTGGGCCGGTCCGCCCACGCTGACTTTGCCGTCGTAGGTCATCGGTGTCCTTTCGTTCCGGTCAGCTCGATCCGGCGTGATGCCGGACAGGCTCCCATCATCGCGGATCGGGCCGAGCGTGGATGCGGCCGGTGCCGGCGGCCCAGGCCGGCCGGGCCGCCGCCCTCACCGTCCTGCAATCGTTTGCGGAGAAGGTCTTGGTATCCCTTTCCGGGCCGCGCCGCCGCCCTCACCGTCCTGCAATCGTTTGCGGAGAAGATCTTTGTATCCGTGCCGGTCCATTGAGGCTGTCGCATTGCTCGTGCCCTCCGTGATCATGGCCGGGCTCGTGATCACGGAGAATGGCCTGGTGATCACCCGGCTGATGGCCCGTGATCACGGTCCCGGACATGATCCCGGAAACTTCGCGGGCTTGGGTTCAGGGGGTCGTTGCAACGCTGCTGGCGGGTGCGCCCCGTGCGATCGTCCGTGATCATGTCCCGGACATGATCACGGAGAGTCGGCGGCCCGGCATGGGCTGGCGAGATGGGCAACCCCTTTTTGGCAAACGATTGCGGGCCGGGCTGGGCCAGGCCGGGAAGAGGTTTGGCGGTGCGGGATCTGGCTGTCCGGCTCTGGCGGAAACTAGCATGCGGATTCCGGGGGGCAATTCGCCGTGATCATGGCTGGTCTGCTGGTGACGGAAACGAGTATGCGGGTTAGGGGCCGGACCACTTGTGACATAGCGGAACTCGAGCTAGGCGACAGCCTCCATTTCCCGGGGGGATACCAAGATCCTTTCCCTGGGCCACTCGGGGCCGGGCGCTCAGTAGGCGGGGACGGCTGGCAGCGGGCCGGCGGGCTCGGTCGACAGCTCGTTGCCGCCGGACCGGCCAAGCAGCCAGGCGAGCAGGTCGTAGCCAGGACCGGTGATCGCGAGCGCCGAAGATCCGTCGGCGCGGACGAAGTACTGCCGCCCGGTTTGGGGGTCGTTGAGCACCGCGCTCGGCGCGTCGGGGTCGTGCGCGAGCCGCCCCGAGACCCGGTAGAGCTCGTCGCTGACGAACCAGTCCGGCCAGTCGGCGGCCCGGTAGCCCGCCCCCAGGTCGACATGATGGACCTCGAGCTCGAACAGGCGCAGGGACAGCACCGACGAGGCCGGGATCACCTCGCCCCTGATCATCTGCACCGAGGCCTGCCAGGCATCGTCAGGCAGTTCCGCCGCTAGCTCGGTGAAGGCCAGGCCCGATGAAGCGATATCGGCGGTGAGTTCCTCGCCGTTACGGCCCGCCCCCGTCTCGATATCCTGCTCGCGCGCCTCGACGCTGGCGTATTGCGGCGTCTGTTCGCCGGTCTTAGCCCAGATCAGCAGGTTCCGCAGGCCGTCGGCGTTCCTGGCGATGTGCGTCAGCACATGGCCGCGGCTCCAGCCTGGCAGCAGCGAAGGCTCGCCCAGTTGCCGCTCCGACAGGCCCGAGGCGGACCGCAATACCCGGTCGACCGACTCGTCGATCCGGCTAATCATCTCCGGCACCGAGTACGGTCCGGCCGTTTCGCTCACCGCTGCTCCCTCCGTCGCGCTGCTCGTCATCCTTCCCTGCTGCGGGCGCGGGTACTAGCCGGCCGCGCGGGAAGCGATGGGCGGTCACGGTGGTTATGTCTTGGGGCAGTTGCCGGGGTGGCGCGGCCTGCCCGGGATAGAGCTTCCGTCCGGTCGAGGCACAGAAAAATGTCGTACCCCCCGGATACCATTGGCGGCGCGAGTTCCGGGTCGCATGCATCCCGATTTCGGTGCTCAGACCAGTGGAAGTAGTGCCAGAGGGACGAAGAGTGCTAGAGGGGCGAGAGTGGCAGAACGGCTGGTAGTCCGCGGTGCCCGCGAGCACAACCTGAAGGACGTCTCGCTGGACCTTCCCAGGGACGCGATGATCGTCTTCACCGGGCTGTCTGGCTCGGGCAAGTCGAGCCTGGCCTTCGACACGATCTTCGCCGAGGGCCAGCGCCGGTACGTGGAGTCGCTATCCGCGTACGCGCGGCAGTTCCTCGGCCAGATGGACAAGCCCGACGTCGACTTCATCGACGGCCTATCGCCGGCGGTCTCGATCGATCAGAAGGCGGCGAGCCGTAACCCGAGGTCCACGGTCGGCACGGTCACCGAGGTGTATGACTACCTTCGGCTGCTGTTCGCCAGGATCGGGAAGCCGCACTGCCCGCAGTGCGGCCGGCCGATCGCACGGCAGACCCCCCAGCAGATCGTCGACCGGGTGCTTGAGCTTGAGGAAGGCTCCAGGTTCCAGGTGCTCGCCCCGGTGATCAGGGGCCGGAAAGGTGAGTACACCGAACTGCTGCGCGAACTGCAGTCGAAGGGGTACTCGCGGGCGCGGGTCGACGGCGTGACGATCCGGCTGGACGAGGCCTTCGGGGACGACAGCACCGGGCGGTTGCCGACGCTGAAGAAGTACGAGAAGCACACGATCGAGGTGATCGTGGACCGGCTCGCGGTGAGCGAGTCGGCCCGGCGGCGGCTGACCGACTCGGTGGAGACGGCGCTCGGCCTGTCCGGCGGCGTGGTCGTGCTCGACTTCGTTGACCTGCCGGAGAACGACCCGAACCGGGAGCGGATGTACTCAGAGCATCTCGCTTGCCTGTATGACGACTTGTCGTTCGATGAGCTTGAGCCGCGATCGTTCTCCTTCAACTCCCCGTGGGGCGCCTGTCCTGACTGCACCGGGCTCGGCACGAAGATGGAGGTCGACCCTGAGCTGGTCGTGGCCGATGAGGACTTGTCGCTGGCCGACGGCGCGATCAGCGTCTGGAGCGGCGGGCACGTCAGCGACTACTTCGTCAGGCTGATGGAGGCCCTTGGCGGCGCGATGGGCTTCAGCATCACCACGCCGTGGCGCCGGCTCCCGGCTGCCGCGAAGAAGGCGCTGCTGTACGGGTACCCCGAGCAGGTGCACGTCAAGTACAAGAACCGGTACGGCCGCGAGCGCTCCTACTACACGAACTTCGAGGGCGCGATCCCCTACATCCAGCGGCGGCACAACGACGCGGAGAGCGACTCAAGCCGGGATCGGTTCGCCGGGTACATGCGCGAGGTGCCGTGCCCGTCCTGCGCGGGGACACGGCTGAAGCCGCTGACCCTGGCGGTCACCGTGGATGGCCGGTCGATCGCGCAGTACGTCGCGCTGCCCATCGGCGAGCTGGCCAAGCTGCTGCTGACCCTTGAGTTGTCCGAGCGGGACACGCAGATCGCGGGCCGGGTGCTCAAGGAGATCAACGCCAGGCTAGGTTTCCTGCTCGACGTCGGGCTCGACTACCTGACCCTGGACCGGGCGTCGGCGACGCTGGCCGGCGGCGAGGCCCAGCGGATCAGGCTGGCGACCCAGATCGGGTCCGGCCTGGTCGGCGTGCTCTACGTGCTCGACGAGCCGTCGATCGGGCTGCACCAGCGGGACAATCACCGCCTGCTCGAGACGCTGCTGCGGTTGCGGGATCTCGGTAACACGCTGATAGTCGTCGAGCACGACGAGGACACGATCAGGGCCGCCGACTGGGTGGTCGACATCGGCCCGAGGGCCGGCGAGCACGGCGGCCAGGTCGTCGTGTCGGGGCCGCTGGATGAACTGCTGGCCAGCGAGGACTCGCTGACCGGGGCCTACCTGACCGGCCGGGAGTCGATCCCGGTGCCAGCGAAGCGGCGGAAGGTCTCCAAGAGCCGGGAGATCGTGATCAAGGGCGCGACCGAGCACAACCTGCGCGGCGTGGACGTGGCGTTCCCGCTCGGCTGCTTCATCGCGGTCACCGGCGTGTCGGGTTCTGGCAAGTCGACGCTCGTCAACGACATCCTGTACAGCTCGCTGGCCAAGGAGTTGCACGGCACCAGGATCGTGCCTGGCCGGCATCAGAAGGTCACCGGCATGCACAACCTGGACAAGGTCGTGCACGTGGACCAGGGCCCGATCGGCCGGACCCCGAGGTCCAACCCGGCGACCTACACCGGGGTCTTCGACAACATCAGGAAGTTGTTCGCGCAGACGACCGAGGCCAAGATCCGGGGCTACCAGCCGGGCCGGTTCTCCTTCAACATCAAGGGCGGCCGGTGCGAGGCCTGCGCTGGAGACGGCACGATCAAGATCGAGATGCAGTTCCTGCCCGACGTCTACGTGCCCTGCGAGGTCTGCCACGGTGCCAGGTACAACACCGACACCTTGCAGGTCCACTACAAGGGCAAGACGATCGCCGACGTGCTCAACATGCCGATCGAGGAAGCGTCCGAGTTCTTCGAGCCAGTCCCGTCGATCCACCGGCACCTGAAGACGCTCGTGGACGTCGGCCTCGGCTACGTCAGGCTCGGCCAGCCGGCCCCGACGCTGTCCGGCGGTGAGGCCCAGCGAGTCAAGCTGGCGTCCGAACTGCAGCGCCGCTCGACCGGCCGCACGATCTACGTGCTCGACGAGCCGACGACCGGCCTGCACTTCGACGACATCCGCAAGCTGCTCGGCGTGCTCAACCGGCTCGTCGACGCCGGCAACACGGTGATCGTCATCGAGCACAACCTCGACGTGATCAAGACCGCCGACTGGGTGATCGACCTCGGGCCGGACGGCGGCTCCCGCGGCGGCAACGTCATCGCGACCGGCACGCCGGAAGATGTCGCCAGGGTCGAGGAAAGCTACACCGGCCAGTTCCTGAAGAAGCTGCTGAAGATCTAGGCCGGCTGGCGCCGGGGCTCGCCAGGCAGGCGGACCCTTAGCTCGCGCTGCGGAGGGTAGCGGCAGGATATGGGGACAGGCGATGCGGCAGAGCCGTTCGTTGCGGCGCCCGGCACGGAGCATACGCGCCGGTATCGCCCGAAGCTGCGGTATGAGCTGATCGGGTGCGGTCTGCACGGCCACGAACTGCTCGGCACCAGTGCGGCCCGGCTGCGCCCGCAGGACAGCCTGTTCGCCCGCGAGTC
>DATKFV010000073.1:0-30474 GCA_035511035.1 Streptosporangiaceae bacterium
CCCACTGTTTTTTTGTCGGACGTCCGTCTAACATCCTGGCTAGTGTATGAGCCCGATGCCGCCGAACTGCGCGCCGCCCGCGAGCAGCTCGTCGCTTACAGCGCACGCCTGCTCGCCGACGGACTGGCCATCGGAAGCGCGGGCAACCTCAGCGTGCGCTGCGGCGACGTCGTCGCCATCACCCCATCGGGCATCAGCTACGACGAACTGCGGCCCGCTGATATCGCGGTGATCGGCCTCGACGGCACCGACCTCCATGCGCCGGAGACGCCATCGTCAGAGACCCCGATGCACCTGGCGGTCTACGCCGCCACGAACGCTGGCGCGATCGCCCACACGCACTCCCCCGAGGTCATCGCGCTGTCGGCGACCCTCGACGAACTGCCTGCCATTCACTACGCGATCACTACCCTCGGCGGCCCGGTGCGGGTCGCGCCTTACGTCCGGTTCGGGTCAGCCGGACTGGCTACTGCCGCCGCCGAAGCCCTAGACGGCCGCCGGGCGGCGATCCTGCGCAACCACGGCGCGATCTGCTATGGCCGCACGCTGGCGCAAGCCTTCGATCACGCGCTGCTGCTCGAGTGGCTGGCCGGGGTCTACCGTCGCGCCCTCTGCTACGGCCAGCCCCGCGTCCTGTCCGAAGGCGAGCTAGCCGAGGTCAGCGCCGAGGCCACGCGGCGCAACTACGGCGCCCGCCGGCGAACCAAGGACGCCCCTGACGCCGGCGCCCCACACGCAAGCCGCTCGCAATGACCGCCGGCGCCGCACCTCCCCGCTCGCCGATCGGCCGGGTCGTGGTGCTCGGCGCGCACATCCTCGACGTGCTCGGCTGGCCAGTGCAGGAGATACCGCCTGGCCAGGGCAGCTCCCGGCTCAAGCAGATCAAGGCAACGGCGGCGGGCACCGCCGCCGGGACCGCCGTCGACCTCGCCAAGCTCGGAGCCGACGTGTTCTCGATCGGCGCGGTCGGCGACGACCTGCTCGCGGACCTGGTCATCGCGGCCATGCGACGGCACGGCGTCGACACCTCCGGCCTGGTCCGCAAGCCGGACGTCCAGACCTCGGCGACCATCTTGCCGATCCGGCCGAATGGCGAGCGCCCGGCGCTGCACGTACCGGGAGCGACCTCTCGCCTCGAACTCGCCGACATCGACCTGAGCCGGCTGTCCGGCGCCCGGGCACTGATGGTCGGCGCTCCTGACGCACTCGGGAACTTCGTCGAAGACGGCCTCATCGACGTCGTCGCAGCCGCCAAGGCGCAGGGCGCGCTCATCGCCGTCGACGTGCTCCACCCGGGCCGCCGGGCCGACTTGGACCGGCTCGGCCCGCTGCTTGGCCAGGCTGACTGGTTTCTGCCGAACGCCGAACAGATAGCCGCGCTGACTGGGTCGGCTGACCCGGTTTTGGCTCTGAAAGCAGTTCTGTCTTTGGGCACTGGCGGGGTAGCCGTGACGCTCGGGGCCGACGGCTGCCTGGTCGCGTGGCCGGGCAGCGACCCTGTGCACCTGCCAGCTATACCGGTCGACGTGGTCGACACGACCGGTTGCGGGGACGCGTTCAACGCGGGCATGATCGCCGGCCTGCTCCTGGGCGGCGGCCCGGTCGACGCGGCCTGGCTGGGCGTGGCCTGCGGGTCACTGGTCGCGACCGGGCTCGGGTCAGACGCTGGCCTGACCGGCCTCGGGCAAGCGCTCAGTTTCCTTGGCGCCACCGCGCCGGCGGCGGCTGAGCGATTCGGCGCGGCGAACGGGCCGCTTCAGGCACCGGCATGAACAAACCTTTTGCTGCAAAAAGGAGCCCCCATGGTTGATGAAGAGCTTCCAGAGGCTAGTGCGCCCCAGCGGAGCCGAGCCGCCGACGCCGACCTGCGCCGACGGGCCAAGGCGGTCATTCCCGGCGGGATGTACGGGCACCAGTCGGCGAACCCGCTGCCGGCGGAGTACCCGCAGTTCATGGCCCGCGGGCAGGGCGCGCGGGTGTGGGACGTGGACGGCAACTCCTACGTGGACCTGATGTGCAGCTACGGGCCGGTGGTACTCGGGCACCAGCATCCGAAGGTCGAGGCGGCGGTCAGGGAGCAAGCCGCGCTCGCCGACTGCCAGAACGGGCCTGGCCCGGCCATGGTGGAGCTGGCCGAACTGCTGGTCGCGACCGTACGGCACGCCGACTGGGCCATGCTCGCCAAGAACGGCACCGACGCGACGACGATGTGCTGCACGATCGCCCGCGCGCAAACCGGCCACGACCGCATCCTGGTCGCCCACGGCGCCTACCACGGCGCGCTGCCCTGGTGCACGCCGAGGCCGGCCGGGGTGACCCACGCTGACCGCGCCAATCTCGGCTACTACACGTTCAACGACCTGGAGAGCGCCAGGGCAGCGGTCGCGGAGGCCGGCTCCGACCTCGCCGCGATCATGGTCTCGCCGTTCAAGCACGACGCCGGGCTCGACCAGGAACTCGTCGATCCCGCGTTCGCGCGGGGGCTGCGGGAGCTGTGCGACGCGACCGGGGCGGCGCTGATCCTTGACGACGTGCGTTGCGGATTCCGGCTCGCGCTTGGCTCGAGCTGGGAGCCGATCGGGGTTGATCCTGACCTGTCCGCCTGGAGCAAGGCGATCGCCAACGGATACCCGCTCGCCGCCGTGCTCGGCAATGACCGGTTCAGGGCCGGCGCCAGCGACATCTTCGTGACCGGGTCGTTCTGGTTCTCCGCCGTGCCGATGGCGGCCGCGATCGCGACGATCAAGGCGCTCGGCGACGAAGGCGCCATTGAGGCGATGGAGGCAGCCGGGACCGCGCTCCGCGACGGGATCCGCGCGCAGGCGGCGTCCTGGGGGCTTGAGGTGAACTACACCGGGCCGGTGCAGATGCCCTACCTGACGTTCGCCGGCGACGAGGACTACGCGCTCGGCCGGCTGTTCGCGGCGCGGGCCCTGGAGCGAGGCGCCTATCTGCACCCGAGGCACAACTGGTTCGTCTCGGCCGCGATGACCGATGACGACGTGGCCGCCGCCCTCGCCGCGACCGACGAGGCGTTCGCCGCCGTCCGCAAGAAGATCGCTCAGTAAGAAACTCAGAACCCGGAACTCAGAACTCAGAACTCACCCTAGTCCGATTTCGGACTATCCCAAATCGAATAATCCGAAATCGGATAGCCCGAGATCGGATAACCGCAGATCGGATAGTCCCAGATCGGATAACCGCAGATCGGATAGTCCCAGATCGGGCAGTTAGGGGAAGGCAATGTCGAGCACTATAGGCAAACCAGTGGCGGCAACCGACGCGGCCGAGACCGGAGCGGCCGAGGCAATCGTTGAGCGGGCCGGCTACCGGCCCGAGTTGCGGCGGTCGCTGAAGTTCTTCTCGATGTTCGCGATCGCGTTCTCGATCATCTCGATTACCACCGGCATCTTCTTGAACTACGGCTTCGGCCTGGAATATTGGGGACCGGCTTCGATCTGGACCTGGCCGATCGTTGGCGTGGGGAACCTGGCCATCGCGCTCGTGGTCGCCGAGCTTGGGACGCGGATTCCGCTAGCTGGCTATGCCTATCAGTGGAGCGCCCGGCTGGTGAATCCGAGCTACGGCTGGTTCGTCGGATTCGCCGGGCTGCTCTACATGGCTGTCGGCGGCGGGGCGATCATGCTCGAGGTGGCGTCGCCATTGCTGCTCAGCGAGTTCGGCGTCAACACGCCGAGCCCCCGGCTGGTGCTGTCGGTAGCGATCATCTTGATGCTGCTGCCAGTAGTGATCAACATCATCAGCATCCAGGTCGCGGCGCGGGTCAACAACGTCGCGGTGTTCACCGAGATCATCGGAACCGTGGTGTTCGGAGTGCTCCTGCTCGTGCTCTGGGGCTTCAACACTAAGCCGACTCCCTACGGCGCTAGCATCCTGACCAGCACGCACTCGGTATTCCACAACCCGACCTGGTACGCCTTCGCGCTCGCCGGCTTGCTCGGCGCGTTCACGCTCGTCGGCTTCGAGCTCGCGGCTGACATGTCGGAAGACGCGGTCAACCCGGTCCGCAGCGTGCCGCGCGGCGTGATCTGGGCCGTGGCGCTGTCCGCCGTGCTCGGCATGGTCGCGCTGATCGGCTTCACAGTGGCGATCCCGAACCTGAAGTCGGTCGAGTCGGCGCCGCTGCCATTGCTGGCCATCGCCGGGTACTGGCTGCCGTCGTGGCTGGTCAAGGTCTTCATCGCGTTCGTGATCTTCTCGATGTTCGCGATCCTGGTCGTCGGCGCGGGCGCGCAAGCCCGGCTGTGCTACTCGCTCGCCCGCGACAACATGCTGCCGTTCTCCGGCTGGCTCAAGAAAGTGAACCTCAGGAGTCAGACCCCGATCGTCGCCCTGCTCGTCTTCGCGGTGATCGACCTCGCCGTGATGTGGTACGGCTACCTGCAGGCCAGTGCGTTTGGCACCCTCGTGGGGGCGACGGCGATCATCCCGTACATCATCTACTTCCTGATCACGATCGCCTACGCCGTGAAGCGGCGCACGACCGACAGCATCCCCGGCGCGTTCACGCTGGGTCGCTGGGCCTGGCCGGTGATTTCCTTCGTGCTCGCCTATTCCGTCCTGATCATGATCGTGCTCTCGCTGCCGGCGCCGTTCCACGGCGCCGACAAGGTACTCGGCTACGGCGCGATCCTCGCTGCCCTCTGGTACTTCGGCGGCCTGCTCTGGCGACTCCGCCGAGGCACCGCCGGCGTCAAGCCAGTAGATGACCTCGTGGACTAGACGAACTCGGCAGCCCACGATCACTCCGCGGCACCATGATCACTGAGGGGCACTCCATATTCTCCGTGATCAAGGTGCGTCCATGATCACGGCAGATCGCCGGGTTATCACCCACTTGATCTGCCGTGATCACGAGCTGCATGGTGATCACGGAGGCCTCGTTGGGGTGGCGGGCGACTGACGCGCGTCCGGGCGCCGCTGCGATCGTCCGTGATCATGCTTCCTTCTTGATCCCGGAGGATCGGCGCGTGGTGAGCCGGTCGATCATCCGTGATCACATGATTTCCATGATCACGGCAGATCGCCGGGGCCGGTCCACCCGCTGAGATCTCCGCGATCATGGAGTGCCGCATGATCGCGGAGACTCGCAGGCGGGCGGGAGGCCGGAGCTCGCGATCACAAACCTTCGCGGGAGCCTCGGTCGCCGGACGCCGCCTTAACGGGAGCCTTGGTCGGCCGACGCCCAGGGCGCCTTCCTTGATCGCGGTAGTTCGGCCGGGTGACTACGCGCTCGAAACCACCGTGAGCACGAACCTCTAAGATCACCCGGAGCAGGCGGGCGGCTCCGGCGCCTACGCGATGGTGACGGGGAGGGTCTCGAAGCCGCGGAGCACGAGCCGGTCCCTGCGAATCGGCTCGCCTGCGGCGGCGATCGCGGGGAACCGCTCGAACAGCCGGGGGAAGGCGACGGTGCCCTCAAGCCGGGCCAGGGCCGCGCCGATGCAGAAGTGCGCGCCGCCGCCGAAGCTCAGCGGTCCGCCATCCCGGCGCCGGGGGTCGAACCGGCCGGGATCAGCGAACCGGCGGGGATCCCTGTTGCCGGCGCCCAGCAAGGTGACGACGCCGGTCTGCCCGCTGATCGGAAGGCCGCCCAACTCGGTGTCGTACCCGATCCGGCTGGTGAGCTGGACCGGCGAGTCGTAGCGCAGCACTTCCTCGACGAACGCGGCCGGGGACACCGACTCGTCCAGCACCGCTGCCGCCGCCCGCGCGTCGTCAAGCACCAAGTTCAGGCCGTTGCCCAGCAAGTTCGTCGTCGTCTCGAATCCGGCGACGAGCAGCAGCGTCAGGTTATGCAGCAACTCGGCG
Organism: Streptosporangiaceae bacterium; assembly: GCA_035511035.1. Classification (GTDB taxonomy): domain Bacteria; phylum Actinomycetota; class Actinomycetes; order Streptosporangiales; family Streptosporangiaceae; genus Chersky-822. The sequence continues at coordinate 5,833 of DATKFV010000073.1, forward strand.
TCGGTCAGCCTGCCGTCGGCCTCGTCACTCACCGCCAGCAAGTCGCTGAGCAAGTCGTCGCGCGGATCGGCCCGGCGCTTGGCCGCCAGTTCAGTGAAATACGCGAGCAGTTCGACGGCAGCGGCGTTGATCGCCGGCAGCGTCTGCGCGTCGGTGATCTCGAAGACGCCGGCCAGGTCGCGCGCGATCGGGCGGAACCTCTCCCTGTCGGCTTCGGGAATGCCGATGAGCTCACAGATCACCGTGACCGGCAGCAGGTAGGCGAAGTCATGCATGAACTCGACCACTGAGCCGTCGGCGCCGCTGTCCGCCATGGCGTCGATCAGCACGTCAGCGATCTTGGCGATCGCGGGCTCAAGGCCGGAAATCCGCCGGGCCGTGAAGGCGTGGGCGATCAGGCTCCTGATCCGCGAGTGCCGCGGCGCGTTCAGGTTCAAGATCCAGTCCATGCCCTGCACGAACACGGGGTGAACCCGCCAGTCGGGGAAGCTAGCGTCGAAGGTCGCCTCGTCAGAGACGCGGAAGCCGGGATCGCGGAGCACGGAGCTGATCGCGTCGTAGCCGACGACGATCACATCGCTCGGACCCAGCGCGACTGCCTCGCCCTGCTCGTGCAGCTGAGCGTAGAGCGGATACGGGTCAGCCCGGCCCGCTGGCGTGCTGAGCGTAGTGAGAATCTCGATCGCGTCCATGCTGTCGCTCCATCTCGCGCCGGTCCGACACACCTGGCGGCAGCTTGACAATAAGTAGTAACGCGTCCGAGGTCAAGCTATATCGCGTCCAAGCAAACTAGAACCAGGACTGCCTACCTCGCGGCGTCGTCCGGATCGTCATCACGGTGGTGATTGGTGGTGCGAGGGCGGCCGCACTCGCACGCACAGCGGGCTCAGCGTCCGGTTGAACCACAACGCGCCGGCCGTGCTGTCGAGCTCGATCTCCGATCCGCTGACCGGTACCAGCAGGTTCCTGTCGCACCGGTCGCCGAACAGCACGATCGCTTTGTGCCCGATATTGCGGCGCGACGGCCATACGATTCCCTGCGCGGCCGGGCACTGCTCGCGCAGCCAGCTGCCCCAGCGGCGCGTCTGCGGGTACTCGAAGGCATCGGCCTGCACCAGCCACTCGTCCTGGCGCACGACGGCCAGGTCTTCGGCATCCATCAGCGATATCAGGGTGACCGCCCTAGTCAAGCGCAACGCCGAAATGCATTGCTTGGCGATCGACTGACGCAGCACCAGCCGCATCCCCTGCTGGTTATAGGGCATGTTGCGGGTGAGCGTCTCAAGCACCGCGGTCTCGCGGTCGCTCGCGAAGTAAAGCCAGGGGTACTTGTCAGCATTCGTGCCGTCGAAACGGCCGCCACCGAACACGTCGTCGGAGAAATTGCAGTTGAACTCCGTCGGCGAATGGTGCGCAAGGTGCACGCGCCAGAGCTGGGTGCCGACGTTGAGCAGCATGAGATGAGGCGACACTGTAATGTCAGGGCCTGGCGGGGGAACCATAGGCATGGCTACTCCTCGCTACCTGGCAGTTCCGAGGGAGCGAGCGGGTCCGCTTCTGATCCAGCGGTCAGATCGGCGAAGTCGTCGGGCAGGGCCGCCCGCGCGGCCCCAATCAAAGACGAGTCCTCTATCTCGCCTAGTAGCTCGGCGGGTACCCCGCCGAGCCAGGGATTCTCGCCTAGCCACCAGTCGGCGACCCCCCACGGATCGTCCGCCGCGTCGAGCAGCTGATTGACCTCGGTCACGATCGGCACGGGCTGGCCCGCCGGGTCGAACTGGAAGGCCGGCAGCACGTTCTTGCGGTCGGTGGCCATCAGGCGGATGAGGTCGCTTCGCTCGGGCTTGACGCCGTTCTTACGTACCTCGTGCTCGGTCAGCGAGCGAGCTGACAGCAGGCGCTGGAACGGGTCCTCAGCGCGGCCCATCTGGATCGCGGCCAAGGTGGAATTGCCGACGGGCAACGACAGGTCGACTAGCGCGCCACCCGCGCCGCACAACTCGGCGGACGACGAAGGCGCTTCATGGCGCCCGGGAATGGCCTCGCGGACCGGGTGCCCGTCTGGAAGCCGCTCGCCGAGCAGGAACATGAGTTCATCCACCGTGACGTGCATGGACGCCCGGCTATTGACCGCCGCTTCCGTGGTCCTCGTGACGTGCTCAGCGAACAACGGCACGTCCTCGGACTCCAGTGAGCCAAGCACATCCTGCCAGTGTTCGGCCAGTGCCTCGATAAAGTTGTGCTCTGCCATCGGTTCCCCCCTGATGACTTGTGGTCGTACTTTCTGACTCCCTAGTCCTTATACTGACCCGGTTGAGAGGAATAGTAGCCGATGGAACGGCTTTTTACCTGATCGTATTATCTGCAAAATATTCGACAGCTTCCGGAAAACCAATGACGACTGGGTCATAGCGCCAGCGCCCGTACGACTTTGAGTATGCGGTCCCGCTCGGCTTCGACCGCCGCCCGGCGAGACCTGGTCCGCATCAGCGGCCGACTGCGCCAGTTCCACTGGAGGCGCCCGAGAAAAACGCCGCCGGCGCCGACGAACTCGATGCAGTACTTTCCGAAGCCGTGCTCGTCCGCGACCTGCGGCGCGGTGATGCGGCGGCGTTGCCGGAACTCGATCTCGTGCGAGACGAACTCGTTGGTCAGCGCCTTGCGGTTCCCGGATGAGCTGAGCAGGCCGCTTCGATGGACCATCAGCAAGGCCGGCTCGTCGGTGAGCGCCTCGATATCGCCGAGCCCGAAGGAGCACCAGCTAACCGCGACGATGTCGGACGGGCTGATCAGCTTGCTGCCGAGCAGGTCACCGATCCCGTTCCAGTCCACCTTCGCGACGTCATAGTTGATCGGGGCGGATGCCACGAGCTGATCGAAATGCTGATTTCCGATCACGCTTCCTCCCGTCACAATGGCGTCGCTACCAATGTTTCAGGCGATTAACGGATCGCGCGGTGAGATGGGCGGAGACTGGCAGCCGGTAGACGTCACACCAGAACTTACCGGCTCGTCCCGAACGCGGGCAGCCTCGGGTTTTACGGGGTTTTCCGTTTATTTCCAGGTTTTGCTCAGGGTACGTTCAGCTCGGTCCGCGGCCCAGGCGCGGATCAGGCCTCGTCGCCAAGCTCGGCCACCTCGACCGGCTCGGGCAACGCCCCGACGTTGTACTCGAGCAACCGCCATCGGCTGCCACCCTCGCGCCGCGACAGCAAGCACCAGCAGCAGTTGCCAAGGCCGCCGGTCACCCTCTCGTCGAGCCCGAGCAGCCGTGACATCCCCCAGGTCAGCGAGGCACCGTGACCCACCACCACGACGAGCGACGAAGGCGGCGACGCGTCAGCGATCCGCAGCATCGCGCCGCAAGCGCGCTCGGCGACGGCCTGAACCGGCTCGCCGTCCGGCGGATCCCAGCGCGCCAGATTCTCGGGGTACCGCTCCCTGATCTCGTCGGTGGTCAGTCCCTCCCAGGCCCCGCCCTGGCGCTCCCGTAGATCCTTGTCGGTGTGGACGGGAAGCCCCGTGAGCTCCGCCAGGTAGTCAGCTGTGGCACTGGCCCGCACCAGGTCCGATGACCAGATCGCGTCAGGTGAGAGCTGGGCCAGGTGCCGGGCGGCGCGCTGCGCCTGGGCCCGGCCAAGCGCGTTCAGCGGGACGTCGAGTTGCCCTTGGAATCGATGCTCGGCGTTGTAGGTCGTCTGTCCGTGCCGCCAGAGCACCAGCCGGAGCAAGGCCGGTGCCGTACCGGTCCCGATGGACCCGCCAACGGCGCCAGCCGCGCTCAGCGCCGGCCCCGGCTGGCTTGCGCGGCCGTGGCTGTGACGGCCTCGGGCAGCGGGATCTGCGGGCAGTCCTTCCATAGCCGCTCGAGCGCGTAGAACACCCGCTCTTCGGCGTGCTGGACGTGGACGACGATGTCCACGTAGTCGAGCAGCACCCAGCGCCCTTCCCGCTCGCCTTCCCTGCGAACCGGCTTGGCGCCCGCCCGGCTCAGCTTCTCCTCGATCTCATCGACGATCGCCCGCACCTGCCGGTCGTTCGGGGCCGCGCACAGCAGGAACGCATCGGTGATCACCAGCTGCTCGCTGACGTCGTAAGCAATGATGTCGGTGGCCAGCTTGTCCGAGGCCGCGATGGCGGCAATCCTGACGAGCTCGACGGCCCGGTCGGTGGCAGTCAAACGCTGCGTGCCCTCCTCGGCTTAGGCTGGCTCCACCCGCCGCTGGCTGCGTAACGCCACAGCGGCACCTTCAGAGTATCCCGCTCCGGCAATGTTGCCGACCTCAGCCGCCGCGCCGCGCCGCCACCCGGGCGGAAATGCCCCATGCCAGCACGAGCAACGCGACCGCAGAGATCACCGGCAATCCGGTCGGCCAGGTGCTCTGCGTGCCGCCGTAGCCGGCCCTGACGGCCGCATTAGCCGGCGACACGCTCCAGACCAGCCCGAGCACGACCGCGGCCGTGCTGGTCAGCATGCTGGCCGCCGGCGAAGTGATGACAGGCGGATTGCACAGCGCGCCGATCGCAGAGCCGACGAGCAGGCAGATCAGCGACGCGATCAGCCCGTGACCGAGATGCGCCAGCGTCGCGCCGATCATGACGCTGTTGGTCGACGCCGACCTGATCACCCCGGCCGTGGCGATCTCCCAGGCGAAGCCGGCCAGGCCAAGCGCCACGCCGAAGCCGAGGGCGGCGCTGAGCGCGGACAACTGGGCCCGCCGCACTCCGCCCGCCGCCGCCGCCACGGCCCTGGCCGCGGCCGGCTCGGCGGTCAGCACCGACCTGGTCAGCCAGGCCACGGCCGGAACGAGCATCAGCGCGCTCCAGCTCAGGCCCTGGCCGAGCGCGGCCCCTTGCCCGGTGGCCGGACCGCCGACCCCGCCGAGCCCCACGACGCCGATGATGTAGATCACGGCCGCGGGAATCCACCGGTGCGATCGCAGCAGCAGCGAGACCTGATACCGGCCGAGCGCCATCATCGCGGTCCTCCGTCCCGGCCGATCCCGTACTCGGCCCGGTAGTCGACGTGCCGGATGTGGACGCCGTCTCCCGCGGCCAGTAGGCGGCGCAACGTCAGGTCAGACGCGCTGGCAGGCACCGTGACGAAGGCTCGGTCGCCGTCCCGGCGGACGCCCAGCACATCGGGCAACTGTCCGATAAGACCCTCAGGACAGCCAATAACCTCGATCTCGACCGTGGGCCCGGCCTGGCCGTGACCGGCCGGGCCGGGCGTGGCACCTCCGCCGGACGCCGCCTGGACCGCCTCGCCATGCTCGATGCGCCAGCGCTCCGGGTCCAGGTAGGCCAGCCGGGCCGGGTCGTGATCGACGTAGACCACGGAGCCGCCGTCGGCCAGCCGCTCCGCCACCGCGCCGTCAAGGGCGGCCTTCGCGTCCACGTCGAGCCCGGTCCAGGCCTCGTCGAGCACGAGTAGCCCGGCCGACGGCAGCAGGGCCTGGGCCACGGCGACCTTCTGGCACATGCCCTTCGACATGTTGCGCAACGGCACGCCAGCGAACTCAAGCCCGCCCAGCCGGTCAAGGCAGGCGTCGATCCGCGCGTGGAGGGGGTCGCCGGCCAGCCCTTGGATCCGGCCGATGTGCGCCAGGTAATCCCGCGCGGTGAAGGGCAGCGCCGGCGGGAACCGCTCAGGCACGTACCCGGTGATCGGCCGACCGGTCACGGTGCCCTTGCTCGGCACCGACACGCCAGCGATCATCCGCAGCAAGGTCGACTTGCCGGTCCCGTTCTTGCCCTCGAACCTGACCAGCCGGGCTGGCCCGATGTCCAGGCTCACGTCGCGGACGACCCACGGCTGCCTGAACCCGTACCGCTTGCCGACTCCGTCGAGCCGCACCGCCGCCTCCCGCCATTGCCCGAGATCGGATTATCCGATCTCCGATTATCCGAAATCGGACTGCCGGAGACCGGACTGCCGGAGACCGGGCTGGCGGAGACCGGGCTGGCGGAGATCGGGCCGCCCGCCTGAGGGCCTACGGTTCCACGGGGTCGCGGTACAGCCCTCGTTTGGCAATGTACTGGACAACGCCTTCGGGCACGAGATACCTGATCGGCAGTCCTGCCCGTATCCGCGATCTCACCACCGTCGATGAGACCTCAAGCGCGGGCATTTCCAGCAGGCTGAAGGCCTCCGGCCCGAGGGCATTGTCAGTCAGCTGGTGCCCGCGCCTGGTCAGGCCGATGAAATGCACCATCGACAGCAGTTCGGCTGGCTCATGCCAGGTACGCAGCCGGCTGAGCGAGTCCGCTCCGATAATGAAGAAGATCTCCGCGCTCGCGCCGTAACTGGCGTGCAGCGCGCGGGCCGTGTCGATGGTGTAGGTATCGCCGGGCCGGTCGATCTCGATCCGGCTGACCGAGAACAGCGGGTTCGACGCGGTGCCGATCACCGTCATCGCGTATCTGTCCTCGGCCGGCGCCATTCGTCGCCCGCTCTTCTGCCATGGCTGGCCGGCCGGAACGAACACCACCTCATCGAGACCGAACGCGTGCCCGGCCTCGTTCGCCGCCGCCAGGTGACCATGATGGATCGGGTCGAAGGTCCCGCCCATGACGCCGATCCTCGGCTTGCCGCTCATGCCGCAGCCTCAGCCAGCAAGGCCGACGACCGGCGGGTCGCCCGCTGACCAGCGGGTTACCCGCACCGCCTTGCCGACCTCGGTCCTCGGCACCGAGCCTTGAGGCACCACCGCGACGTTAACCCGGACGCCGAGCGTCTCGCGCAGCGCGGCCTCGAGCCGGGCTCGCAGGTCAGCGTCGGCGGCCGCGTTGCCGTCCGCTCCGGCGTTCTCGCAGCAGGCGATCAGGTCAAGCTGATCGCGCCGGTCATCGATGACGAGCAGGTAGTCGGGCGCCACGGCGGGCTCGGCGAGCAGCACCCGCTCGACCTCGCTCGGGTACACGTTGACGCCGCGCAGCACGAGCATGTCGTCCTTGCGCCCGGTCACCTTCGACATCTTGACCAAGGTCCGGCCGCACTCGCAGGTGCCTGGCCGCAGCGCCGCGATGTCGCCGGTGCGGTAGCGAAGCAACGGCATCGCCTCCTTGGTCAAGGTGGTGAACGCGAGCTCGCCAGGACTGCCGTCAGGGACAGGCTCACCGGTCGACGGGTCGAGCGCCTCGACCAGGAAATGGTCCTCGTTGACGTGCAGGCCATCTGCGGCGACCACGCACTCGCAGGCCACTCCTGGGCCGATCACCTCGGAAAGACCGTAGATGTCCAGGGCGCGGATGCCGAGCAGGTCGTTGATCCTGGCCCGCAGCTCCTGGGTCCACGGCTCGGCCCCGAACACGCCGACCTTCAGCGACAGGCCATTGTCGCGGGTCAGCCCGGCCGCGGCCAGCGCCTCGCCGAGGCGGATCGCGTATGACGGCGTGCAGGTCAAGACGTCGGGCCTGAGGTCACGGATGAGCGTGACCTGGCGGGCCGTCATCCCGCCGGAAACAGGGACGACGGTCGCGCCTAGCTCGATCGCACCCTGGTGAATGCCGAGGCCGCCAGTGAACAGGCCGTAGCCATAAGCGTTGTGCACGATAGTGCCGGCCCCGGCGCCCGCCGCCGCCAGCGCCCGCGCGCACATCCGCGCCCACAGCTTGATGTCGGCGCGCGAGTAGGACACCAGCGTGGGCCGGCCGCCGGTACCGCTCGACCCGTGGACGACGACGACCTCGCTGCGCGGCACGGCGAGCAGGCCGAAGGGGTAGCTGTCCCACAGGTCGGCCTTGCCGGTCGATGGCAGCCTGGGCAAGTCGGCCAGCCTCACGTCGCTGCCGCTGGTCACGCCCACCTCAGCGAGCCTGCGTGCCTGCAGGCCCTGCGCGGCGATCAGCCGGTCGATCAGCCCAGCCAGCCGTTCGGACTGAAGGACGGCCCGCTGCTCGGGTGGCATTGCCTCGGCGGCCGGATCGAACATGGTCGGCGGCGCGACCGGGCCCCCCGATTCGCCATCGAAATATATCTCAACCATAGCGGCCAGCCTTCCTTATGGCGCATACCATGACGGCATGAACACTGTGCCTGAACGCTCCCGCGTCCGTCTGCCGGACATTAGCTCCCGCGCATACGAACACCCCGCCGACCGCTCTGCCCTGGTCGCGCTGCGCAAGCTGACCGGATTCGACGTGATCTTGCGCAACATCGCCAGCTTGTTCAGCGACCGCAGCCTGCGGCTGCTATTCCTCGCTAGCTCGGTCCGGGCGTCCGAGCAGCAGTTCCCGCACATATACCAGATGATGCTCGACGGCGCTTACGTGCTCGACCTGCCGCGGGTGCCCGAGCTGTTCATCTGGCAGAACCCAGAAGTGAACGCGATGGCGCTCGGCACGGACAAGCCGTTCGTCGTGATCACTACGGGCCTGGTCGATTTGATGGACGAGGACGAGCTCAGGTTCGTCATCGGCCATGAGCTCGGGCACGTTCTCTCCGGCCACTCGGTCTACCGGACCATGCTGTTCGCGCTGCTCGCTCTCGCCGCCCGGCTCGCGCTGATCCCGATCGCCTGGATCGGGCTCAAGGCGGTGATCTGGGGCCTTGAGGAGTGGTACCGCAAGTCGGAGCTGTCCTGCGACCGGGCCGGGTTGCTCGCCTGCCAGGACGTGCCGGCGAGCCGCCGCGCCCTCATGAAGACCGCTGGCGGCCCGCAGCTCGGCGAGCTGAGCGCGGACGCGTTCCATGAGCAGGCGCGCGAGTACGACGCCGTTCCTGACGTGCGCGAGGGCCTGATCAAGCTGCTTCAGCTGTCTGGCGAGACGCACCCATTTGCCGTGGTCAGGTTCGCCGAGCTTGACCGGTGGGCGCAGGAAGGCGAGTACGCCGACATCCTGGCCGGCAACTACCCGCGCCGCGAAGAGGACCGGGGCACTTCGGTTGGCGATGAGTTCAAGTCGGCGGCCAAGTCCTACCAGGACTCATGGAACCGCTCGGCTGACCCGCTGATCGGTGCCGTTCGCGGCGTGGCCGGGTCGGCCGTGGGCGCCGGCGAGCGGCTGATGAACAGGTTCGGCCGCCGCGACGACTCCGACGGGGACGGCGGCGCGGGTTCGGACTCCGAGGACTAGGCTCGGGCTGCGCTCCCCGGAGCGTTCAAGTACAGGTTCTTCCCGCGACTCGTGCCCGGGCTGGTTACCACAGCCCGGGCACGAGTCGTTTGGTGTGCCGTTGGTACTCCGCGTAGGGCTGGCCGATGACCGAAGTCAGCTCGGCCTCCTCGACAACGATCCGCTAGCGTCCGCGCCCGAGCGGCCGGTTGTGCAGGCCGTAGGCCACGTTGATCGCGGTGAGCGCGATCCAGATCACGATGAGGCCAGGGATTCCGAAGTGATAGGCAGCCTCGATCGCGGTAAGCGGTATGCCGATGACCATCGAGCTGACGGCGAGGGCGAACGCGGTGCCCCGGCCGGAGGACGGCGCGGGCGCCAGCGGCTGCGCCTGGTAAGGGGTCATCGGCCCCGCGGCTGGCCTTCCCATCGCTACCCTCGCGTCGACGCGCGCGTCGATCTCCTTGCCGACCTTGTCAATGAAGGACTCGATGACGGCGGACGAGTAGTCAGGCCCAAGCTCGCTGTGCGTCTCCGCCGCCGCTCGCACCTCATCTGGGGTTAGTGACGTGCCGCTCACAAACCAAGATATATCTTATCCCTGATGGCCAGGCAAGCCACCGGTCCGCCGAGCCCTTCGGCGGCCCGAGCCTGGACTGCGCAGGCCGTGCTCGCCCAGCGGGCCGACGCGCAGGCGGCGGCGCTCGCACTCGTCGAGCAGCATCGGCAGGGCGCCAAGCGCCGCCAGCGCCGACCCGGCCGGCGAGGTGCAGTCAGAGTCGTGCAGCAGCACCGTCCCGCCGCCGTCCAGGTCAGCGGACAGCGTGGCGAAGACCATCTCGGGCGTGGCCCCAGGCCGCCACTCCCGCCCCCAGCTGCTCCACAACACGGTGGAAAGGCTCAGCCGGCGCGCGGCCACGAGGGCGGGCCCGCTCAGCACCCCGTACGCGGGCCGGAACAGCGCCGGCGCCACACCGGTCGCGGCGGCGATGGTGTCCACGGTCCTGGCCAGGTCGTCGTAGGTGGCCAGCGGGCCGCGAAGCGGCAGGTAGCGATGCTCCCAGCCGTGCACGCCGACCTCATGCCCGGCCGCCACGAGTTCGGCCGCGAGGCGCGGCATCATCGCGACCCTTGACCCGAGCAGGAAGAACGTGGCCCTGGTGCCAGCCGCGCGTAGCGCCTCGAGAAACAATGGCGTGGTCGCCTGATCGGGCCCGTCGTCAAATGTCAATGCGACGTGATCGGGCCAGCCCAGTCCTGACAATGCCGGGAAAAGCGCGTTGCGCACTGGCGCCAGGCCTGCGATGCCCGGCCCGGCCTGGACCACGGCGACCCCAGCGACGACCCCAGCCGCCACCCCAGCCAGCGGCAACGCGTCACGCCGTCTGATATCTGGCAAATAACCCATAATTCGTATGAAATCAATCGGGTCGGAAACGGCGCATACAGTCGCGTATACCTGCAAGCATTACGGTCAGTCCTTTACATTCCTTTACATTCCTTTACATTCCCTACATCGAATGACTTGCACACTATTAGTTCACCAGAGTTCTCCAAATGGACAGCATGGCGAGCCGCCAAACTGGACGGACGTCATTCCTGCAATCATGGCATGACCGAAGTCTCCGGCCTGGGCGGCGCCCCATCGCCTTATCGCCGCGTGGCCAAGATCAGCAGCGGAACTGGTCGGCGGAGGTACCGATGAGCGTTCGAGCGGCCCGGGTAGTGTTCCCCGAGCCTGACCGGGCCGAGATCGCTTCGGCTATCGCGGAGATCCTCGCCGGGGGAATGCTGACCCTCGGCCCTTGCCCGCGAGCCCGCTGCGGCCCGACCTTGACCGCGCCAGGTTCAGGACAGAGCTATCTACCAGGCATGATGTCCGGCTGGCGGGGGGAGGTATACGACTTGCCGCTGTACTTGCAGCCGATACTGAAGGAGTACGCGCTGGGCCAGAGCCTGCCGGTCGCCGAGAAGCTGTGCGCCCGCCACGTCTGCCAGCCGGTGCACTCGGACATGACCGAAATGGACGGCGGCCGATGAGCCAGGGCCGGTCTGAGCAGGCCAGCCGCGATCTCCAGCCCGGCCAGCGAGCCGGCCGGCGGGCGGTCATGCTGTCCGGGTCGATCGGCATGGGGCATGACCAGCTCGCCGAGGCCTGCAGCACGTCACTGCGGAGCGACGGCTGGTCGACGCAGACCCTGGACCTGATGAGGCTGCTCGGCCGGGGCGCTGACTCGGTGGCCGACGGGGTGTTCAGGGCCATGCTCTCCGTACCCGGCCTCTACGACGCGTTCCACTTCGCCGCGCTGCGCGAGGGCAGCCGCCTGGCCGAGATCACCGACGCGGCCGCCAGGAACCGGCTGCTGCCCAGGCTGCGCCGCCTGCTCGACGCGAACCCGGCCGACCTCGTCATCTCGGTATTCGCGACGGGCGCATCGGCGATGAGCAGCCTGTATGACCGGTACCCGCTCGCCAGGCACGTGGTGTTCTGCACCGACGTGACCCCGCACCGGCTGTGGGTGCATCAGGGGGTTGACCTGTACCTGGTGACCTCGCACGCCGCCGAGCAGGCGGTACGCCGGTTCGCGCCCCAGGCGCGGGTGCTGGTCGTGCAGGCTCCCGTGCGCGAGGCCTTCTACCACCCGCCGGCCCAGTCAGCCGCCCGCCAGCGCCTGGACATCCCGCAAGCCGACCCGTGCGTCCTGCTGACCACGGGCGCCTGGGGGCTCGGGCCGGTTGCCGAGGCGGCCGAGGCGCTCGGCGACGCCGGCGTGCACGTGCTCGCTGTCGCTGGCCGCAACGCCAAGCTCGAGCACCGCCTGCTCGCGGCCGCGGAGCGGCAGCCACTCGTGCACGCCTTCGGCTTCTCCAACCGGATCCCTGAGCTGATGGCCGCGGCCGACCTGGTCGTCACCAGCTCAGGTGACACCTGCACGGAGGCAAGGGTGATCGGCCGGCCGCTACTGCTGCTTGACGTGGTCCAGGGCCACGGCCGGGACAATTTGCTGCATGAACTTGAACTTGGCGATGCAGCCGTAACCTCCGGGCGGCCTGCAGATGTCGTGCGCGCCACGCTGTCGTCCCTTGATCACGTCAAGCCACCGCCAGTGATGCCGACCAGGTCACCGGATACCTGGTCAAGCACGCTGGCGGCCGCCCTGGAGACGATCGGCCTGTAGGGGCTGGCGCGCCCGCCTGGGGCGGATGCTGACCTGAGCCGCGTCGGAGGCCGGCGGCGGCGCGAAGCACGCCGCCGGTATCCGCCGCACCAGCGAGATCTCGTACCTCGCGGCCCAGCGCGCGACCTGGGCGTCAGCGGGCCGCGGCTGGCTGAGCCACTTGGCCGCGCCCCAGCCGAGCACGAGCTCGGCGCCGGCCAGCCTGACCGCGCGGTCGCCGAGCAGTCGCCGGCACAACTGCGTCGTCAGCGCGAATGGCGGGCTGGCCACCACGTGGAACGGGCGCCTGGGCAAGGGAAGCTGGCGCAGGTCAGCCTCGGCCACCCGCACGGCGGGCTCGCCGGCGAACCTCCGCCGCAGCCGCCCGGCCAGGGCCGGATCAAGCTCTACGGCGATCACCCGGGCTCCGGTGGCAGCCAGCGGCCCGGTCAGCGCGCCGTAGCCGGCGCCGAGGTCCAGCACCAGGTCGCCTTCGCCTACCCCGCTGGCGGCGACCAGCCGCCCGATCTGGCCATGGTCAACGAGAAAGTGGGCGCCAACCGGGTTCGGCGGCGGCCAGGCGGCCTGCCGGTCCCGCCGGTCCTGACGGTTCCGCCGGTCCCGCCAGCCCGGTGAGCCTGGCACGGAAGAACATGACCATGCCCATGGCCGCTCCCTGCGTCGAGTCCGAGCTGGTCAGTTCCAGGCCAGCGCCGCCACCTTACGAGGCCGGCCAGCTGATTAGCCAGCCAATTTCCGCCAGTGGCGGCCGGGCCGCAGAGCGCCCGGTCAGGCCGCCGAAGCTGACTCCGGCGCCGCGGCCAGCGCGCCTGCGACGCTCGTGGCCTCATCAAGCCGGGCCAGCACGGCCGGCAGTTCCCCGGTGTAGATGACGCCGGCCCGCTGGGTGGCCCTGGTCAGCGCGACGTAAAGGTCACCGAGGCCCCGAGCCGACTCGGCCAGGATGAGCGCCGGATCGGCGACGAGCACCGAGTCGAACTCGAGCCCCTTCGCCTGGCGCACGGTCAGCACGACCGCCGGCCGCTCGAGGTCGGTGTCCCTTGCGAATCCATTCGCGGACTCCTGCGCCGGGGCAGGCACGGCGGGCAGCGCGGCCTCGACGGCGGCGGTCAGCTCGTCCAGGCGGGCCGCCGGGCAGAGCACCGCCAGGGTGCCGCTGCTGTCCGCCTGGCTGGCGACGATGGCGGCCGCGGCCTCGGCCACCGACCGCGCGAAGGCGCCCTCGGGCACGCCGAGCCGCCAGGGAACCGCGCCCGACTCCCGCACCGACCTCGGTGGCCTGGCCGCCGGGTCGATCTGCGCCAGCACGTCACCGGCCACCGCCATGATCTCGGCGGGCGTGCGGTAGTTCACGGTGAGCGGAGCCAGCCGCCACCGGTCGCCCACGTAGGGTCCGAGCGCGTCCGACCAGGTCGCCGAGCCTCCGATGTCGCCGGTCTGGGCGAGGTCGCCCACGATCGTCATCGACTTGACCGGGCACCGCCGCATGATCGCCCGCCAGGCCATGGGCGAGAGCTCCTGCGCCTCGTCCACGATCACGTGGCCGAACGCCCAGGTCCGGTCGGCGGCCGCGCGCTCGGCCGGGGTCAGGAACGCGTCATCGTCGTAGCGCTGCGCCAGCCTGGTCGCGTCGAGCATGTCGGCGCCCATCAAGATCTCGGGATCGTCCTCGTCGTCCCGGCCGATGATCTCGAGCACGCCCTGCGCGTAGGCCTCCTGCTCCTCCCGCTGGCGCCGGGCCTGGGCCTTGGCGAGCCGGTCGTCCGCACCGAGCAATTCGGCCGCCTCGTCGAGCAACGGCACGTCGGCCGCTGTCCACGGTGCGCCTGATGGCCGCTTGAGCAGCTCACGCTCGGCCGGGCGCAGGGCGGGCGCGGCCGCCGCGAGCAGCCGCGGCGACGCGTACAGGTCACCGACGAGCTGTTGCGGCGTGAGGACCGGCCAGAGCTTGCCGATGCTGGCCCTGACGTCGGGGTCGTCCCGCAGCTCGGCCCGCAGGTCCTCGATGTCGGCGCGTCCCATCAGGTTGGCCCCGCCGAGCGGGTTGGCGCCGAGCCTGCCCGTGACCACCCGGGCGAGCTCGTTGAGCATCTCCCGCACGAAGACACCCCTGGCCTGGTTGTGCCGCTGCCGGGACCGGCGGGCCCGTTCCCGCGCTCGCGCGATCGACTGCCTGCTGAGCCGGTACGTCTCGTTCTCGAACCTGACCGGCAAGCCTGCCTGCGGCACCGACTGGCGATCACGGACCGCGGCCGCGATCACCTTCGCCATCTCAAGGCGCCCCTTGATCGCCGCGACCTCATCAGGCTCCGAGCCGGTCGCCTTGATCCCTGGCATCAGGTCGCCGACCGTCGCGAGCAGCACGCTGGTCTCGCCGAGCGAGGGCAGCACCTGGCCGATGTAGCGCAAGAAGGTGGCGTTCGGGCCGATGACGAGGACGCCGCGCTTTTCCAGCTGGCGCCGGTAGGTGTAGAGCAGGTACGCGGCGCGGTGCAGCGCGACCGCGGTCTTGCCGGTGCCAGGACCGCCCTGCACCACGAGGACTCCCGGCAGGCCCGACCTGATGATGTGGTCCTGCTCGACCTGGATGGTCTCGACGATGTCCCGCATCCGGCCGGTCCTGCTCGCGTTCAGCGCGGCCAGCAGCGCCGACTCCCCCGTCAGGCCCTCGTGCTTGGCCGGGTCGGCGACCGCCAGGTCGAGCACCTCGTCGTCGAGCGTGGTGACGGTCCTGGCCCTGGTCTTGATGTGGCGCCTGACCCTGACCTCGCCCGGCGAGGCCGCCGTCGCAAGGTAGAACGGGCGCGCCGCGTCGGCTCGCCAGTCCATCAGGAGCTGGTCGTAGCTGTCGTTGTCGGCATGCATGCCGATTCGCCCGACATAAGTCTTCGCGCCGTCGTTGAACTCGAGCCGGCCGAAGCACAGCCCGTTCTCGGCCGCCTCAAGCTGCCCGAGCTGCTGCCGGTACATGATGGTGAGCGCTTCCCGCTCGGTCCTGGCCGCGGGCGTGCCGCCGACCTGCCCCATGACCGTCGCCAGCCGCTTGGACGCCCGCGCCCTGAGCTCATCGAGCCGTTCGTACAGCGTCGTGATGTAGGCCTGCTCGCGGATGCGCTCGGTTCCGGTCTCGTCCTCGATGGACAACCGCTCTCCCTGGGCTCGTCGAAAAAGTGCCCACACATTTTAGTCGCTCGCCGCCCCTGCCCGCAGCGCGCCGTCCCCGTCGGCCCTCCGCACGCCTCAACTCATGATCACGGAGGATGGCAGGGGTATCCACGCACCGGACTTCCGCACGACGCGCTCGACCATGATCACGGTGCCTTCGCAGGGTTCACCAGCCCGGCCGATCGTCCGTGATCTTGGACTCGACCTTGATCACGGAACATCCTGGGGGAACGCGTACCCAGGCGATCGTCCGTGATCACGCCCGCGGCCGGCCGTGAGGGGCGGCGGGCGCCCTAGGGCTAGCGTTCCAGGCGGGAGTCGCTGCCTCGGGGGCCGAGAGCGGCGGCCGCCGGCAGCTGGGGATCCCAGTCGAAGACGACCGCGTCGTCCTCCTCGCCGATGAGCACCTCGGCGCCCGTCGTGGCGCCGGCCGCGGCGAGCGCTTCCTCGACGCCGAGCTTAGCCAGCCGGTCGGCCAGATACCCGACCGCCTCGTCGTTGTTGAAATCGGTCTGCAGGATCCAGCGCCGCGGCTTGACCCCGCGGATCAGGAACGAGTTCGCGCCTAGCCCGACCAGCTCGAAGTCGGGCCCGGCGGCCGGAGCCGGCCTGATCACCAGCCTGGTCGGCGGAGCCTGCGGGGCGCTGCGCCTCGCCTCGCCGATGACCGCCGCCATGGCGAAGGCCAGCTCGCGCAGCCCTTCGCCGGTCGCGGCCGAGACCTGGTGCACGGGGAGATCGCGCGCCAGCAAGTCTGGGGCTACCATCTCGGCCAGGTCGCGGGCCTCAGGGACGTCGATCTTGTTGAGCACCACGATCCTCGGCCGGCTCGCCATGTCGGAGCCGGTGAGCTCGTCGTAGGCGGACAGCTCGGCCTCGAGCACGTCCAGGTCGGTGATCGGGTCACGCCCAGGCTCCTCGGTGGCGCAGTCGATCACGTGCACCAGGACCGAGCAGCGCTCGACGTGCCGGAGGAAGTCCAGGCCGAGGCCGCGGCCCTCGCTCGCGCCCGGGATCAGGCCGGGCACGTCAGCGACGACGAACTGGGTCTCGCCCGCTTCGACCACGCCGAGATGCGGGATCAGCGTGGTGAACGGGTAGCTGGCGATCTTCGGGCGCGCCGCCGACATGGCCGCGACCAGCGAGGACTTGCCGGCGTTCGGGAACCCGACCAGCCCGGCATCGGCGATCGTCTTCAGCTCAAGCAGCAGGTCACCGTGCTGTCCGGGCTCGCCGCGGAGCGCGAAGCCAGGGGCCTTGCGCTTGGCCGACGCGAGCGCGGCGTTGCCGAGCCCGCCGTGCCCGCCCTGAGCCGCCACGTACTCGGTGCCCGGTCCAAGCAGGTCGACGAGCACTTCTCCGTCGGCGGACTTGACCACGGTGCCGTCGGGCACGCCAATGGTCAGGTCAGCGCCGTTCGCGCCGTTACGGTGGCCACCCGCTCCGGCCTTGCCGTCACCAGCCCGGCGCAGCGGCCTGCGATGGAAGTCGAGCAGCGTCGCGGCCCCGGGATCGACCTTCAGTATGATGTCGCCGCCGCGCCCGCCGTTGCCGCCGTCAGGACCGCCGAGCGGCTTGAACTTCTCCCTGTGGACAGACGCGCAGCCGTTACCGCCGTTACCTGCCTGTACGACAAGCTCAGCCTGGTCAGCGAACTCAGCCACAGCCGCTCCTTGCTTTCGCGCTGACACTGTCATCGTGCTCACGCTGTCATCGCGCTCACGCGAAGCGACCGCTGATCGGGGCCAGACCCCGCAAGACCAAACATTACTTATGCAAAATACGACACTACGCGGGCGCCAGCACCGCTGGTGCTGGCGCCGATGCGCAGCCTGGTCGGCCGTTAGGCGACCTTCGCCACCGATTTTTCCGGAGCGGGGACGATGTTCACGCAGCGGCGACCGCGCCTCATCCCGAACTGAACGGCGCCAGGCACCAGGGCAAACAACGTGTCGTCGTTGCCGCGGCCGACCCCGACCCCCGGATGGAAGTGCGTGCCACGCTGACGGACGATGATCTCGCCAGCCTTGACGACCTGGCCGCCGAAGCGCTTCACGCCAAGGCGCTGGGCGTTGGAGTCGCGCCCGTTCCTGCTGGACGACGCGCCCTTCTTGTGTGCCATGTCACGCCTTCTTCCGGGCGGCGGATCCGTTGCCAGAACCAATGCCAGTGATCTTCACCTGGGTGTACTTCTGCCGGTGGCCCTGGCGACGCCGGTAGCCGGTCTTGTTCTTGTAGTGGATCATGTTGATCTTGGGGCCGGCGGCCGGCCCGAGTATCTCGGCCGTGACCTCGTACCCGCCGAGCTCGGCGCGGTCGCTGATCACCTGGCCGCCATCTACGATGAGCACGGCCGGCAGCATCACCGTCGAGCCGACCTCACCAGCCAGCTTGTCGATGGTCAGGACGTCATCAACGGACGCCCTTTCCTGCCTGCCGCCGCAGCGAACGATCGCGTACACGAAAGAACTCTCTCTTTCCCTGGTGCCAGCCTGCCGGGAATCGTGGTCACGTTCGACATTCGAGGGCGGCCGGGTTTGCCAACGGGGCACGCCACTCGCTCGTCAGAACTGCACCGATAGCGGCCAGACGTGCCGATGACAAAGAATACCAGAAGCCACGCCAGCCAGGCGCCGCCCGCCAGATCAGGTCCGCTAGATCAGGTCCGCTAGGCCTGGTCCGCGCCGCCCGGCTGCTGGCCGGCGTCGCTCAGCTGGGCTCGGACGGACCTGGCTGGCTCGCCTCGGCGGCGACCAGCGACTCGGCCTGGCGGACCGGCTCAGCCGACTGGGCCGACTCGGCCTGGCGGACCGACTCGGCCTGCGACGGCGCGGCATCAGGCGGGCCGGCCTCGCGGTAGGCCGAGCGCCTGGTGCGCTTGCGCACCGGCTCGGCCTGATCCGGCTCGCTCCCACCGTTCGGCCCGCCCGCTGGCTCGCTGGCGGCAAGCTGGCCGGACTCCTGCTGACCAGACCCCTGCTGGGCGTGCTCCTGCTGGGCGTGCTCGGCGGCCGAGCCGGCCGACGCCTTCGCCGCCTGCTCAGGATCGGAGGATCCGCCATTGCGCTGGCCAGAGCCGTTCTGCTGGCCGGACTCAGATCGGCGCGACCGGCCTGAACCCGACCGGCCCGAGCCGCCGCGGGCTGATGACTGCTTACCCGGCGTCTCGTCGGAGCCGACGAGGGCTGCCGCTCCGTCGTCTGATCGCGTTCCGGCCGCTGCTACCTCGAGGTCGCCATTCTCCTTGGCCCGGCCGCCCGCCTGCGGACCGGATGAGCCGCCTTCGGTCGAAGAACCGTCGGAGTAAGCGCCTTCGGGCGAAGCGCCTTCGGGCGAGCCAGGCTGGATGTCCATCGTCTTCGCCGCGACCTGCGCGATCGCCTTGCTCCTGTTCGACCTCGACCGGGCCGGACCTGGCTTCGGCAGTACCTGCTGGCTGCCACGGCCGTGGGGGTGCGGATGCTCGGTGAGCTCGGTGGAGATGAGCACGCCGCGGCCGTTGCAGTGCTCGCACGGCACCGAGAAGGCCGCCAGCAGCCCCGAGCCGACCCGCTTCCTGGTCATCTGCACGAGGCCGAGCGAGGTGACCTCGGCGACCTGGTGCTTGGTCCTGTCCCTGGCCAGGCACTCGATCAGCCGCCGCAGCACGAGGTCGCGGTTGCTCTCGAGCACCATGTCGATGAAGTCAATGACGATGATGCCGCCGATGTCACGCAACCGCAGCTGCCGGACGATCTCCTCGGCCGCCTCCAGGTTGTTCCTGGTCACGGTCTGCTCGAGGTTGCCGCCCTGCCCGGTGAACTTGCCGGTGTTGACGTCGATGACCGTCATCGCCTCGGTCGTGTCGATGACCAGGGAGCCGCCGCTCGGCAGCCAGACCTTGCGGTCGAGCGCCTTGCCTAGCTGCTCGTCGATTCGGTACGCGGCGAACAGGTCGGCCTCGTCGGACCACCGCTCGAGCCGGTCGGACAGGTTGGGCGCCACGTAGCGCACGTACTCATCGACCAGGTCCCACTCACTGTCGCTGGCGATGACCAGCTTGGTGAAGTCCTCGTTGAAGATGTCGCGCACGACCCTGATCGTCAGGTCGGGCTCGCCGTAGAGCAGGTCAGGCGAGGACGCCGTCTTGGCCTTGCGCTCGATCGCCTGCCACTGCGCGACCAGCCTGGTCACGTCGTGCAGGAGCTCTTCCTCACTGGCGCCCTCGGCCGCGGTCCTGACGATGATCCCGCCTTCCTCAGGCGCGACCTTCTTCAGTATCTGCTTGAGCCGGTTCCGCTCGGTGTCGGGCAGCTTGCGGCTGATCCCGGTCATTGAGGCGCCTGGCACGTAGACCAGGTACCGTCCTGGCAAGCTGACCTGGCTGGTCAGCCTGGCCCCCTTGTGGCCAATCGGATCCTTGGTCACCTGCACCATGATCGACTGGCCGGACTTGAGCGCCGACTCGATCCGCTTCGCGACCCCTTCGAGGCCGGTCGCGTCGAAGTTGACCTCGCCAGCGTAAAGGACCGCGTTGCGGCCCTTGCCGATGTCGACGAAGGCGGCCTCCATCGAGGGCAGCACGTTCTGGACCTTGCCGAGGTACACGTTGCCTACGTAGGACTGGTGGCTCGCCTTGTCGACGTAGTGCTCGACGAGAATGCCGTCCTCAAGCACCGCGATCTGAGTGCGGTCGCCCTGCTGGCGCACCAGCATGACCCGCTCGACGGCCTCGCGGCGGGCCAGGAACTCGGACTCGCTGATGATCGGCGGCCGCCGGCGTCCAGTGTCCCTGCTCTCGCGCCTG
The DNA here is from genome assembly GCA_035511035.1 of Streptosporangiaceae bacterium. Classification (GTDB taxonomy): domain Bacteria; phylum Actinomycetota; class Actinomycetes; order Streptosporangiales; family Streptosporangiaceae; genus Chersky-822. Next base: position 26,020 of record DATKFV010000073.1, read on the forward strand.
CGCTGCCGCTTGGCCTCAAGCCTGGTCGAGCCCTTGACGGCCCGGACGTCGTCCGTCTCGGTGGCTGGCCTGGGCTCGCGGATGTGCACGACCGTGTCGGTCGGGTCATCTGGCGCGGCCAGTTCAGCCTCGCCGCTGGAGCCGCTGCGCTGCCTGCGCCGACGCCTGCGGCGGCTCGACGAGCCGCCCTGGGAGTCGTCATCGGGCCCATCCTCGCCAGCCTGATCGCCGCCGTCCCGGCCAGCCTGTCCCGCGTTCCTGGCACCGTCCTGCTTGCCGGCCTCGGCCCGCTCGGATTGACCGCGCCGCTGGTCGCTGCCGCCGGCCGCGCCTGATCCGGCGACACCGGAGCCCGCCTGGGCGGACCCGCTGGTCCCGGCACCCTGACCTGACCCGCTCCCGCCCTTGTCAGCCTGGCCTGACCCGTTGCCGCCCTCGCCGACCTGGCCCTTGCCGCGACCGCGGCCACCACGGCGCCGTCGCCGCGAGCCGCCGCCAGCGGCGTCGCTATCGTCACCAGCGTCGTCGGCCGGGGCGGACTGACCCGACTGACCCGACTGGCCCGACTGGCTGGACTGGCCTGACGAGCCGGGCGCACTGGAGCGGCCCTGCTCAGCAGGCCTGCGTTCGCTGAGATCCGGCGGCTGGAAGACCACCACGGGGGCCTGGAACGCCGCGACCGGCACTGGCTGATGCGTCGCCGGAGCGCTGTCCCCGTACTGGCCCGACGGCGCGGCGGGCACGACCGGAATCGCGGGCACGGGCTTGGTCGCGCGACCAGTGGCCTGACCGCTTCCTGTCGCCGGAGCCGTGCGCCCGCTGGCCGACGAGGCCGGGGCGGACGCAGGGGCTTCCGGCGCCACGGCCTCCGCGGCTCCGGAACTGAACTGGGGCGCATCGGCCGGCTTACCTACCCGGCGCGGCCTGCGCAGCAGGCCCCTGCGCTGGGTGCCTTCCTGGCCTGCGCTACCTGCGCTACCTGCGCTTTGGCGGTTACCTTCCGGCTCATTCGGATCTGGCTGTCGATTCTGTGGCTCGGTTTCGAGCATTCGGGCAATCTCTTCCTTGAGGCTCCCGGGCGCGCGAGTCAGTTGACTCGGCTCGCTCGCCGCGCAGGAGCTGATCGTTCGCACGCGCCGAACGGGCGGGCGCCGTAGCGGCGCTCCCCGCCCATAGGCGCGTTGCCTGGTCTGTGACAAGTTCATGTGGCGCCGCCGGTGCAAGCGCTGCGGCCGGCGGACTAACGGACTCGGGCTCTTGGAGCCGACGCGCGGGCACTGGCTCGGCTGCCTGTCGCAGGTCGCGCACGGGGGACTCAGTGGCCCTTGTCACCCCGATCGCGCCTTCCCGTATCGCAAGCGCCCGTCTCGCAGGCGCCTGTGTCGCAGGCACTTGCGTGGCAAGCACCTGTGTCGCAACCGCCCGTGTTCCCAACGCCTGTGCTCCCAACGGCGCTGGTCCCAACGACGCTGCTCCAAACGACGCTGTACCCAACGCCTGTGCTTCGGCCGCGTCACTCAGCGGGCCCTGCCACAACCTGGTCACCAACGGCGGCGACGAGGGCGCGGGAGCCGCGAACTGCGCAAGCGCGGTCATAATGTCCTCGGGTCGTACGGCAGGTGTCAACTGCTGAACAACCATTCGAATCATCGCACATCCGGCGGTTGGGTCCGCCCCGACATGCCGGTCGACGGTCAGGGCCAGCACCGCCACCCTGGCATCGAGCTGCCGGGTTCCTTTATTGGTCAGCCGCTCGACCAGCACGGATGGCACGGCGAGAAAGGCGTCGGTGGCAGCGCGGAGCGCGTCAGCCGACACGCCCGGCAGCAGCACCTCCCACAGGGAGGCGTCGAGTTCTAGCGCGGCGGACTTGCCGTCCACCTCGACAACATCGACCACGTCAATCCCGTCTGGCAGGGCTCCGTCAAGCAGCCGACCGAGGCTGGCAGGCTCACACCGCCGGACCAGCGAGATCTCGAGGTACTCCGCCTCGCTCGCCGAGCCGGTAGGAGCCCCGCCGGAATACGAAATCCTCGGATGCGGTGAGAAACCCGCAGAGTAAGCGACTGGCACGCCAGCCTTGCGCACACCCCGCTCGATCGCCCTGGCCACGTCCCTGTGGCTCGCGAATCGCATCCTGCCTCTCTTAGCGTACCTGATCGTCAATCGCTGGACGATCGGCGGAGGCGGCGGCCCGCTAGGTACCGGCCGGGCCATCAGGCCCGCTCCGGCGCCGTGTCCCGGCCGTCCTGGCGCCGCGCCATCAGGTGCTCCCCACCACGGTCAGGGGCAGCAGCCTGGCACCGGTCGGGCCGGTCTCGATCGCGGTGTCCATGGCCGGGCAGACCCCGCACTCGAAGCACGGCGTCCAACGGCAGTCCTCCACCTCAGCCGCGCCATCGGGATCGATCGCGGCCAGCCAGTCCTGCCATAGCCAGTCCCTATCCAGGCCGGCGTCCAGGTGGTCCCACGGCAAGATCTCGGCATAGCCGCGCTCTCTCGTGGTGTACCAGGCGACGTCAACACCATAAGGAGCGAGTTCCTTCGCGGCGCACGCCGCCCAGCGCTCGTAGGAGAAGTACTCACTCCAGCCGTCGAAGCGGCCGCCGTCCTCCCACACCGCCTTGATCACCCGACCCACCCGGCGATCACCCCGCGACAGCAACCCCTCGACCACGGACGGCTTGCCATCGTGGTACCTGAAGCCGATCGACGACCCGTAACCGCGGTCGGCCCGCATCGCCGCTCCCAGCGCCTTGAGCCGGGCATCTACCGTCTCGTGGTCGCACTGCGCCGCCCATTGGAACGGGGTATGCGGCTTGGGCACGAACCCGCCGATCGACACCGTGCACCTGATGTCCCGCCGTCCGCTCGCCGCCCGGCCTGCCTCGATCACCCGGTGCGCGACCCGCGCGATCGCGAGTACGTCCTCGTCGGTCTCGGTGGGCAGCCCGCACATGAAGTAGAGCTTGACCTGCCGCCAGCCGTTGGCGTAGGCCGTCGACACGGTCGAGATCAGGTCATCCTCGGTGACCATCTTGTTGATCACTCTGCGGATCCGGTCGGTGCCTCCCTCCGGAGCGAATGTCAGGCCGGACCGGCGACCATTCCGGCTGAGCTCATTCGCGAGCGTGATATTGAATGCGTCGACCCTAGTGGAGGGCAGTGACAGCCCGGTATTCGTGCCCTCGTACCGGTCCGCCAGGTCGGTGCAGATCTCGTTGATCTCGCTGTGGTCGGCGCTCGACAGCGAGAGCAGCCCCACCTCGCTGAACCCGCTCGCCTCAAGGCCGGCCTGCGTCATCTGGCCGATCGTGGTGATCGATCGCTCCCTGACCGGCCTGGTGATCATCCCGGCCTGGCAGAACCGGCACCCGCGGGTGCACCCCCTGAAGATCTCGACGCTGAACCGCTCGTGCACCGACTCCGCGACCGGCACCAACGGCTTCGCCGGGTACGGCCACGCGTCGAGATCACTGACGGTGTGCTTGGCCACCGCGCGCGGGACTCCAGGCCGGTTCGGCATGACTGAGCCGATCGCGCCGTCAGGCCGATAACTGACGTCGTAGCAGCGGGGCACGTACACCCCCCCGCTGCTCGCCAGCCGCAGCAGCAAGCCGTCACGGCCGCCCGGCCGCCCCGCCTGCTTCCAGGCCCTGATCTCCTGCGTGATCGCCAGCACGACCTGCTCACCATCGCCGAGCACGGCCCCGTCGATGAAGTCAGCGATGGGCTCGGGGTTGAACGCGGCGTGCCCTCCGGCCAGCACGATCGGGTCGTCATCACCGCGATCGGCTGCCTCGAGCGGGATCTTCGCCAGGTCAAGCGCGGTCAGCAGGTTCGTGTAGCCAAGCTCAGTCGAAAAGCTCACCCCGAGCACATCGAACGCCCGCACCGGCCGGTGCGCGTCCACGGTGAACTGCGGCAGGTCGTGACTGCGCATCAGCGCTTCAAGGTCGGGCCACACGCAGTAAGTTCGCTCGGCCAGCACGCCGTCCTGCTCATTCAGCACCTCGTAGAGGATCTGCACGCCCTGGTTGGGCACGCCCACCTCATAGGCATCCGGATAGAGCAGCGCCCAGCGCACGTCGGCCGCGTCCCAGTCCTTGACGACGCTGTTGACCTCGCCCCCGACGTACTGGACCGGCTTGCGCACGAGCGGAAGCAACGTTTCGAGCCTCGGGTAAACAGACTGGACCGGCATCGCCACAGTCTATTAGCCCCGCCGACTCCCTCCCGCGCCGCAGCGCGCGCCAAGCCCGATCAGCCACTCACCAGACCGAGCAAAGCCCCGCAGTGCCCGCCGCGGCCGACCAGCCACTCACCAGACCGAGCAAAGTCCCGCTCCGCCGCGCGCCACACGACTCAACCCTCTCCGGGCCCCACACCCGCAGCGAGTTGATCATGGTTGTCCGAGATCTTGCAGGGTTCTTCCTCAACCCTAGACCAAGCCCC
>DATKFV010000074.1:0-64942 GCA_035511035.1 Streptosporangiaceae bacterium
ACGCATGGGTGTGGGGCTTTCGTCATTCTAGGGGCGCCTCGCGTTGCCAGGCGTTCACCCGGATACCTTGAGAGCCCTTTACTCAGGAAAGGACCGGGGGATGAATGAGGAAATCATTGCCGAATGGGGAGTTCGCTTCCCTAACACGGGCGACGTCGTTGAATGTGACTCTGAGCCGGAGGCGCGCACGATGGCCGAGATTACAAGCGGTGAACTGGTCGCGCGCAGGGTCTTCGAGGCGAGTTGGCTAGAAGGCGTGGGACCGAAACGGGTCGCGCTGTAGAAGACCGCAGAAGCGAGAAAGCCAGCACGCTTATGGGAAACCGTAGCGTGCTGGCTTTCTCGTCTGAGAATCGACCTGAGGCCGTTCTAGGCGCTTAATTGTGGCGCTTGAACCAAGGGCTCCTGATCACAAGCCTTTTGACCACGAGCTTTTCATCTGGATCTGGGTACGCAATGATCGTCCACTCTTTCAGCGCGGTCCTGACGTCTTCACGATCCATAGCTGCGAAGACCTGACCGACCGTGCGGCCGGTCGGCTTCGGTTCGGTTCGCTCGGGCTCCGCGGGCAGCTCCGCTAGCCGCTTCATCTCTGCGGTGAGCTGGCCGACTGCTTCGAGGTCGTCACGCTCCAACGCGGCCCTACGGTCACGCCTAAGGCGCTCGATCTGGTCGGCGTAGTCCTCGGCGGGGATGACCTTCTCGGCCATCTCTGCTTCGGTTGAGGATGTCAGCTTCCGCATGACCTTCGCGTCAATCATCGCCAGCGGGACGCGGAAGCCGCATCCGTCCTTGGCGTCGGCGGGGTTGCCTCGGCAGTAGTAGCTGTACCAAGGCGCTTTACCTCCGCGGTACATCCGGCCGCTACAGCCGCCGCACGTCAACACGAGAAGCGCGGGGTCGTCAGAGGGTGCGCCGCCGCTTGGCTTGCGAGTCCGAGAGCGCATGGCTCTCTGAGCCGCTACGAGCGTGCCAGCGTCTACGATCGGCTCGCAGTCTGCGTAGTGGATGCCTTTGCGTTCGACCCTGCCCGCGTAAATCCAGTTGTTGATGAGCCGCTGAACGCGAACCTCATGCCAGTCAAGGCCGGCGGTCTCCCTGAGCCACGCGGCGATCTGGCGCAGCGATCTCCCCGCTATCGCCTGCTCGAACACGGCGGCTATCAGCACGCGCGAGTCCTCGACCACTTCTAGATGCTTGTCGTACTTAGGGCCGACGAGCTGATAGCCGAAGGGCGGACGGCCGACGTATGACCCGCTAGCCACGAGCGCGTCATGACTGCGGACGATCCGCTCTCTGATGTTCTCCCACTCTTGGCCGGCTTGTCGCTTGGCAGCCGTCCATTGCCAGAAATCCGAGTCGTCTCGCGCGGGGTAGCGGATGCCTGTCCCCGAGTCCACGAGACACAAGGTCTTGCCCGCGTTCGCGGTCCATGACTCGATGCGTGACCAGTCGGTGTCGCTGCCGCGGCTGAGCCGGTCCGACTTGAACGCTACAACGACGTCGAACCGTGAGGGGTCAGCAAGCCATGCGCCTAGGTCTTTGCGGTCTAGGGGCGCCACGCGCCCGCTGATAGTGTCCCTAGCGGCTCCGACGACTTCCCAGCCTTGGCGGTCGCAGAACTCGCGCGCTCGCTGGTCTTGGGTGTCGAGCGATTGTCCCTCGCCGCCGTCTACCTTGTTGGACTTGCGCGCTGCGATCAGTGCCCGCATCAATCCTCCCGGCCTGCCTGGTTGCATGTAAACCTGTTGCAGTGTATTCGAGATAGGTCATGAAGGTGGCGAGCGCTACCGCCACCAGGGTCCACCAGCGTCTGGCCATTGCCTCTGCTCCGTCAGCTCGTCCGGCACAGGTTCATGTACGTCGTACCTGTACATCGTTCCTATACGACGCTCCTGTACGTTGTACATTGAACAGCATGGACTGTACGTCGTATAGTTGTCAAGTGATGGCGCCAGCGAAGACGGCCGAGGCCGAACGAGTCAAGCTGAGCCGGTCGGCGGTAGTTGACCGGGCGCTGGCGCTTGCCGACGCCGAGGGGATCGACGCCCTGACGATCAGGCGCCTCGCCCAGGAGGTCGGCGTGACCCCGATGGCGCTGTACTGGCACTTCAGGAACAAGGACGAGCTGATCGCCGCCCTGACCGACCGGATCTGGGGCGAGATCCGCAGCGACATCGATCCTGGCGCAGCCTGGCCTGCGCAGTTGCGCTGGCTGCTGGAGTCGCTGATCGAAGTTCTCAGGACTCACGCCTGCGCTCCGTCGCTGCTCGCCTCGGGCATCAAGCTCGGCCCATCGCACTGGCAGGTCACCGAGGTGGCTCTCGACGTCCTGCACCGGGCCGGGTTCGATGCCCTGCACGCGAGCGAGATCGCCAGGTCGGCGCTGTGGACCGGGCTCGCCCTAGTGATGAGCGAACCAGGGTTCGACCCGGCTCTGCCCGATGCGGAGCAGGCCGAGGCCCGGCGGCGCAAGCAGATCGAGCTGGCCTCACTGCCGCTGGAGAAGTACCCGCGGCTCGTCGAGGCGGCCGTGCCGATGACCGCCTGCCCCGAGGATCCCGACTTCCACTACCGGTTCGGCGCCGACTTGTTCGTCGCGGGCGTCCAGGCGATGGCACCGGGTAGCCCGGACGGCTCGTGACCGCGGCCGAGCGGATCGCTGACCAACCCGCCCGCAGGCCGGGCGGCCGCTCCCGCTGGGTCGACATCGACGGCCCGGTCCACTACCTGGACTTCGGCGGCCCCGCGCACGCGCCACTCATCGTGGCGATCCACGGGCTCGGCGGCGCGGCCGTGAACTGGGTCGCGATCGCGCCCCTGCTGACCCGCAAGTACCGCTTGCTCGCGGTCGACCTGGCCGGCCACGGCCTCACCGTCTCCGGTGGCCGAGATGCGGACGTGGCCTCGAACCGGTCCTTGCTGCACCGGTTCATCCAGTCCGTGTCGGCCCGGCCGGTCATCTTGATGGGCAACTCCATGGGCGGGATGATCGCCCTGCTGGAGGCCAGCGCGGAGCCGGCGTCGGTAGCCGCGCTGATCCTGCTTGACCCGGCGTTGCCGCTGCAGCCGGTGCGGCCCGATCCGGTCGTCGCGGCCGTGTTCGCGGCGTCGTCCCTGCCCGTAATCGGGCCCCTGCTGATCCGCCAGCGCCGTCTCATGCCGGTCCAGGCGATTGTCTCCTCGACCTTGGCGCTGTGCTGCGCTCACCCCGCTCGGGTGCCGAAGGACATCGTCGAGCAGCACGTCCTCGTGGCCAAGCAACGGGCGGCGATGGCTGGCAACGACCGGGACTTCGCCCACGCCGCCCGCTCGGTCTTCGAGACGGCCAGTTTCCTGCGCGGACAGGCCTACCGGCGGGGGATCCGCGCTGTCTCCTGCCCCGTGTTGCTGGTCCACGGCCAGCGTGACCGGCTGGTCCCGGTCGCCATGGCCAGGATGGCCGCCAGGGCGCACCCCGACTGGTCCCTGGCCGAGTTGCCCGACGTCGGCCACGTGCCGCAGCTCGAGGCCCCGGCCGACACCGCCGCCGTCATCAAGGCCTGGCTCTCCGGCCCAGGTAAGCCCGCCGCCCGCGCCGCTGGGCGTCCCCTCCTCGCCGTCCCCGCCCCTCGCAAGGCCTCCTAGAGTTGTACAACCAGGTAACGCTGCTCGCCTGGTCGCGGCCGTGACCTCTCCGGCTTCTGGTCCAGGCGGATTGACGACGAGCACCGGCTCGCCTACGGCGCCACCGATGACGAACTGATCATCATCCAGGCCCGCTACCACAACGAGAACTGGATCGCTCGATTACGCCGTCGAAGTCCCACGTCCCAGCCACCGGCATCGGGAACAGCACCGGCAAGTCGACCCCGGCCGCCCGGTACTCGTCTACGCGGGCCGCGCAGGCGGCGGCGTCGCCGTGCGCCACGAACAGGTCGGCGACTTGCTGCGGCACCAGTTCGGCGGCGCCGGCCCGGTCCCCGGCGAGGGTCGCGGCCCTGACCGGCCCGAGGTCGCCCCCTTCGCCCCACAAGCGGTCGATGGCTGGATGCAGCACGTACCTCGGCACCACCGAGCGCGCGGCCGCGGCTGCCGCCGCTTGGTCGTCGGACAGGCACAGGTGCACCACGCAGGCGACCTCGACCGCCGATGGGTCACGGCCGGCCTCCTTGGCGGCGGCGCGCACGATCGAGGCCGCCTGCCCGGCCTGGGCCGGCGAAACAAGGTTCAAGATCACCCCGTCGGCGATCCGGCCGGCCAGCGCCAGCATCTTCGGCCCGAGGCCGGCCAGGTAGACGGGCAGGTCGGCGCGCACAGGCGGACTGTCGAGCGGGACCATTCCCACCTGAAAGACCTGACCACTAAATCCGTGCGCATCGCCCCGCAGCACCGCGCGCACGACGTGCACATATTCCTCTATCATCCGCAAAGGGTCGAACGGGGCAATCCCGAACCGAGAGTTCATCACGTCGTTGGCGACGCCGAGCCCCAGGATGAATCGGCCGTCGCTGGCCTGATCAAGCTGGGCCGCGGTCTTGGCGGCCAGCACCGGGGGCCGCAAGGCCGCGTTCGCGATCGCGGTGCCAACCCGCGCGGTCCTTGTCGCCGCCGCGACCGGGTGGCACAGCGACAGCGCGTCTCCATGTCCTTCGGCAACGAAGACCGCGCTGAACCCGGCCCGCTCGGCGGCGGCGGCGACTTTGCCGACCTTCGCGGGCGGCAGCCCGCTGTGCGAGGCGATGGAAAGTCCGAGCGACATGACTAGCGTGCTCCCTCGGCGTCGGATGCGGACGGGACTCCTGGGGCTGATGAGGCGGCTGTCCCGGGCAGTTGCGCGGGGGGCGGGCTCAAGCGCGAGCGAAGCTCGCGCTTGAGCACCTTGCCAGTCGTGGTCCTGGGCAGCGGCCCGGTGAACTCGACGGTCTTGGGGCACTTGAAGTGGGAGAGCCGGTCCCGGCACCAGGCGATGATCTCCTCGCCAGTGGCCCCCGCGCCGTCGGCCAGCCTGACCACGGCGTGCACGGCCTCGCCCCAGGCCGGGTCGGGCCGGCCGATCACCGCGACCTCGGCGATCGCCGGATGCCCGGCGAGCACGGCCTCGACCTCGACCGGGTAGATGTTCTCGCCGCCGCTGATCAGCATGTCCTTGGCCCGGTCGAGGATGTACAGGTAACCGTCGGCCGTGAGCCTGCCGATGTCGCCGGTCCGGTACCAGCCATCGGCGGTGAACGCGGCCGCGGTCTGCTCGGGGTCGCGCCAGTAGCCGGAGAACAGGCACTCGCCCTTGATCAGCACCTCGCCAGCGGAGTCCGGCGGCAGCGCCGCTGCCGCCGGATCGGCCGGGTCCACGACCTTGACCTCCCAGCCGAACGAGACCCGGCCGGCGCTGGCCAGCCGGGGATGACCAGGCTGGTGGTCCTCGGGCGCGAGCAGGCTGATCATGCTCTGGCTCTCGGTGTTGCCGTAGATCTGGCGGAACCGGCACGGCAGCGCCGCCATCGCCGCCGTCAACGCCGCCGGAGTGACCGGCGCCGTGCCGTACGCGATCTCCTTCAGGCTGGTCAGGTCCGGGGTAACCGCCCGGCCACCCAGCTCACCCACCAGCGCGTCGATCAGCGAAGGCCCGGCGGTGAAGAACTCGATCCGGTCCCGCTCGATCGCGTCGATCACGGCCGCCGGGCTGAACGAGCCGTGCACGTAGACGGTCCCGGCCGTGAGCAGCGCCTGCAGGCACTGCCCGAAGCCGCCCAGGTGGAACAGCGGCAGCAGCTGCAAGTGGCGCGAGCCGGGCACCTGGTCGCCGATCTCGATCGCGAACCCGGCCACGCTGACCAGCAACGCCCCGTGCCGCAGCGGGATCGCCTTGGCCCGCCCGGTCGTGCCGCTGGTGTGCACGAGCGCGAGCACGTCGCTGGCGGACAGCCGCGGGCGGGGCGGGACGGGGCCGGCCAGGGTCGCCTCGTCCAGCCAGCCATCCGGTGCTGTCCCGCCGCCGATGACGACGCGGGGGAGCAGGCCGGGAGCGGCCGCTTCCGCCAGCGCGGTGAACTCGGCATCAGCCCCGAGGGCGACCGGCTCGACGAGGGCGAGTACCCCGGCCAGCTCTGCTGGCGACAGGCGCCAGTTGACGAACGCAGGGATCGCCCCGGCCCGCAGGATCGCGAAGGCGTGGACCAGGAAGCTGGCGCTGTTCTTGGCCAGGACGGCGACGACGTCGCCGGGCTTGACCCCGAGATCGGCCCAGCCGCCCGCGCGGCGCTCCACGGCGGTCCGCAGCTCGGCGTAGGTGAGGACCGCGCCGCGATCGTCGACGAGCGCCGTCACCTCAGGATGGACTGTGGCACGCCATTCGATGACGTGTATCCAGCTCTGCATCCGTGTGTCCCTTTCGTCGTACGTCGTATCGTTGCAGAAAACGAAGGGGGTGGCATGCGGCAATCCGAGCTGGCTGAGCTGCGGCGCGAGGTCGCCCAGGCCTGCCGCGTGCTCGCCTACGCCGGGCTGGCGGCCGACGTGCTCGGGCACGTCAGCGTCAGGGCCGGCGACGACGCGCTGCTCGTGCGGTGCCGGGGTCCGGCCGAGAGCGGCCTGCTCTTCAGTACCCCGGACGACGTGCACCTGGTGCCGCTCGACGGGCCGGGCAAGCTGTCAGGGGGATACGCGGCGCCGAGCGAGCTGCCGATCCACGCGGAGACGCTGCGGTCACGACCAGAGGTCGTCTCGGTGGTGCACGCGCATCCTCCGGCGGTCGTGACCGCCGACCTGGCCGGGCTCGCGCTGTGCCCGGTGGTCGGCGCGTACAACATCCCGGCGCTGCGGATGGCCAGGGACGGGATACCGGTCTATCCCCGGGCCGTGCTGATCAGGCGGGCCGACCTCGCCGCCGAGATGCTCGCGGCGATGGGACCGGCCCCGGTCTGCGTGCTGCGCGGTCATGGCCTGACCGCGACCGGGGCAAGTATCAAGCAGGCGGTGATCCGCGCGCTCAACGCCGAGGCACTGGCGCAGGTCATCCTCGGTGCCGCCCAGGCGGGCGGGCAGCCGCCTGACCTGCCCGATGCCGATGTCGCTGAGCTTCCCGACCTCGGCGGCACGCTGAACGAGGAGAGCGTATGGCGCTACCACGTCACGAGGCTGGCCCACGCCGGGCTCGGCCTGTAGCCGGGCCATGACCGACCTGGCGGGAGTCATCGCCGAGGTCAGGCGGGGGCTGGTCCCGGCCCACATCTACAACGACGCCGAGGTCTTCGCCCTGGAGCGGGACCGGCTGTTCAGCCGGGCCTGGGTGTTCGTGGCGCACGAGTCCGAGATCCCCGACCCCGGCGACTACGTGGTCAGGCGCGTGCTGGCCGACTCGTTCATCGTGGTGCGGGACGAGGCCCGCGCGGTGCGGGTGCTGTTCAACATGTGCCTGCACAAGGGCATGGCTGTCTGCCGGGCCGAGCTAGGCAACGCGTCCCACTTCCGCTGCCCCTACCACGCCTGGACGTACCGCAACGACGGCCGGCTAGCCGGGCTGCCGTTCCACGCCGACGCCTACGGCGGCGAGGACGGGTTCGCTCGGGAAGGCCAGAGCCTGCTGCCGGCGCCGGCGATGGCCTCCTATAACGGGCTGATCTTCGTCAGCCTGCGGCCTGACCCGCCCGCGCTGACCGAGTACCTGGGCAATTTTGCATATTATCTTGATTTTTATACCCGGCAGAGCCCGGCCGGGGTCGAGCTTCGCGGGCCGCAGCGGTGGCGGGTCAAGGCGAACTGGAAGATCGGCGCCGAGAACTTCGCCGGGGACAGCTACCACACGCCGCACACCCACGCCAGCGTGGTCGACATCGGGCTGTTTCGGGAACCCAAGGCCAGCAAACGCAAGGAAGGCGCGCTGTACACGGCCGGTCCCGGCTCAGGAACCACCTACAAGCTGCCGCCGGGCGGGACGTTCGACGAGCAGCTTCGCTACGTCGGCTACCCGCACGAGCTGATCGCCGCGATGCGCGCGACCTGGTCGCGGGAGCAGCAGGAACTGATCGCGGAGTCGGGGTTCATGGTGTCGGCGGCGACCTTGTTCCCGAACCTCAGCTTCGTGCACAACTGGCCGGTGGTGGACGCGGCCGGGACGGTGGCGCCGTTCATCTCGGTGCGGCAGTGGCAGCCAGTCTCTGAGCGGGAGACCGAGGTGCTGTCCTGGTTCGCGGTCGACGCGGCCGCGCCGGATGACTTCAAGCGCCGGTCGTACCAGGCCTATCTGATGTGCTTCGGCAGCTCGGGCATGTTCGAGCAGGACGACGTGGAGAACTGGGTGTCGATCACCGACATGGCGGGCGGGTCGATGGCCAGGCGGCTGCGGCTGAACAGCCGGATGGGACTGACGTCGGATGACAAGCCGATCAAGCCGCCGCTGGCTGGCTTCGCCGGGCCAGGGGTCGCCTACCAGGGGTTCGGCGAGTTCAACCAGCGGCACTGGCTGGCCCAGTGGAGCGATCACCTGGAGCAGCCGTGAGACCGCTTTCCTACGGCGACGAGCGGCACCAGGCGGCGCATCAGTTCCTGGTCGAGGAGGCGGCGCTGCTCGACGCGGGCGACTATCAGGGCTGGCTCGGGCTGCTCGCCGACGACATCGGGTACCTGATGCCGGTGCGGGTCACGACCGCGCGCGGCGCCGGGTTTGACTCGCTGGCCGACATGGCGCACTTCGACGAGAACCTGTACTCACTGCGCAAGCGGGTGCAGCGGCTTTACACCGAGCACGCCTGGACCGAGGATCCGCCGTCGCGGACCAGGCACTTCGTCGCTAACGTGCGGACGTTCGCGACCGAGGGGGCCGAGTTGGCGGTTGAGTCAGGCCTGCTGCTGTTCCGCAGCCGGGGTGACACGAGGGAGGCTGACCTGGTCTCGGCCGGGCGGCGCGACCTGCTGCGGCCCGCCGGGGGCGGACTGCTCCTGGCCCGGCGGGAGATCACGGTGGACGAGTCGGTGCTGCGCACCCAGAACCTGGCGGTGTTCCTATGATCAGGCTGGCCAACGAGTTCGCCGAGGTGGTCGTGGAGCGGGTGAGCACACGTAACGGAGCCAGGCTGCGGGTCTTCGTGCCGAGCTCGGGCCGGGAGATCTTGCTGTGCCCGCTGGAGCTTGAGGCCCTGACCTGGCAGGACCACGACTTCTTCACCGGGCTGCTCGCCGAGCCGTCCGGGCCGGACGAGGCCTGATGGGCTGGCTTGAGGGCAAGCGGGCGCTGATCGCCGGGGCCGGGTCGGGGATCGGGCGGGCCGTGCTCGACGCGTTCGCCGCCGAGGGCGCGCGGGTGGCCGCGCTCGAACGGGACGAGGGCAAGTGCGCCCGGCTAGTCGGTGAGTTGCCCGAGTGCGTCGTGTGCCAGGGCGACGCGACGTCGCTGGCCGATGCCGGCGCCGCCGTGGGCGCTGCCGTCGCTGCCTTTGGCCGGCTCGACGTGCTGGTGAACTGCGTGGGGATCTTCGACTTCTACCGCGGCCTCGATCAGCTCAGCGCCGAGGAACTCGACGCTGGCTTCGACGAGATGTTCAGGGTCAACGTGAAGAGCCAGCTCGTCTGCGTCAAGGCGGCGATCGGCGAGCTGCGCCGGTCGGGCGGCTCGATCGTGCTCACGGTGTCGACCTCGGGGTTCTATCCAGGCCGGGGCGGCATCTTGTACGTGGCGTCGAAGTTCGCGGTGCGCGGCTGCGTGCTCGCGCTGGCGCACGAGTTCGCGCCGCAGGTGCGGGTCAACGGGGTCGCCCCCGGCGGCACGCTGGGCACCGAGCTGACCGGCCCGGTCAGCCTGGACCTCGCGGGCCAGGTGCTCGACGGGCCTGGGCGGGAGGCCGACCTGGTGAGCCGGACGCCGCTGCGGGTCGCGCTGACCGGAGCCGACCACGCCGGCAGCTACGTCTTCCTCGCCTCGGACCGCGCCCGCGGCATCACCGGCACCATTGTCGCCTCCGACGGCGGCATCGCGATCAGGTGAGCGCCGACAGCCAGGCGGTGATGAGGTCGGCGGCCTCCGTGCGCGCGCCTCCGGGGTCGAGCAGGTAATGGTCGGCGGTGATGGTCTCGAACTGCTTGTCTTGAGCGGCGAGGGCGTCGAACAGGGCGCGGGCGTCGGCCTCGTAGACGCCGGTGTCGGCGGTGGCGTGGATGACCAGGGACGGAACGGTGAGCCTGGCCAGGTGCGGAGCGGCGATGCACTGGGAGGTGCGCAGGCTCCACATCGACAGCCAGCTGCGGAGCGTGCTCAGGGTGCCAATGCCGAACACACCGTAGTTGGCCTTGACCGGCTCGCCCAGGTAGCACCAGTTCGGCCGGCGGGCCGAAGGCTCGATCGACGGATCGATCATCCGCAGGTCGGCCCAGGTCCGGTACAGCGTGAACAGTCGGTCCCTCGCCCTGGTCCCGGCCAGCGCCGTGAGCTGGGCCAGCGCCCAGTCCGTGATGCGCTCGTTGCGGGCCCGCTGGGCGGCGCGGTAGCGGTGCTGGAACTCGGCGCTGAACGGCGGGCCGTGCTCGGCGTTGAACGGGTCAAGGTCGGGGTCCACGGACAGCGGGTCGTCCTCGTCGGTGACCGAGGGGTCCAGCCACGCGGTCAGCACCTCGGGCCGGCCCGAGTGCGCGGCCAGCGCGACGAACACGTCGGCGGGCGGCAAGTGCTCGATCGCGGGTACCGGGCGCATGCCAGCGACCGTGGTGACGTTGGGCTCGACGGCCTGGGACTGGTAGGCAGCCATCAGCGAGCCGCCGCCGGAATTGCCGAGCAGGACGACGCGCTCGGCGCCCGCTACCTCCCGGAGCCAGCTGACCCCGACACCGATCTCGGCCAGGGCGTGGTCGAGCAGGAAGTGAGCCTCGTTGCCGCGGAAGCGGGTGTTCCACCCGAGGAACCCATAGCCGCGCTCGGCCAGGTACGAGGCGAGGTAGTGCTCGGAGAAGTCCACGTTGTAGTGCGTCGCGATGAACGCGGTCGTCGGCCGCGAGCCGGCCGGCCGATGGTAAAGGCCCTGGCACGGATTCCCCCCGGCCCCGGCCCGCCCGATGACCGGTGAGTCCATCCCCACGAACTCCCTGACGATCTCGCCCACCGTGCCTCCTCGCCCCGCGCCAACGTCAAAGTAGTCCGGGAACTGCCGTCCCGCGCCCCTTCCCAACCCCTTCCCAACCGCAACGTAGTCCCGGAGTTGCTGTTGGAACGACAACTCCGGGACTACGTAGCGGTTCCGGTGGCCAGGCCCCCGTCCGAGCCACCGGGTACTCTAGCTTAAAACTAAAACTGAGATTAGATTTAGATACGGTAGATTCGGCGGCGGGGACCGGGCGTTGCCTGGCGGTGGTAAGCGGGCGGTGCCTGGCGGCGGGGACTGGGCGGTGCCAGGCGAGCGGAGGCTCGCTGGAGTATGGGGCGAGGGTCAGGCAGACTGAGAGCGGCGCGGCAGCGCCTGGTTAAGGAGGCCGGCGATGGAGTGGCGGAATCAGGAGTTTGAGCTCGGCGGGGTGAACCATCTGGCGCTGGTCTGCTCGGACATGAAGCGCACCGTGGAGTTCTACACTCAGGTGCTTGGCATGCGCCTGATCAAGACGCTCGACCTGCCGGCCGGGTCTGGCCAGCACTTCTTCTTCGACATGGGCGGCGGGAACGCGCTGGCGTTCTTCTGGTTCCCCGACGCGCCTGACCCGGTGCCAGGCATCTCGGCCCCGGTCACGGTGCCAGGGTTCGGCGAGTGGACCAGCGCGATCGGCTCGATGAACCACGTCGCGTTCAACGTGCCCGAAGAGAGATTCCTTGAGTACCGGGCCAAGCTCAAGGCCAAGGGCGTCAGGGTCAGCCCAATCATCGACCACGACGACAGCGCGGAGGGCGTCGCCAGGGAACTGCATCCCGGCGTGTTCGTCCGCTCCTTCTACTTCCAGGACCCGGACGGCGTCCTGCTGGAGTTCGCGTGCTGGCGGCGGGTGATGGGCCAGCCTGGTGACATCAGGCACGAGCCCAAGACCGCCGCCGATCGCGGTGTCCGGGTCTAGCCGCGACCGACGCGACAGAATGGTCTCGTGACCTCCGCTCCCTTGACCGAGTTTTACGCTGTGGCCGAGCCGTTCGCCGATGGCCTGCTCGATGTCGGCGACGGCAACCATGTCTACTGGGCGACCACGGGAAACCCGCACGGCCGGCCGGCGGTGATCCTGCACGGCGGGCCAGGGCAAGGCTCTTCGCTCAACATGGCGCGTCTCTTCGACCCTGAACGGTACCTGGTCGTGCTGCTCGACCAGCGCGGCTGCGGGCGGAGCGTGCCCCACGCCAGCGACCCCGGCACCGACATGACGGTGAATACCACCAGCCATCTCGTCGCCGACCTAGAGCGGCTGCGGGAGCACCTGGGCATCGAGCGCTGGGCCGTGCACGGCGGTTCCTGGGGAACGACGCTGGGCCTGGCCTACGCCGAGCAGCATCAGGACCGGGTGACCGAGATCGTGCTGTCCGCCATCACGACCTGCCGCCGGAGCGAGACCGACTGGCTCTACCGGGGCGCGGCGATCTTCTTCCCCGAGGCCTTCGAGCGGTTCAAGTCGGCGGTCCCGCAGGCGGGCGACCGGGAGCTCCCGGCGGCTTACTACGAACTGCTCAGCGATCCCAGCTTCGAGGTAAGGCTGGAGGCCGCGCAGGCGTGGGCGGCCTGGGAGGACGCCGTGCTCTCCCTTGAGCCCGCGACGAAGCCGGGCGGCTTCGGCGCTGGCCCGGATGCCGGCCTCATCGCCATGGTGCGGATCTGCGCCTGGTACGACATGAACGGCTCGTTCCTCGACGAAGGCGCGCTGTTGCGGGACGCCGGGAACCTGGCTGGCATCCCCGGCGTGCTCATCCACGGTCGGCTCGACCTGTCCTGCCCGGCCGCCACCGCGTGGGAACTGGCCAGGGCCTGGCCGGACGCCCGGTTGCTGATCGACGACGGCTCGGGCCACCGGGGCAGCGAGGTCAAGCGGGCCTGGCTGCGAGCGGCCCTCGACGGCTTCGCCAACGGCTGACCACCGCGGCAGTCCGAACTACATCGTCGCGCCTTAGCTGTAGTGGGAACGACAGCTAAGGCGCGACGCTGCTGTTCGCATCGCGGGCTAGTGACAGCACCTCGTCGGCGGCGCGGATGCCGGAGCGCAGCGCCCCTTCCATCAGGCCCGCCCAGTCTCCGGCGGTATGCTCGCCGGCGAAGTGCAGCCGGCCGGCCGGAGCGTGGATCAGGTCGTCGTCGCCGGGCCCGACGCCGGTCGTCCAGGCGGAGTAGGACTCGCCCGCCCACGGGTCGTCGTTCCAGGTGGTGAGCAAGGCGCGGCTCGGGTCGATGGCCAACTCGGGCCGCAACGCCGCTGCGCGGGCGGCCCAGACCTCGGGGCCGTCGTCACCGCCGAGGGCGGACAGCCCGGCGGCGGTGCCGCCGAACGCGTGCAGCACCGGCTGGACCTGCCCGGACCCGTCGGTCGCGGTCCAGGTCCAGAACGCTCCGGCCACGCTCTGCACGGCCGAGGGGGCGGCCGGCGCCGTGAGCGGCAGGTGCAGCTTGGCGTTGTGGGCGATCCCGGCGCGATCCCAAGCATCCCTTGACCGCGCTGGAATAACTGGATTAAACATCATATTACGCAAAATGGCCATCGGCACGGCGATGATCGCCCGGTCAGCTTCGACCTCGCCGGCCGGGGTGAGCACCCGGACACCGCCTTCGTGCTGCTCGATCGCGCGGACCGGAGAACTCAGGTAGATCGCCGAGCCGAGCCGGGCGGCCAGCCCGGCCGCGAGCAGGCCGTTTCCGCCGGCTACCCGCCAGGTCGGCCTGGCCCGCAATCCCGACGTCACATCGGCGAGCGCGGCGGCGGCCAGGTCAGCGGCACCCACGCCGTTGGTCACCGTGATCCTGGACACGTAGGCGGCGAGCGCGGCGGCCGGGAGCTCGCGGATATCTTCCAGCAGGTCAGCCAGCGAGGCTTCGGGGGGAGCAGCCGCGGCGGCCGCCTGGATCACCTCAGCGCAGCGCGCCACGTCGGCAGGCCCGGCGACCGGGTCGCGCGGCTCCCTGTCGTAGTACGACATCGTCGTGTCGGCGAGTTCCAGGCCGAGTTCGGCGAGCACCGAGCGCATCACGTCGTAGCCGTCGAGCACGAACTCGGCGCCGCGTTCGATGATGGTTCGCGGATCGCCAGGCACGAGCTCGGTTGACCAGACCCGGCCGCCGACTCTGTCCCTGGCCTCGAGCACCACGACCTGCTGACCGGATCGGGCGATCCGGTCAGCAGCGATCAGGCCAGCGAACCCG
Organism: Streptosporangiaceae bacterium; assembly: GCA_035511035.1. Lineage (GTDB taxonomy): Bacteria > Actinomycetota > Actinomycetes > Streptosporangiales > Streptosporangiaceae > Chersky-822. The sequence goes on from DATKFV010000074.1 coordinate 14,280, forward strand.
GCTCCCACCACGACGACGCGCATGCCGCATGCTACCGGCGGCGCCGGTGCTCCTCGCCGCGCAGCCAGACGAAGGCGAGCCCGCCGACCACCAGCCACAGCAGCCAGGAGTGGATCACCGCGTGGGTGACGATGATCGCGATGATCACGACGGCGGCGATGGGAAGAAGCCGCGCGAGCGGCGGTCCTGGCCGGCGGACGTGGGGGATCCTGGCCGGCTGGCCAGGACCAGCAGGCTGGCTGTCCTCGGGCAGGTCGGGCAGGTCAGCGAACAGGCCGGCGAAGTCCCCCCTGGTCTTGGCGTTCATGGCCCGGTCAAGCCGCTCGTTGAACTCGGCCTGGTCAAGCCGGCCCTCCTGGTAGTGCCGGGACAGCCGGTCAGCCACCTCGGCGCGCTCAGCGTCCGAGGCGCGCAGGTCGCTCCCGCCATAGCGGAAGTGACGGCGGTACCCCGAGCCGGTCCCGGTGTTCGATGGCGGGCTAGCTTGTGCTGGCATGGTGGTCGCGACCTCCTTGGTCGTCATCGAGGCGGATCAACTCGGACGAGACTGCAGGGAGCTGATGAGGTCGCTGGCGATCGACTCGCCGGTCTCCTCGTCAGGGATCAGCAGCCAGCCGACCACGTAGACCGGGATGCCAGCGCCGCCGATCACGGTCAGCACCGCCAGCGCGATCCGGACGAGCGTGGCGTCGACGCCGAGGTACTGGGCGATGCCGGCCGCCACGCCGGCGATCATGCGGCCCTGGGCGGGCCGGTACAGCTGGTCGAGGGCGGGCTGGCTTGCGTAGCCGGCCTGGTGGCCGTTGGACTGGCCGGACGGCGGCCAGTCTTGCACGGGGGGCTCGTCGGACTGGGCTTGGCTCTGCGGGCCCTGGCTCGAAGGGGCTTCGTCCGCAGGCTGCGAGGTGAATTCGTTCATGACATCCAGCCTGCCTGGGCTCCTCGCGCGTGGATATTGGGAACAACCCGGATTAGACCCTGACTTAGCCAGCCAGGAATCAGGGCAAGTCCCGATGCCAGTAGCCGGTTATTTCGGTGATGATGGATACGTGGACGAGCCGACCCAGTCTCCCGATTCGCCGGGCCCGCCGCTGCCGGGGCAGGCGCCGTCGTGGGGACAGCCTTTCGGACTGCCGAACGGGCAGCCCCCAGGCCAGCAGTCCGCGGGCCAGCAGTCCGCGGGCCAGCCGCAGCCGCCGAAGGCGGACCAGCCGCCGCCCGCGTGGTCGCACCAGCACCGGGGGGCCGACTGGTCGGCCCGGGTCTCCTCGCTGCGCCGGGCCAATGACGGTCGGATCGCCGGCGGCATCGCGGCCGGGATTGCCGCGCGCACCGGCATGCACGTCGGGATCGTTCGCACGATCTTCATAATCCTGGCGCTGATCACCGGATTCGGTCTGGCCGTCTACGTCGTCGCCTGGCTGTTCATCCCGGCGGTCGGCGAGAACAACAACATCGCCAGCCGGGCCATTACCGACCTGCGGGGCATCGCCATCGCCGCCGTGGCGGCGTCGATGCTGGTCGTGGTGCTCGTGTTGGTCACGATCTTGGGCATCGGCCTGTTCGGCAAGTTCGGCTGGCCGATCGTCATCGCGGCGGCCGGCCTCGTGCTGATCTGGCGCAACGCCAGCGCCGACGAGCAGGCATCGTTGCAGCGGCTGGCTGACCCGCTCGTCGGTTCCTCGGCTGGGAAGATGAGGTCCAAGCTCGGGCTGCGGCTGCTGATCGCCGGGGTGCTGCTGATCATCGGACTGACTGTGCTGGCTTCCGCGCATCATCCGCTGCTGATCCTTCGGCCGCTCGGCGGGCTCGTGCTCGTGCTCGCGGCCATCGGGGTCGTGCTCGGTCCCTGGTGGCTGCGGATCGTTCGCGACCTGGTGGTGGAGCGGCAGGCCAGGATCAGGGCCGAGGAGCGGGCCGACATCGCCTCCCGGGTGCACGACTCGGTGCTCCAGACCCTGGCCCTGATCCAGCGCCGGGCCGACAGCCCCCAGCAGGTCATCCAGCTCGCCAGGGCCCAGGAACGCGAGCTGCGGTCCTGGCTGTTCGACGGCCGGGCCCCTGGCTCCATGGACGGCGTCGCCGCCACCTTCGCCGCCGCCGTGCGCCGGATCCAGCAGGACGTCGAAGAGCAGCACGGCGTTGCCATCGAGGCGGTCACCGTCGGCGACAGCGAGATCGACGACGACCTGAACGCGCTGCTCGCCGCCGCCCGCGAGGCCACCGTGAACGCAGCCAAGTGGTCAGGAGCCCAGGTCGTGTCGCTGTTCGCTGAGGTCGAGCTCAGCGAGGTCTCGGTGTTCGTGCGGGATCGCGGCCGCGGCTTCGACCCGGCGGCCGTTCCTTCTGACCGCAAGGGGCTGGCCGAGTCGGTCAGGGCCAGGATGGAGCGGCGCGGCGGCTCGGCGACCATCCGCAGCGTGCTCGGCGAGGGCACCGAAGTATCGTTGACCATGCCCCGCACCGCTGGTCAGCGCGAGCCGAGCCGGGCCACGTGAGCGCCGCGGCGCCGGCTGGCCGGCCGAGGGTCTTCATCGTGGACGATCACGGCTTGTTCCGCTCCGGAGTCAGGTCCGAGCTCGGCGAGCACGTCGAAGTCATCGGCGAGGCCGATGACGTGATGCCAGCCATCGAGGGCATCGCCAGGGCCCTGCCCGACGTGGTCCTGCTCGACGTCCACTTGCCGGGCGGCGGCGGGCAGCTAGTCGTCGCCGAACTGGCGCCGGTGCTGCCGCAGACCAGGTTCCTGGCGCTGTCCGCCTCGGATGCCCCCGAGGACGTGATCGCCGTGATCAGGGCCGGGGCCAGGGGATACGTCACGAAGACGATCTCAGGGGCCGAGCTGGTCGACGCGATCAGGCGGGTCGCGGCCGGCGATGCCGTGTTCTCGCCGAGGCTCGCCGGATTCGTGCTCGACGCGTTCGCCTCGCAAGGTGCGTCCGCGCCCGAGCCCAGCTTCGATCCCGAGCTTGACCAGCTCACGCCGCGCGAGCGCGAGGTGCTACGGCTCATTGCGCGTGGATATACCTACAAAGAAATCGCACGGGAACTCTACATATCGGCTAAGACTGTCGAAAGCCACGTCTCATCGGTCCTCCGCAAGCTACAGCTATCTACCCGGCATCAGCTCACCAGGTGGGCCGCCGAGCGGCGCCTGGCCTGACCGATCATGGTGGCCCGGTGATCACGGAGAGTCGGCCGGTCCCGGACGCAGCGAACATCCGTGATCATGTGGCAGGTCGTGATCACGGAACATGGTGCGGCCGCTTGTCGTGGCCGGGCCCCGGACAGGTCTCCGCGATCACGGTCCAGGTCATGATCACAGACGCCGCGATCACGGTCCAGGTCATGATCAGTGACGTCCGGTGGCGCTTTCGAGGCTGTCGCATTGCTCGTGCCCCCCGGACAGGTCTCCGGGATCATGGCCGGGCTGGTGATCACGGAGAATGGCCGGGTGATCACCCGGTCGATGGCCCGTGATCCTGTTCCGGGCATGATCCCGGAGCTTGGCGGGGCGGGTGCGCCCCGTGTGATCGTCCGTGATCCTGTTCCGGGCATGATCCCGGAGAGTCGGCGGCCCGGCATGGGCCGGTGAGAGGGGCAACCCCTCTTAGGCAAACGATTGCGAGCTGGGCTGGCCAGGCTGGGAGGCGGTCTGGTGGTGGGGGAACTGAGTATCCGGCTCTCGCGGAAACTAGTATGCGGATTCCGGGGTGCAATTCGCCGTGATCATGGCTGGTCTGCTGGTGACGGAAACGAGTGTGCGGGTTAGGGGCCGGGCCACTTGTCACATAGCCGAACGCGAGTTTGCGACAGCCTCTTTCACGCGTCGGATTGACGTGATCACGCGTGTGCTCATGATCACGGTGATCTGGAGGGTGCTGCGCCAGGCGCTCGGCCTTGGGCACCCCAGCACCGGTTCTGATCTGTCCGGTTGCCAGATGGAACTGGGTGCCCAGAGTGCTCGTCGTGGTTTATTTGCATAATCATGTTGTGAATCCCGACAGTCGCCCGGACGAACTGTGTGGTCAGGACGCGACCGCGCTCGCGGCGTTGCTGCGGGGCCGGCAGGTGTCGGCCCGCGAGGTCGTAGCGGCCCACATTGATCGGGTTGAGGCCGTTGACCCGCAGGTCAACGCCATCGTCACGCGGACCTTCGAGTCGGCCATGAGCAAGGCCGCGGCGGCGGACGAATCACTGGCCCGAGGTGAGGAGCCTGGCCTGCTGCACGGGCTGCCGGTGGCGCACAAGGACCTGGTGGAGACGGCCGGGGTGCGCACCACGTTCGGCTCGCTGGTGTTCGCTGACCACGTTCCTGACCGGGATGCGCTGATCGTCAGCCGGATGGCCGGGGCGGGCGCGATCAGCCTCGGCAAGACCAACACGCCCGAGTTCGGCGCGGGCTCGCACACGGTCAACCAGGTCTTCGGAGCGACCAGGAACCCCTATGACCTCCGCCGGAGCGCGGGTGGTAGCAGCGGAGGGGCGGCGGCCGCGCTGGCGGCCCGGATAATCTGCCTGGCCGACGGCAGCGACCTGGGCGGCTCGCTGCGGAACCCGGCCAGCTTCTGCAACGTCGTGGGCTTGCGGCCGTCACCAGGGCGGGTTCCCGTCTGGCCGGTCACGGACGTGACCGACACCCTGAGCGTGACCGGGCCGATGGCACGGACGGTCGCGGACCTGGCCTTGCTGCTGGCTGTCATCTCGGGGCCAGAGCCTTCGGTGCCGCTGGCGCTCGACGCGCCGCCGCCCGCGCTGACCGATCCGGCGCAGGTGCGGCCGCTCCTTGAGCGTGACCTGACTGGGCTGCGGGTGGCGTGGAGCGATGACCTCGGGCTGCCGGTCGACGCCGGGGTGCGGGCGGCACTGCGGCCGGCCCGGCAGGTGCTCGCCGACCTCGGCTGCGAGGTGATCGACGCCGCGCCTGACCTGACCGGGGCGAGCGAGGTGTTCCTGACCTGGCGGGCCTACCGGTACGCGACCAGCTTCGGGCCGTTGCTCGACCGACACGCCGACCTGCTCGGCGCGAACGTGCGCTGGAACACCGAGCGCGGGCTTGAGCTGACGCTGGCGGAGCTGAGCCGGGCGACGGTGTTGCGGGACCGGCTGGCCGAGCGGGTCAGCGAGTTCTTCGCCGAGTTCGACGTGCTCGCTTGCCCGGCAACCCAGGTCGTGCCGTTCGACGTCGACCTCGACTGGGTGCACGAGATCGACGGGGTGCCGCAGCGGACCTACCTGGACTGGATGTCAAGCGCGTACCTGATCTCGGCGACCGGGTTGCCCGCGATGTCGGTGCCTGCCGGGTTCAGCCCGGAGGGGTTGCCGGTCGGGCTGCAGCTCGTCGGGCGGCGCCGGGCGGACTGGGACCTGCTCGTGGTGGGGCATGCGTTCGAGGCCGCGACCGGCTACGGCGCGGTGGCTCCGGTGCTCTAGCTCTAGCGTCTGCTGACGCGGGCTCTCGCCAGCTTGGAGGCGGCGGAGATGCCGGTGACCGGGCGGAACCGGTCGGAGGCGGCCTGGAGGGTCTGGTACTCCTCGTCGGTCAGGTCGATCTCGGCGGCGGCGACGTTGCTCTCGAGCTGCTCGACGGTCGAGGCTCCGGGGATCGCGACCACGGCCGGGTTGTGGATCACCCAGGCGAGCGCGATCTGGGCCGGAGTGGCTGAGTGCGCGTCCGCGATGGCTTGCAGCGTGGCGATCAGGCCGACCGCGCGCTCCAGGTTCTCCGGCAGGAACAGCGGGTTGACCGCCCTGACCCGGTTGGCCGGGCGATGGCCTTCGTGGTAGCGGCCGGAGAGCAGCCCCTGGGCGAGCGGGCTGTAGGCGATGATGATCCGGCCGCGGGTGACCGCGTACGGCACCAGGTCGCGCTCGGGGGCGCGGTCCGCGAGGTTGTAGCGCACCTGGTTGGACAGCACCCGGGCGCCGAGTGCTTTCTCCGCCGCCTGCCAGCGTCTGAGCGAGTAGTTACTGACGCCCACCTCGTCGACCAGGCCGACTCGCTGCAGGGCGCGCATGCCGCGCATGATCGTGCCATCGCGGACGCCAGGGTTGGGCTGGTGCACCTGGTACAAGTCGAGCTTGCGCGCGCCGAGGCGCTCGGCGCTGGCCACGGCGCGCTGCTCGACGACCGGGGCGATGGGCATCACGGGCAGGATCTTCGTCGCCAGGAAGATGGCGCCGAGGTCGTCGCCGAGCGCTCGGCCGAGTATCCGCTCGCTGCGGCCGAAACCATAGACCTCGGCTGTATCAAAGAGTGTGACACCCAGCTCGAGTGCGCGGCGGACGATGGCGGTCGCGTCGGCGTCGGCGTATTCCTGGCCGTAGCCCCATTCCCTTGAGCCGAACTGCCAGGTGCCCAGGCCGATCTTGGAGATCTTCTTTGCCGTATCGCTGCTCAGGTAGCGCATGACTCCAGTCTTCCCTCCGGTTTAGCTCAGCGCACTCGAACCAGCCCATAGGTTGATCCCGGCCTCGACCGCGTGGGCGTCGATCGCCGCGAGCTCGACGTCAGTCAATGGCGCCGCCTTGACCGCGGCCAGGTTCTCCTCGAGCTGGGTCACGCTGCTCGCGCCAATCAGCGCCGAAGTCACCCTGGGGTCACGCAATACCCAGGAAATGGCCAGCTGGGCGAGGGTCTGCCCGCGAGCGACGGCCAGTTCGTTGAGCTTGCGCACGTGCGCGAGGTTGGCCTCGGTGAGCTGGTCGACCGACAGCGAGCCGGACCGGCTGGCCCGCGACCCGGCCGGGATGCCGTTCAGGTACCGGCTGGTCAGCAGGCCCTGGGCCAATGGCGAGAACGCGATGCAGCCGACGCCATCGCGCTCGAGTACATCGAGCAGGCCGCCCTCGATCCAGCGGTTGAGCAGCGAGTACGAGGGCTGGTGGATCAGCAGCCTGACGCCCATCTCGCGGAGCAGCGCGGCGGCCCGTTCCGTGCGCTCAGGCGAGTAGGAGGAGATGCCGGCGTACAGCGCCTTGCCCTGCTGCACCGCCGTCGCCAGCGCGCCCATCGTCTCCTCGAGCGGGGTGTCGGGATCGGCGCGGTGGCTGTAGAAGATGTCGACGTAGTCAAGGCCCATCCGCCGCAGCGACTGGTCCAGGCTGGCCAGCAAGTACTTACGGGAGCCTAGGTCACCGTAGGGGCCAGGCCACATGTCCCAGCCTGCCTTGGTGGAGATGATCAGCTCGTCCCGGTAGGGCCGCAGGTCCTCGCGCAGGATCTGGCCGAAGTTGATCTCCGCGCTGCCGTAGGGCGGCCCGTAGTTGTTGGCGAGGTCGATGTGGGTCACGCCGAGGTCGAAGGCGCGGCGGATGATCGCCCGCTGGACCTCGATCGGGGTCTCGTCGCCGAAGTTCTGCCAAAGCCCTAGCGACACCTCGGGAAGCTTGATCCCGCTCGCGCCGCAACGGCGATAGCTGGTCTGGTCGTACCGGTCGGGATGCGCAACATAGGTCATAACCGAAGTCTTGCAGCCTCGGTTCGCCGGCCTGCCCGTAGGCTTCGCCTTATGAGCGATTACGAACTGGCGAGCAGCTACGAGACGGTCAATATCTACCGGCGCGGCAGTGCTGCCAAGCTCGAGCTGAACCGGCCGGCGCAGCTGAACGCGTGGAACACGCCGCTCGGGCTTGAGCTGAAGGAAGCCGTGCAGGAACTGGCCGCTGACGACGAGGTCAGGGCCGTCCTGGTGACGGGCGCAGGCCGGGCGTTCTGCAGTGGCGCCGACCTGAAGGACGCCGCCGCCGACCGTACGCCGGCCGGTCATCCGGACGTCTACAGCAGGCTGACTGGTCGTTATCACCCGATCATCACCGGCATCAGGTCGATGCCCAAGCCGGTCGTCGCGGCCGTGAACGGCGCCGCCGCCGGGATCGGGCTGTCGCTCGCGCTCGCCTGCGACCTCGTGCTCGCGGCCGAGTCGAGCTATTTCCTGCTCGCGTTCGTGAACATCGGGCTGGTGCCCGATGGTGGCTCGTCGCTGCTGGTGCCGAGCCGGATCGGCTTCGCGCGGGCCACCGAGCTGGCGATGCTGGGCGAGCGGCTGCCCGCGCCGAAGGCGCTGGACTGGGGGCTGATCAACCAGGTGTGCCCGGACGAGGAGCTGCTGACTAAGGCGGAGGAGCTCGTGGACCGGCTGGCTGACGGGCCGACCAGATCCTACGCTGGCACCAAGCGCCAGCTGAACCAGTGGCTTTATGACCGGATCGACGCTCAGCTTGAGTTCGAGGCCGAGATCCAGCAGGAGATGGCGGAGTCTGGTGACTTCGCCGAGGGCGTGGCCGCGTTCGCTGAGAAGCGCAAGCCGCGCTTCACCGGCAGCTAGGGCCGGCCTCAGTGGTAGCCGGGGTGGGCAGGGGCGCGCTCGCGTAGCTGGTTGAGCAGCCCGTTGTCGCCGCCGTTGGCGAGCTCGAGCCAGCCCGAGGCCATCAGCCGGCCGGTGGCCGCGCCGACGACGCCTGGATTGGCGTCGGCCAGCAACTCGCCCGCGTAGGCGCGGACGAGCGGATGCATGCGGTAGGCCGTCCCCCGGCCGCCGCCTGGCGTGATCGAGCCGGGGATGCGGTGCAGCAGGCCCGCGTTGGCGAGCGCGGGCGCGATCGCGCTCGCCGCCGGATCCTCGAGCAGCGAGGCGATCAGCCAGCCGGGGGTATCGTGCGGACCGGCCGCGGCGAGCAGCGCGAGCACGGTGCGGGCCATGCCGCTGAGCGCCTCCGCCGCCGTTGTCAGCCTGGCCCGGACCGACTGGTCGCCGAGCGAAAGCTCGTCGAGCCGCTTGCTCTCGTCGGCCAGCAGCTCGGCGAGGCCGGACATGGACAGGTCGGGATCATCGGCTAGCCGCGCGCCCGCGATCCTGATCGCCAGCGGCAGGTAGCCGCAGTTCGCGCTGATCGCCAGGGCCGCCTCGGCGTAGGCGCCGGCCAGGTCGCGACCAGAGATCTCGCCGAGCAGGCTCACCGCCTCGACCGGGTGCAGGCCGTCAAGCTCGACCAGCTTGGCTCCGTCGAGGTCAGCGAGGCGGGACCGGCTGGTCACGAGCATGGCTGAGCCCGTGCTACTTGGCAGCAGCGGGCGGACCTGAGCCGCGCTGGTCGCGCCGTCGGCGAGCACGAGCACGCGTCGCCCGGCCAGCACCGACCGGTACATCGCCTCGCGCTCGAACCGGCTGACCGGGATGCTGCCAGGCGGCACGCCCATGCCGCGCAGCAGCTCACCGAGCACGATCTGCGGATCGCGGGCCAGGCCAGCGTCGTCCAGCCAGGCGCACAGCTGGCCATCGGGGAACGCGGACTTGACCAGGTGGGCCGCGCGGGTGGCCAGCTCGGTCTTGCCGACGCCCGGCATGCCGCACAGCACGGTGATCGCCATGCCATCGGCTGGCAGCCGGCTCCGCAGCTCGGTCAGCTCGGCGGCCCGGCCGGTGAAGTCGGCGACCGATGCGGGCAGCTGACAGGTCGGATGCATCCGGACGGCGGCTGGCCAGTTCAGGTAGCTGTCGGTCAGCGTGGTCGGCCCGGTCGGTCCGGTCGGTCCGGTCGGTCCGGTCGGTCCGACCGCCGGGGCGGCCGAGGTGGCGTTGATGGCGTGCTGCGACTGCTCGGGCGGGGGGCGCTCGGGCGGGGGCTGCTCGGGCTGCGGCTGCTCGGGCGGGGGCGGTAGCGCGGCCGGCCTGGCCGACCCGGCCGGCCCGGTCGGCGCGACTGGCGCGGCTGGCGACTGCCAGTGCTGCATGAGCGATGGGTCGTCGGCCAGGACCTGCCGGTGCAGGTCCTGCAGTTCGGGGCCGGGCTCGATGCCGTACGTGGTGACCAGGGTCATCCGCAGCCGGCCGAAGGCGGCGAGTGCCTCGGCTCGGGCACCGCAGCGATACAACGCGGTCATTAGCTGGGCCCAGGCGTGCTCACGGAGCGGGTCAGCCGTCACCACGCTGCGCAGCTCGGCGAGCACCTGGCGATGCCGGCCGAGCGCCAGCCTGGCGTCCATCAGGGCGTCCTGCGCCTCTTTGTGCTGGTCGAGCAGCTTGTCCTTCTCGTGCACATCCGGCAGGTCGGCGACCGGCGGGTCGCGCCACAGTTCAAGGGCCTGCGCGAGCATCGTCGCCGCGTCAAGCGGGTTCCCGCCGTCGAGCGCGTCGCGGCCGCCGGAGACGAGGTCACGAAAGGCGTGCAGGTCAAGCTCGCCCGGGTTGACCTGGATCAGGTAACCAGAGGGGTGGGTCAGCACCCGCTGCCCGTCGGGCAGCAGCTTGCGAATCCCGTAGACGCAACTGCGTAACGAGACCTCGGGGCTGAGCGGCGGCCGGTCGCCCCACAAGGCGGTGATCAGGCCGTTGACCGAGCATGGCTGACTGGCGTTCAGTAAGAGCAGGCTGAGCGTCAAGCGATGCAGCCGTCGACTGACGGCGACCTGCCTCCCGTCGTCGTCCGTAATCTCTAACGGACCAAGGATCCTGAACCGCATCGGCTCTCCAGCATTACGCCCACCTAAATCGCGAAGAGCCCATCGTAATCACACCATCGCCGTCCGCCATCGGAAAATGGCCCTAATTCGAGGATGTTTCGTCGGCAACTCCGCGTGAGCCCACCATAGCCCGCCCCGCCCCGCCGCGGGTCTCCCGGATTATGATCCGGTCGCCGGCCGCCCCCCGGACCGTCCGGGATCATGGATCGGGTTCTCGGCCGCGCCCCGGGATCCTCCGGGATCATGGATCCGGTCGCCGGCCGCGCCCCGGATCCTCCGGGATCATGGATCCGGTCGCCGGTTGCGCACCGGGGATCCTCCGGGATCATGGAAAACCCAAGATCACGGTAGTCTGCGCGGGTTCCCGCGCGCCGATCCTCCGTGATCTTCGGACTTTCATGATCACGGTAATCCGAGCAGGTGACCTGGGCGCGCTCCAAGATCCTCCGTGATCATCGAAGATCCAAGATCACGGTAGTCCGCGCGGGTTCCCGCGCACCGATCCTCCGCGATCAAGAAGTGGGTATGATCGCGGAGCTTCGCGGGGGTGCTGGGCGCCGGGGCCGGGGTGCCGGGGGTACCCGTGGTGCCCGTGGTGCCCGAGGGTGCCCGGAGTATCCGTGGTCCGTGGTGCCCGTGGTGCCCAGAAGTATCGGAGGTGTTCGTAGTGCCTGTGGTGTCCGTGGTGCCTGGGGGTGCCCGGGGGTGCCTGTGGTGCCCGGGGGTGCCTGGGGGTGCCTGTGGTGCCCGGGGGTGCCTGTGGTGCCTGGGGTGGCCGGGGGTGCCGGGCGGCGCTGATGATCAGCGCGTGATCGGAAGTCGGCGCGGGGCCGTCGTGTGCGGAGCCGCGATCACTCTCATGCTTTTCGCTTATTTCATGATAAACGAGTGCGGCCAGGCTGGCCGCTGGGGTTGATGGGGCTGCGGAAGCCCTGATCTAGCTGGGGGTTCATGGCTAGATCACGGGTCGTTCACGGAATCACCCCTATAGTCGCCGATCGCGGGCTCGCCATCTGGGACTGTGCTGGGAACGGGCATCGACGCCGTCACAGCATGGTGCTGGTGAAAGCGGCGGGCCCGGTCGGGTGCTGGGCCCAGCTAGCGGAACCCAGCGAGCACATGCGGTAGCCCAGGGAGCAGGTATGCGCATGGACAACTGGCTAGGCAGGCACCGGCCAGCGGCAGCGATCTTAGGCTGTGCGCTCATAGGTGCGCTGGTCATCTCGGTGTCCGCCTGCGGGAGGAGCCAGGCTCAGGTAACCCTGCCGAAGAAGTCCGTCCACGCCCAGCTGGTGCGGGTCGCGCCGCCATCGACGCGAGCACTGGTAGTGACGGCGTACGAGGGCTACTGGCAGGCGACCAACCAGGCGATCAACTCGCGCAGTCCGGTGACCGCCAAGTCGATTCTGTCCGGCTATGTGCCGAGCAGCGCGGTGCCAGGGCTGATCAAGGGCATGAACGTGCTCTGGCAGCGGGACGAGATGTCCTTCGGGGCGCCGGTGTTCCACATCATGACCGTCAAGGTCACCGGGCCTGGCACGGCCGCCGTCCACGACTGCATCGACCTCAGTCACACCGGCTTCCAGAACCGCAAGACCGGCGAGGTCACCGGCGGTCTCGGGCAGTCGCACGATTACCTGATCACCACCTTGGCGCTTGAGCACGGCCGGTGGCTGGTCACTGGAGCGATCCCGGTGGTGCAAGCATGCAAGTACTAACCCCGAAGGCCGTCGTGGCGCTCGCCGTGGGCGCGGTCGCGGCCATCTCCCTCGCCCTCGCCCCGGCGAGTTATGCGGCGCCGACGGCACCGACAGTACCGGCGGTGCCGTCGGCGTCAGCTGGGGCAGCTGGCCAGGCCACCCCGGCTGATGGCGGCTGCTACCCGATCGACTACACCTGGATCTGCATCAACCAGGGCGGAAGCGGCGGAAGCGGCGGCTCTGGCGGCGGCTCGTCCAAGTACACCTGCACGTACGCCCCGGCCAGCCAGGCCGTGCTGCAGCGGGCCGGGGTCGGGCCGCCCGCGCCCGGCTACGAGTGGGACATCATGACCTGCCCAGGCTCGAACAACGGCCCTCTCGGCGGTCAGCTCGTCCAGGTCAGCAAGACGACCGGGGCCCCGACGATCAGCCCGGTCCAGCTGCTGCAGATCGCCATCGGTGAGCTCTACGTGCCCACTCTCACCCCGCAGACGGCGCCCCCGATGGACAAGGACGGGCTCGTCGGCCTGCCCGAGTGGTTCTGGGTGCCCGCGTCCCAGTGGAAGTCGACCAGCGTCACGGTCTCGGCCGGCCCGGTCTGGGCCGATGCGACCGCCACCCCGACCGCAATGACGTTCGCTCCCGGTGGCGGGCTGTCCGACGTCAGCTGCACCGGGCCGGGAGCGGCGTACAGCCGCCACGGGGGCGCGGGCCAGCAGAGCCCGTGCTCGTACACCTACCTCCAGCCGTCCGACGGCCAGCCCGGCAACGCCTACCAGGCGTCGCTAGTGGTGACCTGGACCATCGCCTGGACCGGCTCAGGCGGAGCTGGCGGCACCATCTCGACCGCATACACGACAGGCACGGCTTTCCCGGTCCGGATAGCCCAGGCTGAGGCGCTGGTGAGCACTCCATGAGAAGCAACGGGCCGACCGTCGGCACCGCGTTCCATCCAGAGATCGATCCTGACCTGAACGGGTCAGCGTCCGGGTCATGGTCTTCAGGTCAGCTCGCCCGGCTGCCGCGGCGGCGCCGGCCTGGGATGATCGCCCTGGCGCTCGCCCTGGTCGGCCTCGGGATCCTGGCCAGCGCGGCGATCTACACGGCCACGAACACCCGGGTGCCTGTGGTCGTCATGACCGGCTACGTGCCGGCCGGCGCGCCCATCACCGCCAAGGTCGTCGGCACGGCCAGCGTCTCGATCAGCCCAGGCGTGCAGGTCATCCCGGCCAGCCAGCTGAGCCAGGTCGTCGGGGAGGTGGCAGGCACCACGCTGCATCCGGGCATGCTGCTCGCCTCCTCCGAGCTGACCACGCTCAGGCCGCCGGGGGCGGGCGACGTGCTCGTGCCGCTGGCGTTCAAGCCATCGATGCTGCCCGCCAGCGGGATCGGGCCTGGTGATCGCGTGCTGATCGAGGCCACTCCTGGTGACCAGGGCCAGGCGGCGTCCTCGACCTCGGCGCCCGCCCTGTCCGCACCCGTGGCCGGGGTCGTCGAGGCCGTCGACCTCGTGGCCGACGCCGATGGCTATGACGTGGTTGACGTCCTGGTCGCGAAAGCCAGCGGAGACGCTGTCGCGGCTCAGGCATCGACCGGCCAGATCGCCCTCATCGTGACTAAGCGAGCGCCTTAATGACGATGTACGCCCTGATCTCCCCCGGCGGATCGCCCGGGGTCACCACCGCCAGCCTGGCGCTCGCGCTGACCTGGCCCAGGCCGGTGATCCTGGCTGAGTGCGACCCTGGCGGCGGCGACATCCTCGCTGGCCTGTTCGCGGGGCACTTGGCGGCCCCGCGCGGCCTGCTCGGCGTCGCCTTCGAAGCCGGCCGAGGGCAGGCGGCGATCGCGGCTGAGCTGAGCAGCCACCTCGTGCCGCTCGACGAGAGCGGCAGCAGGCGGCTGCTGGCCGGCTTCGCTGACCCCCGGCACGCCCCTAGCCTCTCGCCGGTCTGGCCCGCGATCGCCACCGGTCTGGCCAGCCAGGACGCGGACGTGCTGGCCGACTGCGGCCGGCTCGACGTGGGCGCGAGCCAGCCGCTGCCCATGATCACCGACTCGGCCGCCGTCGTCCTGGTCATGCGCCCGACGCTCCGGCAGGTCGCCGCGGCCCGGCCGCGGATCGAGATGGTGGCCCAGCTGCACGGCGATGCCGACCGGCTCGGCCTGCTGCTGGTCGGTGATGGCGCCCTGCGGGCGGCCGAGATCTCCCAGGCGCTCGGCGTCCGCGTCATCGGCACGCTCAGCCACGATCAGAAGACCGCCCTGGTGCTTTCCGACGGCACCGGCAAGCGCACCGGGCTTGACCGGCGCCCGCTGCTGCGCAGCGCGCGGACGGCCGGCCTGGCGATCACTGGCGTTCAGCGCCGGGAGCGGGCGCCCGAACTGGCCACAACCAACACCGGGGGCAGCAAATGACCGCCCTGCCGTGGCCGCCAGGGGCGGGCGGCCGCCCCAACTCCAACGGGCACAGCCCCAACGGACACAACCCCAACGGACACAACCCCAACGGGCACTACCCGCCGCCACCAGCCAGCAACGGTCACGCGCCCGCTGCCCTCGCCTGGCCGCAGGGTGATGCGGACCTGACCGCCAGCGCGAACCCGCCGGTCAGGAAGCTCACTGAGGCCGGCCCTCGCCGGCCTGAGCCGACCGGGCTCGCCGACACCAGGCTGCTCGCCGGCGTGCCCGAGATCTTGACGATGGTCGCCGACCTGCTGCCCGACCGGGCGTCCCAGCCCGAGGTGATGCCGCTGATCAGGGACGCGGTCAGGGGATGGGTCCAGCGTCAGGTCAGGCTCGGCCTGCCCGTGCCCGCGCCCGCCGCCCTTGAGGCCCTCGCCGAGGCGGTATACGACCTGCGCTACGGGCTCGGGCCGCTCGCCTCTTACCTGCGCGATCCCGACGTCGAGAACATCGACATCAACGGCTATGACCGGGTGTGGGTGACCTACTCGACCGGTGAGCGGGTGGCGGCGGCGCCGATCGCGGCGAGCGACGAGGCGCTGGCGACGATGATCCGCACCTGGGCCACCCGCGGCGGCCAGACGGCGCGCGACTTCTCTGCGGCATCACCGCTGGTCAACGTGGCGCTCGAGGGCGGAGCCCGGCTGACGGCGACCATGTCGGTCACGCCGCGGCCCTGCGTGTCGCTGCGCCGGCACGGCCAGCTCGACATCACGCTGCCCGAGCTGATCAAGCTCGGCACGCTCGACCAGGTGACGGCGGGGTTCCTCGCGGCCGCGGTCAAGAGCCGGTGCAACATCGTCGTCTCCGGCGGCGTGAACGCGGGGAAGACCACGCTGCTCAGGGCGCTCGCGAGCGAGATCCCCGCGAGCGAGCGCATCGCCACGCTGGAAAGCGAGTACGAGCTTTACCTGCACGAGCAAGACCAGCACCCGGATGTGATCGCCTTCGAGGCCCGCGAGGCCAACTCCGAAGGGGCCGGGTCGGTGTCGCTGCACGACCTGATCGCGCACGCGCTGCGGCACAACCCGCAGCGGATCATCGTCGGCGAGGTCAGGCGCACCGAGATCATGCCGATGCTGGAGGCGATGAACTCGGGCCAGGAAGGCTCGATGTGCACCATCCACGCCAACTCGCCGACCGAGGTGTTCGACCGGATCCTGATCCTCGGCCTGCGTGGCGGGCTCGCGCTGGCTGAGCGCGCCATCCACGTCCTCGTCGGCATGGCGGTCGACCTCATCGTGCAGATTCGCCGCCGCTACGACGGGCAGCGCACGGTCAGGTACGTCGCTGAGATCCTCGAGGTGATGCCGCCAGGCGACACCGACCGGCCGACCGTGAACCGGCTGTTCCTGCCGTCAGGGCCCGGCGGGCGGGCGGTCGCCGCCCATACGCCGTCCCCGGCCATGCTGACCCGGCTGCAGGCGGCCGGGTTCAGCGCCCACCTGCTCGATCAGCACCGATCGTCGGGCTTGCCCGGCGGCTGGCGGTGACCCCATGATCTTGATCTTCGCGCTGACCGGCGGGCTGGTCGTTGGCGGGCTCGTCCTGCTGGTGGCCGAGCTGACCCGCCGGGCCCCGGCACCAGGAGCGCCGCCCACCAGGGCAGCGTTAGTGACTGGCCGGCTCACTGACCCCAAGCGGATCGTCATCGCGGTCGTGGTCGGGCTGGCGATGCTCCTGATCACGCGCTGGCCGGTCGCGGCCGTCACCGCCGCCCTGGCCGTGATCTTCGTCCCCAGGCTCATGTCGACCAAGTCGGCCAAGCGGCGGACGGCGGTGCTCGAAGGACTCGAGCAGTGGAGCCGCAGGCTCTCCGACGTGCTGTCGGCTAGCCGGGGCCTTGAGGACGCGCTCGAGGCCAGCGCGCGGACCGCGCCTGCGGCGATCGCGCCCCAGGTGTCCGCGCTCGCCCGCCGGCTGTCGGCCAGGATAGGCACGCAGGACGCGCTGCGCGCTTTCGCTGACGAGATCGACGACCCGGCCGGTGACCGGATCGTGGCGGCACTGCTGATCGTGACCAGCCAGCGCGGCGGCGGGGTCCAGGGCGTGCTGACCGCGCTGGCCGAACTACTGGGCAGGGACGTCGCCGCCCGGCGGGAAATCGAGGCCAGCCGGGCCGAGCACCGGACGACGCTGCGCTGGATCATCGGGTTCGTTGGCGGGTTCACCTTGTTCGCGATCTTGAACCGGTCCTACTCGGCCCCTTACGGCACCTTCGCCGGCGAGGTCGTGCTCGGGCTCGTCTCCGCCCTCTACGCGGCCGGCCTGTGGTGGCTGCACAAGCTCGGCCAGATCCCGGCGCCAGGCCGGTTCCTCGACCAGCCGCCCGCGTGGCTGGACGAGCCCCAGTCCTACCCCTTCACCGCCGCGGGCGGCGTCACTAGCGGAGGTGCCCGGTGAGCCTTCTGGTGATCTTCGCTGGCGCGCTGGCCGGGCTCGGCCTCTTCGTCGCGGTCAGCCAGCTGCTCCCGGCCCCGGCCCGGCTTGACGCGGCGCTGGCCCGGATCCACGGCACGGCGACCATGGACCGCGAGGCCGTCTCGCTGCGGTCACTGGCCAGGTACCTCGGCAATCAGTCCTGGCTGCCGGTCCCGGTCACCGATCTGGCGATCCTTGGCCAGGACCGCGAGCAGTGGCTGGCGAGCAAGGTCACCTCCGGCCTGATCGGCCTGTGCCTGGTGCCGGTTCTCGACGGGTTGTTCGTGCTCGCCGGCGGGCACCTTTCCCTGGCCGTGCCCGTCATCGGCTCGCTGGCGCTCGGCGTCGGCCTGTTCTTCGCCCCCGACCTGGTCGTCCGGGTGAACGGGGCCGAGAAGCGGCAGGACTTCCGCTACGCCCTGACCAGTTACCTCGACCTGGTCGCGCTCGAGCGCGGCTCGGGGGCGGCCCCGACCCAGGCACTCGAGGCGGCCGCGCAGATCGGCGGTGGCTGGGCGTTCGAGCGGATCGCCGCCGCGCTGACCGGGGCGCGCAAGGCCGGGCGGCCGCCGTGGGAAGGCCTCGCCGACCTCGCGACCGAGACGGGGGTGCACGAACTCGCCGACCTGGCCGAGATCGCCGAGGTCGCCGGGCACGAGGGGGCAAGCATCCTGGCGACGCTGTCGGCCCGGGCCGAGTCGATGCGCTCGGAGGCGCTCGCCGGGACCAAGGCCAAGGCGGGCTCGCGGAGCACCACGATGGTCATCCCGATCGTGCTGCTCGGAGCCGGGTTTCTTTTGCTGCTGATCTTTCCCACCGTTTATCGCATGTTCAGGTAACGCTCCAATCAATAACAGAGAAAGAAGGTTCGGCATGAACGCAATGCTCATGACGGTCGATTACGTGACCGCACAGGCTCGCCGTATCGGGCGCCGGTTCGTCAGGAACGACGCGGGCGCGCTGACGCTTGAGTGGCTCCTGATCGGCGTCGCGCTGGTCGCGGCGGCCGGCATCGCGACCGTGTACTTCACCAACGTCGTCAAGTCGACGGAAACGGGCCTGAAGTAACGTGCGACGACCGTCTCCCCAGGCCCGGCAAGGGCGGAGGATGCGCTGGCCGCACCGCTCCGGCGATGGCGGGGCCCTGACGCTGGGCTACGTGCTGATCGTTCCGATCTTCATGCTCGGCATCTTGACCATTGTCCAGACATCCGTTTGGTACCTGGCCAGGGAGACGGCGCTCGCGGCGGCCCGGCAGGGCGCGGACGTGGCCAGGACATCGCAGCCGCCGCCAGGAAACGGCGCGGCGGTCGCGGCGAGCTTCGCCAGGTCGGCCGCGCCAGGGTTCCTGACCGGCGTGTCCGCGAGCGCGGGCGGCACCACGGCCCAGACGGTGCGGATCACCGTAACCGGTCGGGTTCCCGCGCTCGTGCCATGGACGGTCCTCACCGTGACCGAGGTCGTGACGGCGCCGGTCGAGCGGTTCGTTGCCCTCGGCGAGGGTGGCCGGTGATGCGCGCGACCTGGCGGCGCCTGGGATGGCGGCAGCTAGCCGGTCACGACCGAGGCAACGCCCCGCTCGAACTCGTCATGCTGGCGCCCGTCATCTTGTTCCTGATCGGGCTGGTGATAGCGGCCGGGCGGGTCTCGGTGGCCAATGGCGCGGTCGCGGCGGCCGCCAGGGACGCCGCCCGGCAGGCATCCATCGCGCCGAACCGGGCCGCGGCCGGGCAGGCGGCGGTGTCCAGCGCTGAGGCGGCGTTGCGGAGCGACGGCCTCGACTGCGATCCGATCGTCACGACCCCAGGGCTCGATGCCGCCTTCGGGTCGCAGCTCGGGACGTCGGCCCTGGTGACCGCGAAGGTCACCTGCGACGTGCGGCTCTCCGACCTGACCGTGCCCGGGCTGCCGGGCTCGATCAGCCTGAGCTCGACGTTCAGCTCGCCGCTCGACCCTTACCGGTCCCGTGACCTGCCTTAACGAGAGGAGTCGCATGCGCGGGTGGATCTCCCGTCGCGCCTGGCCGGCTGACCGCGACCGCGGGTCGCTCACCTTGATGCTCATCGTGATGGCGGTCGCCCTGATCGCCCTGGCCGGCCTGGTCATCGACGGCGGGAGGAAGCTGAACGAGACCGAGACCGCCTACGCGGTCGCCCAGGAGGCCGCGCGAGCCGGCGCCGACGCCGTGAACACCTCGCAGGCGTATTCCTCGGGCACCTACGTGGTGGACCTGCCGGAGGCACGAGCCGCTGCCCAGGCCTACCTGGCCAGTGCCGGGTACAGCGGCTCGGTCAGCGCCTCGGGCAACACGATCCAGGTCACGGTGCACATCACCGAGAGCACGGAGGTGCTGTCGATCATCGGGATCGACTCGATGGAGGCGACTGGTACCGCCGACGCGTCGCTGGAGACCGGCGTGACGGGACCTGGGTCGTGAGACTGCGCAGGCTCAGGAGCTTGGGTCGCGGGATCTTGGCGCTGTTTTTGCTGGCTATCCTGCTCATCGGCCTGCCGCTGGCGCTGTACCGGTTCGGCGGCTCGCCGATCCCGGCCCGGCTGCCGTCAGGACACCAGGTCGTCGTCGCGCTGCTGCACAGGGACAACGGCAGCCTGTTCATCGCCGCGGTACGCGACGTGTCGTGGCTGGCCTGGCTCGGCTTCGCGATCGCGGTCATCGCCGAGGTGCAGGCCGCGATGCGGCGGCGGCGGGCGCCGAGGCTGCACATGGTTGGCCTGCAGGCGTTGGCTGGCAAGCTCGTGGCAGTGGCCGCGCTGACCTTCGTGGCCCCGCCCGCGGTGTCGCTGCTCGCGTCTCCGGCCATGGCGGCCACGGTCCAGCCGGTCAGGCCGGCGGCGCGGGCCGACCTGACCGTCCAGGCCGCCGGCGCGGCTCACTCGCAGGCCCATGACCGCGTCATCGTGGTGCGGCCGGGAGACTGCCTGTGGACGATCGCCGAGCACTATCTCGGTTCAGGCGACCGGTACACGCAGATCGTCGACCTCAACCTCGGCCACGACATGGGCAACGGCCAGGTCTTCAGCGATCCGTCGGTGATCATGGCGGGCTGGCACCTGCTGCTGCCCGATGCGACGGGCGGGGGTGCGGCCGGGCACTCAGGTTCTACCGAGCATGGACCTGAGCATGGGCACTCAGATGCCGGCGGGCACGGAGCAGCCACCCACTCAGGGCACCTGACGAGCCATCCGCGCTTTAGCCATCCGCACCAGGCCGCTGGTCACACCGGCGCTGGTCACTCTGGTGCTGGTCACGCCGGTGCTGGTCACCTAGGCGATCCTGGCGTGGAGGACGCGGGCGGCCCGCAGGCCGCGGGACCAGAGGCACAGCCACGGGCCGCCAGCGCCGACCGGCGCGATCAGGTCGCCGAGGTCGCCCTGTTCACGATGGGGATGCTCGCCGGCGGCGCGGTCGCCAGCATCGACCGGCTGCGTCACCGGCAGCGTCAGTATCGCCGTCCTGGCCGCCGGATCGCGCTGCCGGCCGACCCGGCCGGACGCCGCATCGAGCAAAGGCTGCGGGCGGCGGCCCACTGGCTTCCGGCCGCTGTGCCGGACACCGGCGACGCCAGGCCTGTCGACGGCGCCGAGCCGGAGTTCGATGACTTCTGGCGCGACGACCCGCCTGGAACCGAGCGCTCGCTGCTGCCGGCCGCCGCTGAACTCGACGAGCCGCTCGGGGACGACGCGGACGGGCCCGCCAGGGCCAACCCGGCGACGCTGCGGGACGCGCTGCGCGACCTGTCCGAAGGCATCGCCGTCGGCGGCGAGCCACTGCCGCCGATCGTCGGGATCCACCTGACCAGCGACACGCTCGACGTGCTGCTGTCCGCCCCGGCGGCCGGACCCCCTCCGGCGCCCTTCACGATCGCGCCCGCCCGGCAGGCCATGTGCTGGACCGTCGGCCTCGGCGCCGGCCCGGCTGGGGCCGACGCTGCCCCGCCTGTACCCGGTGAGGTCGGCGACCTGCTGCCCGGCCTGTTCACGGCCGGGGTGACCGAGGCCGGGGGACACCTGCTGCTCGATCTCGAGGCGATGCGGGTCACAAGCTGTGACGGCCCCGATGACCTCATCGACCGGTTGCTGGCCACTGCCGCCACCGAGCTGGCGTCCAGCGACTTGAGCGGCTGGTATGACCTGGTGCTCGTCGGCTGCGACGAACTCGAGGTGCTCGGCCGGGCTGAAAGGTGCCAGGACCTGGACGAGGCGCTCGATCTCCTGCGCCAGCGAGCCCGGCTAATCGCCCGGCGGATGGATGACGACGGCGCGCCGGATGTGCGGACTCGCCGCCTCGCCGACCCTGACGACGAGGACTGGGGGCTGACGCTGCTCGTGAGCAGGGTGGCGCCGACTCCGGACCAGATGGCGCGACTGCTCGACCTCGCCGAGGGCCCAGGCGGGCTCGCCGCGCTCGTCGCCGGAGATACCCAGACCGACGATGGCAAGCTGGCGCCCGCCGTGTTCAAGCTCGCCCCTGATCCGGACGAGCCTGATCGCATCGTCGCCACGATCACCCTCGCCTACCTCGGTCCGCAGCACCAGATCACCGTCTGGCCGCAGACGCTGACCGTCGCCGAGTACGAGGCCCTAGCTGGCGTGTTCGCGATCGCGGCGCAGACGGCTGACGTGGGCGCCGAGGCCGAGCCGTACAGCGACTTCGGCTCACCGCCCTGGATTCGGCTGGCCGCCGCCCCGGTGGCGCCGGTCGGGCCAGCGGACGCCGACCTGATAGCCGCGGCCGGTCCCGACCTGCCCGGCTTCGGTGAGTTCGACCCGTTCGGTCCGGCAGGCACGCACCGCCGGGCCGGCGATTTCAGTCCGGCTGACTTCCAGCCAAGAGCGAGATCGCAGGGGACCGGACCTCGGCACGCCGCGCCTAGCCTTAACGTGAAGGTGCTCGGCCAGGTCGAGATCTCTGGCTCGCCCGAGCCGCTGCTGCCTAAGCAAGCCGAGCTCGTCCTCGCCCTCGCCCTGCACGCGCCTGGCGGCGTCTCTAACTCGGGCCTGTGCTCGCTGCTCGGCCCCGACGCCGACCACCCCAAGCCCGCCGACTCGGTTCGCCAGCTCATCACCAGGACCCGCAAGCGCCTCGGCAAGGCGGCGGACGGTCAGGAGTACATCATCCACCTGGGCAGCGGTACCTACGTGCCGCACGGTGACCTGCGCCTGGACTGGGCTAGCTTCAGCGCGCTGGCGAGGAGCGGCCGGGCCGACCGCCGCCCAGAGGACCTGCGAACCGCGATGGACCTGGTACGCGGCGAGCCGTTCGCCGATTGCTATCACTGGTGGATCGACGTGGCCCTGATCGAGACGATCAGGGCCGAGATCGTCGATACCGCGGACTTGCTGGCCCAGCTCGAGCTGGCCGCTGGTGATCCTCGCGGGGCCGCGCGAGCGGCGCGGGCCGGGCTCGCCGCCGAGACGGCCGCCGAGCAGCTCTGGCGGGCCCTCATGCGGGCCGAGCACGAGGCCGGCAATCCCGAGGGCGTCGCGGCCGCCTGGACCGGCTGCCTGGACGCCATCGCTGAGATCGCTCATGGCGGCGAGCCCCACCCTGACACCGAGCAGCTGTTTCACCAGCTGACCAGGGGCGCGCCGATCGGCAGCTACCGCTAAGGCGCACCTCGCCGGGGCTGTCACGGCATTGTCACACCCATCAGCCAAGAGTGGGTGCCAGTGCATACCCCAAGAGAGGCCCTGATGAGACGAGGTAAGGGAGCGCGGTCATGAGCGGCCGTAGGATCGGGAGGCTCGGCCGTGGGTTGATGGGCTTGATCACGCTGACCGTTCTCGCCGTAGGGCTGCCGATCGCGCTCTACCGGTTCGGCGGATCCCCCATCCCGTCCCGGTTGCCGGCCTGGCACCAGGTCATGGCCGCACTGCTGCATCAGGACAACGGCGGCCTGTTCATCGCGGCCGTGCGTGACATCTCCTGGCTCGCCTGGCTGGCCTTCGCCATCTCGGTCGTCGTCGAGGCCCAGGCCGCGATCAGGGGCCGCAAGGCACCGAGGCTGCGGCTCGGCGGCGTGCAGGGAGTCGCCTGCCATCTCGTCGCCCTGGCGGCCCTGGTCTTCACGGCGCCGGTCTCCGTCAGCCTCGCTGCCTCGTCGGCGCGGGCGGTCGCGGCCCAGCCGGCCGTGCTCGCTGCCCATCACGAGCAGGAAGCGCAAACGCTCAGGGAGCCCGCTCCGAAGGAGCCAGCACTAGCGCTCTCAGGCACGCAGCTGCAGGGCATGCAGCGCAGTGCCACGCGGCCGAATGGTACGCAGCCTCCGGTTGCCGTCGGCGCGGTCAGTCCAGTGAAGGTCGCCGTCGGCGCGAAGAATGCCGGCAGCAAGAGCGCTGACGGCAGGAGCACTGACGGCAGGAGCACTGACGGCAGGAGCACAGGTACTAAGAGCACGGCTCGGGCGGCTGCGGGCAAGGTGACAGCGAAGCAAGTGGCCATCGTGCGGCCGGGCGACTGCCTGTGGACGATCGCCGAGCATTACCTCGGCGCCGGCGACGACTACCACGAGATCGTCGCGCTCAACCTCGGCCATCAGATGGATAACGGGGTGGTGTTCACCGACCCGTCGCTGATCGAGCCTGGCTGGCACTTGCTGCTCCCCGCCGGCGCGACCGCGCCAACCGCCGGCTCGAGCCAGCATGGTAGCGGGCAGCACGGCACCGGCGAGCACGGTTCCGGCGAGCACGGTACCGGCCAGCACGGTACCGGTGAACACAGCGGGCACCGGTCGGCACACTCTCGCTTCAGTAACCCGCATTCGGCGGCCGGGCACGGGAGCACCAGGACCGGCACCGGTCATGCCGGTACTGGTACCGGTACCGGCCAGCCCGCCGGGCCGACCGTCGGAGGCACCCAGGCCGCCGGGGCCGGTCCCCGGTCGGGCGCAGCTCACTCCGATCATGACCAGGTCGTCGAGGTGACGCTGTTCGCTCTCGGGATGCTGGCCGGCGCCGCCTTGGCAAGCATCGACCGGCTCAGGCACCGGCAGCGTCAGTACCGGCAGCCTGGCCGCAGGATCGCGATGCCCGCCGACCCGCAGGGCCGCGCGATCGAGCGGAAGCTCAGGGCCGCGGCCGCTCGCTGGCCCGCCGACCAGTCAGGGTCGGCCGATGATGCGCCCGAGCCATCCCCTGACTACCCGGTACCTGGCGACCGGCCGGAGTGGCCCGATCTGCCCGAGCCGGTCGACCTGCGCGGACCGGCCGGCAACCGGCTCCCGCCCGGCGGCCTCGAGCCGTTCGACGCGGCCGAAGCCTTCAGCTACGCCCGCGCCCCTGGGACCGGCGAGTACGACGACGAGGACTACGGGGACGAGGATTACGGGGACCAGGACTACAGCGAGGCGAGCCGCAGCCAGGCGAACTACGGCCAGGACCAGTACGAGCCGGCCGCCAGCGCGCCCGCCGAGTCCGCCACCGTCGGTGCCACCCCCGCCACGCTGCGGGACGCGCTCCGCGAGCTGTCCGAGGGGATCGCGGTCGGCGGCGAGCCGTTGCCGCCCATCGTCGGTATCCACCTCACCGCGGATGCGCTCGACGTGCTGTTGTCGGCCCCGGCCGCGACCCCGCCGCCCGCACCGTTCACGATCGCGCCCGCCCGGCAAGCGATGTGCTGGACTGTCAACCTCGGCGCCCACGCTGGCGCCGGCGCAGTGGTCCCGCCGGTGCCAGGCGAGGTCGGAGACTTGCTCCCTGGCCTGTTCACGGCCGGGGCGACCGATGCGGGTGGTTACCTGCTGCTCGATTTGGAGGCTATGCGGGTTACCTGCTGCGACGGTCCGGCCGATCTCACCGACCGGTTGCTGGTCACCGCGGCGACTGAGCTCGCCGCGAGTCACTGGAGCGGCTGGTACGACCTCGTGCTGGCCGGCTGCGACGAGCTTGAGGTGCTCGGCCGGGCCGAGCTCTGCTCGACCCTCGACGAGGCTATCGACGTGCTGGAGGCCAGGACGCGGGCGGTCGCCCGCCGCCTCGACGACCAAGGGCCGGCCGACGTGCGGACCCGCAGGCTCGCCGATCCCGACGACGAGGACTGGGGTCTGACCCTGCTGGTCAGCCGGTTGCGGCCGACGCCGGCCCAGATGGGCAGGCTGCTCGCGCTGGCCGACGGGCCCGGCGGCATCGCGGCGCTGATCGCAGGCGACACCCAGACCGAGGACGGCAAGCTTGCGCCCGCCCTGTTCCAGCTCGCGCCTGACCCAGAGCCCGGCGACGGTCACGACATCGTGGCGACCATTACCCTGGCCTACCTCGGCCCGCAGCATCAGATCTCGGTGTGGCCGCAGACGCTCACCATGCCTGAGTACCAGGCGCTGGCCGGGGTGTTCGCGACCGCCGCCGACCTGGCCGACGTCCCGCTCCAGGCCGCGCCTTACGGCGACTTCAGCGAGGCGCCCTGGATCCGCATGGCCGCGGCCCCGGTCGCCCCCGACGACGCTCCGCCGGTCGGCGCTAACTGGCCCGAGCACGGGTTTTCCGAGCCGCGGCACTCCGAGCCCCCGCCCGCCGGCGCTGACGGGCCCGAGCCGCGGGTTTCCGAGCCGCGGGTTTCCGAGCCGCGGTTTTCCGAGCCGCGGTTTTCCGAGCCGCGGCATTCCGAGCCCCGGTTCTCCGAGCCCCGGCACTCCCAGCCCCAGCACTCCGAGCCGCGGTTTGAACCCGACCGGCTCGACCAGCTCCTCAGCCACGCCGGCTACCTCGGGCCCGACCGCCACGACGAGCCCGACCAGCTAGACCCTGCTCACGCGCAGCCCTCGCCGCCATTCGAGCCCTCGCCACCGCATCCTCCCGTGCCGCCCTACCAGCCCGCGCACGGGCACCGGTCGGGCTCGGCGCCCAAGTCCGGCAGCAGCAGCCGCCCCCGGCACGCGGCCCCGAGCTTGCGCATCGACGTGCTCGGGCCGGTCCAGATCACTGGTGCGGAGCAGCCGCTGGAGCCTAAGCAAGCCGAGCTCTTGCTCGCGCTCGCGCTGCACGCGCCGGTCGGCGTGTCGAACTCGGGCCTCGCCGGCCTGCTCGGCACCGACGCCGACCACCCACGGCCAGCGGACTCGGTCCGCCAGCTCATCACCAAGACCCGCAAGCGCCTAGGACATGCCCCCGATGGCCAGGAGTACATCATTCACCTGGGCGGCGGCATCTACGTGCCGCACGGCGACCTCGCCTTGGACTGGGCCAGCTTCAGCGCTCTGGCCAGGCGCGGCCGGGCCGAGCGGCGCCACGAGGATCTGCGGGCGGCGATGGCCCTGGTGCGGGGCGAGCCATTCGCCGATTGCTACCACTGGTGGATTGACGTCAGCCTGATCGAGACGATGCGGGCCGAAGTCATCGATACCGCCGAGCTGCTGTCCCAGCTCGAGCTGGCGGCGGGCGACTCGCAGGCGGCTGCCCGCGCGGCGAAGGCGGGCCTGGCCACCGAGCCAGCGGCCGAGCAGCTCTGGCGGGCCCTGATGCGAGCCGAGTCGCAGGCCGGAAACCCTGACGGCGTCGCGGCGGCTTGGACCGGCTGCCTGGACGCGATCGAAGAGATTGCCCCCGGCGGCGAGCCGCATCCGGACACCGAGCAGCTCTACCGCCAGCTAGCCACCCCGGCGCCCCTCACGAGCAGACGCTAACTGGCTGGCACCGCCTGGCTGGCACCGCTTGGCTGGCACCGCTTGGCTGGCACCGCCTGGCTGGCACCGCCTGGCTGGCACTGCCTGGCTGGCACTGGCCAGCCGACAACAACTGGCTGGCACTGGCCAGCCGACAACAAGCAGCCGCGCGCGAGCCGACGCCGATCAGTCGACGACTCGGCCCTGAGCAAAGATCTTGAGATCCGCACCGATCCAACGGACAACGCAGCCCTAGCAAACTGCCGCGATCGCGAGCGACTTCGTGATCACGGCAGTTCGGCGGTGGCCGAGCCGCACCTCAAATCCTCCGCGATCAAGGAAATTCGTTGATCACGGCAGTTGGGCGCGTGACAGTCCGCGCAAACCTCCGTGACAATGGAAGCAGTCGTGATCACGGAAGACTCGCGATGTCGCTCGCCGCTGCGGACTCCCGTGATCATGGGCGCCCAAGTGATCACGGCAGATCGAGCGCTTTATGAGACTGTCGCTACTCCGTCGCCCCGCCGGCAGCCGCAACGTAGTCCCGGAGTTGTCGTTGGGACAGCAACGCGGGAACTTCGTTGTCGTTGCCTGAGCGGGCGGCACTGCGACGAGGTGCCGTCGAATTGCGAGGCAGCCTCATAGAGCCCGGTCAGACCACCGTGATCCGGATCATGGAACGCCGCTCACTTGGCGTCGGCGTAGCAGGTCACGACGGCGGTCGTCAGTGGGAACAGCACGCTGGTCGGGCCGAAGACCTGGCGGGCGGCGTCCTCAGCGGCCGCGGCGGCGGCCGCCACGACGTCGTCGGCCAGTTCGGCCGGGCAGTGCACGATCACCTCGTCGTGCTGGAAGAACACGAGTTGCGCGAGCATGGCCGCTGACTGCCTGGCCTGCGTCGGCATCGGCTCGCCTGCCGGCAGCACCTGGGCTGGTTTACTTTGCGGCAAGGTTTTTACTAGCCGAGTCCGCAGGTTCGCCAGCATTACCAGGGCCCAGTCCGCCGCGCTCGCCTGCACCACGAAGTTCCTGGTGAACCGCCCCCGTGCCCGCGAGGCCGACCCGGCGCTCGGATCGCGCTCAGCCTCGGGGTCGGCGCTCTCCTCGGTCAGCTCCCGCCAGCGCGCGGACGGCGGCGGGCAGGTGCGGCCGAGGACGGACTTGACGACCCGGCCCTCCTCACCGGCCCTGGCCGCGGCCTCGACGTAACCGGACGCGGTCGGGAACCGCTGCCGCAGCACCGCCAGCAACTGGCCCGCCTCCCCGCCCGCTCCGCCGTACATCGCCGACAGCAGCGCGACCTTCGCCTTCGCCCGGTCACCGCCGAAGGCGGAGGCCAGCTCGGCGTACAGGTCACCGCTAGCCGCCGCCGCCGCGAACGCCCGGTCCCCGGCCAGCGCGGCCAGCACCCGAGGCTCGAGCTGAGCGGCGTCGGCCACCACGAGCACCCAGCCGGGATCGGCCACGACCGCCCGCCGCAGCATCCGCGGAATCTGGAGCGCACCGCCGCCGCGCGAGGCCCAGCGGCCCGAGACCACGCCGCCGACCACGTACTCGGGCCGGAACCGGCCACCGGCCACCCACGTGTCCAGCCAGGACCAGCCGAACGCCGAGTGGAGCCTGGCCAGCTCCTTGTACTCGATCAGCGGCGCGATCACCGGGTGATCGGCGTCCTTCAGCACCGCCAGCCTGGTCGAAGGCAGCCGCACCCCGTCGGCGGCGAGCGCCCGCAGCACCTGGGACGGCGAGTCGGGGTTGACCGGGCGGCGGGTGCCAAATGCGGCCGCGATCTGAGTCGCGAGCTCAGCGAGCCGGGCCGGCCGAGGCGGCGTCGCCGAGCCCGACCAGGCGCTCCCGACGGCCGGCCGGGGCCCGAGCAGCTCGGTCAGCAGCCCGTCGTGCACGTCGGCCCGCCACGGCAGCCCGGCCCTGGTCATCTCGGCCGCGACCAGGCCGCCCGCCGATTCGGCTGCGACCAGCATCCCGAACTTGCCCGGATGCTCGTCCCGGCCGATCGCGGCCAGCTGGTCCGCGTGCACCTCGATGAGCGCGTCGAGCACCGCAGCCGGGTCGGCCTCCTGGCCAGCCGCCTGACCGGCCTCGGCCGGGCTGAACAGGGCCTGCTGGGCGGCGCCGCCGTCCGCGACCGTCGGCAGCTGAGCCGGACGCAGCAGTTCCCTCGCCCGGTCGATGCCAGCACGGTCGGTGCCGGCCATGCCGGTGCCCGCCTCGCCGGTGCCCGCCTCGCTGGTGCCCGCCCGCGCGGTCGCCGCGGCCGCCCGGTCCCTGGCCTGGATCAGCGCGTCCGCTAGCGCGACGTCGTGGCAGCGTCCGACCCTGACTCCGGCCGCCAGCAGCCGCGGGTAAAAACTCGCGGTCGCCGCCCACACCCAGCGGTGCCCAGACGTGCTCTCGTACCTGGCAATCGCCAGGGAAAGATCTTCAGCAGCAAAAAACCCGCCGCGCTTACTGCCGTCCTCATTCAGCTCGCAAAGCAATCCGGACCGCCCGGGCCCGGGCACGACAGCAACCCGCACAATCACTATTGTGGCGCGCGGTACTGACAGTTCTGGTCCCAGGGGAGTCGGCCGCGCCGGTCGCGCTGGCCGGGCGGGGCATTTTCTGTGTTTTCGGTATCCGTTCGGGCCCGGCTATGGCCAGCCCGCCGGTGCCTTATCTATCGTCGGCCACGTTCGCATCTTTTTCTCCAAGCCGTCCTGGCTGCCTCCGATGCGGCCGATGAGGAGGAATCCATGAGACGTGGTCGGCGACCCGGATTCGTGCTTGGCGTAGCCAGCGCTCTCTGCCTGGTCACTTCCTTCGCCGGAGCGGCGATGGCCAGCACCTCCGGCGGCGTGGTCAAGGGCGCCCCGCAGCCCGAGTTGAAGCCGTTCAAGCTCGGTAACCTCAACGCGAACTCCCCTGGCAGCATCGCGATGGAGCCCGACGGCAGCCTGGTCGCGGTCTACGACATCCAGTCCGGCGCTGGCAAGACGGTGGTGTGCGTGCTGGACCGAGGCAAGTCCGCGTGCGCGGACAAGCCGCTGCTCACCCCGCTCGACGGCGACAGTACCTTCAACACGCCCGAGGTGTTCATCCCCTCGGCCAACCACGTCTACGTGCTGCAGGACACCTGCTGTGACTCGAGCACCAGCGGGGACAACCTGCTGTACGCCTCGACCGACGGAGGTAAGACGTTCGGTGCTCCGGTCAGGGTCGGTGGCGGGGTGTCCGTCGATGCGGCCGCCTTGGCGGGCAATGACGCCGTGTTCACCGAAGGCGACTCGGGCGCACTGAACATACAGAGCGTGTCCCTGACCTCGCCTGGGCCGCCCGCGTCAACGGCGACCCCCATCACGGGTGACGTGTTCGCGGTCGGGGTCGGGGACTACAGGAACGGTGTCCTCGTCGGCGGGGACTTCACCGGTGCCACCTTCGACACGGCCAAGGTCGTCTACGCGTCGGCTGATAGCGACTTCAACTCCACTGGTTCCTACCGGACGGTCGGGAAGTTCCCGAAGGAGACCTTCCTGGCCATGTCGGGTGCCGCGGTGCTGACCGAGCAGGAGAACAGCAAGGACACGGTGGTGCTCCGGCTGTTCAACGGCGCAGGCTTCAGCGCGGCCCGCACGGTGCCGGGCGCGGCGGGCGGCGGCCCCGAGGCGTTCGCCGTCGAACAGGATCCGAGCGGAGCGGTGCACGTGTTCAGCGACCGCGGGCTCGCCTCTCCTTCTTACGACCTGATCGAAGAGTCGACGTCGAACGGCGGCAAGACCTGGACCAGGACCGACCTCGGGAACGGCATCAGCGACAACAGCTTCTCGGCGGCGCTCGACTCCCATGGGACCGGCCTCGTGCTCGGCACCGGCGTTCCCTTGGCCTACCCGGTGCTCGCCGCCCAGGGCGTGTCGCTCAGCCTCTCGCGGTCGAGCATCAGGAAGGGGCAGAAGATCACGGCCTCGGGCCGGGTCAGCCCGCATGATTCGGGGCGCTCGGTGCAACTGCAGGTCGAGGTGGGCAAGAACACTTGGCGGAACGTGACCGGCGCGAAGGCGACGACGAAGAGCGGCGGGTCGTTCAGCATCAAGGTCAAGGGGAAGTCGGCCGGGTCGTTCACGTACCGGGTGGTCGCCTCTGACCTGGCTGGCTACCTGCAGTTCGGGTATTCGGACGGCCGCACACTGCATGTGACAAGCTGAACCAGACCATGGCAATTCCTGTGTTTTCGGTATCCTTTCGGGCCCAGTCATGGCCAGGTCGAGGGTACGTTCCTTAGCCTCGGTAAGGTTCGCATCTTTCCGTAGAAGCCCGTCCTGGCTGCCCACGATGCGGCCGAAGGGGAGGAATCCATGAGATATGGCCGACGATCCGCTCTGGTACTGACCGCGGCCAGCGCGCTCTGCCTGGTCTCGGCGTTCGGCGGAGCGGCGATGGCCAGCCCGGCCGGAAGTGTCAAGGGCGATCCGCAGCCAGAGCGCACGCCGTTCAAGCTCGGTAACCTGGGCGCTTCGTCGTCGGCCAGCATCGCGATGGAGCCGAACGGCGCCATGGTCGTGGTGTACGACATCGCGGTCGGCGACGGCAGGCTTCAGGTGTGCGTGCTCGACCGGGGCCCGCGCAAGTGCACGAGCAAGACCGTGGTCGACATGCCGTCAGGTGAAGACACGACCGGGAGCCCGGAGGTGTTCATACCGTCGGCTAACCATGTCGACGTCCTCCAGGCGGAGTCACCGGGCGATACCCAGCTGTTCTCATCGACGAACGGCGGCAAGTCGTTCGGCTCGCCGGTGAATGTCGGCGACCTGGACGTCGGCGCGGCCGCCTTGGTCAGTAACAACATCGTGTTCACCACCGGCGACAACGGCGGCGGCTCCCAGATCGAGAGCATTCCGGTGGGCTCGCCTGGAGTGGAACCGGTGACGACCGTCAACTCGAAGACGGCCTACGACGTAGGCGTGGGTGACTACCGTGGCGGCGCTCTGGTCGGGTCCGACTACGAAGGTCCCTCGATCGAGACGACCTATGTCTCCTATGCTCCGTCGGGCGATAACTTCAACTCTCAGAGCTCGTATCACCAGGTCGGCTCCTTCGGCAAGGAGATGCTGGTCGGCATGTCCGGTGACGCGTTGCTGACGGTGCAGACCCAGGGCAAGGAAGACATGCTGCTCAGGCTGTTCAACGGCCGCGGCTTCGGAGCCTCGCACGTCATGCCCGGCGGCGCCGGCTGCACTATCGGCTGCTCCATTACCATCGACCAGGATCCGAGCGGCGCCGTGCACGTGTTCATCGAGCGCTCCGCGTTCGATTACGACCTCGTCGAGCGCACGACCACGGATGGGGGAAGCAAGTGGGGCGGCGCCGTGAATCTCGGAAACGCGATCTCCGACGGGGGCTTCTCTGCCGCGCTTGACTCCCGTGGCACCGGCCTGGTGATCGGCACCGGCAACGTGCTCGCCTACCCGGTGCTCGCCGCGCAGGGCGTGTCGCTCAGCCTCTCGCGGTCGAGCATCAGGAAGGGGCAGACGGTCACGGCGTCTGGTCGGGTCACCCCGCACGACTCTGGCCGCTCGGTGCAGCTACAGGTCGAGGTGGGCAAGAACACCTGGCGGAACGTGACCGGCGCGAAGGCGACGACGAAGAGCGGCGGGTCGTTCAGCATCAAGATCAAGGGCAACTCGGCCGGGTCGTTCACCTACCGTGCCGTCGCCTCTGACCTGGCTGGCTACCTGTTGTACGGGTACTCCAACGGCAAGTCGCTGCACGTCACGAGCTAAGCATCCGGGTTCCTTCGCTCTGGCCCGGTCGTCAGCGATGATGCTGGCGGCCGGGCCAGCCTCATTCGGAGCGGCCGGTCTTATGCGATGATCGCGACTGTGGCTGAAGCTAAGCCGGACGGACCGAGCCTCCTCGCCGTCAGCGACCTGCACGTCGGCTTCAGCGACAACCGGCCGCTGGTCGAGGCGCTCGTCCCGAGGTCGGCGGGTGATTGGCTGATCGTGGCCGGAGATGTCGGCGAGTTCGTGGCCGACATCGAATGGGCGCTCGGCCTGCTCGCCTCCCGGTTCGCCAAGGTGATCTGGGTGCCGGGGAACCACGAGCTGTGGACCCACCGCCGGGAGACGATCGACCTGCGCGGTACCGCCCGCTACCAGTACCTCGTCGACTTGTGCGGCCGCCTCGGGGTGGTCACGCCTGAGGATCCCTACCCGGTGTGGGAAGGGCCAGGCGGTCCCGCCGTGGTCGCGCCGCTGTTCGTGCTCTACGACTACACGTTCCGGCCCGACGGCGCTGCGACCAAGGCCGAAGGGCTGGCGATCGCCTATGCGAGCGGCGTGGTCGCCACCGACGAGGCGCTGCTGCATCCCGATCCTTATGACGGTATCGATGAGTGGTGCGCGGCCAGGGTCGAGCTGACGCAGCGCCGGCTGTCTGAGCTGCCGGCCGGGTTGCCGACGATCCTGGTGAACCACTTCCCGCTCATCAGGGAGCCGACCGCGGTGCTGCGTTACCCGCAATTCGCGCAGTGGTGCGGCACGGTCGCCACCGCGGACTGGCCTAGCAGGTTCAACGCCGTCACGGTCGTGTACGGGCACCTGCACATCCCGAGGACGATCTGGCAGGACGGGGTGCCGCATGTGGAGGTGTCGCTCGGGTATCCGAGGGAGTGGCAACGGCGGGGCCGGCCGCCGATGATCCCGGTCGAGATCCTGCCGGTCCTGCAAGAGCGGGTGCTCAGGCCGGGCTAGCTAGCTTGGCCTCGTTAGCTTGGCCTCGTTAGCTTGGCCTCGTTAGCTCGGGCGGGCGGCGCGCCAGCGCGACAGAAGCTCGGCCTCGCGCTCGGCGGTGATTCCGGTCCCCGGCCTGATCGGGGTCGGTTCGGCCTGCTCGGCGGCGTGCACGTCGGCGGCGCTCTGCCCGACCGGGCGCGGGGCCAGGCCGGCGGCGTACGCAGCAGCCGGGTCGGCCGCGTTGCCGTCGCTCTCGCCGTCGGCACCGGGCCAGAGCGGCAAGCCCGTGTCGGGCACGCCCTGCGCCAGCAGGAACTCGCTGTCGACCCATACCAGCTCGGTCCCTGGCGGCGCGAGTTCGGCGGCGATCGCGTCGAGCATGTCACCGAAGCCGAACGGCGGCGCGGGACTGACCGCGTGGAACGTGCCCGCTCGCTGCTGCTCGGCGAGGCGGACAGTCCAGGTCGCCAGGTCTCTGGCGTCGATCACCTGGATCGGGTCGGCCGGGCGGCCGGGAGCGAGCACGGTGCCGCCGCGCGCGATGCGCTCGACCCACCAGGTGAACCGGTAACTGCGGTCGAACGGCCCGATCACGTAGGTGGGCCTGATGATCGTGGTCGCTGCCTGGCCGAACAGCTTGGTCGCGATGCGCTCGCCCGCGACCTTGAGCCCGCCGTAGGTCTGCTCGGTGATCTCCGCGGTGGCGGGGTCATCGAGCTCGGCCAGCGGAGCGTCCTCGGCGAAGCCTGGAGCGACCGGAGTGCGGTAAACCGACGTCGATGAGATGAACAGGTAGTGCCCGCCACGGCGGTCGAGCACGGCGTGCAGGTCGCTTACCTGCCTGGGCAGGTAAGCGCTCACGTCAATGGTCGCGTCCCACTCGCCGCCTGCGAGCGCGGACAGGTCGCTGTTCCTGTCTCCGACGAGATGCCTGGCGTGCGGGAACAGGCCGGGGTTAGTGTGACCCCGGTTGAACAGCGTGACCTCATGCCCGGCCACCAGCGCCGCCGCCGCGATGTGCCGCCCGACGAACGCCGTGCCCCCGATGATCAAGATACGCATGCAAGCATGATGTCAGCCGGCCTGCCGGTGGAAGCACTGGCGGTCATCGGCGATGATAGAGCGGAAGCACGGAAGGGGATTTGGTGAGCAATCCAGCTTTCTCCGGCGGCTACGGCGGCGGCTACGGTGGCGGCTACGGTGGTGGCTACGGTGGTGGCTTCAACGGGGCGGCGACCCAGTACCAGACGCGCACGCTGTTTAGCCAGACAATGCTATTCGTCGCCCTCACGGCCGCCCTGTTCGCCGGCGGCGCCTACGTAGGCAGGGATCTCTCGTACGGGCTCGGCATCGTCTGGTTCATCGCCGCGATCGTCTGCCTGATCGCCATGAGATTCACGGTCAGGCGATCGCCGCAGGCCACGATCGCGTTGCTCTGCGGGTTCGGGGCCCTGATCGGCCTGGCGCTCGGGCCGACGCTGCTGTACTACGCGCAGACCAACCCAGGAGCGCTCGCCGAGTCCGGCGCCGCGACCGCGCTCTTCATCGCCGGCTTCGGTGCTGCCGGATATGCGACCAGGAGAGACCTTTCAGCGCTAGCGAGAATATGCTTCTGGGCGCTGCTCGCTCTGATCGTATTCGGAGTAGTCCTGGTCTTCGTCAACATTCCTGGCGGCGACCTGATCTACTCGATCATCGGCCTAGTCATCTTCGCCGGCTTCACCATGATCGACTTCCAGCGCCTGCGCGGCACGAACCTGGCCTCCGCACCGCTGCTAGCCGCCTCGATCTTCCTCGACATCCTGAACGTGTTCCTGTTCTTCCTCCGCATCTTCACCCGCTCCAGCCGATAACCCCCCTCCGCCCGCCCACAGCCCGGCGCCCCTCCCGCGCGCCGGGCCGCTATGGGTGGCCGTTCCTGCGGGGCTGGGGCGCTCGGGTCGTGGCTGCTCCTGCGGGCCTGGCCGCTCCGGTTCGCCGCTCCGCCGCGCCGGGCCGGTCGCCCCCGCGCGCTGGCTTGCGCCGTTCGCCGTCCCCGCCGTGGCGCTCAGCGGAGTCCGCGCTGCCCCCGCAACCCTCCGTGATCATGAGAAATTCATGATCACGGACGACTGGTGCGCGATCACCCGGATGATTGTCCGTCAGCACGGCTGCGGGCATGATCACGGAAACCCGGCCGGCCCCAGCAACCCCTCGAAGCCTCCGTGATCAGCGCCCACCCATGATCACGGAGTCGGTGCTGGGCTGTCGGCAGGTTGTGAGGTATCGCCTCCCGGTCCGGGGGATCTGCGATCATGTTCGGCAGCATGATCGCGGAGAGTTGCGTGGGTCGGGGGGCTATCGTGTTATTTTCACCGGTCTATGTTCCGGGGAAATACCAAGATCTTTTCCTGACGCCGAGAACTCTCCCCGCTGGCGACGAAGAGTCTCCGCGCTCAGAGGGCGCTCCACGCTGGCGGGAAAGAGGCTTCGTTCTGAGCGGATGCCGCTCCGCGCGGTGGGGAGAGTCTCCGCCCAGCGAGGATTTCCCCGCGCAACTGGGGGGCGCAACTGGGGAGAAGTCTCCAGGCCCTAGCCGCGCTTGGCGGCCGCGGTCTCGCTGACGCGGCGCATGACCAGTTCGGCGACTCCGCGTCCGCTCGCGCCGATGCCGCGCGCGGACGCTTGCCGCATGACCACTGCGGCGAGGGCCATGGCCTGGCCGGCCAGCTTGCGGGTCTCGGGCGAGTTCACGATGGCCCCGACTGAGGTCTTCATCCGGTCGAGGCCATCCTTGCCTTCCTTGGCGCCGACGAGGTACCCGGCCGCGAATCCGATGATGGTCTCCATTGTTCTGCCCTGCCTCACATCGTCTGGTCGAGTCGCGACGGAATAGCCCTACATCTCACGAAGTTCGAGGTACCGCTTGATGTCAGGCAGTGACTGAACAATCAGTGCCAGAACCGCTGCGAGTATGGCTGCCTTGATGATTTTGCCTATCACGCCGAATCCTCCTGTCCGGTGTCATGGTTGGTTGCGAATTCGATGGGCTCGATCTCGTCGGTCGCGAAGTACAGGAAGCGACCGTGGCTGGCGTGCAGGTCGGCGGCGGGGTCGTCGTCGGGGGTGACGGCGACGTGCACCTTGGAGTCGACGTCGAACAGGACGGCCTGCACCGTGGCTGACCGGCCGACGAGGAACAAGTCTTGGGCGTCGGCCCGGCGCGAGCCTGGCCGCATGATCACCTTGCTGCCGCGCGCGATCGGCACGCCGTCGACGATGACCTGGTCGGTCTCGGGCGACACGCTGGTGTCGGCGCCAGGATCCCACCACGGCGCCCGCGCCGACGGATCCTCGGCCGGCATCGGAACCGGCCCCGGTTCCGCCTGCCTAGCGACCGCCGGCCCGCCGACAGCCCGCCCGGCGCCCGCCTGGCCAGGAACGGCGCCGAGGTACCTGATCGCGCCGTGCAACCGGTCGAACAGCTCGGGCGGCATGCCTTCGAGCCGGTCCATCAACTCGGTGACGCGCGGGTCGGTGGCCCTGACCGCCTGCTTCTCCTCGTCGGTGAGCGCGAGCGTCCGCAGCGTGAGGATCTCGTCGATCTCGGTCGCGTCGAACAGGTCGCCGCTGCTCTCCGGCGCGACCTCGGCGTGGTCGTAGAGGATCACCGGGGAGGACAGCATCAGGTCATCGCAGCCCGCGGGCCCAGCCAGCACCGGCCAGGTGCCGACGTTCTCGCAGGCCGCAACCTCGGCGGCCGCCCACTCCGGCGGGTCGGTCATCGAGATGAAGGTGCCGCCGGGCACCCGGATCAGGCAGTGCGCGGCGATCAGCGCGTAGGCGAGGCCATCGTCCCTGGTCCGCAGCCGCTGGCCGGGATTCGTCACGTTCTCGACCCGCACCGTGAGCCGCAGCGCGCCGAACGGCCCCGCGACCCGCGTCGCGCTGATCGTGACGACACCGTAGATCGCCATCAGGGCCCGCGTCACGGTTCCGGCCACGCGGCCGATCGAGTCGGTGAGCTCACTGCTCGTCGTGGCCGGTCCGCAGCTAAAAGGCATGCAAAAATTCGCCGCCAGCAACTCGCCTACCCTGACGCTGATCTGCTCCTCGCGCTCGACCGCCTCGTCCCAGGTGGTGACCTCGGTGCCGTCCAAGTCGAGCGACTCGACGTCCACGAACTTGCCGCTTGGCATGATCCGGGCGACCTGACGGTGCTGGAGTTGCAGGAACCGCAAGCTCACCCGCACCTCCGCCTCGTCGCCGCACTCGACGAGGCACTGGGTCTGGCTCGCCGACGGCTCGGACGGGTCGACCTCGGCGTAAGCGACCGGCATCAGCACGCCGAACTGGAACCTTGACCGGTTCTTCTGCGAGCCCTGATGGTAGGGATACAGCAGGTAGCCCTCGTACAAGATCGCGTCGGCCACCTTACGGGCCTGATCCAGGTGAGTCGCCTCAAGCGTCATGGCTCGCCTCGTCACTTTCGGCTGTCAACTTGAGCAGGGCCGCCATGGTCGCCTCCCAGGTCGGCAGCGCGCTCGCGGACTTGTACTCGAGCAGGTCCGCGAGGGTCGAATTGCTTATCTTGATCCAGGCGCTGTCGGGGAAGTGCGCGTCGATCGCCTCGTGCCAGGCATCGAGCGGCAGCCGGAAGTGCGCCTCCTTGCTCCACGGCACCTGCTCGATCCTGAGCCTGCCGTCGGCCGAAGAGAACACCGTGCCGCTGAAGAGCAGCAGCAGCGGTATCTCGCCGGACTCAAGCCCGGTGAAGTACCTGGTCGTCCCGATCTCGAGGTCGTAGGTGAACAGGACCGGCAGGTCGATCTCGATGCTGCCCGTGAACCCCGGCACCATCGTCGATACCGTCGTGAGCTGCATCGGCTTGAGCGTCTCGGCCCACCGGGCCGTGTCGCCGAACAAGTCATTGAGCTGCTCGGCCTCCTGCGCGGAGTACCGCCGCCTGGCCGGCTCGATCCTGATCTGGCAACGCAGCGCGATCGCGTCGACCCGCTGTCCGGTCGTCTCGGCGATCCGAAGCACGAACGACATGGACGGGGTGACCGCGTACTTGTCGGCCCGCACCCCGACGCAGTCAAAGGCCAGCTCGGCCACGTCAGGCCTCCCGGTCGAGGTCGCGCGCGCGACCCCTGACATGGTCAAGGAACTGCGCGATGCTCGCCCGCGCCTCCTCGCCGCCGTCGAACCCGCGCCAGAGCAGCCGCATCCGGCCCGCGAGCTCGTAGCAGGCATCGATCGGCACGATGTAGTTCTCGACGCCGGCCTCCGACCGCGTGATCAGCACCGCCTCGACGTCCGGCGTCATGGCCGCGAGCAGCGGATGCCCGGTCACGAGCTCGTCCCAGGCCCCCAGGTCAAGCTCGCACTGGGTCGCCCCGGCCGGGCTCGGGTAAAAGCCCGTCACCTCACCCTGGCGCGAGTCCCGCATGAAGAAAGCCAGCCCGACGGGGATCTCCAGCGACTCCCACTCCCCGGCCGACACCGGATGGGCCGGATCGGTGACATAGCGGTCGGGCACGGACCGGTACCGGCCGCGGCCGGCTTCGGGCTGGGTGAAGAGCAGGTAGCACGCCCGGCACGCGCACAGCAGGCTGGAGTGCTCGAGGTCAGCGATGTGACTGTGCGTTTCAGGAACCTCGGTCGCGCACAGCTCGCACTTCTCGGTGTCCGATGGCTGGCCCGGCGAGGCGCTGACGTCCGGCAACGCGATGCCTGCGACGGCCAGGCTGGCGATCGCCATGTCGGCCTCGGCCACGCCAGGGTCAGTTCGGCCAGCGGCATTCGCGGGCGCGGCCTCGCTGGTACTGGTGACGAACCGCCGAAGGCCCTGGCTTCCGCTCACGTCACCGCCCCGGTCGCGGACACAACTGTCCCTGACAGTGCGGGCCCCCGCGAGTAAGCCTCGGGGAGCGCGACCCGGACGCCGAGGCTGTCGGAGAGCAGCGGCAGCGGGTCGAGGCGCAGGGTGGGATCGTCGGTGCCCTGGCCCGCGAGCCGCACGTTGTACCGGGCGGCGCAGGCGGGACAGGTGAGCAGTTCCCGCTCGAGCAGCCCGTCGGCCAGGGATGAGCCGCAGGCCGCGCACGCGTCGCGGTAGGCGTAGAGCGTGCCGCGGACGGCGCAGACGAGCACGGTCGCGCCCGCGGCCGACGCGACGACGGGCCGCGAGCTCGGCGGGCCGATATTCGGCAGGCTTACCCAGCTATCAGCGCCGCCAGCGTCGTGGCCGCCCGCTGTCGACCCCGGATCGGCGTCGGCCGGGCGCTTGCCGATCTGCAGCAGCTTGGACTCAGGGACCGTGGTCATGCCTTCGACGACCACCTCGGTGACCTCGGGCGCAGCGTTCATGACCGCGCCCTCGATCGCGAGCTTGACCGTGACCGCCGATGACGGGCAGCCGTCGCAGCTGCCCTCGAGCCGCAGCCTGGCCACTCCGCCGGTGACGCCAAGGTACTCCACCCCGCCGGCATGTGACCCCAGGTAGGGCCTGACCTCGTCAAGCGCGCGCTGCACCCGCGCATCGGTGTCTAGGGGATGCAGGTCGTGCAGCAGCAGGAGGCTCTCGACTAGTGGGTCGGCGGTCAGGGTGGCCATGATCTCCTGGCCAGGCTGGCCGTGCTCGGCCAGCACGGCGACGATCCGCGCCAGGCCGTCGCCGTACAGCCCGACTAGCAGCCTGACCAGTTCGTCGGCGACGGCGGCCGGGTTACTGGCCCCAGATCGGAGCACACCGAGCAGCTCGTCGACCTGCTCACCTACTCCTCGCACTCCGGTCATGGCCTCGCCTGTCCGCGGTGTATGCCCCACCCGCTGTCGATGCGTTCGTGGTTGAGGTGCCCAGGGCCGGGCCGCTCCGCCTGGCCCGGCCCTGGGCGGCCGTGCCCTGTCAGGTCGACAGGATGACTGACATCGGCGAGTGCACCTTCTCGAGCACCTTGCCATTACCGAGGTACATGTGCACCCCGCAGGGCAGGCACGGGTCGAAGCTGCGCACCGCGCGCATGATGTCGATGCCCTTGAACCGCTCCGGCGGGTTCTCCTCGAAGATCGGCGTGTTCTGCACCGCGTCCTCGTAGGGCCCTGGCGTGCCGTAGCTGTCGCGGACGCTCGCGTTCCACGGGGTCGGCGGGTACGGGTGGTAGTTGGCGATCTTGCCGCCGCGGATCACCATGTGGTGGCTGAGCACGCCGCGGACCGCCTCGGTGAAGCCGCAGCTGTTGGCCTCGTCCGGCACGGAGAACGGCTCCCAGGTCTTGGTCCGGCCTGCCCTGATCTCGGCCAGCGCCTTCTCGGTGAAGTAGAGCGCGCACGCCGCCGCGTAGGCCTGGAAGTAGGTCCTGGCCCGATCGCGCTCGATGGCGTTGGACAGCGGCAGGCCCTGCTTGTCGACCGGGATCTTCCACTCGAAGGTGACCTCGGGCCTGCTGACCGTCTTCGGCAGGTTGATCAGCACGCTGTGGCCGGTGGACTTGACGTAGCCGAAGTCGACCAGGTTGCCGAGGGCCGTGGCCCAGAGCCTGGCGAGCGGGCCGCCGCCGGTGTCGGCCGCGAGGTAGTCCTTGCCATCGAACCAGCGTGGTGACATGACCCAGCTGTACTTGGAGTCGAAGTCGCGCTTAGCCGGCCGCGGGATCGTGTGCTGGTTCCACGGATGCCTGCGGTCCACCGGGTTGCCGAGCGGATCGCGGGTCACGAACATCTCCTGGTCTTCCCAGTCCTCGTAGTACGAGGAGCCGAGCAAGATCCTGATGCCGAGGTTGATGTCGACCAGGTCGTTAGTGAGCAGCTTGCCGTCTCTGATCACGCCGGGGGTGACGAACATCTTCCTGCCCCAGTCGGTCATGTTCTCGTACTTGAAGTCGCAGTGCTCCGGGTCGTTGAGGCTGCCCCAGCACACCAGGTCGGCCCGGCGCCTGCCGACCTCCTCGTAACCAGGCAGGGCCTCGTAGAAGAAGTCGAACAGGTCGTCATGCATGGGCACCACGCGCTTCATGAACTCGACGTAGCGCATGAGCCTGGTCAGGTAGTCGGTGAACAGCTGCACGGTCGCCGTGGTGCCCACGCCGCCCGGGTACAGCGTGCTCGGGTGCACGTGCCGCCCCTCCATGAGGCAGAACATCTCCCGCGTCGAACGGCTGACCTGCAGCGCTTCCCGGTAGAACTCGCCTTCGAGCGGGTTCAGCGAAGCCATGATGTCACCGATGTACTTGTAGCCGTGCTCGGCGGCGTGCGGCGCCTCGGTCCGGTTGGCCAGCTCGAGCACGCCGGGGTTGGTCTCGCCGACCATGCGCGCGCAGAAGTCGACGCCGACCAGGTTCTCCTGGAAGATGTTGTGGTCGAACATGTACTCGGCGGACTCGCCCAGGTTGATGATCCATTCGCCTAGGTGCGGCGGGCGGACGCCGTAGGCCATGTTCTGGTTATAGACCGAGCAGGTCGCGTGGTTGTCACCGCAAATACCGCAGATCCGGCTCGTGATGAAATGCGCGTCCCGCGGGTCCTTGCCCTTCATGAAGATGCTGTACCCGCGGAAGATCGACGAAGTGCTGTGGCACTCCACGACCCGCTTCTGCTTGAAGTCAATCTTGGTATAGATGCCGAGGCTGCCCACGATCCTGGTGATCGGGTCCCAGGCCATCTCCACTATGCCGGTGTCGTCGACCGCTGTCATCGCTTTCCCCTTCTCAGGTGGTAGCCGGGATCAGGCTCCCGCAGGAGCTGCTGCCGGTCGGTGTCACCAGCTCTTCTGATAACCGGTTAGGAGCTCGTCGCCCTTCTTGCGCCACTTGGGTTCCTCGTCGGCGGTCTTGGCCGTGAAGCCCCGGAGCGTACGGATGACCGTTCCGTACAGGGTGCTCGCGGTCGCCGACACCTTCGAGCCCGGCGGCTCGTCCATGAACGGCATGAACTTGTCGGGGAAGCCAGGCATGGTGCACGCGATGCAGATCCCGCCGACGTTCGGGCAGCCGCCGACGCCGTTGATCCAGCCGCGCTTGGGTACGTTGCACTTCACCACCGGTCCCCAGCAGCCCAGCTTGACCAGGCACTGGGGGGAGCCGTACTCGGTGGCGAACTCGCCCTGCTCGTAGTAGCCGGCCCGGTCGCAGCCCTCGTGCACGGTGGCGCCGAACAGCCACGTCGGGCGGAGCGCCTCGTCCAGCGGGATCATCGGGGCCTGGCCGGCCACCTGGTACAGCAGGTACAGGATGGTCTCGGAGAGGTTGTCGGGCTGGATCGGGCAGCCAGGCACGCACACGATCGGCAGGCCGGCCTTGGACCGCCAGTCCCAGCCGAGGTAGTCGGGCACCCCCATCGCGCCGGTCGGGTTGCCGGCCATGGCGTGGATCCCGCCGTAGGTGGCGCAGGTGCCGACCGCGAGGATCGCCGTGGCCTTGGGCGCGAGCCGGTCAAGCCATTCGTTGGTGGTCATCGGCTGGCCGGTGGCGGGGTTGTTGCCGAACCCGCACCAGTAGCCTTCCTCCTTGATCGCCTCGTTCGGGATCGATCCCTCGACGACCAGGACGAACGGGTCGAGTTCCCCGCGGTCCGCCTTGTGCCACCACTCGATGAAGTTGTCGGCCCCGGTCTCCGGGCCGCACTCGAAGTCGATGAGGGGCCAGTGCACCGCGATCTTCGGGAGGCCGGGCAGGGCGCCCAGCGCGATCTCCTCGATGCTCGGCTGGGTGGCCGCGGTCAGCGCGACCGAGTCCCCGTCACAGCCGAGGCCGCCGTTCATCCAGAGAATGTGCACCAGGGGCTCAGCCCCCGTGTCGGCCTGCGACGCTTGACTAGCCTCCGTGCCTGTGGCCATGGCAAGGCCACCTCCTCGGTTCTAGGCGATCGGTGACCATGCCCGCACCTCTCCTTTGTGATGCGCGGACGCCCGTCATGCTAGACCTGCCACGAC
The DNA here is from genome assembly GCA_035511035.1 of Streptosporangiaceae bacterium. Lineage (GTDB taxonomy): Bacteria > Actinomycetota > Actinomycetes > Streptosporangiales > Streptosporangiaceae > Chersky-822. Next base: position 57,581 of record DATKFV010000074.1, read on the forward strand.
ACGGCGACAAGACGAAACAGTCGCCTGCCGGACAGTAATGTCCGTACCCCCGCTAGCTAGCACGCACTGCAAGTGACGATCCTGTCCATTTTGCCGATCTGTCCTGACGTGCTGATTCCCGTTGCCCGCCCAGTTCACGTAGCCTGAACCTCAACACCCCGCCTGGTCCCCGGTACTCTGAGCGGGAAGACCGGTGGCTGAGGGAGAGACTCGGTGGCTGAGCCCGCCTACAAAGCCGGCGTTGACTCGACCGGCACTGACCCGATCGAGGTCGTGCCTGTCGTCGTACTCTCGCAGGTCTTCCCAGCTCGGCCGTCGTCTATCCCTGACATCAGAGATTTCGTCCGGCGGTGCCTGGCCGAGTCTCCGCTGACCGACGAGGGCACCCGCGAGGTCGGTGAGACCGTGTTCCGCGCGCTCCTCGACGCGGCCGGGCCGACCGGCTCCATCCAGGTGGCGTTCCGCATTTTCCCTGAGCACGTCGAGGTCGACGTGCTCCATTCGGACACCCAGATCATCGGCTACGCCGCACCAGGGACGCATCCCGCGCCCAGCGCGCCCAGCCCGGTCACGCCAACCGTGCGCGGCAGGCCGGCCGCGGTCCACCCCCAGGCCCCCGCCACCGCGGCTGAGCCCGCTGAGCAGGCCGATCCGGCCCTGGCCGACCGGGCCGCCGCCGCGCTGACGCCGGTCGAGCCCGTGCCGCTCGGCGAGCCGGGCCAGCCCGCCACGTTCGCCGACTGGATGTCGACGGCGCTGCGCCGGGAGGGAATGACCCAGGAGGCGGCGGCGCGCCAGCTCGGCGTGTCGGTCAAGACCGTCAGCCGCTGGGTCGGCGGGGCGACCGAGCCCCGGATGCGTGACCTGCGCCGGATCCAGGAAGTATTCGGGCAGGTCCCGCTCCCGTGACGCTCGGCTGAGACCGGGCCGGGCGTGACATGGTCAACCCTGTCTTGTCGGACCACTGGACGTCCCCCCACATGTGTCCTACGGTGCTCACATGGCGGTACACGCTGGGCGCTACCAGTTGGGTACGGACCAGGGGCGGATTCTCCTGCACACGTTCCGCGACGGACTGGCCGCGTCGGCCGGTCACGACCTGACGATCGAGGTCACCCGGTGGTCGGGCGAGCTGACGGTGAACGACGATCTGAGCCCGGCCGACCTCACGGCCCGGCTCGACCTGAACTCACTGACCGTGCGGGAAGGCACCGGCGGGCTCAAGCCGCTCACCGACCGGGACCGCCGCGAGATCGCGGTGACCGCGCGCAAGACGCTCGCCGTCGACCGTCACCCCGAGGCGACCTTCGCCGCGACGAAGTTCGAGTCCGGCGCTGACGACGGCGGCGCTGACGACGGTGGCACCATCACCGGGACACTCACCGTCGCGGGCGCGGCCCGGCCACTGACGCTGCAGGTCAGCAGCGCAGGACCGGACCAATACCGCGTCACCACATCGATCGTGCAGTCTGCGTACGGGATCAAGCCCTACACGGGTTTCTTCGGCACCCTGCGGGTACGTGATGCGGTGGAGGTCGACGTCAATGTCGACCTTTCGCAGCAGGCAGGCGCGTTAGGAGCGCAGCAGGGGTGACCTCACGAACCGAACCGCCCGGGCAGGTCTCGTCCGCCCCGGCGGCCGGGTCCCCTGACGAGGCTGCGCGGCTCTTCGAGCGCCGCTTCGCGGCCGCGGGCGACTTCACCGAGCAGGCCGAGACGGTGGCGGCCGCCTGCCACGCCATGGCCATGCGGTTCCACCTAGGCGCGAAGCTCATCACCTTCGGCATGGGCGAGTCCAGCACGGACGCCCAGCATGTCGCCGTGGAGTTCGTCCACCCGGTGATCGTCGGCAAGCGCGCCCTGCCCGCGATCTCGCTGACGACCGACGTCGCGACCGTGACCGGGGTGGCCGCGCGGGACGGCCTGGCCGCCGTCTTCGCGCACCAGCTCCGGTACCTGGGCGAGCCCGCGGACATCGCGCTCGGCATCTCCGTGGACGGGAACTGCCCGAGCGTCCTGGCCGGCCTGCGGGCCGCCCGGGCGCAGGGCCTGCTGACCGTGGGTCTGGCCGGCGGGGACGGCGGCGCCATGGCCGCCAGCCAGGCTGTTGATCACCTGCTCCTGGCCAGGTCAGCCGACCCGCGAATCGTTAAGGAAATGCAGGTAACGACCTACCACGTGCTCTGGGAACTGGTGCACGTCTTCTTCGAGCAGCCCGGCCTGCTCGCTCCGGGGGTGATCACATGACGGAGCTGCCGCAGCCTGAACCGGCCCAGTGCCACGACGAGGTCTGCATCACCTGCTCGGACTCGGCGGTCGCGGTCACGATCGTGCGCCTGCTCGACGACGAGCTCGCCGTGGTGGACACCGGAGCCGGCCAGGAAGAGGTCAGCGTCGCGCTGGTCAGCGCGGTAGTCGGGGACACCATCCTCGTGCACGCCAGGGAAGCGATCGCGGTCGTGGGGCGATGACGCGATGACGGGCCAGGGTCAGCCGAGCGCGGGATCGATGGAGTCGCTCTATCCGTTCCTGTACTCCGGCGCGACCAACCTGCAGGACGTCCTCGATCAGGTGCGCCAGTCCACGATCGCCAAGGCCGCCGAGATCGACGAGCTGCGCCGGCTGATCGGGGCCCGGGACGGAGCCAGGCTGATGGCCTGCGCCCGGGACGCCGCCGCCCGGTTCGCCGCGGGCGGCCGGCTGCTGGCGTTCGGCAACGGAGGCAGCGCCACCGATGCGCAGCAGCTCGCCACCCTGTTCCTGAACCCCGGCGGCGACGCCAGGCCGCTGCCCGCGCTCGGGCTGGCCAACGACACCTCCGTGGTGACGGCGCTCGGCAATGACATCGGCGTCGACGTGATCTTCGCCCGGCAGATCGCCGCCCTGGGGCGCCGCGACGACATCGCGGTCGGGCTGTCCACCAGCGGCAACTCCGAGAACCTGGTGCGCGCGTTCGACGAGGCCAACCGGCGCGGGATGCTCACCATCGGGTTCGCGGGCTACGAGGGCGGCCGCATGGCCGAGCTGGACGACATCGACTACCTGTTCGTCGCGCCCTCGTCCTCGGTGCACCGCATCCAGGAGGCGCAGACCACCGTCTACCACGTTCTGTGGGAGCTGACCCTGCTCGCCCTGGACCGGCTGGTTCCGGAGGCGGGGCGATGACGGGCCGCATGCTGGTCGCCGGGGTGGGGAACATCTTCCTGGGCGACGACGGCTTCGGGGTCGAGGTCGCCGGCCGCCTGGCCAAGGCCGGCCTGCCGGACTGGGTCCGGGTCGCCGACTACGGGATCAGCGGCATGCACCTGGCCTACGACCTGGCCGAGGGCTACGAGACCGCGATCCTGATCGACGCGTCGCCGCAGGGTCACGAGCCGGGCACGGTGTTCGTGATGGAGCTGGAGACGGGGGGGACGGCCGCGGCGGGTGAGCCGGCCCAGTCAAATAGGGGAAACCCGCTACTTGACGCACATGGCATGCAACCGGATGTAGTGCTCGGCATGCTGGACTTGCTGGGCGCTGACCCCGGGCGAGTGCTGCTGGTCGGCTGCGAGCCGGCCAGCATCGAGCCAGAGATTGGTCTGAGCGCGCCGGTCGCTGCCGCCGTCGATGAGGCCGTGCGGCTCGTGCTCGACCTGGTGCGCGATTACGAAGCCGGGCACGGCGCAGAGGCCGCGGCCGGGGCAGACGATAAGCGATGAAGGGGTTGGTCCTATGTGCCTCGGCATTCCCGGCGAGGTGATCGAGTTCCTCCCGGATCAGCCCGACCTGGCCCGGGTTGACGTGAGCGGCGTGCGCCGCGTGATCAACGTCGGCCTGCTGTCTGACGATCCGCCCAAGCCGGGCGAGTGGGTGCTGATCCACGTCGGCTTCGCGCTGTCCAAGATCGACGAGGCGGAAGCGGCCTCGGCCATGGAGTTCCTGGAAGGGATCGGCCAGGCCTACGAGGACGAGCTCGCGGCGCTGGCCGAGTCGAGAATCGAATAGGGGGGATGCCGCATGCGGTTCGTTGACGAGTTCCGTGACGCTGACACGGCGCGGGCGCTCTCCGCGAAGATCACGGCGCTGTGTGAGCCGGGGCGCCAGTACAAGCTGATGGAGGTGTGCGGCGGGCACACCCACACGATCTACAAGCACGGCCTCGAGGACTACCTGCCCGAGCAGATCACCCTGGTACACGGCCCGGGCTGCCCGGTGTGCGTGATCCCGATGGGCCGGGTCGACGACGCGATGGCGCTGGCGGCCGATCCCGACGTCATCATGACCTCGTTCGGCGACATGATGCGGGTGCCGGGCAGCAAGGGGTCGTTCTTCGACGCCAAGGCGCAGGGCACCGACATCCGCATGGTGTACTCGCCGCTCGACTCGCTGAAGATCGCCAGGAAGAACCCGGACAAGCGGGTCGTGTTCATGGCGATCGGGTTCGAGACGACCGCCCCCTCGACCGCCATGACCGTGCTGCGCGCCGCGGCTGAGGGCCTGACGAACTTCTCGATCTTCTGCAATCACGTGACGATCATCCCGGCCATCAAGGCCATCCTCGACTCGCCCGACCTGCGGCTGGACGGCTTCATCGGGCCCGGGCACGTGTCCACGGTGATCGGCTGCCGGCCGTACGAGTTCATCGCGCGCGACTACGGCAAGCCCGTGGTGGTCGCCGGGTTCGAGCCGCTCGACATCCTGCAGTCGATCTACATGCTGATGCTGCAGCTCTCCCGGGGCGAGTCCGAGGTGGAGAACCAGTACTCGCGCGTGGTGCCGTGGGACGGCAACCCGGTCGCGCTCAAGGCCATCGGCGAGACCATGGAACTGCGCCCGTACTTCGAGTGGCGCGGCCTCGGGTTCATCTCGCATTCCGCGCTCAAGGTCGCGGAGAAGTACGCCAGCTTCGACGCCGAACTGCTGTTCTCGGTGCCCGGCGTCCGCGTCGCCGACCCCAAGGCGTGCCAGTGCGGAGAGGTGCTGAAGGGCGTGCTCAAGCCCTGGGAGTGCAAGGTCTTCGGCACCGCGTGCACGCCGGAGACGCCGATCGGCACCTGCATGGTCTCGCCCGAGGGCGCCTGCGCGGCCTACTACAACTACGGGCGGCTGACCCGCCATCGGGTCAAGGAGGCGACTCCCTCATGACCACGGGTCACCAGTCGCAAGCAGGCTGGGTCCAGGAGGCGCTCGAGGCCCACGAGGAACACGCCCGCGACGAGCAGGCCCGCGATCAGCAGGCCGGATCCTCCCGCCCGGGTTCCCCTCAGCCGCTGCCGGGGACGGTTCGCGAGGACCTGGTGCTGGAGCGCATCGACCGGGCCCGCCGCAGCCGGCCGCGGATCAGGGAAGAGCGGATCACGATGTCGCACGGGGCGGGCGGCAAGGCCACCCAGACCCTGATCGAGGCGATGTTCCTGGACGGGTTCCGCAACCCGCTGCTTGAGCCCCTCGAGGACGCCGCGCGGCTGCGGGTCAACGGGGCCAGGATCGCGCTGACCACCGACTCCTACGTTGTCTCGCCGCTGTTCTTCCCCGGCGGGAACATCGGCGACCTGGCCATCAACGGCACGGTCAACGATTTGGCCACCTCGGGCGCGATCCCGCTGTACCTGTCGGCCGGCTTCATCCTGGAGGAGGGGTTCGAGGTCGCGGAGCTGGCCCGCATCGTCGCGGCGATGCGCGAGGCGGCCGACGTGGCCGGCGTCCAGATCGTGACCGGCGACACCAAGGTCGTGGAGAAGGGCAAGGCCGACGGCTGCTACATCAACACCGCCGGCGTCGGTGCCATCGAGCATGACCTGGACCTGGGCGTGGCCACCGCGCGGCCCGGCGATGCGATCATCGTCTCCGGCCCGATCGGCGACCACGGGGTCACGATCATGCTGGCCCGCGGCGAGCTGGACATCGAGGCCGACGTGACCTCCGACACCGCCCCGCTGAACGGGCTCGTGGCCGACCTGCTGGCCGCCACCCCCGGGGTCCGCGCGCTCCGCGACGCGACCCGGGGCGGCGTGGCCACCATCCTCAACGAGATCGCCAAGTCCGCCAATGTCGGGGTGCTCGTGAACGAGAACGACATCCCGGTACGCCCCGAGGTTCGGGGCGCCTCCGAGCTGCTCGGCATCGACCCCATGTACGTGGCGTGCGAGGGCCGCCTCGTCGCCGTCACGGCCGGCGAGTCGGCCGACCGTGCCCTGGAAGCACTGCGCGCGCATCCGCTCGGCGGCCAGGCGGCCATCATCGGCCACGTCACCCCGGACCCGCCAGGGATCGTGCAGCTCAAGACCGCCTTCGGCGGCACCAGGATCGTCGACCTGCTGGTCGGCGATCCGCTCCCCCGCATCTGCTGAGCGGCGACAACCGTCGCCGGGGCCAACGAAAGCGAGACAGACCGTGCACGAGCTGGCGATTACCGAGGGCGTCGTTGACGCCGTGACCGAGCGTCTCCCCGACGTCAGGATCACCTGCGTGCGCCTGGAGATCGGCGCGCTGTCCGGCGTCGTCGCCGACTCGGTGCGATTCTGTTTCGACCTGGTCACCGAAGGGACGAACCTGGAAGGGGCCCGGCTGGAGATCACCGAGACGGCGGGCCGATGTCACTGCAAGGTGTGCGGCAGCGATTTCGAGCCGGACAGCCCGATCGCGATCTGCCCGTGCGGCAGCATCGAGATCCGGGTCATCGCGGGCGAGGAACTCAAGATCTCATCGGTTCAGGTGGCCTGACATGTGCGCGACATGCGGATGCTCGGGAACCGCGGTGGTCCGGCTCTACCCGGCTAGCGCCGGTCACGTGCGCGAGCGCGCCCACCGCCACGTCGGCCACGACCACGTCAGCCACGATCACGTAGGCCACGACCACGAGGAGCACGAGGAGCACGGGCACCAGGAGCACGAAGAGCACGAGGACAGCGAGGGCGGGCGCATCCTCTGGCCATCGGCCGAGAGCGGGGACGAGCGGACGATCCAGCTGCAGCAGAAGGTGCTGGCCAAGAACGACCGGCTGGCCGAGGCCAACCGGGACTGGCTGCGCCAGCGCAGCGTCCTGGCCATCAACCTGATGAGTTCCCCGGGCGCGGGCAAGACCACGCTGCTCGAGCGCACCGCGCGGGAACTCAAGGGCAAGGTGTCGATCTCGGTCATCGAAGGCGACCAGGCCGCGTCGCTGGACGCCAAGCGCATCCGGGCGGCCGGCTGCCGGGTAGTGCAGATCAACACCGGGGCGGGCTGCCATCTTGACGCCGAGATGGTGGCCGAGGGACTGCGCGTGCTCGACCCGCCCAGCGGCTCGGTGGTCATGATCGAGAACGTCGGCAACCTGGTCTGCCCGTCCCTGTTCGACCTGGGCGAGCAGTCCCGGGTGGTGCTGGCCTCGGTCACCGA
>DATKFV010000075.1:0-17721 GCA_035511035.1 Streptosporangiaceae bacterium
AGGCCACCATTTTCGGCGACCAGACATGACCGCCCAGGCGGTCGCGAGCGCGGCGATGAACCACATGTCGCCGTAGTACGGATTCCAGTAGGGCCGGTCAGGAAGCGCCGGCATCCAGGCGATCAGCCCGAGAATCACTCCGCCGGCCAGCACACCGCCGATCTCGCCAAGGACGGCCCAGGCCGCCTCGATCGCGATCGAGGCGGCGACCAGGCACAGTAACGCCGCTCCCCATACCTGGCCGCGCTCCGGGTCAAGCCGGACCGGGAGCGCCAGCAGCCAGAACTCGGCCGGTCCCAGGTCATGCGGCCCGAAAGGGAGGATCGTAGGCTGGCCGACCAGGGGAATGCGGCGGCTGAACGTCAGCCACGACGCCCAGCCGATCAGCCCGCCGTCTCCGACGGCGTGCCAGGCGGCACCGAACGAGTCGACCACGGATACCGCGAACGGGCTCCACACCGCCGCGTGCGCGGCGGCCCGGACCAGCCGGATCCTGGTATTGCGAGTCCAGCCTTCGCGAGCGACCTGATGCAGGGCCCTAGCCGAGGTCCCGGCCGAACGGATGGTCACCGCCGCCACCTCCGCTAGCAGATCGGGCCGAACCTGCGGCCCGGCGCCCTGATGCCAGTCCGGGTTACCTCACTAGACAGACGCGTCATGGCCCGGCCTGGTTTACCGAAGCGGCGTTGACGGCTAGGCGGGGTCGTCGTGGCCGGGTGCTTGCCAGGTGGCGAGGATCTTGTCGATGGCGGGGCGGACGTGGTCGCGGGCCTCGGCGCGGGGCAGGCCGGCCATCAGCACGGAGTCGTAGTCGGTGTCCTGGTGACGTACCGAGGCGACGACGGCCAGAGTGATCGCGTGCTCGTCGAGCGCCCGGCCGGCCGCCGATCGTCCGACCCGGCCGCTGCCGCGCTCGCCGGCGTGCTCGGCGATCTGGGCGGCCCGCGGGGCCGGGCAGCCGGGGAAGATCCGGCCGATCTCGGCGGCCATGCGCTCGGAGAACTCGACGTCCATGTCGGCCCGCCGGGCCTGGTCCCGCTCCCGCCTGCGCATCCGGGCGTCGGCGTCGGACATGCATTCCTGCTCCGCCTGCGCCAGCGCCGGCTCCTCGACCAGGATGCCCTGCCGCTCGTACCGCTTCCTGTTACGGCTCCACCGCACGACGACGGCGGACAGGCCGCTGGCCTTGGTCGCCCGCCGGGTGAGCGCGGCGTCTCCGGACGGGAGGAACACCAGGTGATCGAGGTCTGCGCAGGCGAGGCAGAGCGGGCCCGCGTCGTCCATCCGCAGCAGGGCGCGATCCTCGTCACCGCACTCGGCGCAGGACCAGTCCTTTATCGCCCGGATGACGACGAGGCCGGAATCTCGCCCGTTCGGCGGCATCCCATCACTCCCGGAAATAGCAGCGGCAGAACGCTTCATCTTACGAACGCTGCAACTTCGGCGAGGTCGTTAGCGAGAGGTAGGAGAGCGTGTCGTCCGCCTCGGCTAGCACCTCGTCGAGTCACACCCGAGCTTCGGGCGGGCCTTCGTGCTCGCCTTCCTTCTCGTCGAACGGGCACAAGTACCGCTCGGCCTCGGGGTTGTAGAACGCCGGCCCGGCGGCGAACCCGTGCAGGCCCCCGTAGGCCCACATCGTTGGCGCTTGGGTGTTCTTCTAGCAACACCTAAGCGCCAACGATGGGGCGTGGAGGGCGGGTGAGTGTCACCGGCCTTCGGCGCCGAGTTGGCGGAGGAGGCTGCGGTAGTCGGTGCGGACGAATTCCTCCATCAGTCGCCCCTCATCGTCGAAGCGGAAGATGTTGATCAGGTCCATGACGACCCTGGCCCCGGTCGGGGGGAGCGGGCCGGCTGGTGACTGGGTGAACTCGCGCGTGAACCGGCTCGCCGCTCGCCCGGCCGGGCAGGCGGCGCTGGAGACGCTGCGCCAGTGGATGACCGAGACGATCGGCGAGATCAGCTCGAGCAGAGCCGGCCGTGCCAGCGACTACTGGCGCGCGCGGGCCTTGCGGGCCCGGCTGATCGACGAGAACGACCGGCTCCGCGGCGTGGCGCGCGGTTCCTACGCGACCGCCGAACGCATCCTCGCCGCTGCCATTGCCGATGACCTCCACGCCGACCCGGACGCCCTCGCCCCGCGCCTGGCCGCCATCAGCGCCGTGACCGGGCTCCGCGAACTCTACGACAGCCGCGAAGCCCGCTCGTTCGGCCCCGAGCCAACCGGAGCCGACCTAATCAAACTCGTCAACGAGGTCATCGACTACGCCATCGCAGGATTGGCGGCAGTAACCGCCACGGCCTCCGACTAGCGCGGCCTGTGGTGCGGCCGCTACGTCTGGGCGCCGACCGTACGCCGGGTGAACGCGCCATGCCCGGACCGGCTGCGAGGGCATCATACGGTCAGGAATAAAGCCTTCATAGTGACCGGTCTGTATACTGGCCTGCATGGAGACTATACCGATCACCGAGGCGAAGGCGCGGATCGCTGAGCTCGCCGACCGGGTGGCGCGTGAACACGACCATTTCACGATTACCCGCAACGGGCGCGCCGACGTCATGCTGATCTCGGTTGCCGAGTATGAGTCCATGCAGGAGACCCTCGACATCCTCGGGGACCAGGAGGCGGTCGCGGACCTGAAGCAGTCCCAGGAGGACTTCGCCGCCGGCGACACCTACACCACGGCCCAGGTGCGGGCCGAACTAGAGCAGCGACGGCGCCTGGGCTCACAGTGACCTGGACCGACCCTGCCGCGAGCGAGCCCTACGCCGTGCTCCTGTCCGCGCAGGCCCGGCGCAATATCAGAGAGAACCTGCCGCTTGAGATCGCTCTGGCTGCCATGGAAACCATCGAGGGCTCGATCGCCGTCAACCCCTACCGGGCAGGCAAGCCGCTAGATGAACCATTCGCCGGCTACCACTCGGCCAGGCGTGGAACCTACCGGATCATCTACCGCATAGACGAGGCAAAGCACCAGGTCGAGATACCTTCAGTCCGCCACCGCCGCGACGCGTACCGAACCTGAACTCCGAGGCGCCCATCATGGGTACTTTCGTTGCTCGTGATCGAAGCCTTCTACCCAGCTGACTCGGCCACCGCCCAGGCACTCAAGGAACCCGGCGAATGACGCAGACGCGTCGGCTGGTTTATTTGCTGCTAATGCATTCAATGGTGAGTCGGCCGTGGGCGATCCCAGCCGGGTCGCACTAGGGTTCCTATATGGACGTATCAGCCTCCAGCAGCGAGTTCAGCGACGCTCGCCCGCGACCCTGGACAGGACTACCCGGTCCGCGTGGCGTACAAAGGCGACTCACCGGTCGAGTACTGGTCCGAGGATGACCCCGTCGAGTGCGAGCCGTTCGACCGCCTCGCGGTAACCGCCAGCTGGCCGCGCTCAGCTCGGCAGAGGAGTGAAGTGGCATCTCAGACGATGAACCACGATGACACGAAGCCGGCTCTCGGCGCACTCATCGCGCGCAGCGCGGAGCTGAAGCGGGCCCTGGTCGATCTCGCGGTCAGCCCGCGGTACGAGCGGCACCTGGCGAGGTTCGTGGCGGAGGCCAGCGATCGTGGCGAAGCGCTGGCCGAGGGTGATGCGATCAATGTCATCGACCGGTTCGCGCTCCAGTACCGCTTGCCGAACGGCAGCACCGTGCTTGACCGCTTCCTGGCCGACCAGCCGGGTCTGACCGCGGCTGACCGGGAGATGCTGCTCGGCTGGCGCGACCCGGTGGAGGGGATCTTCGAGATTCGCGGCAAGGACCGCGACTCGCTCGTCCTGCTGAATCTCATCGATGACCTGGAGTACCGGACTTACTCCAACGTCGGCCCGGCCGTCTTCCGGCTGCTGCCCCGGCGCGGATTCCTGATCGCCCGCCTCGTGCCCATCCGTCCGGTCGCTGATGCCTGGCTGGTGTCCGGCGCGCCGAGCGTTTACGACAAGTCCGGCGCGGCCCACATCGCGCAGGTCGCGCTTGAGCTGGCAACGAGACTGCCCGAACTGGTCTACCGCAATCCCAGGAATATCGAGCAGGGCTGGAAGCAGATGCGGCAGGATAGGGCCGCGTTCATGGAGTTCTTCGGCAGCGACGAGGTGGTCCTTCCGCCCGCCGAAGCCGAGGAACGGATCAACGGCCACTACCGCCGCTGGCAGGAGGCCGCGCTGGCCCGTCAGCCCGCCGCCCAGCGGCCGCGGCGAACCTCCCTGGCGTGAACGGGCCCGCCTTCGAGTTCCCGCCCGACCTCGCCGACGCTGACACCGTCGGCATGATCTATGACGAGACTGACGGGCTCAACTTTTACAACGAGTACGGGATGTTGCGCGAGCTGTTCGCCGATCCGGCTCTCGCGGCCGACAAGCGATACGCCGACGTGCTGATGGGGTATCTGCGGGCGGAGACGATCGGCCCGCTGCCGTTCCGTCGCCTCGCCGCCGCTTACCCGGACACAGCCGACGCGGTGTTCCGGAAGGCCTTGCGGAAGCCGAAGTTCACCTGGGCCGACAATGGCGAGCCCCTCATGCGCCGGCGGAAGGCCTGGTACTACGAGTGTGAACCCCGTCCTGGTTTCTCCGTGGTCGGCGACCGCCTCAACGAACTCCTCGGCTGATAGACCTGAACACGCGCTAGTCGCGCCGGCACAGAGCCGGACGATCGACCTGACGATCACCCCGTCGCGTGACGGCACCGCCGGGACCGTGGTGCACGGAACCCTGTACGTCGACGTATTCGCCGCCTTCAACGAGCTCGGCGCGGGCGGGCTCACTGGCTCGGACGTGATCGCGATCCCGTACGAGTACACGATCGGCTAGTCGCCGCTGGTGCCGGTGACGGTGGTGAGGTCGGCGGCGGCCGATGAGTTAGGAGGTGGCGGAGCCGTCTAACGACCGGGACAGCCACACCAGGGAGTTTACATGCGCTCAGGGTCAGCCGGTCGGGCAGAGATGATCGAGCGGCACTCTAGCGGTGAACCAGTGATGACCGCCGAAATGGAGTTCGGCCTGCTCGGCCCCCTGGTCGTGCGTTGCGGCGGGAGGGCTGTCCCGATGCCGCAGGGAAAGCAGCGTGGAGTACTCGCCGCGCTGCTGCTCAACGCCAACCGGGTCGTGACGCTGGAGGAGCTGGTCGACCTGCTGTGGGGGTCGGCGCCCCCGGCGTCGGCGCGGGTGACGGTTCAGAACTACGTGAAGCGGCTTCGTCAGGCCATGGGCCAGGCTGGACGCGAGCGGATCAGCACGCGGCCGCACGGTTACCTGATCAGCGCGGGCACTGAAGAGCTCGACGTGTCTCGCTTCGATGAGCTGTTAGCGTCGGCGCGGGCAGCGCAGCGGACGGGCTCATGGCAGTCGGTTTCTGAGCTATCCCTGGCGGCGTTGTCGCTGTGGCGGGGTGAGCCACTCGCCGATGTGGGATCGCAGGCGCTGGCCGAGCGCGAAGCTCTGCGACTGGATGAGATGCACCTCCAAGCGCTCGAGGCCCGCCTGGATGCCGACCTGCACCTGGGCCGGCATGGTGACGTGATCGGTGAACTGCGTGGTCTCGCGCGGTCGCTTCCGCTGCGTGAGCACTTCCATGCGCTGCTGATGCTGGCGTTGTACCGCTGCGGCCGGCAGGGCGAGGCGCTCGCTGCCTACGCCGATGCGCGGCGGGTGCTGGTCGGCGAACTCGGCATGGAACCTGGCGCCGATCTGCGTGACCTGCACCAGAGAATCCTCACGTCCGACCCTGGGCTGGCCGTGACGGAGCCCGCACCGGTCTACCCGGGTGCCGGACCGGTTCCCGCGGTCCCCGCGGTCCCGCGGGAACTTCCCGGAGCGATCCGGCACTTCGTCGGCCGGGATGAGGAGCTGGCGACGCTGAGCGCGGTGCTCAAGCCCGCCACGTTCCAGTCGACCATGGTGATTTCGGCGATCGGCGGGACCGCCGGGGTGGGAAAGACGGCGCTCGCGTTGCGATGGGCCCATCAGGTGGCCCCGCATTTCCCCGATGGTCAGCTCTATGTCAACCTGCGCGGCTACGCGCCTGGCCAGCCCATGGAGGCGGGCGAGGCCTTATCGAGGTTCCTGCGCACGATGGGCGTGGCCGGGTGCGACATCCCGGCGGACACCCAGGAGCGCGCGGCGCGGTACAGGAGCCTGCTCGCTGGGCGGCAGATGCTGATCCTGCTCGACAATGCCAGCGAGGTAGCGCAGGTCCGGCCGCTGTTGCCCGGCGCTCCGGGGTGCGTGACGCTGGTGACCAGCCGTGACTCCCTGGCCGGCCTGGTGGCCAGGGACGGTGCCCACCGGATCGACCTGGGCCTGCTGCCGTTGCCGGAAGCAGTCGTGCTGCTCCGCGCGATGATCGGTGCCAGGGTGAACGATGACCCCGCCAGCGTGACCGAGCTCGCCGAGCTGTGCGCTCGGCTGCCCCTCACGCTGCGGGTGGCCGCTGAGCTTGCGATCGCCCGGCCAACGGTCCCCCTAGCCGACCTGGCGGCCGAGCTTGCGGACGGGCGGCGGCGCCTGGACCTGATGGACGCCGGAGGGGACGCCAGCACGGCCGTACGAACCGTGTTCTCCTGGTCCTACCGCCATCTGGATGGTGCCGCCGCCCGCGCATTCCGGCTCGCCGGGCTGCACCCTGGTCCGAGCGTCGACCGGCAGGCACTGGCGGCGCTCGCCGGCGTCACGACCGGGGAGGCGGGTCGCATGCTCGCCGTCCTCGCGCGCGCCTATCTGCTCCAGGCTGTCGGTCCAGGGCGATACGGACTGCACGACCTGCTCGGCGCCTACGCCCGCGAACTCGCTGTCGCTCACGACGATGAGCAGGATCGGCGGACGGCGCTCACTCGGTTGTCGGACTACTACCTCGGTGCGGCCGCGGCCGCCATGGATACCGCCTTTCCCGCCGAAGCTAGCCGTAGACCTCGCATCGAGGCTGCTTCACCTGTCCCTGACCCGCCGTTTCCTGACCAGGCAGCGGCGCTGGCCTGGCTGGACGCTGAGCGGGCCAACATGACGGCCACGATCGTGTACGCGGCCGACCACGGTCGGCCCTGCCATGATCGGCCCGGCCATGCGACCCGCCTGGCCGAGATCTTGTTCCGTTACCTCGACGCCGGAGGCCACTTCGCCGAGGCGATCATCATCCACGCCCACGCGCACCGGGCCGCGGTGCGCGCCGGTGACCAGGCTTCGGAAGGAACGGCGCTGGCCAATCTCGGCGCGACGCACTCCAGGCAAGGCCGGGACCAGCAAGCCTGCGAGTACATCCGTCAAGCCTTGCGCCTGCACGGCGAGGTCGGCGACCAGATCGGCCAGGTCCGGGCGCTCAGCCTGCTCGGGTGCGTGGACCGCTGGCGTGGCCGCTACCAGCGGGCGGCCGAGCACCAGCGACAGGCCCTGACGCTGGCCCGCGATATCGCCGACCCTACGGGTGAGGCATACGCCCTCGCCTATCTCGGTGAGCTCGACCTGCTCCAAGACCGCTACGACCGGGCCGATGAGCACATCAGGAAAGCCCTGATCCTTTTCCGCGAGCTGGGTGACCGCAACGGCGAAGCCGGGGCATTGAACAGCCTGGGGGAAGCCCTGGCGGGTGCTGGCCTGACCGCCCAGAGCCGGGCCAAGCACGAGGCTGCGCTAGAACTCGCCGACCGCAGCGGCCACAAGTACGAGCAAGCCAGGGCCCATGACGGCCTGGCCCGCGGTTACCAGGCCGACGGTGACACCGCCCGCGCCCACCGCCATTGGGAAGGGGCACTGTCGCTCTACACCGATCTAGATACCCCCGAGGCCAGCCAAGTCCGCTCCCGCCTCACCCGTTGAAGTGGGAGCGGTGGGCAAGATCGGCGGCGACTTCGTAGCCAGCCTGGCGGCCGCGCCGCCCGGCTGGCCAGATCGGCCGCCTTTTGTCGGTGCGAGGTGGAACGCTTGGGCCATGAGATTGCAGATCCGTCAGGACGATCTGGCCGGCTTCGAGCGAGCCAAGGACTGGCTGCTCGACGGGTTCGACCGCTGGCTGCGCGATGAGCGTCAGCTGGACGTTGGGCTCACCAGCATCGCGGTCGGCGACGCGGCGATGGCGCTGGACTGGAAGTTCGATTACGGCGACGGGCACCTGGGCCAGTGGGCCACCGGCGACGTGACCGAGTTCCTGCTCGGGTGGTGCCCGCGCAAGCTCAGCGTGTCCACCGAAGATAGCGTCACGATTCCTGGCAGCGTCGCCGCGCTCACCGACTACCTGGCGGCTCGGGGGCTGCTCGCGCCGGGGTCTTCGTCCGGCCCGGCCTTGCGCGCGACGGCTACCAAGGCGGCGGCTGACTTCATTGCCGAGATGGATAACCCAGCGAACTTCGGGATGGCCAAGTCCCTGTTCACCTCGGCCGCTGCCCACGGTGATGACCTCGACGACGAGGACTTGATCCCGCCCCTGCCTCCAGTGGTGCTGCCTCCCGACGCGGTGATCGAGGAATCGCGGACGAGCGCACCGGTGCTCGCGATGTTCGCCAAGCTGGCCGAGTTCGCCGGAGCCGGCCGCCAGCTCACCCAGAGCGGGAATCTTCGGCTGGCTGACGCGAGGGAGCTGGTCGAGCTACTGGGCACCGGCGACGCGGTCGAGGAGCGGGTCGGCGGCGAGGTACATCAGACCCGCACCTCGGCGGACTTGCCGGTGCTGCGCCTGGTGTTCACCTGGGCCAAGAAGGCAGGGGTCGTCCGCGTCCGGCACGGCAAAATGGTGGCCACCAAGCGCGGCCTGGCGCTGTCGGCCAGCCCGGCCGAGATGTTCGACCGGGCCCTGGACGTGCTGCTTGAGGCCGGGCCGATGACCATGCAGCGGCACCCGAAGGCCTGGTCGTTCTGGCCCGACGTTGACAGCGGTATCGACAGCCTGGTCCTGCCTCTGCTGATCCGGCCGTATGTGGAACGGGGTCCGGTGCCGCTGGCCGAGTTGGCCGAGCTCGCGGCGTTGGCGCTACGTGAGATGTTCGAATTCGACTCGTGGTCCGAGAAGAGCCTGGCGGCTCACGTCGGCACTTCCATCAGCGACCTCATGGACGTGCTGGAACTGGCCGGGGCGGTCCGGTGCGTGGATATGCCCGGTGCGGACGAGGACCCGGCCGGCCGGCTGCCGTCCGGCGAGGTCGAGCTCACCCCGGCCGGCTTGGCCGCGATACGACGGCTGCTGGCGGCTGCAGGCTTCGACGTCCCGCTCGCCGGCCGGTGGGCGGACGCCTCGGCCGAGGAGCTGCTAACCGGTACCGACCGCGACGACTGGATGTCGCTGGCCGCCGAGATCGACGAGTGGCGGCAGCGCCGGTCGCCCGAGCAGGCACTGGCCGAGCTGGCCGCGGCTGTGCGGCGAGTCCCTGACCCGGCTGCACAGAACATCGCACTGGTCATCATGTCCGAGATCGGGCCGGAGCTAGCGGAGCCATACATCCGCGAGCTGGCGAGCGAGGGACCGGCCGTCCGAGGTTTCGCGCTGTGCTGGCTGGCCGATCACAGCATGCTGGACCCGAAGGAGGTCTACGATCCAGCCGACCTGGACAGCTTCGCCTACGTGCTGGCTCACCGGCTGGTGACGGCGGGCGACGAGGGCCTGCTCGCCTGCCTGGCTATCGTCGGCGGCGAGACGGTACAGGTCCGAGTGGTCGGCGATCTCGGCAAGAAGGCAGCGCCGCCGACCGGCCCCGTTCTCGAAGTGATCGGGCGGACTCATCCCGCTAAGTCAGTCGCCAAGGCCGCACGCAAGGCGCTGTTCGTCATGCGGTCCCGGCTCGCGAACCAGGCCAGGTGACAGCCAGCCTGGCGTGGCGCTGGCAGATCATCAGTCCGTGCCTGACTCGATCGCCGCGTGGTCGAGTGCGCCGGCGCTTGTCGTCATGGTCTCGGCCTCGAGGCTGATCGCCGCGATGGCCTCCGCGCCGCCTGGGGCCAGCTCGCCGATCAGGCCTCGGCGCAACCCGAACTGGCCGCGGGAGGCGTACTGCTCCAGCTTGTTCCGCGAGTCGGCGATGTCGAGGTTGCGCATGGTCAGCTGGCCAATGCGGTCGTCAGGGAAGAACGCCGGATCCTGGGTGCGCTCCATGGACAGCTTCTCTGGGTGGTAGCTGAGGTTCGGGCCGCAAGTGTCGAGGACCGAGTAGTCCTGGCCCCGGCGCAGGCGCACGGTGACGCTTCCCGTGACCGGGTAGCCGACCCAGCGGTACAGGCTGTCGCGGAGCATGAGCGCCTGCGGGTCGAACCAGCGCCCCTCGTAAAGCAACCGCCCGAGCCGGCGCCCCTCAACGTGGTAAGAGGCGATCGTATCCTCGTTGTGGATGGCGTTGAGCAGCCGCTCGTAGCAAAGGTGCAGCAGAGCCATACCAGGCGCTTCGTAGATTCCCCGGCTCTTGGCCTCGATGATGCGGTTCTCGATCTGGTCCGACATCCCGAGGCCGTGGTTGCCGCCGATCCGGTTAGCCTCCCTGACCAGGTCGACCGCGCTGGCGAACTCACGGCCGTTCACCCGGACCGGCCGGCCGTGCTCGAAGTCCACTGTGACGTCCTCGGCCTGGATCTCGACGTCGGGATCCCAGAACCTGACGCCCATGATCGGGGTCACGATCTCCATCGGCGTGTCGAGGAATTCCAGGCGCTTGGCCTCGTGGGTAGCGCCCCAGATATTGGCATCAGTGGAGTAGGCCTTCTCGGCGGAGTCGCGGTAAGGCAAGCCACGTTCGGTGAGCCAAGCCGACATCTCATGCCGGCCGCCGAGCTCGGCGACGAACGCCCCGTCGAGCCAGGGCTTGTAGATCCGCAGGCTTGGATTGGCGAGCAGGCCGTAGCGGTAGAACCGCTCGATGTCATTGCCCTTGTAGGTGGACCCGTCGCCCCAGATGGAGACGTCGTCCTGGCGCATCGCCCGCACCAGCAAGGTGCCCGTCACGGCCCGGCCGAGTGGCGTGGTGTTGAAGTAGGTCTGCCCGGCCGACCGGATGTGGAAGGCGCCGCAGGTCAGTGCCTCCAAGCCCTCCTCGACCAGCGCGGCGCAGCAGTCGACTAGCCGGGCCTGCTCGGCGCCAAACGCCCGGCCCCGCTCGGGCACTGCGGCTAGGTCGGGCTCGTCGTACTGGCCGATGTCGGCGGTGTAGGCGTAAGGGATGGCGCCGCCCTCACGCATCCACGCCACGGCGACCGACGTGTCCAATCCGCCGGAGAAGGCGATACCGACTCGTTCGCCTATCGGCAGCTTGCTCAAGACCTTAGACATGTGCCCACCTCAGGCCCGCTGTGGCGGACCCCTGACTCGTAGCGTGACCGGCCGCCGACAAGCACTCTAGCAGGAACTGCATATAGTTGCGAACATCTGCAAGAATATACGGCACTCGGGATCCCTCCCAGATCTCCGTGATCATGAAAAGTCAATGATCACGGACGTCCGGCGGCTTATTACCCGTGTGATCGTCCGTAACTTGGCCTCCGGACATGATCACGGAAACTCGCCTGGGGAGCGCGCGGGGCTCCGGGCATGATCGCGGAACATCGGCGGGGCGCTGGGCTTGCTTCGCGACGCCGTCTCCTGTCTGAGTATCTGACCTTAAATAACGGATAGTACTTGCCGTACCATTCTTATGGCGACCACCAGCCTGTTGCGACGCGATTATCCCGCCCATGAGCTGTCGGCCGAGTTCTGCCATTTTGGCGATGGGCGAATCACGGCATCTCTACGACCGGCCAGGGTTCCGCTTTGCGGGTAAAGGCTAGCTGTCGTGGGAGTCGGGCTTGCCGTAGTCGGCGGTCAGCCAGTGCTGGGGCGTCATCTCGATCACCACCTGCTCGTCAGCCTCGCCGCTGGCGGTGACCATGGCCATGTACTGCTCGCCGCCTTCGTCGCCCAGGTACCTGGCGGCCATCGCGAGCTGGACCGCATGGCTGGCCGGGCCGGCTACCGCCGCGGGCCCGGACGCGGTCGCGTACTTATACGGCCACGACTCGTCCTGCACGCAAAGGCTCAGCCAGCCGGCCTCGCCGATCACCCGCACCTTCCTGGTCGCCCGTCCGGTCACTACCGTGACCGCGCCGCCCGGCTCGTACCCGTACCAGACCGGCACGCTTAGTGGCTTGCCGCTGTCGACCAGGCTCAGCACCCCGACGTGCGCCCGGGCAAGGAACTGCTCCCGCTCAGCCCGGCTCATCGCAAAACTCATGGGTCTCCTCCCACCCGCCTCACCAGAACCATCATGCCCGCAGCCTGACTCAGACTGCCACGACTGGCCTAGCCAATGGCTGCCCCCGCCCTTGACCACGCTCGGCCTCGAATCCGCACACGAATCTCCAGGATTTTGGCGCCCCCCATGATCACGGCATATCGCACCGCGGAATCCGCACAACGATCCCCGTGATCACGGTCGGCATTAGCGGCAGGCGCGTGATCACGGAACCGCCTATGCGGATTCCGCGGACCCAATCGCCGTGATCATGGTAGTCACCGTGATCACGGAGAGTTGTATGCGAGGTCCGCAGTGACTGACTTCCTGATCATGGCGCCGGAGTGGGCCAGGCCCGCTGCGCTGCGGCTCACGATCTCTTGGCGACGATTTCCACTAGGTTGCCGTCGGGGTCGCTTAGCAGGGCATTGCGGTTGTTGTTGCCGGTGTCGTGCGGCGACTGGAGGACTGGGACATCGGCGGCCACCAGTGCCTCGAAGGCCTCATCGACGTCGTCAGTCCAGATGACGATGACCATGGCCGGGCTCCCGGGCGCGGCTTCGACCCCATGAACCCGCCGCGCCGCCTCGACCGTGCCGAGGCCGAGGGTGAACCCGTTGAGGCGCAGTTCGACGTGCTCTGGGGTTCCCTCGCGCGGAGTCCGAAAGGTCTCATCGAACCCGAGTAGGTCGCGATAGAAGCGAATCCCAGCCTCGATGTCGTTCGTGTAAAGATTGACCAGCGCGGCTGCGAACATGCTCCCCACGCTACCGGCAATCTCAGAATCCCCTGATCCTCGCAGTGGAGGTCAGCCTTCGGGGGCGGCCTCGCTGAGGTGGGTCCAGGCTAGCGATACGGCTGCTATGTGGGTGTTCATCAGCGTCATGGCCATGGCGTGGCCGCGCGGCTGGCTGGGAGCGGAGCCTGCGAGCTGGCGTTGCGCGTCCCACGTGGCCAGCCGGGCGGCCAGGTCGGCAAGCTGCGGGTCAGCCGGATCCCAGTCGAATGCCTCGTCGCAGGCGAGATATAGATCCCTGAACCGCGGGTCGGCCAGCGCCGCCGCCTTCTCCTTCGCCCATACGCCGACCGATTCGGGGGTCAGCGCCGCGGCCAGGATCCAGCCGTCCCGCTCGATCCGCACCGTCCGCTCGCTGACTCCCATCGCCCGGAGCACCACGAGTATGTCGGCGATCTCGGGTGGCAGGAACAGCCGCTCGGTTCCGCCCCTGGCCAGGTCGGCGATCTGGCGCCGGTGCCTGGTCAGGTCGCGGATCTTGGCTCGCAGGTCGTGGTCGATCTCCGCGAGCGCGGCCGAGAACTCCGGCGGCGGGGCGCTGATCAGCTCCTTGACCCGCGACAGCGGCACGCCAGCCTCGGCCAGCGTCTTGATCTGGATCAGGTCGACGACCGCCTGAGCGCCATAGCGGCGGTAGCCAGACGCGTCCCGCTCCGGCTCGGCGAGCAGGCCCCGCTCGTGGTAGTGGCGCACGGCCCTGACCGTGACCCCGGTGTAGTCGGCCAGCTGCCCGATCGTCAGCATCGATCACCTCCCGCGATCGCTATGCCCGCCAGGGACGGTTGTACAGCGCCCGTGCCCACAGGTACCCGGCGAGTGCCAGCCCCACGCACCACGCGATCGCGAGCGCGGCATCGTGGCCGCTGACGGCGCCGGTCATGAGGCCGCGAAGCGTGTCGATGATGGGGGTGAAGGGCTCGTTAGCGGCGAACCAGCGCACGCCCGCGCCGGAGATCTCGCTGACGGGGATGAAGGCGCTGCTGATGAACGGCAGGAACGCGGGAATGAGCGCGAGGCTGTTCGCTCCGGCCGGGGTCTTGGAAAGCAGGCCGAACGCGACCGTGATCCAGGTCAGCGCGATCGCCAGCAGCGCGAACACGCCCGCTGCCGCGAGCCAGGCGACCGGGGACGCCGACGACCGGAAGCCGAGCAGCACGGCGACGGCGACGACGAGAGTCCCGCTGATCATCGCGCGCACGGCGCCGCCGGCGACCTGACCGGTGAGCACGCTGGCCCGGGCGATCGCCATCGCGCGGAACCTCGGAATGATGCCCTCGTTCATGTCAGTGCAGACGCTGATAGCAGTCGACTCGGCCGTGAATCCCGCTGTCATCACCAGGATGCCAGGGGCGAGAAAGTCGATATAGCTGGTCCCGGCCGACTGAGCGGCGAGCGTGGCCCCGAGCGCGTGCCCGAAGACGCCGGCGAACAGCAGCATCAGCACGACCGGGACGATCAGGCCGCTGATCGTCAGCGCCGGCACTCGCCGCGCGTGCTGAAGGTCACGGCGGAACATGGTGGCCGAGTCGCGCAGGGCATAGGTCATGGCGGTCATCGCCGGCCCGCCTCCTGCTGGCCGTCCTGCTGCCCGTCCTGGTCCCCGGTCAGGGCGAAGAACACGTCGTCAAGGTTGCGGCCGCCAGGGATCAGCCCCTTGAGCTGATCGGGCGTGCCCTCGGCGACGAGCTTGCCGTGGTCAAGGACCGCGATCAGGTCGGCCAGCTGGTCGGCCTCCTCCAGGTACTGCGTGGTCAGGAAGATCGTGACGCCGCCAGCGACCAGGTCGCCGATGATCTGCCACATCGTGCGCCGGCTGCGGGGATCAAGGCCGGTGGTGGGCTCGTCGAGGAAGATCAGCCTGGGCTCGCCCATGAGGGTCATCGCCAGGTCAAGTCGGCGCCGCATGCCGCCCGAGTAGGTTGCCGTCGGCTGGCGCGCGGCCTGCTCCAGGTCGAACCTGGCGACCAGTTCGGCCGCGCGGTGCCGGCCCTCGGCCCGGTCGAGGTGGTGCAGGTCGGACATGAGCATGAGGTTCTCCTGGCCAGTCAGGAAGGTGTCGATCGCTGAGAACTGGCCGGTGACGCCGATCGCGGCGCGGATCGCGCCGGGCTCGGTCGCGAGGTCGTGCCCGGCGACCCTGACCGTGCCGCCGTCGGGCCGCAGCAGCGTCGACAAGATCCGCACGGTCGTGGTCTTGCCTGACCCGTTCGGGCCGAGCAGGGCGTAGACGCTGCCCTCGGCGACGGCGAGGTCGATCCCGTCGAGCACCAGTCGCTCGCCGAAGGACTTGCGCAAGCCCTTGGCCAGCACGGCCAGCGCCGGCTGAAGGTGATTCGTGGTCATGACGCCATGGTCGGAGGTTGACGCAGGGTCAAGGTCAAGTCGTTCGCGGCTGCTAGGCCGGCCCGGCCAGGTGGCTAAGGAACAGCGTCTCGCTGACGCAGCAGCGGACCAGTTCATCGAGGTGGACGCTCTCGTTCTCGGCGTGCGCCTTGCTATCAGGATCCTCCACGCCAGTGAGCAGCAAGGCCGTATCGGGATAGGCCGCTGCCAGCGCGCTCACCAACGGCAATGACCCGCCGGTGCCCGGCTCCACCGGCAGCCGGCCCCAGGTGTGCAGGCACGCCTGACGGAACGCCTCGAAGGCGTGCCCGGACGCGTCGACCCGATGCGGCTCGCCCTCGGTGCTCAGCTCGACCTTGACCTCGGCGCCCCAGGGCGCCCGGGTGTGCAGGTGCTCGGCCACGGCCAGGAACGCCCGCCGCGTATCGTCGTCGGGCGCGAGGCGGACGCTGATCTTCGCGCGAGCGATCGGCACCAGCTTGTGGCCGGACTCGGTCGTTGACGGCGCGTCGATTCCGAGTACCGCGATCGCCGGCCTCGTCCAGAGACGATGGGTGAGCGGGCCGTTGCCGAGCAGCCGGACCCCTGGCCGCAAGCCGACGACCCGGCGCAGTTCCGATTCCGCGAGGGCCAGTCCCTGGGTAGGGCTGGTCCGCAGGTTCCTGACGGCCACGTTGCCCTTGCGGTCGTGCAGGGTAGCGATCAGCTTGCACAAGGTCGTCAGCGCATCGGGGACCGGCCCGCCGTACATGCCGCTGTGCACGGCGTGATCGAGCGTCCTTACCTCGACGATGCAGTCGATGATGCCGCGCAGGGACGTGGTGAGCGCGGGCTGGCCGATCGTCCAGTTCGCGCAGTCGGCCAGCACGATGGCGTCGGCCTTCAGCAGGTCCCCGTACTTGGCCAGGTAATCGGCCAGGTGCGCCGAGCCGATCTCCTCCTCGCCCTCGATGAACGCGGCCACGGTCACGGGCGGGCGGCCTTCCCACGCCCGCAGCGCGGCGGCGTGGACAGCGATGCCGGCCTTGTCATCGGAGGTTCCCCGCCCGAACAGCCGTCCGTCCCTCTCGACCGGCTCGAACGGATGCGATGTCCAGAGCTCGTCAACCCCGGCCGGCTGGACATCGTGATGGGCGTATAGCAGCACGCTGGGTGAGCCGGGGGGCCCCGGGGTCACGCCGAAGACCGCCGGATGAGCGCCGTCGACCTCGAGCAGCCTGACGCCCTGGAGCCCGGACCGCTCTAACCAGTCCGCCGCGTACTCGGCGGACCGCTGGACCTCAGCCGGATCGAACCCGTCCGCGCTGACCGAAGGTATCCGGACAAGGTTCTCCAGGTCCGCGCGTATCAGCTCGAACTCCGACAGTACCGCGGTGCGGGCGGCTTCCGGGGTTAGCGCTCGCGGCAATAGGCGACCCTCCGCACATAGCCAGCCCTGTCGGCGGCGCCGACATGGGCGGGACCAGCGCAGGTCGCCAATGATGCCGGGTCAGACGTGCCAGACTCGCCCCGTGATTTCCCCTCCACGTCTCGCACGATACGGAAATATCGGGTCCTAATCAACCTTCAGGGGTGAGTGAAGCATTAGCTCGCGGGTTCGAGATAGGTCGAGCGATAGTCGACCGTGCAGACCAGCGCGTCTCGCACCGCCTTCTGGCCTGGCGGTGGCACGAGCGGGGTCGCGCCGTGCTTGAACCGGTCATCCCTGAAGATGATCATCTGACCTGGATCTAGCTGTTGCCGCAGGATCGGCTCGCCGGTCACTTCGCCGTCGCCGGTGACGTCGCCGGGTTCGTAGAGATAGGTCTCCGCGCCATCCCCTATCCGGTTCATGACATAAATAATTATATATTCCTCATTATCATGATGAGGAGTAGTCACGACATTCGTGTAGGTGCGGAATAGGTTAATCCCGAACGTGCCGTCGGATTGCCGTTCTTGCGGCGGTACCAGGCTAAGAAGGGTCCGGGCGAGTTCCTCGGCCTGCGGATCCTTCAGCAGTTCGATCCGGTTGTGCTCGCGCTTACCAGGTATGTCGGCCCGATCGGTGATGGTGATGCTGTCGAATTCATCGACTTTCAGCAGGTCTTCTTGCCACCAGTAGCGGATCACGTCGCGGGCCCGCTTGCGGTCCACCGGCCAGTCTCCGGGGTCATGGCGCAGCACCTGGTTGTTGAAGTAGGTCGGGCCGAAGTTCTCACGGAACTTCTGCGGAAGGCCGATGGAGTCCTCGTCGGTGATCGCGTACCCGAGGCTAGAAATAGACGTCCAGATCTCGCCGAGCTTAGTGGCAGCGGGCGAATATGAGTCATAATTCACGATAGACGCTCACAAAATTAAAGAGGCCTGGCTGTTGATTTCCAGGCCTATGCTGTGTGTGTGCAACTGCCAAGTGCTTTTACTACATCTCCCC
>DATKFV010000076.1:0-41093 GCA_035511035.1 Streptosporangiaceae bacterium
AGGGAGAAGGAGCCACAACGGAATCCGCTGCCCAAGCTCATCGGCCACCCCCCACAGCAGCCGAGCCCCCGAATCCTCCGCATCGGCGAGTCCAGCGCGCAGCAGTGCTGATTTCCCTACCCCCTGCTCCCCCACGACCAGCACGACCCCGCCAACCCCCGCCTTCACCTCCGCCAGGAGATCGCGCAGCACCCCCACCTGCCGACCCCGCCCCACGAACAAATCACCAGCCATGCCCCCGATCGTAACCACCGCCAAAGCGCCCCCATTCTCCTCGACCAAACCCAACCCGACTGAGACGGTCGAAGCGGGCCGCCAGCACCCTGTACGCGACAAAGTCGCTGGGATAGCCTCACCGGCTATGCGCACGGTTATCGCCATTCCGAACTACAACATGCGGGAGAGCCTCGGCCGACTGCTCGCGAGCCTGGCCGACGAGGAATTCGACGATGTCTATGTTCTTGACGACGCTTCCGACGATGGGTCCGCCGACTATGTGGCTGAGTCATTCCCGACCGTGACGCTGGTGCGCGCTCAGGCCAACGGCGGCGCTCCCGCCAACCGGAACCGGCTGCTGCCGTACCTGGATGGCACCGAGCTCATCCTTTTCGCCGACGCCGATCTGGAGCTGAGATCGGCCGGCCTGGTCAGCACGGTCAGGCAATGGCTGTCCGACGACACCCTCGGCCTGGTCGGCGGCTTGCTCGTCGACCGCTCCGAGCATCCGGCGCCGTGGAACTACGGCTACACCATGCACCCGGTGCATGACGCCCGCGGCCATCTCCTCGAGCACATCGACAAGATGCTAACGCCCGGCCTGCCACTGCAAGAGCACCTGCGTCAGCTCGCCCGCAAGCACCGGGACACGCTGAACCTGGAGATAGCGCACGCGGCGCCGGCCGGCCGGCCGGTTGACTGGGTATCTGAGGGCCTGTTCGCGATCAGGGCGGAGCTGTTCCGCAAGATCGGCGGCTTCGACGAGCGCTTCCGCTATCACTCTGGGCAGGATCTGTGCCTGCGCGTGTGGAAGGCAGGCTACGCGGTGCGATTCGAGCCAGGGATCCGCGCCTGCCATCTGGAGATCGACGTGCGCGGCGCGAGCAGGCGCAAGGACGACGTCGAGGGAAAGTTCCTCTTCTACGAGAAGCACTGGGGCATGAGCCGGAGCGTGTTCCAGCGCCTCATGAACCAGTAGCCGCCGGCTGCCGCAGCGACTGCGTCAGCGCGGCCCGCTCGGATCGATGCGGTGCGAGTCCGGCGAACCTGACCGAGCCCGGCGTAGCCACCGCGACGACGTCGTCGGGCATCCGCTCGAGCGCCGGCGCGATCGACGAGGACAGGCCTAGCGCCGCGATCACGGCCGCGGCGCCCCGCGACGTGGTCCGCTGGAGCAAGATCGCGTCCGGGCTGGGCAGCGCTGCGGGCACGTCCTGTCCCGAGCCGAGCACGGTGACGATTGCCTGCCAGGGGCGGCGGGCGATAGCGGCCGGGGACCGGGTCTCGTCGATGATCATCCAGGGTGACGCGCTCGTACCGTCAGGCGGCGGCTGCGTCCCGGGCCTGGCAACGGTCATCCGCCCGGCCGGCATCCCGGCGGAGCCACGCAACGCGAGCCAGCCATCCGGCTGTGAAGTCACCACGTGCAGCCGGGCCCCCGTCGCGAGGGCCCGCACGGCCAGCAGGCGCGGCAGCAGCCGATCACCGATCACCGCGCTGTGCGTCCCCGTGGCCGCGGCGAAGGCCGGCCAGGCAATGTGCTGTCCCGCGCCCGCGGCGCCGGCCTCCTCGCCCAGGACCACCCCGCCGGGCGTGACGGTAAGCACCGTGGCCAGGCGACCAGGCCCTTCGGCATGACGGCCGGCCCACCCGGCGGCGGTCGCCGGGCCGCGGCCGATCGGCAGCGTGGCCAGCACGCCCGCGGCGTGGTCGCCGTCCATGGACACCAGCCGCGCGCTGCAAGAGGCCGCGGCGCCGGCGACCGCCTGGGCGATCGCTGCCCGGTCGGCGCCTGGCTCGGCGCAGACCCGGATCGTCACAGTGAGCGCGAGCCCGTTGCGGCCGCCACGGGTCATGGTCACCGCGGTCGTCACGGAGAGGGCGGGAACGATCGCCAGAGCCTGCTGAAGTCCGTGGATTCCCGCCGCGGGCCAGCGGCTGAGCCAGTAGGTGACGTGCTGCGCGGCCTGGCTGTTCCAAGACTCCCAGCGGTGGATCGGAAGGCCGACGGCCCCGGCCTGGTCAGCACGAGCCGGCTCGGGTGCCAGCATCGACTGGCGCAAGAACTGCCTGGCCGGGCCAGCGCCCACCAGCTCCGCGCTCAAGACGAGGTCTCCAGTCAGATCGGTGACTCGCAACCCCCGCCCGGCCAGCGCGCGGATCAGGCTGGCGGCCTTGGGGGCCGGCCCGTGAGAGCTTCCCGCGGCCCGCGGATCGTGCCGCAGGGCCACCCAGGCCGTCTGGGACCGCGGAACGCGGTGATAGCCAAGCTCGGTGTAGGCGGTGGCCGGCCAGAACGCCGGGTCGCTGGCCGCCAGGTCGTCTTGCATGACGACCTGGACAGCGCTGACCAGGTCGTCGGCCGGGTCAAGCAGCGGGGCCAGCGAGGCCATGGGCAGCTCGGCCGGTGCGCCGCTGGTGCGCTTCGGGCGAAGGGTGAGCATGACCGCGAACCCGTCGCCGTCATGGACAATGCCGGCGTCGGCGCAGGTCCTGACTTTGGCCTGGGTCACGACGAGCCCGGGCAGGCGGGCTCGGCGGAACCCCCATGCCGTCCCTAGCCACTCGTAGGCCCACCGGTGGTGCCAGCGTGGCACCGTGAGCAGCACGCCAAGAAGCGCCGCTCCGCCAAGCACCCATTGGACGGGGCCGCTGCGGACGAGCGCCACCGCGCCCGCCGCGACGATTAGCTGCCAGGCCAGTAGCTGCCCGGCCCGCACGCCGAGTACCGACATCCGATCCGGCAGCCGGGTCGGCCTTGCCGACCGTGAGCCTGCGCGTCCGTCCAGCGTGCCTGAAAGGTGGTCCATGCCTTCGGCTACGACAACGGCCGCGCCTGAGGTTCAACTTGAAAGCGGCCGAGCTGCGTTCGCGGCCTACGACCCTGCCATGATCAGCGGGACCCGCGCGGCCGTCGCGCTCTGCCCCGGCGCTTGCCATGCTCGCGCTCAGCGTCAGGATCACCGACCACGGTCAGGCGCGGCGGCTCTTGCGCCTCGGACAGAAGGCTCAGCCATCCAGTCACGGGCGCCAGCTCATCGTGCTCGGCCCTGCAGATGGCGCAGACGTCGAGGTGCGCCCGCACCGCGGCAGCATCATCCTCACCAAGCCCGCCCATGAGGTAGGCCCCGAGAAGCAGCTCCACGTGACCGCCGCTGCCCGAATGCGATGTCATGGTCTGGTTCACCATGATCCAGCACCAGGCACGGCCTGTACCCGATGCTGCGTTCCTCGCAAGGACGACCCCCGCATCCAGGTCACCGCCTATCCGTCACCGGGCCAGATCATCAGCGACCTGGGTTCGCCATGCGCCCAGCGTCCCCGATCATGTCGATGTCCGCAAGGCCTCCTGCTCTCTCCTACTGTCGGTAGGCGGCGCAGGTTCATCACGGCCGGATCCTTAGCTGAACGGGACGCCGTGGTCGTCGAGGCCGATCGGGGATGCCGTGACCGGGCGCCCGGCCCGCACCTCTTCGCTGGCGGCCGCGCGGTCCCGCAGCGCCGCCGCTGGCAAAAGCCGCTCGAGCACCTTCTGGTCCGTCTCATCGAGCGGGCGAGGGGCGGAGCAGTCCGCCGCGTCGCCTGGCTGGTATGAGACCGCCAGCTCGCGCAGGAAGACCCTGAGCCTGGCGCTACCGCCGGCAACCTGGTCCACCCCGAGCACGCGGTATGACGTCCCGGCGGCGAAGATGACCTCATCGCGGCCAGCCCCGGCGAGCAGTGCCGCTACCCGCTTGCCGGTTTGCGACCAGATGACGTACTCAACCTCTCCGGCCAAGGTCGCCTGGTGCGAGGAAGACGCCTCGACGAACGCGGGCTCGACCAGGACACGGCCGACGGCGTAGCCGCTGGCCTCCATGGCCGGCCGATCCGCGGAGGTGAAGACGGCGCCGGTGAAGGACGGCAGCCGACGCAGTCCCGACAGCACGCACGCTACCCGGAGGTCCCCGGCGGTCCCTCCTGACCGAAGCGCGGCGGCTACTAGCTGCCGGTCGTCGCTGAGGTAGTCAATGACGGCCGCGAAGTCCGTCGCCACCGCTTCCAAGGACTCCCCCGCGGCAGCCGATCGCAGGCCGGGTCGCTGGGTCATCATCTGGCGCACCGAGACCGCATGCGCGTGGAAGTGCTCAGTCGACTCGCGGTAGGCCGTGCGCTCGGCGGCGGTGGAGCGGTGCTCTCGAGACGGCATGACGATGGCGGTCGGGGCAGCTGGGACGCCCGCGGCCGACCCGGCTGGCGCGACCTCGGCTGGCGCGGGTTCCACTGGCGCGGGTTCTACTGGCGCGACCTCTGCTGGCGCGACCTCTGCTGGCGCGACCTCTGCTGGCGCGGGTTCGGCTGGCGCGGGTTCGGCTGGCGCGGGTTCGGCTATTGTGCCTGCGGGAGGCGCGGCCCTGACGTTTTCCGCGACGATCTCGTCAGGTACCGGCAAGGCCGGAGCGGTTGGGGCGGTCACTGCGCGTGGCGCTTCGGCCGGAACTGGCTCGGCCGCGACGGCCTGCGCGGCCCGGCCCGGCCAGAACGTCTGCCACCCGCCAGCACTTGGCCCGGCGGGGGTGCCGGGTGCCGGAAGGGCGCGCACTCGCCCGTCCGGAGTCGCGGTCCACCGGCCTGTCGGCGCGACGATCTCGCAGTCGAAGGCATCGGCGAGACCCTGCGCATAGGAGTCATGCGCGCCTGCGCCCGCGCCAGCCAGCAGGAGGCGCACGCGGTCCGCGGCCTCGCCAGGCAGGCTTCCGAGCACCGCCGTGACGTCCTGCCGGACGGATTCAGCGCTGGCGTCGCCTGCTGCGACGATGGTGACCCTGGCCGGATCGGGCAAGAGGCTTCGCGCGGTCGCGCTCAGGGCGCGCTGCGACGCATCAGGCCGGTAGACGCACACTCCGGCCGCCACGTCCTCAATGACCAGGTCAGCGGGCAGTCCGGTCAGCGCGGTCTCAGTAAGCGCCCGCTCCCAGGCCGGCTCAGGGTACAGCGATCCGAGGACGCTCACGCTGCCGTCCTGGCCGAACCGCAGCCATGGCGCGGCACCCGCGGGGCCGTGGCACATCGCGCCGAACGCGCTGGCGCTCACGTCCGCGGCCGGCGCGATCAGGTCGACGCCGGCTTCGCCTGCCAGTTCCTGCAGCAAGGACCCGAATCCAGCCCCGGCCCTTGGCCAGTACAACCGGATACCGCCCGTGGCGAACAGCGCCAGCCGCGTCAGCAGGCCCGTCAGGTCGTCGCGAATCGTCTCGCTCGGCGCGGTACCGTCCACGACGATCGTGAGCCGCTCCGGGTCGGGCCATACCTTGTAGGCGGCAGCGAGCCAGGCATCCTGGCCGGGTCGCGCCAGCGCCAGCCCGGCGGGAACGCGGCGCAGCGTGGTGCCCTGGCTCAGGAGCGCGGCCTGCCCGACGGCCAGGCGGCGTTCCCACTCGGGCGAGGGGGCCAGCACGCCAGCGACCTCGCACTCACCGTCGGGAAAGCGGCGCCACCACTGGGGCAGCGCGTCAGCGGGGACCGGTGCGGCCGGCCGAACCATCCCATAGCCATGCGGAGTGACCACCACCGGGCCGTCGGCCGCGATCAGGTCCAGGCCTGGTGCGCAGGACTCGTCTCTCGCGTACCGGTCAGCCGCCGATGACAGCACGAGGCGCACGGCGCCGATGCCCGCCGACGACAGGACCGGGGGCAGCTCACGCAGCAGCCGGTCGGTCCGCTCATCGGGCCCGTCGGCGTCGATCAGCAGGCTGGGCCGCCCCGCCTCGGGCAAGAGCGAGCAGGCGGCCTTGGGCGCCTTCCGGTCCGCGCCCGACAGCCACCAGCCAGCGGGGACCGGCGTCAGCGACCAGCCGCCGACGGCGGGAGGAAGCTCGTCGGCCTCGTTCGCGCGCGACTCCCTGCGAGCCCCGCGGGGCAGTGTTGCCGCGGTCATTTGTGGCCCTCCCAATCCAGCAGATGCGTGCGTGTGTGACATCACAACCGGGACTACGGGATCTAAGGGAGCGCGCGTTCAGCCTGAACCCGAATCTCGTTGAACCGCCGCATGAACCATGCGGGCATCGCCGGGCGTAGCCATGACAAAGGACCGCCGGGCCAAGGCCTTCCGGCGGCCGGCCCGTCCCTGCGACGCGTGATCGAGCCGCTCGAAGGCCGGTCGCGCAGCGTGCGGGCTGGCCAGCGTTGAGCAGGCCGGCGAAGAGCGAAGTCGAGGTGCGGGCGCGATGAAGGTTGCGGGTGCGTCAGGCGTAGTGATGGCGGGTGCCGCAACCGGGCGGCGTCCCTATGATCTTGGGCGGGTATCTGTGGAGCCAGCGACAGCCGTTGGGACCGGGTCAGTGATAGTCACCGTCGCGCTGACCGGTCGGGCCGACTACCCGTCGATCGCGGCCGCGCTGGCGGCCGCGCCCGAGGGCGCCACGATCGTGGTGGAGCCCGGCACCTACACCGAGGGCCTCGTGTTCGACCGGACGGCGACCGTGGTCGCGGCCGGCTCGTCCGGCGCGGTGACCGTCGAGGCACCCTCCGGCCAAGCCGTGCGGGTCGCCGCCGGCTCAGTGACGCTGCGCCAGATCATCGTGCGCGGCTCAGATTCCGCGCTGCCCGTGGTTGATGTCGCTGGCGGAACCCTGACCATGGATCACTGCGATATAGACGCCGCCGCCAAGGCCGGCCTGCTGGCCCGCGGGGCCGGGGTCGCGGTCATCATGAACGACGGCAGGCTTCGCAACTCGGCCGGGCTTGGCGTCGTGATCTGCGAAGGTGCCAGCGGCACGTTCGAGAAGGCCGTGATCGAGCACGTGAGCTCGGACGGCGTCACGATCGCCTCTGGCGCCGACCCGGCCTTCCGCCAGTGCACGATCAGCGACATCAAGGGCATGGGCTTCGCGGCCCGCGACAATGCCCGCGGGCTGATCCAGGGCTGCGAGATCACCAGGATCAGCGGAGTGGCGGTGGCGTTCGGCGAGCGCAGCTCGACCCGCATGAACTCGGCCTGGATCCACGACACCGGCGACGTCGGCGTGCTGGTCGCGTCGGGCGCCAGGCCAGTACTCGAGGACTGCGAGATCCGCGACACCGGATCCCACGGCATGCTCCTTACCGAAGAAGCCGACCCGGCGGTGCGGCGCTGCTCGTTCACGCGGACGGCCGGAGAAGGGATCTCGGTCGGCGGCGGATCCCGCGGCACGTTCACCGAGTGCACCGTGACCGATACCGCCGCTGCGGGTGTACTCGTAGGCGGGGGGAGCGACCCGGTGTTCTCCAAGTGCCGGTTCCGCAGCACGGCCAAGGCCGCGCTGATCGTGACCGACGCCGCGGCGGGCACCTTTGACCGCGTCGACGTGCGCGGGACGGGCCAGCACGGCATCGAGATCCGCTCCGGCGCCAACCCGCTGCTCAGGCAGGCAGCCGTGGCCGGATGCCGGGGGCACGGGTTCACCGTCATGGACGAAGGGCGCGGCCGGATCGAGGACTCGGTGGTCGAGGGCGCCGGATCCGCTGGCATCCGAACCGCCACCGGCGGCTACCCCGACGTGCGCGGCACCCGCTTCACCGGCAGCGGCGAGGTGGGCGTGCTCGTCGCCTCCGGCGGCCGCTGCGTGCTGCGGGAATGCGAGGTGTCAGGGGCCGGCACCGGCGGGGTCGTGGTGGAGGACGGCGGCGACATCTCGGTCAGCCGGAGCCTCGTCCACGAGAGCCACGGAACGGGCGTCGTGCTCGCCGAGGGCGCCCAGGGGCGCCTGACGGCTTGTGAGATAGCGGCCAACGAAGGCGACGGCATCGTCGTCAGCAGCAGCCACTCGGTGCTGGTGCGTGACTGCACGGTGCGCGACAACCAGGGCGCTGGCCTGCGCCGGACGGTGGACACCGACATGCTCACCGTGGAGAACCTGAAGAGCAGGGGGAACCTCGAGCCGAACGCCTACGAGCGCGCGGTAGCGATGGCCCAAGCCGCGCCCGCTCCGGCTCCAGTCGCGGCCGTTGCGCAGGACGACGCCCAGTTGGCGGTCGAGCCGCTGCTGCGGGAGCTGAAGTCCCTCGTCGGCCTGGCCGGGGTGAAGCAGGAGGTTTCTCGCCTGGTGAACCTGCACGCGCTGGCCCGCAGACGGGAACAGGCAGGCCTGCCGTCGCCGCCGATGGCCAGGCACCTGGTATTCGCCGGGCCGCCTGGCACCGGCAAGACCACCGTAGCCAGGCTGTACGGCAAGATCCTCGCCGCGCTTGGCGTGCTGCGCACCGGGCAGGTCGTGGAGGTCGCACGAGCCGACCTCGTCGCCCAGTACGTCGGCGCGACCGCGCTCAAGACGACCGAGAAGTTCGACGAGGCGGCTGGCGGGCTGCTGTTCATCGACGAGGCGTACACCTTGTCGTCGGGCAGTTCAGGCACCGGCCCTGACTTCGGGCGCGAGGCCATCGACACGCTGGTAAAGCTGATGGAGGACAGGCGCGACGACGTAGTGGTGATCGTCGCAGGCTACTCGCACGAGATGCGCTCGTTCCTTGACACCAACCCTGGCCTGTCGTCGCGGTTCTCGCGAACCGTCGAGTTCGAGAACTACGACCCGGCCGAGCTGGTGCAGATCATGGAGCTGCTCTGCCAGTCGCAGAGCTATGTGCTCGAGCACGAGACGCGGGCCGCCCTCGAGTCCCACTTCCAGCACATCCCGCGCGATGCCTCGTTCGGCAACGGGCGGGCGGTCCGCAAGCTCTTCGAGGAGATGGTCGGCCGGCAGGCCGGGCGGCTGTCGGCCATGCCGGATGCCACGGTCGCTGACCTGACCACCTTCCTGCCCGATGACCTTGGCCTGGCCGGCCCGTACGGCAGCGCGGCTCGAACTGACAAGCAGCTGGTCGAGACCCTGCTCGGACAGCTTTACGGGATGGTCGGGCTCACCCAGGTCAAGCAGGAGGTCGCCAGCCAGGTGGACCTGATCGCCTCGGCGCGGCAGCGGGAACAGATGGGCCTGCCGGTGCCGCCCATGAGCCGTCACCTGATCTTCGCGGGCGCGCCGGGCACCGGCAAGACGACCGTCGCCCGGCTGTACAAGGAGATACTCACCGCGCTCGGCGTGCTGGCGGGCGGACCGCTCGTCGAAGTGGCAAGGGCCGACCTGGTCGGAGAGTACATCGGCCAGACCGCGCATCGCACCCGCGAGGCGTTCAACCGGGCCAAGGGCGGTGTGCTGTTCATCGATGAGGCCTACTCCCTGACGCCGCGCGGCGCGTCCGCCAACGACTTCGGTTCCGAGGCGATCGACACGCTGGTGAAGCTGATGGAGGACCACAGGGACGAGGTGGTGGTCATCGCCGCTGGCTACACCGAGGAGATGGCCGGCTTCCTGGCCGGCAACCCTGGCCTGTCGTCCCGGTTCTCCAGGGTCGTCATGTTCGAGGACTACACCTCCGACGAGCTCATCACGATCTTCTGCCAGCACGCCGCCACCTCGGGCTACGAGTGCCCGGACGAGACGCTCGCGATCGTCCGCGCTCACTTCGACCTGGTGCCGCGGAACCGGTCGTTCGGTAACGGCAGGTACGCCCGCAAGGTGCTGGAGGAGATGATCGCCCGCCAGGCCGGGAGGCTCCGCGTGATGGGCGCCCCCACCGAGAACGACCTGCGCACGCTTTCACCCGACGACGCCCGGCAGCTGGCCAGCCCGGCGGCCGGCGGCCGGCACTGAAGGCGGGCACGGCCATGCCCAAGCTCATCCCGACCCTGGTAGCGGCGGCCCTGAGCGCCGCCGCGGCCTCGGCGGTGCTGGCCGCGCCAGCCGCGGCCATGGCGGCACCGGCGACGGTGTCGGCCAGGCACCACCATGGCAGTTCAGGGAGCCCGCGGGGAGACCAGCCATCCAGCCAGTGCCTGGCGGCCTCGAACCGGCGGTACCGCGCTGTCCCCTGGGCGCAGCGGCAGCTCGCGGCGGCGCGGGTCTGGAGCCTGACCCAGGGCGCGGGCCAGCTCGTCGCGGTGGTGGACTCCGGGGTCAGCGGCACCGCGGCCGGCCTCGCGGGCGCGGTCCTGCCGGGTCGTGACATCCTCACTGGCGGCAGCGGCGACAGCGACTGCCTGGGTCACGGCACGTTCACGGCTGGCCTGATCGCCGCCCGGCCCACGCCAGGCACCGGCCTGGTCGGGGTGGCTCCGCAGGCCAGGATCCTGCCGGTCGACGTGGTCAACCCGGCGGAGGACGAGTCGTCCGATCCGGTGACGTCCAGCAGCGCGGTGGCGGCCGGGATCAGCTACGCCGTCAAGGCCGGGGCATCGGTCATCGACGTCTCGACCGCCGCCACCCCAGGCCCGAGCCTGGCGCTGAGCCAGGCCATCGCGTACGCGGAGGCGCGGAACGTCGTCGTGGTCGCGCCGGTCAGCACCTCCGACGGAACGAACCCCGCCAACGTGGTGAGCTATCCAGCGGCCTACCCCGGCGTGATCGCGGTCGCGGCGGTCGACTCAAGCGGCGCTCCATTGAACGCGGCCGGCCGGAACGCCCGGGTCGACCTCGCCGCGCCTGGGGACGGGCTCACCAGCATCGGCCCCCGGGGTCCAGGCGACATTAGCGGCAACGGAGCGGCCCTGGCGACCGCGTTCGTGGCGGGTACCGCCGCGCTCGTGCGCAGCTACTACCCGAACCTGTCGGCGGCGCAGGTCGGGCAGCGGCTGGAGCTGACCGCCGACCAGCCCGGCACGGCGCTGCCCAACCCGGAGGTCGGCTACGGCATCGTCGACCCGTACACGGCGCTCACCACGGTGCTCCCGCAGGAGTCCGGCGGCCAGGCACCGGCGGTCCCGCCCGCTCCGGCCATCCACCTGCCACCCCAGGTGCCCCCCGACACCTGGCCGCTGACGGCGGCGCTCATCGTGTGCGGCCTCGTGCTCGGCGGCCTGCTGACCGGCGGCATCGTGGTGCACATCACCCGGCACGGCCGGCGCAACGGCTGGCGGTCCTCGTTCAGCCCCCGCTCACCGGGCGGCTAGCCGGCCGTCGACGGCGGGCTAGCCGGCCGCGTGGTACTCCTCGTCGGTCACGTGCTCGCCCCAGTCCGCTTCCTGGCGCTCGTCGCCGGGGACGGCCTCGGTGATCGACAGGTGGGCCATGAAGTGATCAGGGGCCGCGCCGTGCCAGTGCCACTCGTCGGCCGGGGTCCAGACGATATCGCCGGGCCGAAGCTCCACGATGCCGCCGCCACGGGACTGCGCGAGCCCTCGCCCTTCGGTGACGTACAGGGTCTGCCCGACGGCGTGCGAATGCCAGGCGGTGCGAGCGGATGGCGTGAAGTGGACGGCGTTGACCCGGACGCGCGACGACTCGCTGCCCCTGGCGATGCCGTCGAGCCAGACGTCTCCGGTGAACCACTCGGCGGGGCCCTTGGCCGTCGGCTGCTTGGGCTGAGTCTCCATGACTGGTTTCCTTTGCTGATAATGATCTTCGGTCTTCACGAGGTGCGGGGACGACAGAGCCAGGCGATAAAGTCACGGTATGCCGCTGCAGAACCGGGTGAGCCCCTACGGCGAGATCGTGGCCGTCCCCGAGCGGGGCACGATGCTCGGCAACCGCGGGATCCTGCATGACGAGCACCAGCACCTGGTCAGGACGTCCCAGGTGCGCCGGTGGCTAACCTGCGTCCTGGAGTTCAAGGGGATCCGCCGGACGGTGATGAGCCCGCACCGTTACACCGAGTTGTTCTTCCTCGACGAGGCGACCGCGCTGTCGGCTGGCCACCGGCCCTGCTGCGAGTGCCGCCGCGAGGACTACCGCCGGTTCCAGGTTTGCTGGCAGCAGGCGTTCGGGGTCAGGCCGGGCGCCGACGAGATGGACAGCCGGCTCCAGCAGGACCGCCGGTTGCGCGGGCGGAAGGTGACTTACCAGGACCGGCTGGCTGACCTGCCCGACGGCACCTTCTTCGAGCGGGCCGGGCAGCCCGGGCAGGCCTGGCTGCGGCACGATGGCGGGGCGCTGCTGTGGTCACCTGGCGGCTACCTCCGCCGCGAGCCGCCCGGCGACGGCACCGTCACCGTCACCGTCCTGACGCCCAGGGCCACCGTCGCCCTCCTCCGGGCCGGCTACCAGCCACTGCTCCACCACTCCGCCTATCCCGTAGACCAGCCCGCCTGAGCCGGGCGGCTCAGCCGGTGTTTTGCAAGCCGGCGGCGACTCCGTTGACCGTGAGCAGGAGGAATCTCTCTAGCGACGCGGGGTCGGAGTGGTCGGCGTGGCCGACGCCAGCGCGGACAGCGGTGAGGG
The DNA here is from genome assembly GCA_035511035.1 of Streptosporangiaceae bacterium. Taxonomy (GTDB): domain Bacteria; phylum Actinomycetota; class Actinomycetes; order Streptosporangiales; family Streptosporangiaceae; genus Chersky-822. Next base: position 12,444 of record DATKFV010000076.1, read on the forward strand.
CGCGGAGTTGAAGGTGCGAGAGTGCGTCTACGTAGGGGTCGCGCAGGGCTACGGCGCGCGAGAGGACGGCGCGGCCTTCGAGCAGGCGGGTGTGGCCCGTGACCTCGAGTACCAGCTTCCTGGTCAGGTCGTACTCAGCCAGCACGCGCTGGGTCAGCGCATCGTCCTGGCCGAGTGCGAGGTAGCGCGTCGCGATCCGGCGGTTGGTCTTGGCCAGGCTCATCTCGGCGTTGTCGAGGAGCACCGACAGGAGCGGCCAGTCCTGGTAGGCGGCGCGCACCTCGTCCAGGCCGGCCTCGGTGATGGCGGCGGCGAGCCCGCTGCCCAGGCCGTACCAGCCGGGCAGGTTGATCCTCGTCTGCGCCCAGGCGAAGACCCAGGGGATCGCGCGCAGGTCGGCCAGTCCTGACGGCGCCTGGCCCCGGCGGGCCGGGCGGGAGCCTAGGCGCATGTTGCCGAGCTCGGCGAGCGGGCTGAGCCTGGTGAACCACTCGGCGAACCCCTCGGACGAGACCAGCCCGCGGTAGGCCCCCAGCGAAGCGGCCTCCAGCGGGCCCGCTACTGGCGCGAAGGCGCCCGCCAGGGCGGCGTCGCTGGCGGCCGAGGCGACCGAGGCGAGCAGCACGGCCGACGTGACCTGCTCCAGATGACGCTGCGCGATCACCGGGTGACCGTACCTGGCGAAGATCACCTCGCCTTGCTCGGTGACCTTGAACCGGCCGTCCACCGATCCTGGGGCCTGGGCCAGCACCGCTCGCCCGGCCGGCCCGCCGCCACGGCCGAGGGCACCGCCCCGGCCGTGGAACAGCACCAGCTCGATGTCGTTCGCCGCCGCCCAGCGGGCCAGCCTGAGCTGCACGTCGAACAGCCGGAGCGTGGCGCTGACCATGCCGAGCTCCTTGGCCGAGTCCGAGTAGCCGAGCATGACCTCAAGGCGCCGGCCCGTCTGCGCCAGCCTGCGGGCGACCGGAGGCAGCGTGATCATGTCGTCCAGGATCGGGACGGCGTTGGCTAGGTCGCCCCCGCTCTCGAAGAGCGGGATGACGTCGAGCAGCGGCGGCTGGCCCGGGCAGGCCAGCTCGGCGAGCTCGTACACGGCCGCGATGTCGCTGGCCGAGGTCGTGAAGCTCACCACGTACCGGCGGCACATGTCCTGGCCGTGCCGGCGCTGGATCTCCGCCAGCTTCGCCATGGTCGCGAGCACCTCGCTGGTCTGCTCGGACAACGCGACGCCGCTCCGGAGCTCGCGCAGCGCGGCCGCGTGGACGGCGCTGTGCTGGCGGACCTCAAGCTCGGCGAGGTGGAACCCGAACGTCTCGACCTGCCAGATCAGGCGCTGCAGCTCGCCGTAGGCCTGGCGGGCCGCCCCGGCGCCCGCGAGCGCGTCCTGGACCAGCCTGAGGTCGGTGATGAAGTCGGCGCACGACTCGTACGACAGACCGGAGGCGCTCGGCTCGCCGACCTCGTCAAGCCCGAGTCGCAGCCGGGTCGCGTGCAGCCGCTGCGCCGCGTACAGCAGGAAGGTACGGAACGGCTCGCCCGGCGAGCGCGAGCTGATCTCGCCGACCAGCGCCGAGTGGGCGAGCGCCGCCGCCGCGATCGCCGCCCTGAGGCCAGCGCCTGGCTCCTGGGGCAGGTCGCCAGGCTCGCGACCGGCGGCGGGGCCTTCGGGAAGCACCAGGTCGACAGTCAGCGACCGGCCGATCCTCGTGGTCGCGTTCTCCAGCGCTCGCAGCGCGTGGTCGGCCTGGATGCGCGCGGCCTGGTCCGTGACGGCCGCCGTCACGTAGGGGTTTCCGTCCCGGTCGGCGCCGATCCAGCTGCCGAACCGAAGGAACGCCGGCGCCACGGGCGGGGCCTGTCCCGACGCCTCGCCTTGCAGCGCGCGGTCGAGTTCCCTGTACAGCCTCGGCGCCAGCTGGAACAGGGTCTCGTCGAAGATCGCCGTGCCTGAGCGGACCTCGTCAAGCGGTTGCATCGCCTGGATCCGCAACGGCGAGGTCCGCCACAGCAGGTCGATTTCCTCCCGCAGCCGGCTGCGGGCCTCGGCGTGGTCGGTCGCGCCGAGCCTGCCGTCGTCGAGCCTGGTGAGCTGGGCGCTGACCCGCCGGAGCGCCTCCGTCACGGCCCGGCGCCTCGCCTCGGTCGGATGCGCGGTCAGCACCGGGTGCACTTCGAGCCGGCTGAGCAGCAGGTCGCGCTGCCCGGGGCTCAGGGTTCGCGCGAGGCTCGTCATCGCCGCGCCGAGCGACTCGCGTATCGGCTCGGCACCGGTGTCGCGCTCGCGCAGGATGCGGACCCGCTGCTGCTCCTCGGCCAGGTTCGCGAGGTGGAAGTAGACGGTGAAGGCGCGCGCGACGGCCTCGGCCCGCTCGGCCGGCCAGCTGGCGATGAGGGCGGCGATGTCATCGTCGGCGTCCTGCTCGAAGATGCCCGCCTCGTCGCCATCACCAGGATCGGCGTGCCGCGCCGCGATCACCCGGCAACGCAGGTCTTCCACGTCGGCGAGAAGGTCATCGCCATCCGACTCGCGGATCACCGCACCGAGCAACTCGCCGAGCATCCGAACGTCGCGGCGCATCGCCGCGGGAACCCGCCTGCTATCGGCTGTCCTGTCCGCCGCTGTCCTGGCCACCTCGCTAGCGTAGAGGACCATGCCTGAGCTACCAGAAGTTGAGTCAGCCCGTGCCGTCATCGAGCGGGCCGCGCTCGGGCGCGAGATCGTCGAGGTCGACGACAGCGACACTTACGAGTGCCGCCCGCACCGGCCCGGCGAGATCCGGCAGGCGCTGATCGGCCGGCAGCTGACCGCCGTGCACCGGCGCGGCAAGAGCATGTGGTGCGACACCTCCCCGTCCAGCCCGCCGGACCTGCCCGGCGCTTCGGACTTGCCCGGCGCTTCGGACTTGCCCGGCCCGGCCCTCGGCATCCACCTCGGCATGTCCGGCAAGATCGTCATCGCCGACGGGCACGGCCGCGAGGTTGAGGGCGGCGACTACTGGCAGCGCGGCCGCGCTAACGGCGACCACCGGTACTCGCGGTTCTGCCTCACCTTCGCCGACGGCGGGGCGATGCTGCTCGTCGATCCGCGCCGGCTCGGCCGGGTCCGCCTCGACCCGCCCGTCGAGGCTCTCGGCCCCGACGCCCGCACGGTCACGCCCGCGCAGTTCAGGGCCGCGTTCGCGCGCGGCACCGCGCCGGTCAAGGCCAGACTGCTCGATCAGGACGCGATCGCCGGCATCGGCAACCTGCTCGCCGATCAGGTTCTCTGGCAGGCCAAGGTCCATCCGGCCGAGCCAGTCGGCGAGCTGACCCGGCCCGACGTCGACCGCTTGCTGCGGGCGGTGCGGCGCTCGGTCGAGACGGCCGTCGCCGATGGCGGGGTTCACGCTCTGCCGATCATGGCCTTCCGCAAAGAAGGCGGTACCTGCCCGCGCTGCGGCGCCCCGATGGCGCGCGGCAAGGTCGCGGGCCGGACGACCTGGTGGTGCTCACGCGAGCAGCGCCTGCGCTGAACTGGGCCGACCAGCAGCACCGACCGAACGCGCTGGCCCGCGACCGTCCAGGGATGGTCATGCGAACGAAAATTTGCGAGGCTGATGGTGGCCGAATTCAGCCGAAGGCGACTCATTGGAGGAGCTTTGATCAAGGTAAGCCGTCGGTCTCGGGTAAGTGTCGGCGTGATCGGATCGATCGCCGTGCTGGCGGCGATCATGCCGGGTAGTGCCGTGGCTGCGCTGGCGCACCTCCCGGCCAGCCGAGTCGCCAAGTCGTTCAAGGGCCTCCGGCCAATCATCGGCCCGCCCGTGGGACGCGCGAAGCCCGCCGCCTCGGCGCCCGGCAATTCTCCTGGCGTAACGTCGCCATGGGAGTCGCTGAAGCACGCGCCCCCTTTCTATCCCGGCACGATGCTGCTGGCCAGTGACGGTACGGTGCTTGTCCACTCCGAGCCTCCCGCCGGAGGAACGAGGCAGTGGTACAAGCTCACGCCGAACTCGAAAGGCAGCTACGTCGACGGAACGTGGAGCCAGATCGCGTCCATGCAGTCGGGCTATGACCCTTTGTATTTCGCCTCAGCGATCCTCCCTGACGGGCGCCTGATCGTCGAGGGCGGTGAATACCTGGGGGGAACCCCGGTATGGAGCAACAAGGGCTCCATCTACAACCCGGTGACCAACAAGTGGTCGCCGGTTCCCGCGCCCACTGGCTGGACCAACATCGGCGATGCCCAAAGCGACGTGCTCGCCAACGGCACCTTCCTCTTGTCCCAGGCCTGCCAGAACTGCGCGACCACCAGCCCCATCCTGACCACCGACGATGCGATCTTCAACACCACTGGCGATAACTGGCTGGTGATTCCTGGCCAGGGCAAGAATGACCCTAATGACGAGGAAGGCTGGAACCTTGAGCCCAGCGGTCAACTCCTGACCGTTGACACCTGGCTGAACCCCACGACCGAGCTATTCAATCCGTCGAGCCTGAGCTGGTCATTTGCCGGGAACACGGTGAAGTCGCCCATCAACACGCCAGCGGTCGAGATCGGCCCGCAGGTCGTGATGCCCGGTGGCAACACGTTCGTGGTCGGCGCCGGGACGTCGAGTGAGATCGCGCCCGCCAAGTGCACGACCGACCAGCCCGCGCCTACCGCGCTGTACGACTACGCGGCGAGCCGATGGGTCAAGGGCCCGGAGATCCCGACCATAGGCGGACTCCAATATGGCAGCGCCGACGGGCCCGGCTCCATCTTGCCCGACGGAAACGTGCTATTCGATGCAAGTCCCTGCGTCTACAACGCGCCCATCGCATTCTTCCTTTACAACGCCAAATCGAACACGCTGGGCTCGGTCCCCAATGTCCCGAACGCGGCCAACGACTCCACGTATTACACGCGGCTGCTGGCCCTTCCGAACGGCCAGGTGCTGTTCAACGACGGCAGCAAGAAGATGCTCGTGTACACGGCCGGCGGCAGTCCTAGCCCAGCCTGGGCGCCGTCGGTCACGTCGATCAGCACCACGACCCTGACGCCTGGCCGGACCGCCAGCCTGTCCGGCACTCAACTCGCCGGGCTCTCCCAGGGCGCCGCCTACGGCGATGACGTCCAGGACAACACCAACTTCCCCCTGGTGCAGATCACGAACTCCCGGTCCGGAGTCGTCACCTACGCGCGAACGAGCAACTGGACCTCTGTCTCGATCGCGCCCGGTGCGGGCTCATCGACCGATTTCACCGTTCCGAGCACGACACCAGCCGGGGCTAGTTCGCTCGTCGTGATCGCGAACGGGATCGCCTCCCAACCTGTGCCAGTGACGATCCGCTGAGAGCAACCGCGACTGCCAACTCGGCGCTGGTAGTGCGGGAGCCGGGGCGAAGCGCCGGCTAGTTTCGGCGCCGATGATGGGAACCGAACCGCCCTGTCGCTGCGACAGGGAGTACATGCACGTCAGCAACCGGCATCCGGCATGAAGCCCGGGGTCGACGAACCGGATGACGCCGCCCTGCTGCGCGCCGTCGCGCGTGGTGATGAGGAGGCGCTCGCCGCGCTCTATGACCGGCATGCCGGCTGGCTGACGGTCCGGCTGACGCGCCGGTGCGCGATGCCGGACGTGGTCGACCACGCCGTGCAGGACACGTTCCTCGCCCTGTGGCGGCAAGCCGGCGCCTACCGAGGCGGCGGCGATGTGGCCGCGTTCATCTGGGGCATCGGGGTCCGCCGCCTGATCGACGCGATCCGCCGTGAGCATGGCGCCCGGCGGTCGCTGCCGTGGCCCGCGCAGGCGGGGGCGGAGCAGGCGCAGGTGGTCGTGTCGGCGGAGGACCAGGTGCTGGTCGGCATCGAGCACGGCCGGCTGGGTCAGGCCCTGGCCGAGCTTTCCCCTGAGCTCCGCGGCGCCATCGAGGCGACCGTGCTGGACGGCCTGACCTGCGCCGAGGCAGCGGTGCTGCTTGGCGTGGCGGAAGGGACCGTCAAGTCCCGCTGCCATCGCGCCCGGGTGGCACTGCGGGCGGCGCTAGCCGAGCAGCCCAGCGAGAACGATAAGGCGGCGCACCGCCGGGAAGCCTGGGGAACATCATGACGAGCCAATCGGTGGACCCGGCCGGGGCCCGCCCGCCCGTAGCCTGGGCCGGCCCGCCCGTAGCCGGGGCCGGCGCGCCCGTAGCCTGGGCCGACGGGCATGCGAGCGAGCACCTCCTGGCCAGCTACGCCGCCGGGACGGTCGAGACGGTCGTCCTCTGGTCGGTCGAGGCCCACCTGACTGGGTGCGCGCGCTGCCGGTCAGCGCTGTCCGCGCAGGTGGACGCCGGACGGCTGGCCCGCAACCGGTCCGCGCTGCTGGTGCGCGTCGCGCTCCCCCGCCAGGGCCGGGGGCGACGTCTACTCGGCCGGTGCGGCGTGCCCGACTACCTGATTGACCTGGTCGCGGCCACACCGTCGTTGCGCCGGTCCTGGCTGCTGTCCGTACTCGGCGTGCTGGCGGTGGTCGCGGGCGAAGCGGCGACGGTCAGGTACGGCTGGGTTCGCGCTGGCGGGCAGCTAGGCCAGGCCCGGCCGGCGGACGCTGAGGTCCTGGCGCCGTTCCTGCTCGTGGCTCCGCTGCTCGTGCTGGCCGGGGTGGCGGCCGCGTTCCTGCCGGCCTTCGATCCCGCCTGCCGGCTGGCGGTCGCGGCGCCGTTCTCTGGCGTCAGGCTGCTGCTGGTCCGCGCGGTCTCCGCGCTGGCCGCCGCGCTGGTCCCCGTGATCGCGGCCGCGTTCGTTGTGCCAGGACCTGGATGGCTGCCGGTCGCGCTGTTGCTGCCGTCGCTGGCGTTGTGCACTTTCGCGCTCGCGGCCGCGACCGTCATGGACCCGCGCGCGGCGGCCGTCACCGCTGCGGTGCTGTGGGCGCTGCCCGCTTTGCTGCTGGCGGCGGCGCACGTTCCGCTGAAGATCGTGCAGCCGGATGCCCAGTGGGCCTGCGCCGTCGTGATCTTCGCCGCGGCGGTGGTGCTGTGGCTGCGCCACGACCGCTTCGAGTGGGGATGGACCAGATGAAGGTGAGCACGGCCGCCGTCCGAGCTTCAGGCCTGTCCCGCCAGTACGGCGCCACCAAGGCGCTTGACAACGTCGATCTCACGCTGGAGCGGGGGATCACCGGCCTGCTCGGGCCGAACGGAGCGGGGAAGACGACGCTGCTGTCGATCCTGGCCACCGTCAACGAACCCGATGCGGGCCAGGTGTCGGTGTTCGGCTTGGACCCGCGCGATGGCGCCGAGCGGGTGGAGATCCGCCGGCGGCTCGGCTACCTCCCGCAGGAGCTCGGTTATCACCGGCACTTCACGGTCGCCGGGTTCCTCGACTACATCGCGATCCTGAAGGAGATCACCGACCGGCGCCGCCGCGCCGATGAGGTAGCTCGGGTGCTGGCCGCCATCGGGCTGGAAAGCCGGGCCCGCACCCGGATCCGCGCCCTGTCCGGCGGGATGCGGCAGCGGCTGGGGATCGCTCAGTCGCTGCTTGGCGAGCCCGAGTTGCTGATCCTGGACGAGCCGACGGCTGGCCTTGACCCTGAGCAGCGGCTGCGATTCAGGGAGCTGCTGTCGGACCTGCCCGTCGATCCGGTGATCGTGCTGTCGACCCACCAGGCCGACGACATCGCCGCGATCTGCCCCAAGGTCGTCGTGCTGCTGCAAGGCCAGGTCCGCTTCTCCGGCACCCCGGCCGAGCTGGCCGCCACGGCCGCCAGCCGAGTGTGGGCGGCGGACGAGCGCGACCCGCGCGCCCACCTGTCCTGGCGGGGCGGCGACAGCCGCTGGCGGCACGTCGGCGATCAGCCGCCGGACGGCGCCGAGTTCGTCCAGCCAACGGTTGAAGACGGCTACCTGCTGCTGTCCCACGCGGCCGGCCAGCGATGACCATCACCGCGAGGCGGCAGGCTCAGCGGCCGGCGAGGCGGCCTGCCCCGAGGCTGGCGACCGTGCTGGACATAGCGCGGGTGGAGGCGAGGCTGCTAGTCCGCAGCGGGCTGGTGCTGGCTGGCCTGGTGGCGGGCGGCGTCGTGATCTGGCTGTTCATCCATCCCGTCGAGCCGTTGTGGTGGAACGTCGCCTGGGAGATCGGCGAGGGTCAGCTCGTCCTGGCCATGGCCGTCCTGGTGGCCGCGCAGCTAGCTGCCGGGCGGGCCAGCCGGGACGGCCTCGCTGACTTGTACGCCAGCTTCCCGGCCTCAGCCGGCACGCGCGCGCTTGGCCAGCTGGCCGGCCTGGCCGGTGCGATCCCTGCCAGCCTGGTGCTGATCGGCGCCTCCGCCGGGGCGGTGGAACTGATCGGCGCCATCGGCACTCCCGCCATCACGGTGCTGGCAGGTGGCCTGCTGCTGGTGATCGCCGCAGGAGCGGCCGGGATCGCGATCGGTACCCGATTCGCCCACCCGCTGGCCGGGGTGCTCGGCGCCCTCGCCTTGTTCGGAATCTCCTCGCAGTCCGGCCGGTTCTCCGGAGCGGTCATCTGGCTGCTCCCGTGGGAGTTCCATCAAGATGACCTGGGCTTCATTCCCGGCCCGCTGACCGGGTACCCGCCTGCCGGAGCGCATGCGACCGAACTAGCCGCCTTCGCCGTCTTGGCCGCAATCGTGGCGCTGGCCGTAACCGTGCGCGCCGTCCGGGCCAGGGCTGGACTGGCGACGGCCGGCATCGCGGCCGTGGCGCTGATCGGCCTCGCCGGGGCCGTGCAGCTGCGGCCGATCCCGACCGCGGCCTTGAACCACCTCGTGACCGAGAGCGCCAACCCGGCCTCGGCCCAGCGCTGCACCACCGCCAGCCAGGTCAGGTACTGCCTGTATCCCGGCTTCGGCTCGCTGCTGCCGTCCTGGCAGGCTCCGGTCAACGGGGTACTCGCGCACGTGCCCGCCCGTCCCGGTCATACTCTGACCGTCAGCCAGGTCGGGACGACGTCTTTGGACTCGACGCTCACCCACGGTCACCCGAAGCGGCAGGTGGCGCGGTGGGATGCCGAGCTGGGGCGTGCGCCCGCCATCGTCCGCCCGGGATCGGCGATCTACCTGCCGGTCGGGTCGTGGCCGGCTTTCGGCGGGCAACTGGCCGACGCGCGCTTCAACCTCGCCCTGGCCGCCGCCGACTGGGCGACCGGCATCCCGATCACGAGCAGCAACGGCCCGGAGTGCGTGCCGTTCGACCAGGCGCGGGAGGCCATCGCCATCTGGCTGGCCATCCTCGCCGCCCACCCCAGGGCCAGCGAGCTCCAGGCCGGCCTGCCCGCTCACGGCATCGGGGCCGGACCTGACATCCACGGCACAATCGTGCCCATCTGGAACTTCCGCGGTGCGGTCGCTGGCCAGGTAGACCCGTTCGGGTCAATCCCGCTGACCACCGAAGCCGGCTACCTGCTGGCCCACGCCATGACGAGCCTGCCCGAGCAGAAGGTCGCGAACGTGCTGAAGGACGGGTGGAGCAGATGGATCAACGTGCGCACGACCGACGCGCAGCTGGCCGCCGCCCTGGGCATCCCGATGCCCAAGGTTCCCGTTCCGCCCACGGCCCTGGTGCGGCGGCTCATCGCCAATCAGGGACCGAACATCGAGGTCTGCGGTTCGGGATGACGGCTTCTGCTTGGCGGCATCGGCTCGCCTGGATCCGCGCCCTGCCGCTGCTCGCCCGGCATGTCGTCCGGACGATGCCGTGGGTCACGCTGATCTCCGGCTGCCTGGCCGGCCTGGCCTTCCTTGCCATCATGGCCAGGGTTGCCGACACCTCCCACTCGCCGCTTACCCAGGGCACGGTCCGCGTCGCCTTCCTTCCCGCCGTCGCGGCGCTGGCCTTCGTTGTGAGGGCGCCGTTCCGGCCGCTGTCCCAGGTGACTCCCGTCCCGGCCTGGGTGACCCCGGCCAGTCACCTCCTGCTGGCCGCGCCGGCCTTGGCCGCGACCTGCTGGGCGCAGCTGCTCATCATGGCCCGCACCATCCCGCCCGCCCTCGGCCGCCCGCCCGCCAGCTATCCGCTGGCAGCCCAGCTGGCCGGCTGGTGCGCGGTCGCCGTGGCCGCCGCCGCGTGCGCCGACCGCTCCCGCTACGCCGACCTCGGCGGAGCCGTCGCCGTGCCCGTCACCTTCGCCGCCATCGCGCTGACCTGGTACGCGCCCGTCACCGCGAGATTCCTGGTCGACCCGCCGGCCACCGCCCACGGCGTGACCATCGCCTGGTACGCGGTCGCAGCAGCCGCACTGGCCTTGACCGGCGCGGCCATGCGCGACCAGTGGCACCGCTATGCCCGCGCCCTGCTCCGACATGGCAGCCGCGGATAAAGATCATTTTCAGCAAAAGGGCATCCGCGACTGCCGCCGCCAGAGCCTGGTCAGCCGTGGGGTCACCGGCAGAGACCTGGCACCGCGAGCTGGTCGCCGGCGCGGGCACCACTTACTCGGCCCCGTCGGTGGCACGTCCGCGCCCCGTGGCTGCGCTTGCCTGCGGCCGCTAGGCTTTGTTCGGCTGCGGCGAACGCCGCCGGGATCGTGAGGTGATCACGTGGTCAGGTTCGCGCTCAGGGCCTTGACGGCCATCGCCGTCGCCGGCGCCGCCACCTTCGCGACGCTGGGCGGCACCGCGCAGGCCGCCGACGGCAAGAAGGTCCCGCCGCCGGGATGGAAGCTGGCCGTGGTCTACAGGGCCGAATCCGAGGTAGCCGGCATCGCGGCGCTAGGAGCCGGCGACGCCTGGGAGGCCGGAACCGAGTGCGGCAGCCCGTGTGATACCAGCACCCTGCTCGTCGGGCACTGGAACGGCAAGAAGTGGAGCCTGGTCCAGCCGCCGGCGGAGTTCGTCAACAACGCCGAGAACGCGTCCGCCTCCGCCGTCGCCCCGGTGTCGTCCTCGGTCGCCTGGGTCTTCGCCGACCAGAACGTCGTGACCAATCATTCGTTCGCGCTGTTGCGGTCCGGCAGTTCCTGGGCGCCGGTGACCGAGCTGGCCACCGGGACCTCGATCACGACGGCGGTCGCGCCAGGCCCGAAGGACGCGTGGGCATTCGGCGAGAACGTCGGGTCATTCACGCCTTATGCCGTGCACTACAACGGCAAGAACTGGTCGGCCGTGCGGTTCGGCGTGCTCGGCACGGACGCCAGCGCGCTCTCGGCCAGCGATGTCTGGGTGATCGGCAACACGCCGACGGTGCCCAAGTCCAGGCTGCGCGTCACGATCGAGAACTACAACGGCAAGGCCTGGCACAAGCTGGCCCTGCCGAAGATCTCCCTGCCGGCCGGCGAGGTCCTTGACGGGTCAGCCATCGACGCCGTCGGGCGACGCGACGTCTGGGCGACCGCCGTGCCGGTGTCAGCGACGACGGGCGGCACCGAGCAGGGCATCGTCGCGCTGCACTACAACGGGAAGTCGTGGGCGCGGGTCAAGGTTCCCTACCCGGTGTACTCGGTCTACGGCCCGTTCCTGATCGCCCAGGACGGCCAGGGCGGCTTCTGGCTGGCCGCCGACCAGCTCGCCGCTGGCGCCTACCGGCCGTACCTGTACCACGACAGCAGCCGCGGGCACTGGACCAGGGCGGCGGTGCCCGCCGGCCACGGCGACGCGACCGAGCTGCTGTCCCTAGCCTGGATCCCTGGCACGGCGACGCTGTGGGCAGCCGGGCACGAGCTCCCTTTCCCGAGCAACCCGGACGAGACCGAGCAGGGCGTCATCGCCGCCTACCGTTAGGCACTGCCGCTCCGCCGACGCTGCGGGAGTGGTTCTCCGCCCTGCGCGAAGGTCGCGAGAAGGCGATTCCGCTACTCCGCCGGCAAGAGCACGCCAGCTACCCCCGGCAGGTCTCCGTGATCAAGGATCTTCCTTGATCACGGCAGTTCGCCTGGGCGATAACCCGGCAAACTACCGTGAACGCGAGGCGGGAGATGATCACGGAGTGGCGGTTGGGTGCGCCGACCACGGCCCGGCTCCGTGATCATGGCGCTCCGCCGCCCCGCCGCCTCGTAGTTTCCGTGATCATGAGTGGGCACTGATCACGGAAGATTCGAGGGGGCGTTGGGGCCGACCAGGGTTCCGTGATCATTGGGAGGTTCTTGATCAGGGACGATCGGCGCGCGATTGACCTGGCAGATCACCGTGATCTTCGTATTTTCATGATCACGGAAGAGCGAGGCGCGATTGGCGGGCGAAAGGCGGCGCTGGCGGCCCGCGCCCGCCCGAACGGATGCAAAGACGCGCAGATCCTGCGACTTATCACCCAGACAGCGTCGGCCCGGCCGCGGAGTCCGGGGATGATGGCTGTACCCGCCACGCCGACGCCCATCGGAGGCATCCCATGACCTCGACGGAGAACGTGAACCCGAGCGTCGTGCTCGTGCACGGTGCGTACGCCGATGGCTCGTCCTGGTCCGAAGTGATCAAGCGCCTGCTGGCAGCGGGGATCGCCGCCGCGGCGGTGCAGAACCCGCTGAACTCGCTGGCGGACGACGTCGCGCACGCTCGCCGCGTGCTGGCCCGGCAGCGAGGGCCCGTGGTCCTCGCCGGACACTCGTTCGCTGGCACCGTGATCTCTGAGGCCGGGATTCACCCGGCGGTCGCGGCGCTGGTGTACGTCGCCGCCAGGGCTCCCGACGCCGGCGAGGACTACGCGGCACTGGCCCGCAGGTTTCCGGCCCCGCCAGCGAGCGCGGGCCTGGTCTACGCGGACGGCTTCGGAGCCCTGACGCGGGACGCGTTCCTGAACGAATTCGCCAACGGCGTGGAGCCGACTGCGGCCCGGGTCCTTTACGCGGTGCAAGCACAGGTGTCGGACACCCTCTTCGGGGACCGGACGACGGTCGCGGCCTGGCGGTCACGGCCGTCCTGGTACGCGGTCTCCCGGCAGGATCGCACGATCTCGCCTGAGCTCCAGCGGTTCATGGCCGAGCGGATGCGGGCGAGCACCGTCGAGATCGATGCCGGTCACCTGCCGCTGATCACTCACCCGGACGAGGTGACCCAGCTGATCATGACCGCCGTCCAGGCCGTCAAGCTGAGTGCGGCGCCGACCGCGTAGCGCCTCTGGCTGGCGGGACTATCCCAGCCAATTTGCGGCAATGAAGTTATCCACAGCCCGCCCGAAGTCGAGTTGACCTGGCGCCCCAGTCCCTCCGATCATCGCCACGCCCGGGTCAGCCAGCAGGTCGCGAGCGGCGTCCCGGCCAATGAGCCTGGTTCACCCGCCAGGCCGGTAAACCGGAACGGGTGCCGGCGCGTCCAATGGCACAGGACCATCCGTCCCGGACCGACACGCCGCTGGAACGGCGCCGCCTGGCACCAGGCGAGCCGAGCCCATCCCGAATGCGAAAGTCGAGGATTAAGCAGGTGATCATCGGCTCAGATCTAGGCAATTTTGACAGCATCGCCTCCGCGCTCGGCTCGTCGTACGAGTTCCGGGGCATTCGCTATTACGCGGGCGGTGGCGGCGGGGCCATTAACGTCTTTCCGACGCCGTGGCCGATTTACGGCCCTGGCACCCAGACGCTGATGTCTATCTACCCTGACCTGCGTGAGCTTCTCGCTGGCCAGCTGGACGACCAGATTCGCGACATGATAGCTGGCGCGCCTCCTGGCTCGATGCTCAACGCCTGGCACGAGGTCTTGAGCCTCACGTACACGCCGAAGTACCTGACGCCCACCAACGTCTACCTGATGCACCGGAAGATGAACACCTTGTGCCGCGGCTCGCAGGTGACTTATGGCTGCCTGCTCGGCGGCGGCGACCTGGTGCGGCTGATGCGCTACGTGCCGCCGAATCTCGGCTATTACGGGCTCGACCTCTACGGCAATCTTGGCATCCGCAAGCACCCGCGCTGGGAGCATCCGTTTGAGCGGTGGATTCAGTTCAGGAACCTGGCCATGACCAAGGTGCGGTCCGGTCATCCATCGCTGGTGATCGGAGAGACCAACTGCCCTGACGAGGCGCTGCGCCCCGCATGGTTCAACCTGGTGGCCACGTGGCTGAACGATTACAGTCCGCGCAAGACGTCGCTTTTCACATTCTGGGCTGATCCCGGTTATGGCCTCAGCGGCCCCTGGGATCCTAACGATAATGCCACCATTAACGCCCTTAGAGGCATCTGTTCCCGGTATGCAGGTAACTAAGAAGGATTTCGGGCGGCAACAGATGAGGCGATATCGGATTACGGTACTTGTGGTCGGCGTGATAACGGGGGGCGCAGTCCTGCTCGGGGGCGCGGCCGACGCGGGGGCGGCCCCGGCGGCGGCCGCGTGGAGCCGGGCGATCGAGATACCCGGCCTGGCGGCACTGAACGCGGACGGGCGCGCTGAGGTCTTGTCGGTGTCCTGCGGCCCAGCCGGCGACTGCGCGGCGGGCGGGTCTTATGAGAACAGCCACCGTCACTTGCAGGGGTTCGTGGTCAGCGAGCAGGACGGCACCTGGGGCAGCGCGATCGGGGTGCCTGGGCTTACGGCATTGAACGCGGACGGGCGCGCTGAGGTCTTGTCGGTGTCCTGCGGCCCGGCCGGCGGCTGCGCGGCCGGCGGCTACTACTACGACCGCCAAGATCACCAGCAGGGGTTCGTGGTCAGCGAGCAGGACGGCGCCTGGGGCAAGGCGATCGCGGTGCCTGGCCTGGCGGCGCTGAGCACGGGGTTTGCCGAGGTCTCGTCGGTGTCGTGCGGCCCGGAGGGCGACTGCGTGGCGGGCGGGTACTACTACAACCACCTTGGTCAGCAGGGGTTCGTGGTCAGCGAGCAGGACGGCACCTGGGGCGAGGCGATTGAGCCGCCTGGCCTGGCGGCGCTGAACGCCGGCGGGCCTCGCGGGCTCACCGCGTCCGCCGGGGTCACGTCGGTGTCGTGTGACCCGGCTGGTGACTGCGCGGCCGCCGGGTACTACCAGGACCGTCGCGATCACCAGCAAGGGTTCGTGGTCAGCGAGCAGGACGGCACCTGGGGCAAGGCGATCCCGGTGCCTGGCCTGGCGCTGCTGAACGTGGGCGGGGCAGCCGGGGTCACGTCGGTGTCGTGCGGCTCGGCGGGCAACTGCGCGGCCGGGGGCTACTACAAAGACGCTCATGCTGACCTGCAGGGGTTCGTGGTCGGCGAACTCAACGGCACGTGGGGCAAGGCGACGGAGCCGCCCGGCCTGGCGGCGCTGAACGCGGGCGGGGCAGGCAGGATCACGTCGGTGTCATGCGTCCCGGCCGGCAACTGCACTGCGGGCGGGAGCTACCTGGACGGCCACCGGCACGGGCAAGGGTTCGTCGCCAGCGAGCTAAGCGGCACCTGGGGCAACGCGATCAAGGTGCCTGGCCTGGTGGCGCTGAACTCGGGCGGGTCAGCCAAGCTCTTGTCGCTGTCGTGCAGCCCGACGGGCAATTGCGCGGCCGGCGGAACGTACCTGGACCACAAGCAAGACCAGCAGGGCTTCGTGTCCACCGAGCAGAGCGGCACCTGGGGCAAGGCGATGGAAGTGCCAGGCCTGGCGTCATTGAACGCCGGCGTCGCCCAGGTCAATTCGGTGTCGTGCGATGCGGCGGGCAATTGCGCGGGCGGCGGGCTCTACCAGGACCGCCACAGGAACGTGCAGGGCTTCGTGGTCAGCCAGGGCTGACCGGACGGCCATAGCGACCGAGCGAGAGCGCAGGCAGCTATATCTGGCCAGCCGAGAATTCCGTCAGGCCATACTCTATTGCCACGGCATTCCAGGTATTACAGAACTCGGTTTTATCCGCCGTGGCCTCCGCGTCCAGCGACGTCGCGTCCTCGTAGGGAGCCGAGTCCGTCCCGACGCTACAGCCGGATGACTGCTGCTGCTGCGCCCAGGCCAGGTACTCAGTATCGATATTCAGTGATATTAGCAACGCGGTTATCAGCTGGCTTTTAAGTACTCCGCCGCCTGGGAGCGCATTTGTCACTAGCCGATTAGCTTCCCGCACTTCCTCAGTGCGCTCGGCTGCGATGTCCTGGATCTGAGTGACGTCAGATTTCAGGTCCACGCAGTTCGCTACGTCGGTTACCAGCGTGTTAGCGTCCCATTGGCCTCTTGCTTGGGTACTCGCGGTCAGCAGGTTATTGACGGCTCCTGCCTGTGCTTGCGCGATCCCCGGTGCGGGCGGGGGTGTCGAGTGCGGTGAAGGCGAGCCGGTCGGGTGCGGTCTGGGCGAGTTGGTCGCTTGCGCGGCATGGTGGAGCCTGGGGGTTAGATACTGGCTGGCCACAAGGGCGCCGGTCACTACGATCAGCAGCGCCAGCGCCGCGGCTACGGGCGCGCGGAGGCGTCTCCCCGGCCGGACTCCGGTCACGTGCTCGCGTTGGCTCGCGCGCGCTTCGCCGGAGTTGAGCAATTGCGCGGATAGCCGCCGCCTCAAGTTTGGGTACCGGAATTGATAGCGGGATCCCTCTTGTCGCAGCGCCCCGAGAGCGTGCGCGTGGTCGAGGAAGGCAATAGGCCGCCATGGCAGCTTGCCGTTGACGGCGAGCCATGCCCGCGCTAGCTGCCATCGCAACCACGCGGAGGAATACGCCGCGCTGATCAAGCCGGCCATGATCGCCGCGAGCAGCCCAGCTATCACGCCTCGAGCCACGCCGAACCCGAAGCCCGCCGCGACGCCGGCCGCCGCGCCGACAGCGACGCCCAAGGCTGTCGCGGCTCTCAAGGCAGTCCGGCGAGCTTGCATGAGAACCGCTCGCGGGCCTGCTGATGCGAGCTCGGCGGTGGTGCTGCCTGTCAGCGTCCGCCGGTCGCTGGCCAGGCCGAACCCCAGTACCAGGCCGAGCACCACTCCGGCCGCGACCTCGCCAGCGACGAGCCGGCTGGCGTCCAGGCTCTCGGCGACGATGGCGGCGGCCAGCAGCCCGATTGCCAGTCCTGTCGCCAGGCCGAGCACGTACCGAGGCGTCGCCCTGGTGAGCTGCCACCAGCGCAGGCTCCGATCCTCGGCCGTGTTCTCCTGGTAGCCGGCCAGGAAGCTGAGCCAATGCTCGGTCTTTCGAGCCTGCCAGCGGCCGACCGTGCTCGCCGCGCACGCCATGGGGATGAAGGAGCCGAATAGCAGTTCTTCGACCGCGGCTCGATCAGCCAGGCGCGGGTCAAGCAGCTCAGCCGGGCTGGGCGATTGCCCCGATTCGGCGGATGGACCTCGACTGTAGCGAGCGCGAGCCAGCCCCGCCATCAACGGCGTCTGCAGTGCTTGTCCGACCGGCGTCCCGGTTCCGAGCGCGGTGAGCACCGGTTCCCAGCTGGCCATCGCCTCGGCGCTGTCGGCGCATGCGCTGAGGTAACGGCCCATTTCATCGGCGGCGAGCGGTTCCAGCTGGATCACGGCGGCCGAGCGCACCATCGCTTGCGTACCGTCCGATGCCGTGGCTGCCTGCTGGTACTGCTGCGTCCGGCAGGCGGCCACCAGGAAGTCGCCCGGCCGCAATGAGTCGTTGATCCTGCTGATCGCCAGCCTGCGGGTACCCGGCGCCAGCTCGTCAAGGTCGTCGATCACGGGCAGGACGAGGCCGGCCGCCAGCAGCGCCGACCCTGCTGTCATCGCGTGGCCAGGAAGCTGCCTGGCCGCAACGAGATCGGCGAGGCGGCCGGCCAGCTGTTCGGCCAGCCAGCTGGGCAAGTCCTGAGCCACCGGATTCCAGGACGCGGCCGAGACCAGCACAGGTACCGGTCCGCCAGTTGCCCGGCGCGCCAGCAAGTCGAGCGCTAGCCGGGTCAGCAAGATCGTCTTCCCTGAGCCAGGGTCGCCGGCCACGACCAGCCGGCGCCCGGGCAGCCGGTCGATCAGGTCCGCCAGGTTACCGCTCCCGGCCAGGTCGGCAGGTGCCTTGACCCAGATGCCGGCGGGCGGGATCCACCTGGCACCGGACTGGGGCCTTGCTACCTCCTCCCACGGGTCCATGACCGCGGGCTCGGCGGCGGTCCAGCTGACCTCGAGCGGAGCCGGGTCGTTGAGCCGCCTGGCCGTCAACGTCGACTGCAGGCTCTTCGAAACGGCGAGCGCCAGCACGTCGGCCTCACGCGACAGCGGGCCTTCAGCGCGGAAGAAAGCCGCATTGGACTGCTCGATAGGGCCGAGCAGGCTGTCGTGCGTGATCTCCAGCCAGCGAGCGCCGGCCCTGAACTCCGCCCGCAGCAGCGTGCCGACGAGCAGGTCAACTGTCTCGTTCGGCAAGCCGGCGGTCGTCTGCGGACCCACGTGAACGGTTCCCCTCGTGCCACCAGGGTGGGTCAGCAAGCTCTGCTCGACCCATTCCCTGATCTGCCGCTCAGGGATGTGCCCGAGCTCGGCCGCACGGCGAACGGCGTCGGAGTAGAAGTCGGCGAGCGAGGTCTCGACGTCGCGGATGTCGGCCGCGGTAATCGCCGAGACCCCGGCCGGTAGCTCGGCCCAGAGCTTCTGGCACACGACCTGCAGCAGCACGGGCTCGACGAACTCACCCTCGACCTGAACGATGCGCGAGTCGCCGAGGTCGACTCTGCTCGTGCTGAGCTTGCGCACCAGGTCCTCGACTGCGTCGGGTTCGAAGGAACGCCCCGTGTTCCTGACCGGGCCAGTGATGGCCAGCTCGGCGGCGGGCTTGCGCAGCGGCTCAAGGAAGTACCGGTCCTTCAGGCCGCTGTAGAAGGTGTCGGCGAACGCCAGGATGCGCGAAAGGAAGTCCTCCCGCAAGACGACCAGCACCCGAAGACCCTGGTCAGCGTCGATGGCCTCGGTCAGCTGCTCGAGGAAGCCCGACCGGTCGTGCCAGCGGTCCGGATAGGCAGTGAAGAGCTCTTCGAACTGATCGAATACCAGCAGGCGCGGCTTCGGCCCGCCGATCGGCTGGATGACCCGCTCACGGGTGGCCAGGAAATCACCCAGCGTGGTTCGCTGAAGACGACCCAACTCCCCTGGCTCGGTCCAGCACGACAGGACGGCGCGCGTGTACACGTTCGCGGCGTCGCCTGCGTCACTCGGATCGCTGACCAGGAACCTGGCCGTGGGCAGTACTTCGAGCTCGTCCTGCACCAGCGGCAGGACTCCCGCGTTGACCAGCGATGTCTTGCCGGCTCCTGACATGGCGTAAAGGACGAAGAGCCGGTTGGCCAGCACCAGCGAACTTACCTCGTAGGCTTCCCTGTCCCGGCCGAAGAAGAGATGCCGGTCAGCCGCCTCAAATGGCCGCGGACCGACGAACGGGCCGCCTGGCCCGGAGGTCATGATGCTTCCCAGCGTCGCCGCAACTCGACGCTGAATTCCCTTGCGGTCTTCCAGCAAATCGAGATGCTCTGCATCTCGAAGTAGCGATCCAGGTACTCCTGTATCCGCGCTGGCCGATCGTCGTCGCCTCCGTGCGAAGGCGGCGGCAGTTGCACGCTCACGTGCGGGTAGCTGGCATGCAACGGCCTGGCCGATAGCAGCCCCCTGAAGATGACGCGGAATGTCCAGTCAGCGAGGCTGTACCCGATGAAGAGCAGCATCCGACTCCGCAGTGACTTCGTGATCACCGGAGGCAGCAGGTCAGGATCGCCGCTGACCCGCACGAGGAAGTCGATGTAGTCGTCCTCGGTCAGCACGAGCGACTCGGGCACGCTCGGGTGGCCATGCAAGTGATAGACGATGGGGCGCGAGGGATCAGGGTTGTAGCCCGCAGCCTCGCGGAACAAGCTGGTCGCCTCGGCTATCTCCTTGGCGTCGCTCGTGTACCACGGGCAGATGGCCCGCTGCGGAAGCCGCCCGCGACTCTCAAGCGCCTCGTACATGAGATCGTCATAATTGGTGGTCACGTAGACGGGCAGCCGAAGGTCGGCGAGCAGCGCATGCGGATCGTCGGCAGAACGGAAGTCAGGGCGCGGCAGATCCGCCAGCATGTCACCGGCGAAACGCGTCTTGACGTACATCCGGCTGCCTTCTCGTATCGCGGCGAACTGCGTCACCCGTGCGAGGTCGCGATGCTCATCAAAAGGAAAGCCGTACTCTCCGGCCAGAGCCTCGGCCAGGTCACCGGCAGCAGGAACGTACTCGACGCTCGCGCCAGCGCCGATAAACGGCGTGCACTGGCCACTATGAATGAGGTAAATGGTGCGCTTCCAGGCATCCTCGTCAAAGGCTCTGATCAAAATGCCCCCATTGCCACGCTTAGATCGCATTCAGTGCTTGACGCGGAGTGCGATTCAACAAGACGGCACGACACCGTTCGCTCCGTAATCTAACCGTCTGCGTGGCTATGCAAGCAAGGGCAGCCCATCATGCGGCGTGCCCGACGACCACCAGGTCGCCTACCTGCTCGGGATCGGCTCCCGGCTGACCGTCCGCTGCAACCGATCGTGAAGCCGAACCGCCGCCCCTTCGACGAGGTCGTGCACCAACAGCGCCGGTAGCCCGGGGATCGTGGTAATACTCCTTGTACGGTCCATTACGGCGCTCTTTTGATCATTCCTGGAGCTGATTGTGGTGTCACGCATAACCGGAACGATCAGACCGCACTCCCGGCGACGGAGGCTCGCTCCTGGCCGCAGGATCGCGCGGGCCTGGGTCACCCTCGCGGTCACCGCTGGCGGGCTGCTGGTCACCGCGCAGGCGGCGCAGGCGAGCTGGCTGCAGCTGACCACGCCGACCGTGGCCGGCGCCTCGACCTGGGAGTTCACGGCGGTGTCGTGTTCCTCGCCGAACATCTGCATGGCCGTCGGGAACTCATCGGGCGGCACGGACCAGCTACTGGCCGAGCAGCGGACGAAGGCCGGGTGGACGGTCCAGCCGGTACCGCAGCCAGCCGAAGGCAGCAGCCTGTCCGGCATCTGGTGCGGTTCGGCCAGTGAGTGCATCGCGGTTGGCCAGTCCCCGACCTCGGGCGGCTCCGTTCCGCTGGCCGAAAGCTGGAACGGCGGCACCTGGCAGATTCTCGTCACGCCGCAGCCCGCCGGCGACCCGGCCAGTGAGCTGAGCGCCGTCTCATGCACGTCGGCGGCCAAGTGCACGGCGGTGGGCAGCGCGACTAAGGGCAATCGGGAAGCGCCGCTGGCCGAGCGCTGGAATGGCGCGAAATGGCAGATCCAGGCCACCCGCAAGCCGGCGGGCGCGGCCGACGGCGTGCTCGGCGGAGTCTCGTGCACCTCGGCGACCAGGTGCATCGCGGTGGGTGACGGGTCGACGGGCACGCACGCGAAGGCACTGGCCGAAGTATGGAACGGCGCCAAGTGGGCGATCGCGCCCACGCCCGACCTGCCATCGGGCTTCACTCAGCTCAGCGCGGTGTCCTGCCCGTCGAGCAATTCGTGCATGGCGACCGGGCTCGGCGTCGCCGAGCGCTGGAATGGCGCGAAGTGGTCGCTGGTGAAGATCGGCAAGCCAGGCGGCACGGAGGCTGACCTGAGCAGCGTGTCGTGCACCAGGGCCGGTCCTTGCTACGCGGCCGGCGCCAACTTCGTCGAAGGCGTCCAGATGCTGGTAGCCGAGTACTGGAACGGCTCCAGGTGGCAAGTCCAGGGCGCGCAGGTGACCACGTCCTACGATTCGAGCGGCCTGAGCGGCGTGTCATGCACGACCGCGACCAACTGCACCACCGTCGGCTTCTACCATGATCCGGTTGACGGCGACCGGGCGCTTGCCTTCGATTTCTCGCTGCGCTGGCAGGACCAGTCCCCGCTGCCGTTCAACGGGGTGGTCAGCACCGGCCTGAACGCCGTGTCCTGCGCCTCGCCGCAGGCGTGCGTGGCGATTGGCACCTTCCAGACCGCGACCGCATTCGAGTCGTTCGCCGAGACCTGGAGCGGTGGCACCTGGAGCTCAGAGAGCACGCCCAAGCCCAAGGTCACCAACCTGGCCGCGGTGTCCTGCACGGCAGCTACTTCCTGCACTGCCGTGGGGGACATTGTCACCAACGGCATTCCGCTGACGCTCGCGGAGCACTGGAACGGCATCACCTGGGCCAGGCAGCACACGCCCAACCCGGCCAAGGCGGCGAGGAGCTTCCTGACCGCGGTGTCGTGCCCGTCACGCGGCGCGTGCACGGCCGTGGGCTTTTACGTCGACCATGCCGGTCACCAGTTCACCATCGCCGAGCGGTGGAACGGCCGGAGCTGGGAGGCCGAGCACGTCCCCGGCCCAGCCGGAAAGGCTGGAATCCAGCTCGAGGGCGTGTCCTGCGGTTCGGCCAGGGCGTGCTCGGCCGTCGGGACCTTCGACGGCGGCATGTTCACCGACAGCTGGAACGGCAAGAACTGGCGCCTGAAGCCGGTCGCCGCGCCCAAGGGCGGCAAGGAAGGGTTCTTGTCATCGGTATCGTGCACCTCGGCAAGCGCGTGCACAGCCGTGGGCGACTACCTGCACGGCTCCCGCCTGGTCCCGCTCAGCGAGCGCTGGAACGGCAAGAACTGGCAGGCGCAGCGGGCTGCCATTCCACCGGGCGCGAGCTCAAGCGGGCTGTCCAGCGTGTCCTGCACATCGGCCACCGCGTGCACGGCCGCGGGCTTCACGCAGCACGCCACGACCGGCACCGTGGCCGAGCGCTGGAACGGCAAGAAATGGGTGGCCGAAATCATCCAGCCGCCGCCCGGCTCGCTGTCCGCCCAGCTCGGCAGCCTGTCCTGCAACTCGGCGATCGCCTGCATGGCAGTCGGCTCGTACCAGGACAACACCGACACTGAGCAAATGCTCGCCGAGCAGTATTCATAAGGCCAGCGTCACGGCCAGCTGATCAGCGGGCTGTCAGCGTGCTGACGGCGCGGTATCAGCCCGCGGGCGGCGCGGTGTCAGCGCGGTCACCCAGCCTGAGGGCATGACATATGTGATTGAGGCTGAAGGCCTGACCAAGAGCTTCGGTGCCACCAGGGCGCTGGCCGGAGTCAGCATCGCCGCCGAGCGCGGGCAGGTGCTGGCCCTGCTAGGGCCTAACGGCGCTGGCAAGCCCGTTACTGGATTGTGACGTTCATCTCCCTACTGCTTCGGTCAACTCGGAGATCTGCTCTTTCGGGAAGTAGATCTGACCATAGGCGGCGGGTACGAACCGGCCGTCTTGGTGGACGATCGGGATGTGCATCCGCCACGATCCCCGCTGCCACCGGATCTTCACCCGAGGGCCGAAGGTCTTGTGGCTGCCCAGGTGGGCTAGCAGGCCGAGCGCGTCCCCGGTGGGCATCTTGAGCCATGCCCATCCTCTGTGGTACTCGATGAACCCGTGATGGCCGGTCGGTTCGCGCCGCTGGCCGCTGGCCCGTTCGGCCTCGACGGCCTCTCCGTCATCCTGACAGCAGGCTAGCGTCTGCCAGCCTCTTGCCCACAAGGCCAGCACGAGCGGCACCATGTCGTTGTCTATTTCGACTGCTTCGTCTGCGTGGGGCGGCATGAGTCGTGTGGATGCGTGGAGCTGGAACATGTGCGTGACTCTCTCAGGGGTTCATTCGGTGCTTGTGCCAGTCGGCTGCCGCTGCCCGCAGGCCGTGGTGGGGCGCTTGCTCTCCGATTTCGGTCCACATGGCTGCCTGAGCCGCTGCGAACGCGGTCACTGCTTGCCTGGGTGCGCGGGCGAACGCCGGGACGCTGGCGGCCTGGCTCTCGGCCCGGCCCGGGCTGTGGCCACTGGCGATAAGCCAGATGATCCAGCAGGCGGGATCGATCCAGTCGGCTCCACGGGTGGGCCAGGCCCAGTCGACCAGGCGGGCGTCACGGCCGATCACGACATTGCCGGGTGACCAGTCGGTGTGTGACAGATGGTCGCCGGCGAACAGGCCCGCCTGCTGGCTGTACGCCGACCAGCGCTGTTCTGCCCGTTTCAGATCAAGGCCCGCCGGTGCGCCCGGCAGTTTCGGCAGCAGGTCAGTGATTAGCGCCAGGTCCGGGCTGCCGGGCCGGTAGTCGGGTTGCCGGCCGGGCAGGTAGCGGAATCCGAGAAGGTTCCAGCCGTCCGCTTCTGCATTCCATTCCAGGGCTGCGGACACATGGCGGATGTAGCGATTAATTTCTTTCTCCCGGTTCTGCGTCCATACCCAAGGATGATCCTGGCGAAGACCTTTCACGAAATACCGGTCGTTAATGATGACAGCTATCTCGGAGTTAAGGCCCTCGCCTACCGGCCGGGCTGTTTCCACCAGCCCGGTGAACCGCTCGATGAGCGCTCTTACTTGTTCCCACTGGACTCGCTTAGTCACACGGGGAGGCTACACCTGAGCGGGCATGCCTCCCCGTGCGTTTAGCTACTTCTGGTACGGGTTGTCGTCGCCGCATCCGAGTTCGATCGCGGCGTCTGCGTACTCGTCCACGTTCTCGATAATCTCGATTTCGTCGGTGTCGTTCATCGTGCTGCCTCCTCTCTGTGCTCCGTGTGCTGGCAGTAGGCGGCCAGGGGAGCCCTAGCCTTGCGGTACAGCTGGACCAGGGGCATGCAGGTGCCGCACGTGCCTTGCAGGGTGCAGCCCGAGCATCCGCCCTGGCGAAGCAGCAGGCCGTCAGCGATCAGGCCGAGGCGAGCCAGTCCGCTACATCCTTCGGCCAGGAGATCGATGCTGGGCTCACGCCCGATCTTGCAGATAGAAGCCCGCCCGAACGGGTCCACGTGGAAAGAGGTATGCCCGGCTTCGCATCCGGTGAATACTTTCCGGGTGGTCAGGTATTCCGGTGACTGACTCGGCAGGCTCTCGGCTCCGCCGTAGATCGTCGGGGAGATGTTGCCGTACTCACCAGATACCCTGCCGAACCTCCGGGCCAAGTCGGCCATCTGGTCCTTCTCGTGAGCGTTCCGGGAAGTGATGATAAGACTTAGCTCAAGTCTGATGCCAGCGTCATGGGCGGCATTCATTGCGCGGATGAAGGTCTTGAAAGCGCCCTTGCGTCGAGTAAGCCCGTCGTAGCTCTCCTGGCTCGCCCCGTACAAGCTCACGATCACCCGGCTAGGTTTATGTGCGGCGAGTAAATCGAGGATTCTGCGGTCGGCCAGGCGAGAGCCATTGGTTAAAATCTCGATCATCATGCCCAGGTCGTGCGCCTTTGCGTAGACGGCTCCGAAGAGCCTGTCTACCATCGGCTCACCTCCGGTGAGTTGCAGCCACAGCACGCCTGTATCACGGATGCTCTCTAGCAGGCGCTCACGCTCGGGCCAGTCCAGCCCGTCAAAATCTTTCAGTCCCAGATAGCAGTGCTCGCAGTCGTAATTACATCCCAGGTTCAGTTCATAGCTGGCCTTGCCGTAGCCCAGTCGCGATTCTGGCCGGATTAGCACTGCTCCCGGTTCCGTGTTCCAGGCCTTGCGGGAGAGTTCGGTCAGCCATTGCGGCGCAGTGGACGTGTCCCGGAGTTCTCGGTACCGTTCCGCCGAAATCTTTACCCCGCGCGGATGCCCTGGGCGAAGTATGAGATATTCTCCGAGGAACGGGCTGGCAACTAAATCGTGCATGAACCCTCCTTGCTTATGTTGTTATGCCAGGCGAGACTTGGCTGAGTTATGCCTGGCTCAGAGCCTTCAGCGCTAGCGTCCACGGAAAGATGGATACTCTCTCACCGCCGGTTCCTGGCGCATGGAGAGAATAGACATCAGGACCGTAAAGCATGCGCACTCCCCACGATGAAAGCTTGGCTATACTCTCCTCGAATGCAGGATGCGCGGCGTGTGCGTAATTTGTGAAAGGCATTGCTGCTATTGGTAGTTTCTTACCGATTCCTTCGACGAGTATACCGAGCGCGAGATTGTCGCAGATTCCGAGCGCCCACTTATTTATGGTGTTAACTGTGACGGGCGCGACGATTATAGCGTCAGGTTCTGGCAAGGCGTCTGGCGCGTCGGGTTCTTTGTACTGGCTGCGAACGGGATGGCCCGTTAGCTGTGCCATCGCAGATGCGTCGAAAAATTTCAGGGCTGAGGGCGTCGCTATAAGACAGACGTCCCATTGATCGTCCTGTGCGAGCCGGATCATCTGGTCGATGTTCTGCGCGGGTGGCGCAGCGCAGGCGATGACGTACAGGATCTTGGCCACTATGCGTTTACTCCGGCTCGTTCTGCTAGTGCCTGTAGCGAGGCTGATGGCTGGTTGCGTGAGCGGCTGATGAGGTTCTCTATCGTGCTGCGCGCCATGGGCCGACAGATCACTTCGCGGGGGGCTAGGCCTTCTGCTTCGAGTAGTTTCCCTAGGGCTTCCTCTCGCATGCCCCACTGGCTATAGCCTCGTGCCACGTCTACGAAGTGGTTAGCCCTCCGCTCGCGGCGAACTAGCCTGATCGCCGCGTCGTCCATCTTCGACGCAATTTCGACGGCCAGCCCGCCTTCACCGAGACTGACGAGAGCGGAGACATGATGTATGCCGACGTTCGTAGGTCCGAATGACAGACGGTGATGATTTGCGTTATCCGGGACGTAGGCGGCGACAGCATTGGCTTCCCGGATGAGATCACGCATGGCTATCGCGTTGCCGTTGGCGGCTGCGGCCATGGCGGCCTGAAGGAGCAGGTTGCCGTAGACGGACCGGTCCGCCTGGGTGCGGACGTCGATTTCGACACGCGAGGCGAGGGAGACATTAAGGTTGAACGCGGCCCCGGACCTGCCCAGGGCGGTCAGCGCGTTCGCGACACGAAACCCGATTAGCGCCGTCAGCATGGAGTCGCCGAGACGTTCGGCTAGCGCAAGCCCCCGGTCACCGGCCAGCCAGGCAAGGTCGTATTCGCCGAGTTTCCGCAGCGTCGATGCCGTGACCTGATACACCTCGGACAGCGCCGCCGTGGTTTCGTCGCTGTCATTGATGATGCTGCTTCGCTGGGCATCAAGCAGGAGCGCGGGCAGGTTCTGGCTCACGACGTGATAGTCGGCTTGCTCGAATGCCGACCATACGTAGATCAGCTGTCTCCTGAGACGAGCGATATCGGGGCGGTAATCGTCCGGGACTTCCTCATTTACTGTTTCGTATCGTTCGAGCGCGGCGCGGATTGTCTCGACCTGAACATCATCGATGCATTCTCGTGTATCGCGTTCCGGGTCCCGCCCGATGAGTACTGGCAGATCAATGCGCAGTTCCTTGCAGATCGTAAGCAGGATCGGCAGCCGGTTCGCGCTACGGGTGCCGGCTTCTACTTTCTCGATCCAGCTTTTGGAACGGCCGATCCGGTCAGCGAGAAGCTTCTGCGTCACGCCGCGCCGTTCTCGCCAGTGCGCGATGCGCGCACCAAGTTCAAGATCATCCATATGGACTGATCGCTCCCAAGGTTCAGCCGACCCCTGTTGCATCGTAACCAGGCCTGCACCCTACGGGCTTTGGCACAGACAAGGTCGCACGCCGTGTGCGACCTTGATCGCCAACTTGAACATACCTTTGCTCGGGCCAGTTGCTGGGACCAGATCCCGGTAGCCACAACCGTCATAGGAGAGAGCTTGTCAGACGTTCTAGACCGCAGCAGATTGAGCGCGCCGACCGTAGCCACAGACACGGTTGCGAAGTCCCGACCTGTCGCCGGGTCATGTGATGCCCTGCTTGCCAGCATGCTGCGGCTGGCCGCTGCCGACCTGAGGCGACATGCCCGCAGCGGCAGCCTGTGCGCCTTGTGCCGGACATCGTGGCCGTGCGCGCGTGCCTGCCAGGCCGATCTGCTGCTGGCCGGCTGGTAGCCGATGGGGCCTTCAGGGGTTCCGCATGCGACGACGAACCTGACTAGCCAGTCTGAAATTCGCCGCCCCGCAGTGTTACTTAGAGGGCGTTAAGAGCAGCAGGTTCATGAAGCCGACGCGGAAGGGAGGCGAATGTGATGCAGGTGCTGGTGGCTGGGCGGCAGGCTGATTGCTGCGGGGATGTTCCCGTGCGTAATTGCGGTGGCTGCGGCCGGCGTCTCAGTATTTACAATGACGGGACGGTGTGCAGGGAATGCTCTGCTTCTGATGACAGGCTCCGCCAGTCATATGCGCGTACCGGCGATATCGGGATCAGGCTGCGGTCGCTGCGACGGCAGCGGGGAATGACGCTGACCGTCCTCGCCGGCTTGTGCGGGGTTTCCCCTGCTTACCTGTCAATGGTGGAGAACGGGAAACGGAAACTTGATCGCTGGTCCACGATTGTCGCCCTCGCGAACGGGCTGAGAATCCCGCCCGCTGAGCTTGCGCTGGATGACCCGGCCGGGAGCCGCGCTGAAGTAAAGGAGGCGAATTAACCTGGATAACGCACTTGCTGTCACGGCCGCGCCGCCGGCGCCTCGCCGCTCGCGGCAGTTCGACGTGGCTCTGGCACTTCAGCAGGCGGCGCTGTCTGCGGTCTCGCAGTGTGATGCCGGCCTGCTGAAAGCGGTGATGAGCGCTGATGCGGTGCCGCGTTTCCCGGCGAGCCCGTCGCGGGTGTTCCCGGGTTCCCCTGATCAGGTCCGGGAGGTCCGTGACTATGTGCGGGCTGGTTTCGCGGGGCATCGTGCCGCAGACGACGCGGTGCAGGTCGCGTCAGAGCTTGCGGCCAATTCGGTGGAGCACAGCGCGAGCGGCTTTCCGGGCGGGATATTCATGGTGCACCTCGTGCGGCTGAGCGCTCATGACGTGGCGCTCATCGTGACCGATCTGGGCGGCCCGGACGAGCCGCGCGGCAGGGAAGCCGGCCCGGACGGCGAGACCGGCCGTGGCCTCGCCGTGGCGCGTTCACTGTCGTCGCGGCTGGAGTTCTGCGGGACGGGCGGCATGCGCAGCGCCGTCGCGGTGATCCCCGCCGCCCGGTCCCCGGCCGCCGATGCTGACCGGGGGTCAGCATGAC
>DATKFV010000077.1:0-27925 GCA_035511035.1 Streptosporangiaceae bacterium
GCCGTCAGGTCCTCACCGGCCGGGAGTTCTTCCCCAGCCTGATTCCGCCCCCTTCCACCACGGGCTGGTGATCGTGTTCGCCGTATCGGCCGCCCTGGCGGCGCTGGCCGGCCTGGCCTTGCTCCTGCGCGGCGCCCGCCCCGCAGCCGCGCCTGCGCCCCCCGAGCATCCCAAGCATCCCGAGCCCCCCGCGGCCGGGCACCCCCAGGCTCCTGAACCGGCGGGTGGGTAATCCCTAGCTGAAGATGGGTGACACGGGCCGCGTTGTCGCGCGCTGCCGTTCGATTCGCGGGCATCTCGGTGCTTCAGCAGGCGAAAGCCGAAAAGCAGTACGTTGATCGGGAATGGTTCCGGCTACGGAGGCAGTGCCATGTCCGGTGCGCGACGCTCGCAGCTTGGCCGGCGGGGTCTGAGATACCGCAGGCCGGAGGCACAATGGCTCGTGCCCGTTCGCAGGTTTCGCGCAAGGCCCGAGGCTCAGCTGGGCCTGAGACAGGCGGCGTGCCGCCCACGCCCGCTGCCGGCTGCGGCGGCGGCCACGGCTGCGGCGGTGACACTTGTCCTGGCTGGCGGGTGCAGCTCGGGGACTGGAAGTTCGCCGGTGCAGCGCTTTGCCGACCCGACGGCGAGCGCGGCTGTCGCTAGCTGCCGGCACCAGTACGCGTCGGCCTGCTATACCCCGCAGCAGTTGCGGGTCGCCTACGACATCGAGCCGCTGCTAGATCGCAGGACCGACGGACGCGGCCAGACCGTGGTGCTGATGGAGTTCGCCAACACGCCGCAGCCGCCCGCGCCGCAGCAACCTATTGTGGTCACTGACATGCGCCAGGACCTGGCGCTGTTTGACGCCGTGTTCGGCCTGCCTGCCCCGCGGCTGCAGGTGAACACCAGCCTGGCCGGCTCGGCCTGGCCGTGGCTGGCGGGCCTCGAGGAGGTGGAGGACGCCGAGATCGTGCACGCGGTCGCCCCCGACGCCGCCATCCGCGTGATCCTGATCCCGAGCTGGACCGGCCCAGGAAGCTGGATAACCGCCGTCGACTCGGTACTGCGGCTGGCCCTTGCGCAGGGGTCTGTCGTCTCGCTCAGCGCGATCCTCGGCGAGGACTGCTTTACTCCCGCCCAGGTGGCCGGCCTGAACTCGGCGCTGCAGGCAGACCAGGTACACCACGTGACGGTCGTCGCCTCCTCGGGTGATTTCGGTGCGGCCAGCACGGCCTGCGCTGGTCCCGGCATCCCGACCTCGGTCAAGGAGGTGGGACTCCCGGCGTCCGACCCGCTCGTGCTCGCGGCCGGCGGCACGACTCTGGACGCGGACCCGGCAACAGGCGCCTACCACAGCGAGACCGCGTGGCACACCCCGCCGGGGACCGCAAACCCCCAGACCTCGGGCGGCGGGTTCAGCCACCTGTTCCCGCGGCCCGCCTACCAGGACGGCGTCGCCGGGATCGGGGCGGCCCGTGGCGTGCCCGACGTCGCCTCCGACGCCGCGGGCCGGACCGGCATGACGCTGGCCGTCAGCGCTGGAGCCCGCAAGGACTTCTTCTACCCGGGCGCCGGGACCAGCGCGGCCACGCCGCTGTGGGCCGCGCTGATCGCCCTGGCCGACCAGTACGCCGGCCGTCACCTGGGCTTCGTCAACCCCGCCATCTACCGCATCGGCCGCAGCGCCAGCTATCACCAGGCCTTCCACGACATCACCACAGGAAACAGTACGCTGGAACTTCCCCAAGGAACGATCACCGGCTACCGGGCCGCACCCGGCTGGGATCCTGTCACCGGCTGGGGAAGCCCCAACGCGCAGGCACTCATCCCCCTGCTCGCCCGCTACACCAGCCCATGACCCGGTCGGCGATCTTGTAATCCTCAGCGCGAGGGTGTGACTGGCAAACGTCTCCTGACCTGCGCAAGAGCAGTTCAGAAGACCACGGTCCGCAGCCTCCCAAGCTGGTTATGAGGGTCGATTCTTTTCGCCGCTCCTGCGTTTCCGCCGGTACCCGCTCGGTCGCTCGCCGATCTCGTGACCCGCCTGCAAGCGCTCAAGGTTCCAAGCGAGCTGCGCTGTCACAGCCGCCTCGATGCCGGGCGGGACGACCACGTTGTCGAGCGCCTTCGCGAAGTCTGCCAGGGTCGAGGTAACTATCCGGTCAGCCTCGCCGACCCCAAGCGCGTTCCACCGTTCCGCTTCGCGGACCAAGTGCGCCGCGCTGATGCACCGGTGGTCGAAGCTGCCGTCGATGGCGAGCGCGAGGTTGTGGCTGATCCGGCCTTTTTGGAAAAGGCTTGGGACCGCATCGTAGACGTCCGCGAGCACGCTGCGGCCGGGAAGGTGCAAGACGGCAAGGTTCTTCGCGTGGGCGTCGTTGTCGCCGAGGAGCACCGTGAAAGTAAGCCTGCGCAGAAAGTCAGCGACCGGATGTCCTTCGCCCTGAAGGGAACCAAGAAGCTCAGCGATTCGGTACGCACTCGGGCGGTGGGAGTCGCGCGGAGCATCAGGGTTCTGGAACTTCGCGTTCTCATCGACCCAGTCGAGCCCAAGCGCCTGGGCAGCGTCCTCCTGGTGAATCAGCGTCACCGTCTCGCCGTTAACGGCCCGGTCGTAGCGCTCGATCACGAGGTACTGGCGGGCACCCCTGCCGATGAGTTCCGTACGGTAGTGCGCGAGCCCGAGCTCCGCAGCGAGCGCGTGCCCGTAGTGCTCACGCGCGAGCCCGTCGGGGCGTCCCACCAGCCGAGGCTTGAGGATGTGGGTGGAATGGGCACGCCCCCGAGGCAGGAACCACAGATCGTCGAATCGGGCCAGCAGCAGTTTCGGCTGGTAGCCGGCGAGCATGGAACGGCTCTGATCGTCAGAACCGAGATCGCCGTCGGACGCGGCCCGGCGAAGGCGCTGGATGATCTCGCCGTCGCTAATCGGCTCGTAGCGTGGCTCAGTCCCCCTCGCAGCGAGCGGGTCGCCGATCGTCACAGCTCCTGCGATCGAACTGCCGAACTCTCGAAGCATCAAGTAGAGATCAGTCGGGTTGGCAATACCGCGCCGTTCGGTGAGCCGCTCACGCTGGCGGCCCTCAAGCGCATATCCCCCAAAGAAGTTACTCGCCTCTGCGGACGGCGCTTTCAACCGGACGGACCCGAACGATTCCGTCAGCGTCACAGGGCCAGGTGCAAATCCATCGACCCACTCGAACTCGATCCGCTCCCGCCGGGAGCTACGGGCAATCCAGCCAACCAGCTCGTCGTGAAGCCGCACCTCTAGCCGGTCAGCCACCTGAGCCTCGGTCGGCGTCCGCAGGCCTGTCGAGGTCAAACGTAACGCTGAGCGTGATCCCAAGCGACTTCAGAGTGCGCAGAAGACGGGTAATGTACAGCGTGCTCCGGCCCGCTTCGAGGCCGTTGAGATAGAAGCGATCGTAAGCGTTCGCCTGCGCGAGTTCCTCCTGCGAGATGCCACGTGCCTCACGCGCGGCGCGGATCGCATCGCCGATATCGCGCGGCTTGCGCACCTCGACTGTTCTGCGGGCCACAACCACCCCTGTTCGCGTGAGGAAATTCTCAAGTCGCCTGCTGTGAGAATATCTCAACATTGCATCTTGTGCGAATATCCCCACAGCAAGGGGCCAGGCGGTGTTGAACGGCAAGCACTGCTTGCCAACGGCAAGCGATCTTCAGGAACCACCAGTGTCTAGGCGCGTGCCACATACGTGCCTGACCGGACGCCTCCGCGCGGTCACATACAGCGCGAGGACCGGCGCCGACCGGGAAATGCTGACCGGGTCGCCGGGCTCGCGGGAGTCGTCTCGATCCAGCAGTAGATCGTCACCTGGTCGGTGGAGTTGCGGGAGATCGCCAAAGGCTGAGTTAGCCGTGATGGCGCATGATGGCCCGATGGGAACCGAGACGAATGTCCTGGCCCTGCCAGACGGCCGCCAGCTCTGCTATGCGCTCGCCGGCGATCCGCGGGGATACCCGGTCATCGGGCTGCACGGAACTCCTGGCGGCGGCCCGGCCGCCGGAAAGCCGATGAGGCAGCCGACGTGATCGCGCTGGCGGACGCGCTCGTGCCGCCGGCCCACGGCGCCTGGCTGGCGGCCAACATACCCACCGCGGTAACTCTTGTGAGCCAACACGGCGGCCATATGCCCGGCGACCGTGACAAAGACATCACCGAAACCATGGCCTGGCTGCGCGACGGCACCATCCCGCCCGGAGCAGCGAACTGACGCCGACGGCGGAGCGTCAGGTCGGCAAGATCGCTACGTCGTAATCGGCGAAGCGCTTGTCATGCGTAACGACCGTCAGTCCTTCGGCGACAGCCTGGGCGATCAGCATGCGGTCGAAGGGATCATCGTGATGCCGAGGCAGCTCACCAGCAGCGATCCCGTGCCCGATGCTGATCGAAAGCGGCGTGAATCCGCCCTCGTCGACCTGCCGTTCCAGGTCATCGGGCGCGGCTAGCTTTCCCAGGGCCTTCTTGATGGAGATCTCCCACGCGCTCACGGCAGACACCATGACCAGATTGGCGGGATCAGCGACCGCGTCGCGCGCCTGGTCAGTCAGGCCCTCGTCCGCGAGCCACCACAACAGGGCATGAGTATCCAGCAAGAGCCTCACGGACGCTCCCCGCGGAACGCCGCATCCATCTCGGCCGGCAGCTCATCAAAGTCATCAGCGATGCTGACCTTGCCCCGCCAGGCACCCGGAGCGCGCCGCCGCGATGACGCGTCGCTTAGCGCAACGAGACGTGCGATCGGACGACCGGCACGGGCGATGACGATCTCTTCCCCGGCCGCCGCGCGGTCCAGCAACTGCGACAAGTGGGTCTTGGCCTCGTAGACGTTCACGCTTGCGGTCATAAGATCATCCTAGCCACTTGGTCTAGTCTAGTCAAGTCAAGTCCATGGCCACCGAAAGGCCGACGACGTCTCGCGAGCACTTGACGGCAAGGTAGCTGCGGCCTTAGGTAGTTCGGAGCAGTGGTCGAACTACTCCATCGGAGCATTCTCATGCCCAAGTCCATCGCCGTGTTCGGAGCCGGGCCCGGCCTCGGCCAGGCTGTCGCCCGTCGCTACGCGCGCGAGGGTTACGCCGTCACGTTGGTGGCTCGCCGGTCTGAGCCACTTGACCGGCTGGCGAAGGACCTGACCAGTGCCGGGGCAACCGCGCACGTCATCACGGCCGACCTAGCCGACACCGGTGCCGTGCCCCGACTGGCCGAGCAGATTCGCGCTAAGGCCGGCGACCTCGACGCCTTTTACTATGCGCCCACCCCAGCCACCGGATTCGTTGCCGCGGCCAGCCTGACCCCGCAGCACGCCCAGAGCTTCATGCCGCTGATCTTCTACACGATGCTGGCACTCGTGCAGGAGTTCCTGCCGCACATGCTCAAGCAGGGGGACGGCGCCATCCTGACCGCGCAGGGCGGCAGCACCGTGCGGGGCCTGCCGAACATGAGCGGCCCCAGTCCAGCCCAAGCCGCCCAGCGCAACTACCTGGAAGCCCTGCACGCCGAGGTAGCCGAGAAAGGCGTCTACGTCGGCATGCTCTACATCGGCGCGGCCATCACGAACAGCGCCTTCCACGTCGAGCTGGAGAAGGCCAAAGCCGCGGGCGAGCCGGTCTGGGAGATGGCTACCGTCGACCCCGACCATCTCGCCGACCTGCTCTGGACCATGCACGGCACTAAGGGACAGCGGGAGACCGTCTATCCGTGATCCCGCCTGGTCAGTCGTCGATGGCCTGGTAGGCGGCCGTCCAGAAGTCGAAGAGGATCGGAAGACTGCCTTCTGCGCTGGCGTCAGGTGGTCGGTGGTCATCAGCGTCACCGACGGCCGCGAGAGCACCCGCTCGCCATGGCGGGTACCGGCAGATCGTGTCGGCGGCCATCGGCGTCCCCGAGCCCTCGCCGTCGAAGGCCAGATTGCCCATCGCCTCGACGTGGACCTCGCCGTGGCGGGCGACGACAGCGACCGCACCAGGGACGTAGCCGGCGTCGAGGTGACGAGAGAGCACGTCCCGCACGCGGGTCAGCCGTCTCGGCGAGAAGCCACCACTGGTCACTTACTCCTCCTCATCATCTTGCCCGTTTTGCACGCTATATCGGCCGCGGCATCCCATGCTGGCGGCAACGCCGCCGGCAACGCCGCCAGGTCGAAAATCGGAGCAGCAGCCAGGTGCAAGGCGGCGGATAGGGTTCGTTCATGTTTCCCGATCCTTATTTCGTCGAGTTCGCCGGGCGAACGCTGGCTGTCGAGGATGCCGGGCCATCAGATGGGTTCCCGGTCCTGGTGCACCATGGCGGAGGGTCGCGCCACCTGGAACCGGCGGCGGTACGAGAAGCCCACCGTCACGGCCTCAGGCTGATCAGCTACGACCGGCCCGCGTATGGCCGTTCAACACCGATGCCTGGCCGGGTGATCGCAGACTGCAAGGTCGACGTCGAGGCCATCATGAACGACCTTCGGATCAGCCGGCTGGCCGTGTGGGGATTCTCCGGTGGCGCCTCATACGCCCTGGCGACGGCCGCCCTGCTGCCAGCGGCCGTCGCGGCCGCCAGCGTGCTTGCTCCTCGCGGGCCGTATGGCGCGCCCGGCCTTGATTTCTTTGACGGGATGGATGACTCCTCCGCCGACGAGGTCCGCATGTTCTTCACCGACCGGGCCGCCGCCCGCGAGAAGTTCCGGGCCGAAAGCGCCGAGATGTACCTCCGCCTGTCTGCCCCCGCTGGCTGGCTCCGGCGGTGGGGCGACCGGGCGGGGACAGACGCCGCTCACAGCGAGGAAGCAGCACGCTACCTCGCAGCGACCTGGCGGGACGGTTGGACGCATGGCGATGACGGCTGGTGGGACGACTGGAGCGCGTTCCTGAGCCCGTGGGGCTTTGGCCTGGACGCCATCACCGCTCCGGTCAGCCTGTGGCACGGCCTGGCCGACGAGCACTGCCCGCCAAGCCATGGCCGATGGGTCGCAGAGCGCGTCCCCCACATCACCGCCCACTTCACCGAAGACGAGGACCACACGAACATCGAGGAAAACAACCGCGCCGACGCCTTCGCCTGGATTCGCAGCCAGGTCCGACCCCGCTAGCGATGACCCGATAGATACGTGTTTGCTCCTTGACAGGTCCACATCGGAGGTGTTTAACCGAAATGGCGGCTGCTTAGGCGTCTTGCCTGGCGCGGCCTGGACCCTGAAGGAGGGGTTTTGAGAAAGATCAAGCGGAGTCTTGGCGTTCTCGCGGCCATAGTGCTCGTGGCGAGCGTCACCAGCGGGTCGGCCTTAGCGGCCACCCGGCCGACCGTAAGAACGAAGGCGCAGTGGCAGGCGGCCATAGCGCGGCTTCGGCAGCCGGGCTCAGGCTGCTACCACGCCTCGTATCCGGTGTTGCGGTGGCATGCCGTCAAGTGCGTGACCGCGCCGAAGGTACCCCTAGCGCCGACGCCGCTAGCGACATCAGGCCGGCGGGGCGGACCAGAGACGGTCGGTGACGGCACCGACTACTCGGCCGTGGTGTCGGGACTGATCTCCAAGGCCGTCGGAACGTTCACCAATGTGAGCTCGGGCATCACCGAGAAGGGCCAGAACGGCGGCGAGGGCGGGCAGGTCTCAAACGCCTTCTCGCTCCAGCTCAACAGCCAGTTCTTCACTGGCTCCCCGGCGTGCGCGAAGAGCGGCGATCCCTCCGACTGCCTGGCGTGGCAGCAGTTCGTGTACACCTATGACAGCCGCAGCAGCGGCGAGATCTTCATGCAGTACTGGCTGATCAACTACGACGCCACCTGCCCATCGGGCTGGTTCACGTACTCCAGCGACTGCTACACCAACAGCAATGCCGCCGGGGTGTCCGTGCTTACCGCGGCGGAACTCGCCACCGTGAAGCTGACGGCCAGCGCCGCGTCAGGTGGTAACGACGGGGTGTCACTGTCGGTTGGCTCAGGCAGCGCGACGAGCGTCACCAACAGCGACACTAAGGTCGATCTCGCTGCCAACTGGAACACGGCCGAGTGGGGCGTGTACGGCGACGGCGGAGGCAGCGCGGCGAACTTCGGCTCCAACACGACGCTCGAGGCGCAGACAGTCTTGACGGCCACTAGCAACTCGGCGCCCAGCTGCGTCGAAGAGGGCTTCACCGGCGAGACGAACAACCTCAAGCTGACCACCACGCCGGCGCTTGGAACCGAGTCATCGCCCACGATGGCGACCAAGCAGACGAACGGCACCAGCGGAACCGCGAGCTGCGCCGTCGCCGGCTAGGCGCTGACCCAAGGAACGCGGATCGCCGGGCTTGCTGGAAGGTCTCCGCCAGCCCGGCGATTCGCGCGCGGAAACAGGTATCGTGACGCGCTATGGCACCCGACGCGCCTGTAGCTCACGACCATGACTCGTATGGCCAGATCGAGGAGCAGTTCCAGGAGGCGATGGACGAGGGCCTGCACCCGGCCGGGCCCGACGTGCTCTATGACCTGGCGGCGGGGCTCGGCCTGGCCGCGGGCGCGGCCATCCTGGATGTCGGCTGCGGAGTAGGCGAGCACAGCATCCGGTTGGCCCGGCAACTCGGCGCGAAGGTCCAGGGAATCGACCCCAGTCCCCAGTCTCTTGAGATCGCCCGGCAAGCGCTCGACGACGCATCCCATGACCATCCAGGCCTAGCGCGACTGGTTAGCTTCAGGCAAGGGACAGCCCAGGACCTGCCCGTGGCCGACCACTCGATCGACCTCATCTGGTGCCGGGACGTCCTCTGCCTGGTCGAGCAGCTCGGCCCCGCCTACGCCGAGTTCCGGCGGGTGCTCCGGCCGGGCGGTCGCGCCATCATCTACCAGATGTTCGCCGGGGACCAGCTTCAGCCAGCCGAGGCGGCTTGGCTGCTGCCAGTGATGGGATGCGTGGAGCCGAGCATGCGACCGGAGGTCACGCAAGCCGCCATCAAGGATGCGGGACTACAGCTCGATCAGTGCATCGAGGTCGGCAGCCAGTGGGGCGAATACGCCCAGGAGCAGACGGGCGCCGTCGGCCGCGACCTGCTGCACGCGGCCCGGCTGCGCCGCGATCCGGCCCGGTACATCAGCCAGTTCGGCCAAGGCAACTACGACATCGCCCTGGGCGACTGCCTGTGGCACATCTACCGGATGATCGGGAAGCTCAGCGGCCGCATCTACCTGCTCACCGCGCCCCCGCAGGCCGGGCCGGCGGACTCTACGCCATAAAGTTCCTCGCCAAGTCCCTTGACTTTGCGTCATAAAGTAGCGTCTACTTTATGACATAGAGTTCTTTCAAGGGAGACACCATGAACCACACCCCCGACCCCGCGT
The DNA here is from genome assembly GCA_035511035.1 of Streptosporangiaceae bacterium. Taxonomy (GTDB): domain Bacteria; phylum Actinomycetota; class Actinomycetes; order Streptosporangiales; family Streptosporangiaceae; genus Chersky-822. Next base: position 9,302 of record DATKFV010000077.1, read on the forward strand.
TCGCCGAGAGCAGCGGCAGCTTCGACCCTAAGCAGGCCGCCGCCCTGCTGGACCAGACGACCTTGCAGGCACGCCGCTCGTTCACCTCGGGCCCGCCGCTGCTGTGGGTCTACCGGGCGGCCTTCGTGCTCGTCGCCTTCGGCGGCTACTGGCTGGACGTCCGGCACAGGAACCCCTACTCCGCGCCAAGCGGCGGGCTGCTGGCCGTCATATTCACGCTGGTGGCCATCAACATCGGCGTGAGCTTCTGGCTGCTGAAGCGCGCGAGCACCGGCGTGAGCGGGCCAGCCCAAAGCAAGAAGCGGACATGGATCGCCCTCATGCTGCCGGTCTGGGTCATCGCGTTCGCGGTCACGGCGCCGCTGTACCACGCCTCCGCGAGCCACCCGACCTGGGGGCTGTACCCCGCCAACGCACCGCTGATGATCGTCGGCCTGGTCGCCGCCGGCACCGCGGCGCTCATCAAAGACTGGCAGATAGTCTGCACCATGCTCGCGATCGCCATCGCTGCCACGGTCGCTGGGTTCGGCGGCCCAGCCGGCGCGTGGCTGATCCTGGGCATCGAAATGTGCGCCGTGTGCCTGGGTACCGCCGCGTTCAAGTTCTCGCAGCGTCACCGCAGCGCGGTCCGGCCATGACCACCGAAGAACTCGACCCGCTGATCCACGTGCCGACCCGGCTGAAGATCGTCGCGACGCTGGCGGCGCTGCCCGACGGCGACGGACTGTCCTTCACCCGCCTGCAGGACATGATCGGGCTGACCCCCGGCAACCTGATCATCCACCTGCGCAAGCTCGAAGAAGCCGGCTACCTCAGCAGCGAGAAGAGCAAGAACGGAACCGCACCGAAAGTCACCACAGTCGCCCTGACCACCCAGGGCAGGAAAGCACTCACTACCTACACGCAGGCGCTGCGCGACCTGCTCGGCGGCCTGTGACTGACCGGACCGCCCCACGGACAGCCCCTCGAGGGGCTGTCCGCCGTTGCCCGGCCTTTTGGCTATAGGTCTATAGGTTCTTCCTCGTCCCGCCCGCAGCTTCAAGACCATTTAACACTTACGCCAAAATGCGCCACGCGCACGTCTTCCTGAACGTGACCCTATGGGATCCAGGCGCACCGGTCGTGGGCGAAATAGACAATCCTGGGATCGTAGTTCGCGATGACGTCGAGCCATCGCGGAACGTCGGGCAGCGGCTCACTGTGACCGTCGCGACGGGCTCGCCAGGCGAGTTGGTCGGCCGCGTACTCCGTCGCCGTGTCGTGGCTCTGGCCCGCGACGATGACCGCTCCGTCCTGGCGGCGGACGACCAGCGACTGGTGACCCGCGGTGTGACCTGGCGTCGGGATCAGGAACACGCCAGGCAGCAGCTCGACCTCGCCGGTCACGCGCTCGAAGCGGCTGCCCTCGATGAGCTCAGGCAGCGTGTAGTCCTGCGTCCGGCTGGCGGTGTCCAGTTCGATCTCTTGCACGAAGACCGGGATCTGGCCAAGCGAGGGGTTGCCGCCGCAGTGATCGAAGTGCAAGTGGCAGTTCGCGGCGATCCCGATCTCGGAGATCGCCGTCCCCGCGGCCGCCAGCGCCTCCGCAAGCGCCAGCCGGCGGGGCCGGTACCAGGCGTCGACCTCAGGATGCGAGCCCATGCCCGTGTCGAACAGGACCGTTCCCCTTGGATGCGCCACGAGGTAGCCCAGGCAAGGCTCCACCCTGGGGCCGCCAGTCCCCGTCTCCTGCGCCGGCCGCACGAAGTACCCGAAGTCAATCCGCCGCACTGATACGTCCGCCACCCCGCCATACTCCCAGGTCGGATACGTATGAGTCGGCAATTAATGGCCGGCGCTGACTCGCGGCCGGCCGACTGGGAGGATTGCCGGGTGGTACCTGAGGATCTCCGTGACTTCTTCGTGGCGAGCGGTAGCGTGGCCGGCGCGCTGATCGGCCTGCTGTTCGTCGCCATCTCGGTCGCGCACGAGCGACTCACCAGGCCAGACGCGGGATCGCAGTTCCACCGGATCCGCGCGGTCGCGGCACTGACGGCGTTCACGAACGCGCTCGCGGTGTCGCTGTTCGCGCTTGTGCCCGGACACAAGATCGGGCCAGCCGCCCTGGTCGTAGCGATCGGCGGCCTCGCGTTCGTCCTCGCCGCGCTACTGTCGCTGATCCGAGAGCACCAGGTGCGCCGGGGCACAGTACGGGACGCCGTGTTCCTGGTCGGGCTGATCGCCGCTTTCGTGATCCAGCTGATCCAGGGCGAGGTGGTGATCGAGCAGCCAGGCAACTCCGGCGCGGTGAACACCATCGCGATCCTGGTCATCGTCTGCTTCCTGATCGGGATCGCCCGCTCATGGGAGCTGATCGGCGCGCCTTCGATCGCCATCGTGCGAGAGGTCACCGCGCTCGTCGAGAGCCATCACCACCATCGCGGCGAAGACGCCGGCGACACGGCCAGCCCAGGCGAACCGGCCAGCCCAGGCGAACCGGCCAGCTCAGGCGAACCGGCCAACCCAGGCGAACCGGCCGGCCCAGGCGACCCCGCCGGCCCCGCCGACGAAGAGCCGTCGTAGCGCTATGGCCGGACCGACCTAGTCCATCGCGCGGCGGTGGTTTCCTTAGCCTCCGGCCCAACGACGAGCGGGTAACCATCGCCCGGCAGTCAGATTAGGCGGCCCCCGCTTAGAATCGGCGGCATGACGGAGATCTCGGTATTCCGGCCCGGCAGCGTATCGTATTTGCGCATCGCTGCCCCTGATGTCAGCCGATCGGCGCACTTCTACCAGGCCGTTTTCGGCTGGGACACCGACGGCGACCATTTCGCCGACGCGACCGGTCATGTGATCGGTCACTTCATGCCCGACCTTCCCGTCGCAGGCGAGGCAGGCGTGGTCCCTTACATCTACGTTCAGGACATAGACCAGACCCTGGCCAGGCTCCCCGCCGCAGGCGGCCAGATCGTCCTGGCCCCTTACGCGGAAGGCGACCTTTGGGTTGCCATGACCACCGACCCGGCCGGCAACGCCATCGGCGTCTGGCAGCGCGGCCCCCGAAACGACCACGCCCCAACCTCGCCGTAGCCCCCGAGCCCAGCGATGGGAACTCGAAGAGGCTGGGGCCGGCCCAGCCAGAACCCCTGCGATGGGACATCGAGGGGGCTGGGGCCCGGCCGGCTACCCCTGCAATGGGACATCGACGGGGTCAGGACGCCTGCGATGGGACATCGACGGGCCTCCAGCGCGGCGAGCTACCCCCACGATGTCCCATCATGGGGCCCAGAACCCCCACACCGTGCCATCGCGGGGCCTGAGACTGGCCCCTCACCGCCACGTTGGGACATCGTGCGGGTGAGGGCGAACTAGAGCGGCGCGCACCTCGTCCGGCGCCACCTTCGCTCGCCGTCTTGCCATTCGTTGGTCGGGCTGAGGCCGACCGCGGCGGCGACACGCGCCGATGCCTCATGACGCGGATGAATATGAGCGATGATCTCCTGGACCGGGCGCTCGGCCAGCCAGGCGACGAGGCCCCGCGCGGCCTCGGTGCCGAGGCCGCGACCCTGCCAGGCGGTTCCTACCACCCACGCCACCTCGGCGGCCGGCCCGGTGATGGTGGCCTGCACGGTACCGGTCAGGCAGCGCTGGTCCCTGTGCTGGATCACCCAGTTGCACCAGGAGACCTCAGGGTCGGCCGAGCCGGCGATCATGCGCTCGTAGCGCGCCCGAAGCGCAGGCACGCTCGGCGGCGAGCCGCCGGTGAACGCGTACAGGTCCGCGTCAGCCAGCACCACTGCCATCTCCTCGGCATGATCAGCGCGCAGCGGCAGGAGGTCAAGCCGACTGGTGCTGATCGCCTCGGCCTTGATCACGCCCATGTCCCAATCCAGGCTAAGCGAACCCGCCGTTGCTCATCAGCAACTGGCCGTTGATCCACTGACCCTCTGGCGAGCACAGGAAGTCCACGAGGTGTGCCCGCCGCGCTACAACGTGAACGAGGTACCCGGTGCGGCGCTGATCGACGAACCCGGCTGTGGGTCTGCCAGCGCTCGGATGGCGGTCACGCTGTACCGGAGCGTGAAGCCGAACACCCCGGCGGCCACCGCCGCCAGCAGCCCATGACCGAGAGTACTGGCGTCCGAGAAATGGGCTGCCAGCTCACCGAGCGTGCCGATCACCGCGCCGACACCGAACATGCTGACGAACGCCGCGGTAAGCACCATCCCCATCGTCGCGGCCAGCAGGCTGTTGCCCTGAGGCAGCAGCAGGTGCCGTTCCTCGCGGACCGTGAAGTCCTCGCGATGCGGGGTCGTGACGCGCGCGTGCACGGGCAGCCTGAGATCGGCGACATCGGTCACCGTGATCTTCAGGCCGCTGTGGACGGTGAGGCGCACAGGAAACCTGAGCAGCACCGTCACGGCATCGTCCGTGGCTGCCTGTGCGGACTTCGCCGCGTGGCCATGAGCCTGGGCCGCCCCTGCGTGGACCGGGCCCGGGCCTGCCCGCGCCGCCGCGTGGTCGGCACCACCCCCTGAGGGAACGGCAGGCATGACGACTGCGCTCGCATCAACAGCTAGAACCCCAGCGGAGCCAGCGCCACCGGCCGCAGCATCACCCGCCTCAGCGCCACCCGCCTCAGGCTGCGCGAGCCCAGTGTCCCAAGCATCAGCACTGGTGATCTCAAGGCTGCTCGACCCGCTCGCGACGATGTCAGACCCGCCAGGCAGCGACAGGACGCCAGCCGCGCGGATGCGCATCCGGCTCCCGGGCGGCACCTGCACAACCCCGCCGGCCTTGAGCTCGGTCCGCGGGTGCCCGGCGGTGTCGGCAGTGGTAATCGTCGCACCAGCGGGCACCGTGATGGCCGCGCCGGGTCGCACGTCGAGGAGAGCACACGTGTCCGGCCGGTAGCAGATCGCGGAGTAACGGGCGAACGCGTGATCGCCCAGCGTGGCCACGGTCCACGGGCGGATCTTGACTCTCGCCTCCAGGGGGAGGCCGCGATGTGCCACGGGCCCGGTGATCGCACCGATGGCATCGTCGGTCAGCATGATCTTCCGGTGAGCCAGTTCCGCGGTCGTCTCGGCCGGCAACGTGATCGCCGCGCCGACAGCAACGCCAACCCAGGTGTCCGCCGTCAGGCTCGCGCGTGGCAGTTGCGAGGTACTCACAGCGACATCCTGATAGAGCCGGACTCGGGCTGCTCCCAGCGGTAGCTCGGTATCGAACGGGGCTTGGGGTTGGCCCGCCACCGGCACAGTGGCTGGCTCCGTCAGTGGCGCTACCTCGGCCCATTGCCCGAGCGTGACGTAAGTATCGGCGAGGAGGTGGCCGGCCACCGGCCGCACGAGTTCTGACGTCGCGCCGTCTGGCTGTCTCAGTCCGGTCCGCCGGAACAGAGTGACCGCGGTCCCGGCCTTGAGCGTGGCTGGCTGCCAGCTCTTTAGGCGGATCGGCTGGCCATCGACCAGCCGGACATCGACCAGCTGGTCCTCGACCAGCTGGTCCTGGGTATCGGCCGCCAGCGTGACGACGACGCTAGCCCGAAGCCGCAGCCGAGGCCAGCGGCTGCCGTCCCGTCTGAGCCTGACGCCTTTCGCCAAGCTCATGCTTATGCTCGCAGGCAACCTAGCGCTCAGTGGCAGCACTATCCCGGCGTAGGCGGTCGGGCCCGGATTACGCTCGGTCCACCTCGCGTACCTGATCCCGAACACCAGCGGCGCGAGCGCAGCGATGCCTCCAGCGACGAGGTTCACGATCGCGAAACGGTCGAGCGCTATTCCAGGGAACAAGTCGCCGGTCGCGGACACCACTCCGATAATGGACGCGAGCAGGCTGGTCGCGAAAGTGATGTTGGTCGCCCAGCTGTCGTTAGCGGTCCAGGCACCCGAAGCGTACATCGTGTATTGCCAGAATTTCGGGTTCGGCCGCCAGACCTTCCAGCGCGAGCCGACAGCGGGCGTGACCACGTCGCCAGCTGAATCGTAGACGCGCAGGAACAGCAGCACGATCACCAGCAGGGCCAGCGCCATCCCGAGGCCGACTCCGGCCGGCACGATCAGATACCAGATCCAGCTCACGCGCCTGCTGATGGTCAGGGGCACCACGCTCGGCCCAGGCGCCTTGCTCTCGACGAACACGAGCGCGGCGCTCAGCGGAACCTGGTCAAGCCCGCTGAACGTCACCGTCACCGCACATGGCCACTGGCTGAGCTTGCTTCCGACCTGCCGCGCGCGGGTCTCGCTCGCGGCCCGGATCAGCCCATCTGGCGACGTGGTCTGCAGCCAGTAATGCGCTCGCGGAGGGCAAGCCTTACCCACAGCGGTCAGTGCAATGGTGGTCTGCCAGTCGCCAGGAGAGACCTCTGTCAAGACCGGCGAAGTGGCGGCGACCGTCGGCACAAGCGGTGCCGTGGAACCTTGTTGCGCATGAACGCCAGCGGCACCGAGAAAAGCCACGGCGAGAACCGGCGCGACCCCCCAGATGCTCATCGCCTAACAGCCTCCGCTCGACCCATACACGGTCTCAGCGCGAACGGATAATCGTCAAGCCAGCGATCATGGCCAAAAACAAGAAAACACTATGCAAAGAAAAACCGACCATGAACCAGCTTATCCGCCAAAAGGACGACCCAGCGGCGAAAAGTGAGCTAAGTCTGGTCTTAGCTCCGGTCGCGGCGGGAGTTCAGGGTCATCGAGAGCATGATCTGGCCGTAGCCGACCTCGTCGTCCTCCTCGTCGAGCAGGCCAGCGACCGGCTCGAGTTCCACGTCCGGCGCCTGGTCGCGACTAACCGCCGGGTCAAGACCAGCATCGTTGACCACGCCCAGGGGATACGGCGTCGGCTCGCTGGCCGGCGGCGGCGCTAGCGGCGGCCCGGCGGCGGCCCGCCGGGCCCCGGCCAGCAGGTAGGGCTGCATCCACTGGAAGTAGCTGATCCAGGCCGACGCCATCGCGGTGAACCAGTCGTTGTCGCTGAGCCCGCGGATGGTCCTGAGCAGCGCGTGGGCCACGCTCACGTACTCGGAGTCGGGGAAGCCCTCGCGCCAGTTGTCGGCACCGACGTCCTGCAGCACCACGGTCACGACCCGCAGTGGCTCATCGGTCAGCGCTGCCCACAGCACGGCCTGGGCCATCCGCTCGCAGAACGGCCATCCCTCGCCGGCCATGGACGCGGCGGCCTGGTGGCTCAGCGTCAGGATCTCCTGATGCAGCCGCTGGACGAATTGATCAGCCAGGTTCGTCAGCCGGTCGGCCGAGAAGCGGATGATGCTCAGCGCCTCCTGGTCGAGCGGCATGGAAGATGTCGGCGCTCCCCCGATCGCGTTGCTGGTCATGTCTGCCTCCCTCCGGATCGCCGGTCACCTTTGCGCTCGCCGCGGCGACAGCCGTGTCGGTCGCGGGCCCGCTCCGCTCGGCGCCAATCCCGCTGAGGGCGCACACCTGGACCCGGGCGAACCGGGCCGCGTCTCCAGCACGCCGATCTGTGATAGAGCCTAGCCAGCCAAGGAAGAATGCCAGCGGTATTGACACAATGCCCGGGTTATTCAGCGGGAAGAACGCGAAATCGATGCGCGGGTCCGTGATCACCGACAAGGCGGCGCCGCTCGCCGGGTTGGTCTGCCCTGACACGACCGGCGAGAAGATGATCAGCGCAACGGCGCTGATCAGGCCTCCGTATATGCTCCACAGCGCGCCGCGGCTGGTGAACCTCGGCCAGAACAGCGAGAACACGATGGAGGGCAGATTGGCCGATGCCGCGACCGCGAACGCCAGCGCCACCAGGAAGGCCACGTCGATGTTCTTCGCCAGCGTCCCTCCGGCCACCGCGATCAGCCCGACCACGATGGCGGTGATCCTGGCGACCCTGATCTCCTGACCAGGCTCGACGTCACCGCTGCGGAGCAGGCCGGCATAGACATCGTGGGCGAAGGACGCGCTGGCCGTGATGGTCAGGCCAGCGACGACCGCGAGAATGGTGGCGAAGGCGACCGCGGCGACGACGCCGAGCAGCAACGTCCCGCCCAGGTGGTAGGCCAGCAAAGGCACCGCCGAGTCGGCCTTGCCTGGCGCGGCCTCGATCCGCTTCGCGCCGACCAGCCACATCGCGCCGAATCCGAGCACCAGCGTGAACAAGTAGAACAGCCCGACCAGCCAGACGGCCCAGATCACGCTCCGCCTGGCCGCGATGGCGTCAGGGACCGTGTAGAGCCTGGTCAGGACGTGCGGCAGGCCAGCCGTACCGAGCACGAGCGCCAGCGAGAGCGAGATGAAGTCGAGCTTGGAGACCGTGTTGGCCCCGTATTCGAGGCCGGGACCGAGCACGGCACTTCCAGCCGGGCTCGCCGCTGCCGCGTGCCGCAGCAGCCCGGACACGTCGAACCCGGTCTTGGCCAGGACCCAGCAAGTCGTCACGGCCGCGCCGGCGGTCAAGATGATCGCCTTGACGATCTGCACCCAGGTCGTGCCCCGCATCCCGCCGACCAGCACGTAGAAGATCATCAGCAGCCCGACGACCGCGATCGTGAGATCCTGGCCGCCGCTCGTGGTGACTCCCAGCAGCAAGTTGACCAGGCCGCCCGCCGCAGCCATCTGCGCCAGCAGGTAGAACGAGCTCACGGTCAGCGTGGAGATCGCAGCCGCGGCGCGCACCGGCTTTTCCCTGAACCTGAAGTACAGCACGTCGGCCATCGTGTAGCGGCCGGTGTTCCGCAGCGGCTCGGCGACCAGCAGCAGGACCACCAGCCAGGCGACCAGGAAGCCGATCGAGTACAGGAAGCCGTCGTAGCCGTAGAGCGCGATGGCGCCGGCGATGCCGAGGAAGGACGCGGCGGACAGGTAGTCGCCGCCGATCGCGATGCCGTTCTGCCGGCCTGAGAACACCCGGCCGCCCGCGTAGTAGTCGGCCGTGGTCTTGTTCGTCCCGGCGACCCGGATCGCGATCACCAGGGTCACGGTCACGAAGAAGGCGAAGATCGCGATGTTGACGATCGGCCGGCCGACCGGATGCGATGCGGCGGCGACTCCGGCCGACATCGCGCTCGTCATCGGCGCCTGCCCCTCTCGGCCCGCTGCCGCAGCCTCTCGGCGACCGGATCGATATTCCGTCGCGCCCACCGCGCGTAGAGCATCGTGATCGTGAACGTCGAGACGAATTGCAGGAGGCCGAAGCAAAGCCCGATATTGATCTCGCCGACGACCTTGATCCTCATGAAGCCTGGCGCGAATGCCGCTACAATGACAAAAAGGAAATACCATCCCAGAAAGAAAACGGTCGCGGGGACGGCAAAACGGGCGAACCTTCGCCGCAGCGTCCGGAACTCGCGGCTCGCCTGGACTACCTCATAGCCGCTGCCGCTTTCGCGTCCCGAGTGGGTAACTGACACCGTCGGGCCGACCGCAGGCGCGATGTCCCCACGTACGGCGGTCGCTGGCTAAGGCGGCGAGCGTCTCCTGAGGACTCTGCTGGCATCCGATTTGCTGCCATTTCGAGTAATACGTGAGTAGGACGACCGATCGACGGCAAGTAAAGTCGATGCTGCCGTGAAGAAGTATTTTGACAGAGATTGACGGACCGACAAAGCGATCTCGCTGACTTGAGGACCCCAGGTGGCGGCCTAGCCTGCCCAGACCTTGCGGGCTTTTCCCGACCATGCGCGCGACCATGTATGGAAAAGTCAGCCAAGTCACCAAATAGCCAGAACCGCGCGGCGAATTACGACTCGGCCGAAAGGCCGAGGCCGAGCAGCCCGATCAGGGTGCCAGCGTTCCAGATCTGCCCGGCCGCGATCAGGCCAGGCACGCTGGCCAGCGCCACCCACTCGATCCGGTCGGCCTCGCCCAGCTCCGTGGGCTCGGCTATCTTCTCCGGGTCCCGGCCGACGAAGACCACGTGCTCAGAGTCGACGGTCCCCACCATTGGCTGATATGTCACTAGGTGGTGGACTCGCCCGGCCCGGTAGCCAGTCTCCTCGGCGAGTTCGCGCCTCGCGGTCTCCGCTGGAGACTCCCCGGCGTCGATCAGGCCTCCGGGCAGCTCCCATCCCCACCGGTCCGCGACGAACCGGTGCCGCCAGAGCAGCAGCACCCGGTCGCTGCTGTCGACGAGCGTCATCACCGCGGCCCGGCGCAACCGCACCACGTTGTGCCAGAACCGGTCGGTGCCGGGGATCTGGACGTCGACCTGGCCGAGCCACACCCAGGGGTCGTCGTAGATCGTGCGCTCGCCATACGTCCGCCACCGGCTGCGCCCGTCAGCCTCGGGCGGCTGGACCGAATCAGTCACGGCCCCGACGCTATCGCGTCGGGCCCGCGCGCCGCGGGACGCGCCGGCTCCGTCACCGCCCGGCCTGCGCGGGCAGTACCGGCAAGAGGTCGGGCAGGCCAGAGATGACGATGTCGGCCGCGGTCAGGGCGTGGGCCTGGTGCGTGCTCGTGATCGCGACCACCAGGGCGCCGGCCGCCTTCCCGGCCGCGACTCCGGCTGGTGAGTCCTCGATCACCACGCAGTTCGCGGCCGGCACCCCGAGCCCGCGCGCGGCGAGCAGGAAGCCCTGCGGGTCGGGCTTGCCCGCCGTCACATCCTCGGCCGTGATGAAGACCTCGGGCACGGGCAGGCCCGCAGCCAGCAGTCGCCCTGACATCAGCGGTCGCGGTCCCGAGGTCACGGCCGCCCAGTCCGCCGAAGGCAGCCCTGCTAGCAGTTCGGGCGCGCCATCCATCGCCACGACGCCATCGATCGCGGCCGTCTCGAGTTCGTTAACCAGCCGCAGCGCGGCCGGGCGGGCCTGCGGCCTGAAGAACTCGGCGACCACGTCGGTGTCCAGCCGCCCGTGGCAGCTACGCAAGATGGCCTCGGCGTCCGCCCCGAACTCAGCCGCGACCTCCCGCCACACGCGCACTACCACGGCCGAGGAATCAACGAGCGTACCATCGATATCAAAAAGGAATTTCCACACGTTTCGACATCTTATCGCCTTATCACCTTGTTCTTGTAGTCGCACCCGCAACTGGATATCGTTCGTGCAAAATCGCCAGAGGGATACGGGGATGGCTCAACCACAAGGCCCCTCGGCCGCAAAGCGCGCGGCTGGTGCCGCGCTGATGCTGCTCGGAGTGGCCCTGATCGGCTACGGCACGCACTACCTGGCCAGGAACGGCACCTGCTCGGGCACGGGCTACTCGCAGATCGGCCCCGTGCCGACGTGCAGCGGGCCCGAGGCGTTGTCCATCACGGCGACGTTCTTCGCCGGGCCGGCGCTTGCGCTGGCCGACTGGATGATGGCGCAACTGTGGGGCTTTCTGTGGCCGGCGGTGTGCATCTGCGCGCTGACCGAGGCGGAGTTCGAACGCGAGAAGGCCAAGCTCCTCCGCCAGATCTAGTGCCCTACAGCTGCCCCGAAGCCATCGCCGCCGTCGTCAGATCGGCGTCTTAGCCCTGATTTACCCTACATGGCCCTGTTGATCAGGCTTAATGACAATAGACAGCGATCTCGCTGGTTACCGGTAGATAACTGCGCTACCAGAACACCGGGGACAGTTGTAGTTGGACCTGGGCGAGATAGTGCTTATGGCGGGACTCTGCATCATCATTTGGCTAGCTGGACTATTAGCTAGCCGTACTTGGGTCCGGACGGTGATCATGAATGATCTTGTGCTGCATTCGCTCAGCGAACTGCTGCCGTGCGAGGTTCGACGCGGGGAGCTGCGGCGAGGCAGCCGCACCCTGCGGTGGGTTGAGGCCGGCCAGGGCAGCCCGGCGGTGGTGTGCGAAGCCGCCCTCGGCGAGCCTGGATCGCTCACGTACGCCGGGGTGATACCGGCAACAGCGGCGAGGACCAGGATCATCGCCTACGACCGGGCCGGTTTAGGAGCGAGCGACCCGGTCCCCGACCTCGCGCTGCACACCCAGATAGAGGATCTGGCCGCGGTAGCGTCGCAGGCGGGAGAACCCTGCGTGCTCGCCGGGCACAGCTGGGGTGGCCTGCTGGTGCTGCTCGTAGCGGCCAAGCACCCCGAGCTGGTCGCTGGCCTTGTCCTCGTTGACCCGGCTGACGAGGTCTACTGGGCCAGCTTGCCGCCTGAGATACACCAGCAGAACGTCGAGATGGGCGCCATGATCATGGAGCAGTACGCGAGCGGCGAGCTACCGGAGGAGATCCGCCGTTCCGTCCGTGGTTACGTGGAGCGGCTGACCGACAGCGAGCGAGTTCGCGCGCTGATCTTCGATGCGTTCGTCTCGTGCTATGCCCTGCATTCCCAGGCGGCGATGATGCCGACCGAGAGTGACCTGTTCGAGAACTCGGTGCCGCTCATCCATTCGATCAGGCAGTCCGCGCCGCTGCCCGATGTGCCCATCGTGGTGCTCAGCGCGACCACGGGAACCTCTCCCGACATTAGGGAGCGCTACACCGGCGTCCATGCGGACCTGGTCGCATCGGTGGCGCGGGGGACGCACATCGTGCTGCCAGAGACCGGCCACGCGATCAACGAGGAGCGGCCCGAGGCCATCGCCGAAGCCATCGACCAGGTGCTCGACGAGATCGAGGGATCGAGGTCGGTCGGTGGTCAGGTCGCCGGGGGATCAGGTCACGGCCTGACGGCGCAGCAGCCACGTCGCCCCGGCTAGCAGCCCGACCGAGCTTGCGGCCGGAAGGATCCAGGTCCAGGCCGGGCCGAACACGATGTGGTAGGTCAGGCCGTTGAAACCGTCCGTGATGTCGTAGGTGACGGCCAGGTAGACCGCCATGGCGATCGCCGGGCGAGGGTCGACGACGACCCATAGCACCGCGATCGCATAAAGCGCCCAGGCGAGGTACTGGACGGGTTCGTGCAAGCCGGCCGGCGCGAACCTGAGGAAGCCCGCGAGGGTCAGCAGGAACCCGATCAGGAACGCGACGCCAGTGCCCCACAGCCAGAGCCAGGGCATCCGCCGGGCGCCGAGCGACAGCGCCACGAGCGCGACCAGAAGCAGCACCGGCAGCAGGGAGCCCGTGGCCGGGCCGTGAGTCCAAGCGAGTATCGCCACGGCGGACGCCAGCGCCAGTGCCGTCGTGAGGACTCGCTGTCGGAGCCACACCGCCACCACCGCCGCCAGCCCTAGCAGGCCAGCGATATTTTGATGGCTGAAGCCAGAGTCGGCCGGAAGCGTGTGCGCCGCCTCCAGCACCTCGAATCCAAGCTGCCGCGCCGCGGTTCCGACGAGCACGAGCATGACGCCGAACAAGGCGGCGAGCCGCAGGTTGGCCGCAATCGTCAGGCTCTGCTTCCGCGTGCTCCTGACCCGCAGTCCGCCGATGACCAGCGCCAGGGCCTCACGCGGGGCCGGCCAGGAACCGCCGCCCGCCTCGCCGTCGAGCAAGGTGCCGAGCATGTCCTCGCCCTGGTCGCGGCGATACCAGTTCGGGTAGGTCCGCAGCAGCCAGCGGTAGCGACGCTCGAGCGGGCTCATGCCGGACGCGCCTTGAGTGCCGCCGCGCCCGGCTGACGGCGCTCGGCGCCGCCGGTCACGACGCCGGCGGCGTCGGCCAGCCGCGCCGCCTCAGCCCTGAGCGCGGCCGTGCCCGCGTCGGTCAGGGCGTAGTGGCGCCGCGCCCGCCCGTTGACGATCTCCTCGCTGACCAGCCGGATGTAGCCCGCTGACGAGAGCCGGTCAAGGGCCGCATAAAGCGTGCCGGTGGCCAGCTTGACCCGGCCCTGCGACAGCTCTGCCGCGCGCTTGATGATGGCGTAGCCGTGCAACGGCCCGTCCAGCAGCGAAGCGAGCACGAAGTAGGTCGGCTCTCTCATCCGTGTCCCTGCCTTGTGTTTGTGCTGTACGCGTATATTCTCGCTCGAACTATAAATAGAGAGTCGTCATATAGTCAAGCCTCGGCCAGAAGGTGTTTCCGTCGGCCCCAGCGCCTCGGCAAGGCCCGCCGACGACGCCAATCATGGTTTTCTAAGATCTTGGAAACCCTTCCGGGCTCAACGTAAGATCCTGTGATTTTCCCGGACCATGGACCAGTACAAGTACCAAGATCTTCCGTTGCAATCGATTGCCAGGCCGGGAAGGCAGGGAGCCTGGCGCGCGGCGCTCCCTTCCTGGTCAGCCGAACCAGTGCAGGGAGCCTGGCGCGCGCGGCGCCCCTTTGCAGGTCAGCCGAACCAGTGCAGGGACTGGCCGTGCGGGGCGCTGTAGGCGACGGCCTGGCCGTCCAGGCCGAGCACGTTCCACATCCGGCCAGGATCGGGCGTCGGCGGCAGCGGGCCACCGTCGCGGGCGAGGACATCGGGCACGTCGTTGGAAACCCAGTGACCAGGCAGCCCGCCGACCGTGGCCGCGAACCTGGCTCGGTCGGCTTCGTCGAGGTAGCCGAGCACCGAGCTATGGAACACCACGAGCGTGGCATCGGCCGGTGCCTGCGCCGCGACGCCAGCCACCTTGTCGTTCAGGTCTCCGGCCACGATGCGCGGCGGGTCGGACCTGGCCACCTCGGTCGCCGCGGCGAGCCGGCGCCGCCGGGCGTCGTGTTCGGGCCAGACGAGCGCGTCGAGCCAGCGCATCTGGCTGGCGTCCGTCACGTCGAGCGGATGCAGGTCTATGCCAGCCCGCCAGCTGACCTCGGGCACCGCCGACGGCACCGGCACCGGCCCGGTGATGGCGCAGCCGATGACCACCGCGCTTGGCCCGCCGGGCGGATCGAGCACGGGTTGGTCGGCGTACCGGTAGCTGTACTTGTCCGGGTACAGGCACAGGCCGGCCGAAGTTCCGACCTCGAGCAGGGCAAGCGGTCCTGGCAGCCCGGCGAGGAGCGGCAGCAGCGCCGCGCAGCGGCCGACCTCGTTGGTCTGGGTGCGGTGGGTGAGCATGATCGTCCTCACCTGCGGCCACGACGCCAGCACCGTACTACGGAAGCCTGGGTAGCCGCCGGGCGCGACGCCCGCGTACCTGGCCGCTGCGAACAGCAAGTTGGGCTGCCGCTTCGGCTCGGGAAGCTCGTCGAGCAAGGCGATGAGCTCCGCGTCGGCCGCGACCCCTTCGCACCACTGCTGGTAGCACGCCGACTCGCCCCGTGCCTCAAGCTGGCCGAACCTCGTGTACCACTGTGCCGTGTCCACGCCAGCAGTATCTGCTACGACTGGCACCGATGAGTTCGCCGGCCAGCGCGCGGCGCCCGCGTGCCTAGCGGCCCACGCGACCGCCGGTCGCGGCCAGCACTGCCGCACGGCCCAGCGCCCAGGACTCCTCGACTGCGCTGGCCAGCGCCGCTGGACCAGGCGAGAGGCCGGTCAGCAGGTGGTCGACCGACTGCAGGCCGGCCCTGACCAGCAGGGTCTTCTCATTGGTCACCCACTCGGCCCGGCCGGCGAGGACCGCGTGCGCGGCCTGAGCGGTCGCCTGGGCGATCAGCCCGGCGCACGGCGTGAGCCGTCCGCCGCGCGCGTGATAGTCGCGGGCGTAGCCGAAGACCCGGTCAGCGCGCTCCCACCAGACGCGGGGGGCGCGCTCGGTCAGCGCCGGCGGGTAATCCACCCGCGGCAGTTCGCCCCGCAGCACCCGGTTCCCCGCGATCTCGGCCAGGACCAGGTACGTCGGGATGCCGGCGAGATGGAACATCAGGGGCTCGATGCGGAACCGGCCTGCCTGAGCCTCGCCCAGCTCATGATCGATGCTGGCCAGGTCGCGATAGTGAACATCGGTCCAGCGCCCGTCGACGCGCAGCCACGCCCCGCCGTTGAACACCCCGCCGCCCCAGCCGCCGATCTCGAACACCTCGCCAGCCCAGCCAAGGTCGCGGAGCGCCTGCGGCTCGAACCGGCCCCGGTAGTAGATCGCGAAGTCCCAGTCGCTGTCGGGCCGGTGGGTTCCCTGCGCCCGTGAGCCTCCGAGGCTGACAGCGGCCACCTCCGGCAGCCCGGCCAGCCGATCAGCGACGTAGGTGACGAAGTCCTCGTCGTCCACCTTGGAACGTTATCGCACCGGGCCGCACCAGGGCCGGGACCGGCCGCCAGCGAAAATACCTCGGAGTCGCGCGGCCTGGGAGCGGACAATGGACCCATGCCATCGGACCGAGAACGGCTGAAAAAGACCTTCGAATCCGTTGCCCACCAGTATCACCAGGCCAGGCCCGACTACCCCGAAGCGCTATTCGACGAACTCGTCGAGCTCACTGGCGTGCGCCAGGGCGACCAGCTGCTCGAGGTCGGCTGCGGCACCGGCAAGGCGACGCTTCCGCTGGCCCGACGCGGCTACGAGGTCACCTGCATCGAGCTCGGCTCCGACCTGGCCGCCGAGGCGAAGTCCAACCTCGCCGCCTACCCGCAGGTCACCGTCATCCAGCAAGCCTTCGAGGCCTGGGAGCCCGGGCGGCCCGCGCGCCAGTTCGACCTGTTGTTCGCCGCGACGGCCTGGCACTGGATCGACCCCGCCGTGGGCTACGAGAAGGCATGGAGCCTGCTGAAGCCCGGCGGCCACCTCGCCGTGTGGGCGGCCGAGCACGTCATTCCGGTCAACGGAGACACCTTCTTCGGCGAGATCCAGGACGTATACGACGAGATCGGCGAAGGCCTGCCGCCCGGCACCCCGTCGCCGACCCCGACCAGATGCCCGACCAGCGCGCCGAGATCGAGGACAGCGGCCTGTTCACCGACTACGCGGCTCGCTCGTTCGACTGGGAGATCAGGTACACCGCGCAGGAGTACATCGCGCTGCTCGACACGTTCTCCAGCCACATCGCCATGGGCCAGGAAAAACGCGACCGGCTCTACGGCGAGATCAGGCGGCGGGTCGCGCTGCGGCCTGACGGCCTGCTAAGGCGGCACTGGGGCACGCTGCTGCAGGTTGCGCGCCGCGAAGACGACTGAGCCCGGCCAGGCCAGGCGTTAACCGCGGGCGCCAGCGGCACCAGCCCGTTAGCATCGGCCTGTGACCCCAGATCAGCTCGCCGCCGTGGTCCAGACCGCCGCCGACGACGTGCTCACCGAACGCGGGCTCACCGCCACCTCGCTGCCGCAGGCCAAGGTCGAGCGGCCGCGGCACCCTGAGCACGGCGATTACGCGTCCACGATCGCGCTG
This sequence comes from Streptosporangiaceae bacterium, assembly GCA_035511035.1. Taxonomy (GTDB): domain Bacteria; phylum Actinomycetota; class Actinomycetes; order Streptosporangiales; family Streptosporangiaceae; genus Chersky-822. Next base: position 26,339 of record DATKFV010000077.1, read on the forward strand.
GCGGCGGCCAAGGCCGCCGGGCTGCCCCCGCGCGAGCTCGCCGCCTCGATCGCCGTCAAGGTCAGGGCGGACCCGGCGGTCAGCGACGTCGAGATCGCCGGGCCCGGGTTCTTGAACATCAGGCTCACCGCGGCCGCCACGGGCGCGATCGCCGGGGTGATCATCGAGCAGGGCCGGGCCTACGGTCGAGGCGGCGCGCTCAGCGGGCAGCGCGTCAACCTCGAGTTCGTCTCGGCCAACCCGACCGGTCCTGTCCACATCGGCGGCGCTCGCTGGGCGGCGGTGGGCGACGCGCTGGCCCGGCTGCTGCGCGCCCAAGGCGCCGACGTGGCCAGCGAGTACTACTTCAACGACGCCGGGGCGCAGATCGACAGGTTCGCTGAGTCGCTGCTGGCCGCAGCCAGGAACGAGCCAGTCCCGGCCGACGGCTACGCCGACCAGTACATCAGCGAGATCGCCAGGACCGTCCTCGCCAGGAACCCCGACCTGCCCGACGCGCCCACGCCCCAGGCACTGGGCGCGTTCAGGGCCGAGGGCGTCGCGCTCATGTTCGACGAGATCAAGACCTCGCTCGCCGACTTCGGCGTGCACTTCGACGTCTACTTCGCCGAGCAGGCCTTGCACGACCGGGGTGAGCTAGACGCCGCGCTGACGAGGCTTGAGGCAGCCGGCCAGGCTTACCAGGCCGACGGGGCGACCTGGGTGCGAACCAGCGACTTCGGCGACGACAAGGACCGCGTCTACCGGCGCGGTAACGGCAGCTTCACCTATTTCGCCGCCGACTGCGCCTACTACCTGGACAAGCGCACCAGGGGCTTCGACAAGGTGGTGATCATCCTCGGAGCCGACCATCACGGGTACGTCGGCCGGATGCGGGCCGTGGCCGCGTGCTTCGGCGACGATCCCGACCAGACGCTCGAGATCCTGATCGGCCAGCTGGTGAACCTGGTGCGGAACGGCGAGCCAGTGCGGATGTCCAAGCGGGCGGGCACGGTCGTCACGATCGACGACCTCACCGAGGCCATCGGCGTCGACGCGGCCAGGTACGCGCTAGCCAGGTACTCGCTGGACTCGCCGATCGACCTCGACCTGGACCTGTGGACTAAGCGCAGCACCGACAACCCCGTGTATTACGTGCAGTACGCCCACGCCAGGATCGCCTCGCTGCTGCGGAACGCGGCCGACCAGGGATACGACCGGGGTGTCGGCTACGATCCGGCGCTGCTGTCCGCCGACCGGGAGAACGACCTGCTCAAGGCGCTGGCCGACTTCCCCGCGGTGGTCGCGAGCGCGGCCGAGCTCCGCCAGCCGCACCGCGTGGCCAGGTACACCGAGAACCTCGCGGGCGCGTACCACCGATTCCACGACTCGTGCCGGGTGCTGCCCAGGGATGGCGAGGCGTTCGACGACCTGGGCGCCGCCCGGCTCTGGCTCGCCGCGGCGGCCAAGATCGTGCTCGCCAACGGCCTCGGCCTCCTCGGCGTCACCGCCCCCGACCGGCTCTAGCGCCCGCCCGCCTCCAGCCCCCGCCCGCCTCTAGCCCCGGCCAGTTCTAGCCCCCGGCCAGCTCTAGCCCCCGCCCGCCTC
>DATKFV010000078.1:0-43604 GCA_035511035.1 Streptosporangiaceae bacterium
GGGCCGAAGCCGGGCTGGCCGTAGGCGCCGCTCTGGTCAGCGACCGGTGGCTGAGCGCCGGATGGCGACGGCGTCCCCGAGGGGAACTGCGGTCCTGGAGAGGATTGTGGGCCGGGCGGCAGCTGGGTGCTGTCCGATGAGGAGTACACGGGGCCAGGGGGGAACGCCGAGGCGCCCGCACCACCGGGGAGCTCCGCGTCGCTGGTAGCGCCCGTGCCGCCGGGAATGTCAGCGCCGCCGGGAACGTCAGCGCCGCCGGGAACGTCAGCGCCGCCGGGAAGGTCAGTGCGCCCTGAGCCCAGCGTCGGCTCAGCCGGCTGACCGGGGTCGCCGCTGCCGTGCTGGTCCGGGCCTGTGCCGCCTAGCTCTGGCCCGGTCTCCTCAGGTCGCTGGCCACTGCCGTTGCCCTGATCGTCCCGCATCTCCACCACCTTTGCTCGGTGTCAGCGTACTTGGTTGCTGCCGCCAGAGCCGATCCGACTTGTCGTGCCAACGCGCCCGTGCTGTCCAGCCTGCGGCTTGGCTGGGCAGCAACGGGTCGCGCGGGCGAGTGTGGCCTGATTCCGCCCAGGCCACAGCTACAGTAAGCACCCCCTGGCTGGAAGCTAGCTGAGGGCAAGCTGAGGATCCCCTTCGTTGCTCGACCCCCTCCGAAATCGGATAATCCAAAATCGGATAATCCGATTTCGGAGGGCGTGGACGGCGGGAGCGCGACGACCAGCCGGGCCCCGCCCGCCGGGCCCCGCCGGTTGGCCCCGCCAGCTAGGCCCGCCGGTCGGGCCCCGCCAGCTAGGCCCGACAGTTAAGCCCCGCTAAGCCGGGCCCGCGAGCCGGACGCCGCCAGCTTGGCCCCGCCAGCTAGGCCCGGCCGGCGCGCGACCAACCGAGTAGGCCGCGGCCGACTCGACCCGAGTTCCCTTGCGTCATCGCGCCAATTCTTCCCATCGGCCGGGCACCTCACGCGGCCGCAACGAGCCTTAAATATCTGTTCAATTAGGACGATAGGTTGGTTAAATGAACCAACGCCCGCTGTTTCGCAAAGGAATATCACGGTGGGCTCTGGTGCAATAGCGCAGCGTGCACCATGATGCGCTGTAACGTCGTTACCGGCGCAGGCTCCGGCCTGACAATGCGGGTCATCGGGCCACCGGGAGGGAAGGGAAATCACGTTGGCATGGCCGCTGCGCCGGGCACTTCTCGTGCCGGGCTCGATCAGCACTGGTCATCAGACCGCCGCGATCGCCTGCGCGGCCACGCTGGAAGCGCTTGGCTGGAAGACGCATACGCTGGACGCCAGCTGGCTGAACGGTCAGGGCTGGGGGCCAGCGGCCGAGACCACATTCCGCGCCATGCTTGCCGTGCCTGGCCTGTATGACGCATTTCATTACACGTCCCTGCGGACAGGGAACCGGCTGGCTCTGCAGGCCGACGCGATCACGCGGTACAAGCTGGTGCCGAGGCTGCGCGACTACCTTGACCGGCATCCGGTGCAATTGGTCATCTCGATCAGCCCGACGGGCGCCTCCGCGGTCAGCTCGGTCGCAGCCCGCTACCCGGCGATGCGGCACGTGGTGTTCTGCACCGACGCGGTGCCACACCGGCTCTGGGTCCACGACAACGTCGACCTGTACCTGGTGACCGCCGTCGCCGCCGAGCCCGCCGTGCACCGGTTCCAGCCCGAGGCGAAGGTCATCGTGATCCCGCCCGCGGTCAGGCCCGAGTTCTATCGGGCCCCCACCCAGCGCTCGGCCAGGATCGGCCTGTCCATCACCGAGTCCGATCAGTGCGTGCTGCTCATCGGGGGTAGCCGGGGTCTTGGCCCGCTCGCCGAGATCGCCGACGCGCTCGCCAGCGCTGGCCTGGCCGTTCTCGCCGTGGCCGGCTATAACCCGCGCCTTGAGCGCAAGCTCCGCGCAGTCTCCGAGCGCAGGCCCAAGGTCCAGGTGTTCGGTTTTACCGACCGAATGCCCGAGCTCATGGCCGCCTGCGACCTGGTGATCACCAGTCCGGGCGGCACCTGCATGGAGGCGCGGACGGTGGGCCGGCCGCTGCTCCTGCTCGACCTGGTGCAAGGCCACGGCCGGGACAACCTGCAGCACGAGCTCGCGTTCGGGGACGCCGCGGTCACGTCGAGGATGCCGCTGGACGTGGCCAGGGCGACCCTCGCCTACCTGCAGCGGATCAAGCCCCCGCCGGTGGAGCCGACCCGCTCGCTCGCCGACTGGGAGGAACGGCTCAGGCTCGCGCTCGAGTCGATCGCGACCTAAGGCCACGATCGGGCGGTCATCGGCCAGCAAAGCGCGGTTCGCCGTATGTAAAAGGGTGACACGGGTCACATTGGCTCGGCTGACTGCGGCATGCTTGAGGCATGAACGGTCCGAAGGACTACACGCGGCGTTCGTTCCTCGGCCAGGCCGCCGCGGCGGCCGCGGTGGTTCCGGCGGCGGGTGCGGCCGCGACACTGGCGGGCTGTGAGGCTAGCTCAGGATCAGCCAGCGATCGGGCCGCGAGAACGCCGCATCGCACGGCCATCGCCGAGAACTCACTGCCGGGCGACAAGGACTGGTGGATTAAGCACCTCGGCGCGCCCGAAGCGATTATGGGCTACGCGAGCGCGGCGAGCATCCTACCGGGCGAACCCATTCACCTTTACGTTTCCACGACGTCGCGGGAATTTACCGTCAAGGCCTTCCGCATGGGCTGGTACCGGGGTGATCTCGCCCGACTGGTCTGGCAGTCGGGGCCGATCCGCGGTCACCGGCAGCGAGCCGCCTCCTTCATCGACGAGACGAGGACGGTGCACACCCGATGGGGGATGTCGCACGCCATCGCCGAGACGCACGACTGGCCGGCCGGCTCCTACCTGCTGCGGCTCGACTCACATTCAGGTCAGCGCTACGTCCCCATCACGGTCAGGTCGGCCAGCGCCGAGGGCAAGGTCATACTCAAGAGCGCGGTCTCGACCTGGCAGGCCTACAACACCTGGGGCGACTACGACCTGTACAAGGGCCCGGGCGGCAGCTACGACGACCGTTCCTACGTCGTCAGCCTGGACCGGCCCTACGACGAGTCAGGCGCCTACCTGTTCATGGTCTACGAGCGCAAGCTGGTCAACCTCGCCGAGCGCATGGGGCTGCCACTCGCCTACATGACGAGCGTCGACATCGAGCGAGAGGGCGACAAGCTTCTGCGCGGAGCCGCCGCGCTCGTCTCCCCCGGCCACGACGAGTACTGGACGCCGCAAGAGCGCTGGCACGTCGCCGCGGCCAGGGACCGGGGCTGCAACCTCGCCTTCCTCGGTGCTAACGCGATGTTCAGGCGGATCAGGATGGAGCCGTCGGCCCTCGGCCCTAACCGGGAGGTCGTCTGCTACAAGACCGACTACATGCTCGACCCGCTCTACGGCAAGGACGACCAGCTGGTCACCAACGACTTCAGGGAGCCGCCCGACCCCGATCCCGAGTCCTCGGTCATCGGCACCTTGTACGAGAGCTACCCGACCGTCGCCGACTTCGTGGTGGCCACCCCGGACGCCTGGATGTTCAAGGGCACGGGCGTGCGGAAGGGGCACGCGTTCAGGTCGCTCATCGGCATCGAGTACGACCGGGTCAACCCCGGTTACCCGTTGGAGCGCCCGATCCAGATCCTGTCCCACTCGCCGCTGACCTGTAACGGCGTGAACAGCTACGCCGACTCGGCCTACTACACGCACAAGGGCGGGGCCGGGGTCTTCAACGCCGGGACCATGCGCTGGGTCGAGTCCTTCGCCGCGCCGCTGTACCACTGGGGCATCACCAAGCAGTGCGGCAACTTCACCCGGCGGGTGACCGCGAACGTCCTGCGGGCGTTCGCCGACGGCCCGGCCGCCCACAAGCACCCCGCCCACGACAACGTCGAGGCCCTGCGGGCCTGGCCGGGCGACCCGATCACGAGCGGGCACAACCTCTGGCCGCCCGTCATCCTGTAGGGCGACGCCCGGCTCCGACTCTAGGCGGATTTCTGCCGCCATTGGGTAATGGAAGCGTCGGGCAGCCGTCGGGCGCGGGCTTGATGGGTATCGTGAAGAAAGGTGCCCTAGGAGGTAGCGCGATGAGACGGCGACCTGCGTTCAGCGGCGGAGTCAGGTGGATGTCGGTCGTGGCGGTGGTGGCGGTCGGCGGCGTGCTGGCCGGGACCATGCTCGCCAACGCCGCGGCCCCTGTCCTGCCCGCGCGGACCCCGGCCCAGTTGCTGGCCGACATGCAGCGCGCGAGCGCGCCCAAGGCGCTCTCCGGCGTGATCACCGAGAACGCGAACCTCGGCTTGCCCTCGCTGCCCAATATCGCCGGGCTGTCGTCATCCTCGCTCTCGGCCGCCAACTGGATCAGCGGCACCCACACCGTCGACGTCTGGTACGGCGGCCCGGCGCACCTGCGGGTCGCGGTCCCCGTCTCGTTCGGCGAGACCGACCTGCGGGTCAACGGCGGCGAGGTCTGGCTATGGAACAGCGGCACCCAGACCGCGACCCATTACCTGCTGCCGAAGCCGGTCAGCGCCCCCGCTCCGGGCCGGGTCAGGCCGCCCAGGCCCAGCTTCGGGCCCGCGATGGCGATGACCCCGCAGCAGCTCGCCAAGACACTGCTCGCGGCCGTCGGCCCGACGACTAAGGTCAGCGTGACCAGCAACGCCGTCGTGGCTGGGCGGCCCGTGTACCAGCTTGTCATCGCGCCGCGCACCGATCAGTCCCTGATCGGCCGGGTCGTGATCGCGGTCGACTCCGCGACCTACCTCCCGCTCGAGGTCCAGGTCTTCGCCCGCGGCGCGGGCAGCCCGGCGTTCAGCGTCGGCTTCACCTCGCTCAGCTTCAGCCAGCCGGCCGCGTCGAACTTCAGCTTCACGCCGCCTGCGGGCGCGCACGTCAAGACGGTGCGGCTGTCCAGGCTGCGGACCGGCCTGGCATCGATGACCCCGCTGCCAGTCGGGCCGAAGGTCGCCGTCCTGCCGGGCACCTCGCAGGTAAAGACCATCACGATCAGCAAAAAAGCCCCGATGATCTCGCGCGTGAGGGTCTCCTTCGGGCCGCCGAAGCCGAGCCGAGTACCGGTCGCGGCGGCGAAGTCGAGTAAGGCCGGGCCCAGGCTGCCAGTGATGACCAACCTCGGCAACGCCGACGGCGCCTTCATCGCGAGCAGGGCTGTCATCGCTGACGGCGGCGCTGGGGTGCTTGGCCGCGGCTGGCTGTCGGTCCTGGTAATCCCGGCCGGAGCGCCCTCGACCACCGCGGACATCAGCGCGTCCTACGACCCGACGATGCCGGCCGAGGCCGGGACCGGCCCTGACGGCGCCACGTCCGTCGGCTACTCGTCCGGCGCGGTGATCATGGGACCGGGCGGGCCTGGCGCGGCGCCCTCGCAGGTCGCCGCTCTGCTGCACGTGCTGATGAACGCGGCTTCGCCGGTGCACGGCCGCTGGGGCAGCGGGCGGCTGCTGCGGACCAGCCTATTCTCGGTCTTGTTCACCAACCAGGGCTCGACCCTGATCGGGGCGGTCAGCCCGGCCGTGCTCTTCGCGGACGCGGCCAAGGTCAAGTGAGGCCGACCGGGCCGGCCCCGGCCGATCCCGCTGGTGGTGGCGATCTCATCGGCGTCGGTCTCGGGGGGACAAGGGATTTCGTTGGCACGGGTGGTCTCGCCGGCGCCGAAGGCGCCGGCGAGACCCTGAGCCGGCCGAGTATGGATCCTGACCTGGCGATCGCGAGCGTCGGCCTTTCGATGCGGTTCCGCGGCGGCCAGCTTGCCGTCGACAACATCGACCTGGCCGTGCCGCCCGGCAGCGTGTACGGGTTCCTCGGGCCTAACGGGTCAGGCAAGACCACCACGATCCGGATGCTGCTCGGCCTGGTGTACCCGACCGACGGGCACTTCCGGCTGCTCGGCCGGGACGGCATCGACGGCCTTGACCAGGTGCTGCCGAGGGTCGGCGCCCTGGTCGAAGGGCCGGCCTTCTACCCGTTCCTGTCCGGCCGGGAGAACCTCGGCCGGTGCGACGCGGCCGACCCGGTCGCCGACGCCAGGACGGCGAAGGCCAGGATCGATCGCGCGCTCGACCAGGTCGGCCTGCTCGCGGCCGGGGACAAGCGCTACCGGGCCTACTCGCTCGGCATGAAGCAGCGGCTCGGCATCGCGGCCGGGCTGCTCCAGCCGCGTGACCTGATGATCCTCGACGAGCCGACCAACGGGCTCGACCCGCAGGGCACCCGCGAGATCCGCTCGCTGGTCAAGCAGATCGCGGCCGACGGCACGACCGTGTTCGTGTCCTCGCACTTGCTGGCCGAGGTCGAGCAGATCTGCTCGCACGTCGGGGTGATGAGCACGGGCAAGCTCGTGTTCCAGGGCACGATGGCGGAACTGCGGGGCCGGGGCGAGCCCAGGATCGCGATCAGGACCGCCGACCCGCAGCTCGCGGCCAAGGAACTGGCCCGGCTCGGCCTCGCCGACATCGAGGCCGACGAGACCGGGCCGCAAGGGGACGAAGGGCCGGTCGTGACGGCCAGTCTCGGCGATCAGGAGCCCGACGTGATCAACGCGGAGCTGGTCAGGGCCGGGGTGCGGGTGTCTGGCCTGCGATGCGTCAGGCCGAGCCTGGAGGACCTGTTCGTGCAGCTGACCGGCGAGGGCTTCGATGTCAACGGCTAGCGCGGCGCCGGTCCAGCCTCCGGCCAATTTGCCGCCTCTGGCGGCGAAGCTGCGACACTGGCTGAGGCTATTTTGCAGCGAAATAAGGATTGTCTACCTTCGCCCCCGCAACATCGCGATGCTGGGCGTGCTCGCGGTCGCGCCGATCTTCCTCGGCATCGTGCTGCGGGTCAACGCCCCGCCGCCCGGCTCGGGCGGGCCATCGGGGGCGGGCGAGTTCATCGGGCAGGTCACCGACAACGGCGTGTTCTTGTCGCTGCTGTCGATCGCCGTGCTGATCACGCTGGTGCTGCCGCTGGCGGTCGCGATCGTCGCTGGCGACTCGGTGGCCGGCGAGGCCGGCCTCGGTACGCTGCGGACGTTGCTGACCGTGCCGGTCGGCCGGACCAGGCTGCTGCTCACGAAGTTCGCGATGATCGTGGTGTTCTGCTTCAGCGCTTGCGTGCTGGTGGCGGGGATCGGGCTGGCCGTCGGGGCGCTGCTGTTCCCGGTCGGGCCGGTGACGATGCTGTCGGGCGACACGGTGTCGCTGGCGGACGGGCTCGGCCGGCTCGCGCTGATCGTCGTCTACGTCGGGTGTGGGCTTGCCTCGCTCGGGGCGATCGGGCTCGCGCTGTCGACGCTCACCCAGCACGCGATCGGGGTAATGGCGGCGGTGCTCGTGATCGTGGTCGTCAGCCAGATCCTCGACGCCGTGTCCCAGGTCGCGGTCATTCACCCGTACCTGCCCACGCACTACTGGCTGGCCTTCGACTCGCTGCTGCGCACGCCGATCACGTGGTCGCCGATCTGGCACGGGCTCTTCTCGTTCGCCGTCTACACGGTGATCTTCGTGGGGCTGGCGCTGGCCAGGATCCGCAGCGCCAACGTGACCAGTTAAGCCGGCGAGCCGGTCCCGATTGGGGGCGGCGCGGGGTACGTTTTCTGACATGCCCCCTTCCTCAGTCGCCGCTGACGCCGCCGAGTTGCTGTCGGCCGCGGTCCGCGCGATCGGCGGGGCGGAGCGGACCGGGCAGGTCACCATGGCGCGGGCGGTGCAGCAGGCGATCGAAAGCGGCGAGCACCTCGCGGTCCAGGCCGGGACAGGGACGGGAAAGTCGCTCGCCTACCTCGTGCCGGCCGCCAGGCACGCGATCGAGCAACAGGCGACGGTGGTGGTGTCGACTGCCACGATCGCCTTGCAGCGCCAGCTGATCGACCGGGACCTGCCCAGGCTGGCCGCGGCGATCAAGCCGATCCTGCACCGGGAGCCGGTCTTCGCGATCCTCAAGGGGCGGCGGAACTACCTGTGCCTGCAGCGGCTGCGCGGCGGGCCTGCCGACGATGGCGAGCAGGTCCTGTTCGACCCGGCGGCGGTGTCGGCGATCGGGCGCCAAGTGCAGCGGCTGCACGAGTGGGCGGCGGACACGAAGACCGGTGACAGGGATGAGCTGGTGCCGGGCGTGGGCGAGCAGGCGTGGCGGCAGGTCTCGGTCAGCGCCCGCGAGTGCGTGGGGGTGCAGCGCTGCGTGTTCGGCAGCCAGTGCTTCGCCGAATTGGCGCGGGAGGAGGCCGGGAAGGCCGACATCGTGGTCACCAACCACGCGCTGCTTGCCATCGACGCGCTTGAGGACTACGAGATCTTCCCCGAGCACGACGTCGTGATCATCGACGAGGCCCACGACCTGACCGACCGGGTCACGTCGGTCGCCACGGACGAGTTGTCGGTGCCGGCGATCGACGTGGCGGCCAGGCGGTGCGGGAAGATGATCGACGAGAAGCTCGTAGCCAGGCTGCGGGATGCGGCGGCCGCGGCCGAGCCGGTTTTCGCCGAAACCCAGGCCGGGCGGATTGACGTGCTTGACGAGGTGCTGGCGATCACGCTGACCTCGATCAGGGACGCGGCCGCGGCCTGCGCGACTGACTTTCGCACCAGCGGTAAGTCGGCCGACGACGAGCCCGACCGGGCGGTGGCGAAGCGGGCCGCGCTGGCGGCGCTCGGGGACGTCGAGGACGCGGCCGCGCGGATCCTCGGGGCCTACGGGGCCGGGATCGCCGACCGGACCGATGTCGTGTGGATGGATCGGCCTGGGTTTGATGAGGCCGGTCGGCCGCCGACGTTGCGGGTGGCTCCGCTGGGGGTAGGCGGGCTGCTGGCGAGCCGGCTGTTCAGCCGGCGGACCGTCGTGCTCACGTCGGCGACGCTGACGCTGGGCGGGTCGTTCGAGCCGCTGGCCAGGCAGTGGGGACTGGAAGGGCTGGCGGGCTCGGCGGAGGAGCCTGATGCTGAGGCTCTTGGGGAGTTGCCCGAGCCACACTCGCTGGCGTGGACCGGGATCGATGTGGGCTCACCGTTCGATCATCCGCGTAGCGCGATCCTGTATGTCGCCAAGCACTTGCCGCCGCCGGGGCGGGACGGACTCGACTCGTCGTACCTGGACGAGCTGGCTGAGCTGATCGAGGCGGCCGGGGGGCGGACGCTCGGGTTGTTCTCCTCGATGCGGGCGGCGCGGCAGGCGACTGATGAACTGCGGGGACGGCTGGCGTACCCCTTGCTGTGCCAGGGCGACGACCAGACCGCGCAACTGGTCACGCAGTTCGCTGCCGACGAGGCGACGTGCCTGTTCGGCACCTTGTCGCTCTGGCAGGGGGTGGACGTACCAGGTTCGTCGCTGCAACTGGTGGTCATCGACCGCATTCCGTTCCCGCGTCCCGACGATCCGCTGGCCTCGGCCAGGCAGCGGGCGGTCGCCGCCCACGGCGGCAACGGGTTCATGTCGGTCTCGGCGACGCAGGCCGCATTGCTGCTCGCCCAGGGCACCGGGCGGCTGCTGCGGACGATGACCGACCGTGGGGTCGTCGCCGTGCTCGATCCGAGGCTAAGCACGGCGCGGTACTCGGGGTTCCTGCGGGCGTCGTTGCCGCCTTACTGGACGACGACCGACCCTGAGGTCGTGAGGGGGGCGCTTCGGCGGCTGGCGGCCGCGGCGTCGGTGTCGGCTGGGGCTGAAGCCGGGAAGGCCGGCCCGGCGCAGGACGATGACCAAGGCGGCGAGAGCTGATCGCGGGCAGTTCGGCAGGCTGTCGCCAGGCCGCCGTCGCCCCGGCGGTCGTTGCCCAGGCGGGTTGCCGCCCGGCTGAACGCCGTGTCGTTTTCCTGCCAGCTTTGGCGGGCGCGCGACGGCAGACTGGGCTCATGACTGGAACTCGGACACAGACAAGATACGAGGTCAGGGCGATCCGCCCCGACGTGCTCGGCCAGCTTCGGGTGCGCGACGACGCTGGACGGACACCCCGGTTGGTAACCAACGCCGATGGTGACCGGCCACCGCTGCGGTGCTGCCTTCGCGGTGCCCGACCTGGCGAGGAGATCGCGCTCGTGTCCTACGCGCCGTTGCGGCGCTGGGCGGCTTCCGCCGGCGCCGATCCCGGTCCTTACGACGAGCTCGGCCCGGTCTTCATCCACCCCGCGCCCTGCGAAGGTCCGGCGGGTAATGGGTTCCCGCCTGACCTTCTCGGTTCCGGGCGTGTCTTCCGCGCTTACGGCGCCGGCGGCAGCATCCTGTTCGGCCGCTTGGCCACGGCCGACGAGATCACCGATGCGTCGGCCGCGGACCGGGTGATCGATGACGTCTTCGCCGATCCTAGGGTGGCGGTAGTCCATGCGCGCGCGGTCGAGTACGGCTGCTTCACCTTCGAGATCCGCCGAGCCTAGGGCTTGGCTGGCGCAGTGCTTGCCGGGTTGCCGTGATCGCCTGGGGTGTCGGTTACAGGACGTCGTGGCCGGGGTGAGGCTCCTGCGGGATCGGGGTGCGGGCGGCCGGGATGGTGCCGAGGCGGCCGGCCTGGTAGTCCTCGAAGGCCTTAACCAGCTCGGCCCTGGTGTTCATCACGAACGGGCCGTAGGCCGCGACCGGCTCCCTGATCGGCTGGCCGCCGAGCACCAGCAGTTCGAGGCCTTCGCTGGGCCCGTTCGAGCGGTCGCTGGCCGCGAAGGTCAGAGCGTCGCCCGAGCCGAACACGGCAAGCTGCCCCGTCTTGACCGGTCGATGGCCCGCGCCGACCGTGCCCGAGCCCGCCATGACGTAGCCGAGCGCGTTGAAGTCCGCCCGCCAGGGCAGCCGCAACTGCGCCCCCGGCTGGAGCGTCGCGTGCAGCAGCGTGATCGGCGTGTGAGTGACCCCAGGGCCTGCGTGGCCGTCGACCTCGCCGGCGATCACCCGGACCAGCGCCCCGCCGTCTTGCGAGCTCAGCAACGACACCTGACCGGCGCGGATGTCCTGGTACCGAGGCGGGGTCAGCTTGAGCTTGGACGGCAGGTTCACCCAGAGCTGGAAGCCGTGAAAGAGGCCGCCGCTCATAACCAGGTCCTCGGGTGGCTCCTCGATGTGCAAGATGCCGCCGCCGGCGGTCATCCACTGGGTGTCGCCGTCGGTGATCAGTCCGCCGCCGCCGTTAGAGTCCTGGTGGCGGAAGGTGCCGTCGATAATGTAGGTGACGGTCTCGAAGCCGCGATGCGGATGCCAGGCGGTGCCCTTGGGCTCGCCAGGCGCGTAGTCGACCTCGCCCATCTGGTCCATGTGGATGAACGGATCAAGGGCCCCGAGGTCAACCCCGGCGAACGCCCGCCGGACCGGGAACCCCTCACCCTCGAAGCCCGAAGGGGCGGTCGTCACGGTGAGTACCGGGCGATCCTTGGCCACGGCCGGGTCAGGCTGGCTGATCCTCGGAAGCAGCAAGATGTCGTCGACGGTTACAGCTGGCATATCTTCATCCTCCTACCTGCGAGAAGGCCAGTCACCACCGGCTCCCGCCCGCACTCTCGCTCGTGCCCTCCGCAACACTAGTTGAACACGCAACATTCCCGGCGCCGAAACCCATTGCGCATCGGGGGCACTTTGGTGCTGCTGAGGCGACACCGAAGTGCCCCCGATGTTGGGCGGGATCTCGGCCCTGGGCGCTAGCCAAGGGCTGGCGGGCGGCCGCTCGGCGGGGCTACAGGGGGAGGCCGGCTTCCAGGCAGGCGAGGGCGGAGTCGATTCGGTCGAACATGCCAGCCGGCTTGAACTTGGCCGCCCATTCCTCCCAGGGCAACGTCACCGCCATGATCACCCCGATGATCGCGCCGGAGACGACTCGCACCTCGAAGTCGTCCGGGTCGCGGCCGGCCCGCCTGGCGGCGGCCCCGGCGATGACGGCGATGGTCCTGGTGTACTCGTCCATCGCGCGCGCCCGCAGTTCGGGGACGGTCAGGATCAGGGCGGAGGTCTCCTGCATGCTGGCCAGGTCTTCGGGGCTTAGCGAACCGAGCGCCTCCCGCGTGGCGGCGCGGAACGCGGCGACCATCGACAAGCTCGCTGGCTGCCGGTCGAACGAGCCCATGGCCAGCACGTCCATCTCGTCTTGAAGGACGACGTCCTCCTTGGTCGGGAAGTAGCGGAAGAACGTGCTCGGCGAGACGTCGGCGGCGTCAGCGATCTGATCGACGGTGGTCGCGTCGTAGCCCTGCTCACGGAAAAGCCGGAGCGCGTGCTCCCTAATCGAAGCACGCGTCCTGGCCTTCTTGCGCTCGCGGAGGCTGGGCCGCAGGCCCCCGTCGCAAGAGTTCCGCGAGGCGGTCATTTTGTCTCGATAGGCAGGTGTTCTTCACCGGCACAAGGCCTGACGTTCATCTAGCTATTCTGCCCTCACCGAGCCCGCGCTGGCGATCGTCGCGTCGGCCGGGCCCGGCGTGCCTTCGCTGACGGTGGCTGCGTCGGCCGGCAGTGGGTCCGCCGAGTCGGGGCCCGGCGCCTGCCAGCGGGGCAGGAACGCCAGCGCCAGCAGGGCCGAAGCCAGCGCTATCCCGGCGCACACCCAAAGCATGACGTCGAGTCCGTGCACGTATGAGGTCCGCACCAGATCGAGCAAGGAGCCGGACCGCGCCGCCTTGGCCGTGGCGACGCCGGCCGCGACGCTGCTCTTGATCGCGGCGGTCGCCTGGGCCGGCAGGCCGGTCAGGTGCAGCCCGCCTCGGTAGACGGTCGAGAGCACGGTGCCGAGCACGGCGACCCCGATCGTGCCGCCGACCTGGCGCATCGCGGTGATCAGGGCCGAGCCAGAGCCGCTGCGCTCGGCCGACAGCGCGCCGAGCGCTACGTTCAGCGCGGTCGGCATCGCCATGCCGAGGCCGAACCCGGTCACCGCCACCCACGCCGCCGCGAAGCCGGTGCCGCTGCCGAGGTGGGTGCCAGTTCCGATGCCCAGGCCGATCGCCATGATCGCGAAGCCAATCGCGATCATGATCTTGGGACTGACCGGCGGCGCGGCCGGCGCGGCCGCGACGGCCGGGACAGCGGGGACGCCCGGTGTTTCAGGCTGGCCTGCGGCGGCCTTGCGGGTGCGCGGAGTCTGCAGCCGCTGCCCGATCGCCAGGCCGATCGCGAGGCCGCCGATCATCGGCAGCATCCGGATCCCCGACCCGAGCGAGTCGAATCCCCGCACGTCAAGGAAGTACTGCGGCAGCGCGAAGACGAGCCCGAACAGCGCGAAGGACACCAGCGTCGACAGCAACGTCCCCCAGGTGAACCCGGCCGACCCGAACAGCCCCAAGTCCACCAGCGGCAGCGTCTTCGCCCCGCGCGCGTAGCTGGCGGCGGCCCGCCGCTCCCAGGCCGCGAACGCCACCAGCACGACCGCTCCAGCGGCCATCGTCGCGACCGCGGTCGCGTCGGACCATCCGGCCTCGCCGGCCTTGATCAGGCCGAAGGTCAGCAGCACCAGCCCGGCGCTGGAGATGCCGATGCCGACGCCATCAAGCCGGAACCTGCCCGCGCCCTTGGACTCGGGCAGCAGCGTCACGACCGCGATGATGGCGAGCACCACGACCGGCACGTTGATCAGGAAGACCGAGCCCCACCAGAAGTGGTCTAGCAGCCAGCCGCCGAGTATCGGGCCGATCGGGTAGCCGAGGAAGGTCGCGCCTCCGACCGCGGCGATCGCCCGCCCGCGCTCAGCCGGCGTGAACAGGACCGGCAGCACGGCCAGGGCCATCGGAAAGATCACGGCCGCGGCCAGCCCGAGCACCGCCCTGGCGGCGATCAGCTCGCCCGAGGACGTTGAGTAGGCGCAGGCCAGCGAGGAGATCCCGAACAGCCCGAGGGCTCCGACGAGGATCTTCTTGCGGCCGATCCGGTCGCCGAGCAGGCCAGCCGGAAGCAACGCCGCCGCCAGCACCAGGCTGTACGCATCGACGAACCACTGCAAGTCACTCGATGACGCATGCAGGTCGACCGAGAGCGTTGGCAGCGCCAGCGTGAGCACGAACAGGTCAAGCGCCACCACGAGAACGCTCAGCGACAGCGCTCCGAGCGCCCACCACCGACGGGACTCCGTGTCCGGCATGATAGTGACCCTCTTCCAGTAGCTGTAACTAAAAGAATGCTAGACGTACTTGAGAGTCACTGTCAAATAAGACTTGCTGCAAAATTTTGCGCCTAACTCCCGGCTGACCAGGCCAGCCCGGCCCTGGACCGCCACCTGACCCCACCTCGTGCTGTCGTAGGCCCCGAGGCGCCGTCGCGAACCCCCACTTCGTGCCATCGTGGGGGTTGGCTGCTGGCACGGCGGGCGGATGCGGTCGCTTGACAGCCTGCGACACTGGACTGGTCGGTGCCAGACGTCGCGGAGCGGGAGGAAGTCGTGCCACAGCCAGAAGGCAAGGAACTTGAGCGGATCAGGGCCCGTCGGGATGAGTTGCGGGAGAAGTACCTGCGGCCCGAAGCGAGCCGGCCGCACACGACGGTCCAAGGAGTCCATCACCTGGCCTTGATCTGCCGCGATACCGAGGAGACGATCAAGTTTTACCAGGACTTCCTTGGCTTCCCCCTGGTCGAGCTGGTCGAGAATCGCGACTACGCCGGCTCGAACCACTTCTTCTTCGACATCGGCAATCACAACCTGCTCGGGTTCTTCGACTTTCCCGGCCATGAGCATCCGGCCTGGGAGGAGACCATCGGCGGGGTGCAGCACCTGGCGATCTCGATCTCACAGGAGCAGTTCGACGCGGCGAAGAAGAAGTTCGACGAGGCTGGCGTCGACTACCTTGGTCCAGATCGCGGTGTTCTCGACAGCATGTACTTCCGCGACCCGAACGGAGTCGGGCTCGAGCTGTACAGGGAAGAGCTCGGGATCTTCAACGGGCACCGTATCCTGCCCTAGTCAGCGCGATCGTCAGACGGGGCGATCCTGAGTCAGGGCGATCCTTAATAAGCGCAGTCCACGCGGGCGGTCGCCCTGCGGGCAGTCGGCCGCGGAGGTGCCGATATGGACGTCGGCAATATCGCGGAGCTGAACACGTTCCTGGTGCTTGACGCGATCAGGTCGCATGGCCGGACCACCCGCAGC
The DNA here is from genome assembly GCA_035511035.1 of Streptosporangiaceae bacterium. Taxonomy (GTDB): domain Bacteria; phylum Actinomycetota; class Actinomycetes; order Streptosporangiales; family Streptosporangiaceae; genus Chersky-822. The sequence continues at coordinate 15,039 of DATKFV010000078.1, forward strand.
CAGGTCGCCAGGGAACTCGGCCTCTCGGACGCCTCGATCAGCCGCATCGTGAAGCGGCTGCTCGCTTCCGGCGCCATCGCCGAGCTGCCCGGCGAGCCTGCGGCCAGGGGGCGGACGCCGTCCATCCTTGAGTTCGTCGGGCCGGCCGGGACCGTGATCGCCGTCGACCTCGGCGGGACGCAATGTCACGGCGCCCTGGCCGACCTCGCCGGCGGCACGGTCGCCGAGGACTTCAGGTCGGCGGGGGACGGGGAGAACGCCGCGAGGGCGCTGCTCGACTGCATCGCCGCGCTCAAGGCCCGTGCCGCCGAGCTTGACCGGCCGGTCCGGGCCATCGTGGTCGGGATCCCTGCGCTCATCGATCCGGCGACTGGCCTCGCGACCGCGGGCCCGAACGTCCACTGGCAGGGGTTCGACCTGATCGGCACCCTCGAGGCCAGCCTGGACGAGCCGTTCGAGGTGGACAACGACGTTAACCTTGGTGCCCTCGGCCAGGCCTGGCGCGGCGCCGGCCGAGGGGTGAACTCGTTCGTCCTGATGTCGCTCGGGACCGGGATCGGCGGCGCCGTCGTCGTGGACGGGCACCTCATCGCCGGACGGCATAACGCGGCCGGCGAGATCTCGTACTTCCCGATCGGGCGGGGCGGTGGCTCAGGCCCGCCCGGAGTGCGCACGGGATTCGAGGACGTGGCTTCCGGGCCGGCCTTGCGGGCCAGGGCCGCGGAGCTCGTCCGCCTCGGCGAGCCGACCGCCCTTGACCCTGAGTCGTTCGGGGTCGCCGACATCTTCCAGGCGGCGGCCGCCGGCGACGAGGTCGGGCGGCAGGTAGTGAAGGAACTGGTCGACGACGTGGCCGCCGCGATCGCGGGCACGACCGCCTTGATCGATCCCGACCGGATCATCTTGGACGGCAGCATCGGCCGGGCGCTGCGGCCGTGGCTGGAGCGGTTGCGCGACCTCGTGACCGGGCAGGTGTTCCAGCCGCCCGAGATCGTCATCTCCGAGCTAGGCCCGAACGCCACCGTCATCGGCGCGATCGCCCGCGCCCTGGCTGTCGTCTCCGAGCAGGACCTCCCGCCCGATTTCTCCCGCGGCGCCCTCCGCAACCGCCCGTCGCCTCCGTGATCCCGAGGGTCTCGTGACGACGCCTTCTGCCGCGGCGCCCCGGAGGCCGCTCGTCGTCTCCGTGAAGACCTCGTGGCCACGCTTTTTGCTGCGGTGCCCGGAGGCCGCTCGTCGTCTCCGTGAAAACCTCGTGGCCACGCTTTTTGCTGCGGTGCCCGGAGGCCGCCTGTCGCTTCCGCGATCATGAAGATCTCGTGATCACGGTGGGTTGACCGGGTCGTGGCGCACGAGTTTTCCAAGATCGTCGTTTGGAGCATGATCGCGGAACGTCGTCGGGGTACGGTGGCGCTCCGATCCTCCGTGATCACGTCTGATGGCCTGATCACGGACGATCGCACGGGGCAATCGGTCCCTCCATTCCAAGATCGCGGAAGTTCGCCGGGGGGCGCTGCTTCACGAGGTCTTGTCCGTGTCGCCCGAGCTAGCTATGATCTCGGCGCCTGGGTTCGATGCTAGTAGCTGGCTGCCGGTCACCGCGGACGACGCTGGGGCGGTCGGAACCGAGGTCGAGGCGCTGCTGCAGAACGGCGTCTGCCCGGACGACCCGTCGCTGGAGCCGATCAACCAGAGCACGGATAGCCAGTCGAGCGTCTTCTATTCCAACAACATGCAGCTGTGCTTCGGGAACCCGCAGACCAGCATCGGAGCGGACTCGAACCCGCTGTTCGACGTGCCCTGGTGGTTCAGGACCGACTTCACGGCCAGCTTGCGATCAGGCCAGGACGCCAAGCTTGTGATCAACGGCGTGGTCGGGCAGGCCGACGTGTGGGTCAACGGGACCGAGGTCGCGACCGAGGCGACCGTCGAGGGCGACTACACGAGCTACACGTTCGACGTGACGAACCTGCTCAACGCCGGGACGAACTCGCTGGCCCTGGAGATCTACCCGAGCAACCCGAACGCGATGTTCACGCTCGACGACGTGGACTGGAACCAGATACCGCCGGACAACAACACCGGCGTCCAGTTCCCGATCCAGCTCCATGTCAGCGACGCGCTCGGCATCAGCAACAGCTACGTCACCCAGGACGACGCGCCGGACCTGAGCAGCGCCGCCCTGACCGTGCACGCCGACGTCACGAACAACGCGCCCAGCCCGCAGGCCGGCCTCGTCACCGCCGTGATCAGCCCGCCGGGTGGCGGCCGCTCGGTCTCGGTGAGCAAGCTGGTCACCCTGGCCGCTGGTGCTTCCCGCACGGTCACGTTCCGTCCCAGCGCCTTCCCGCAGCTGGTGATCAACCACCCGCAGCTGTGGTGGCCGTACCAGATGGGCGGCCAGCCGCTTTACACGCTGTCAGCGTCGGTCGCGGCCGGCGGCAGCATCTCCGACACCGCGCCCGCGGTGACCTTCGGCATCCGCTCGGTCACCACCTACCTGACCGCGCCGTCGTCGCAGGAGCCCGACGGGCCAGGGTCTTCGAGGTCAACGGCGTGCCGTTCGACTACAGGGCCGGCGGCTGGTCGGAGAACCTGTTCCTGCACTACTCCTCTTCCGACCTGGCGAACCAGATCACCCTGATCAAGAGCATGGGCCTGGACGGCATCAGGACGGAGGGTAAGGAGATGCCGCAGGATTTCTATCACCAGATGGACGCCGCGGGCATCCTCGTCGACGCCGGGTTCCAGTGCTGCGACAAGTGGGCGCCGTCGTCGAGCGGGCGCGGCGTGACCTCGCAGGAGTTCTACGTCATGTACGAGTCCTCGCTGACCATCGGCGAGCAACTGCGTGACCACCCGAGCGTGCTGAACTTCAGCTGGAGCGACAACCAGCCGATCAACGAGCAGGAAGTCGCCTCGCTCGACGGCTTCAACCAGTCCGGATTCCAAGACCCGATCATCAGCTCGGCCGAGTACAACAACAGCGGCATCCTCGGCCCGTCGGGCGAGAAGGAAGGGCCTTACGACTGGGTTCCGCCGGACTACTGGTACGACACCACCCACGCCAGCAACAACGGCAACGACGACGACAGCACCCTCACCAACGTCGGCGGCTCCTGGGGCTTCGACAGCGAGCAGGGATCAGGCGACACCGTGCCAACGATCGACTCGATCGACCGGTTCATGTCGCCGGCGGACCAGGCGGCGCTCTGGCAGCAGCCGGACGCCCACCAGTACCACACCAACTACGAGTCCACCTCGGGCCAGCACTCCGGCTACGACTTCGGCACCCTCGACAACCTGGACACGGCGATCAAGGCCAGGTACGGCGCCTGGACCAGCCTGCCGCAGTACGTGCAAGAGGCCCAGGTCCAGAACTACGAGGACACCAGGGCCCAGTTCGAGGCGTTCATCGACCACTGGAACAACGGGCCGACGCCCTCGACCGGCACCGTCTACTGGCAGCTGAACAAGGGCTGGCCGACCCTGCTCTGGGACTTGTACAACTCCGACTACGACGAGGCGGGCAGTTACTTCGGCGCCAAGAAGGCCAACGAGGAACTGCACGTGCTCTACGCCTACGACACCGGCCAGGTCACGATCGACAACCTCAGCGGCATCGGCCAGTCCGGCCTGACCGTGCAGTCCAAGGTGTACAGCCTCGCGGGCCAGGTGCTCGACAACCAGACCGCCCACGGCCTGTCGCTGGCACCGCAGGCGGTACACAACGGCGTGCTCACGCCGAACGTGCCGGCCACCACCACGCCGCCGACGCCCGCCCAGACCTACTTCGTCGAACTGGTGCTCAGCCAGAACGGCCACGTCGTTGACCGGAACGTGTACTGGCTGTCGACCCAGCCTGACGTTATCGACTGGAACAGTACCGAGGGCAACCCGCAGGCCGACAACGGTCAGCCGCTCAGCCAGTACGCCGACCTGACGGCGCTGCAAACGCTGGCGTCCGAGCCGGTGCAGGTCGTAGCTGACACCCAGCCAATAAGCGCGGGCAAGCTGGTCACCACCGTGACGCTCACCAACCCGTCGTCGAACTCGGCGGTCGCGTTCTTCCTCCGCGCCGACGTGCGGCGCGGTAACCCCGATGGCACGGCCCAGTCCGGCGACAACGAGGTGCTGCCGGTCACCTGGAGCGATAACGACGTCACGCTGTGGCCGGGGGAGTCCCAGACCCTCACGGCCACCTACGCCGGATCCCAGCTTGACGGGGCCACGCCGGTCGTGAGCGTCTACGGCTGGAACGTGCCGAACGCGGTATTCGCTGCGCCGTCGACCTCGGCCGCGCACGCGGCCGTCGCCGCCGCGCAAGTCACGAAGTCGGTGCAGCACTTCGGCGTGGCCAACGGCACGCCGCTGGAGACAGGGAGCGCCACTCCGGGAGCCGGCACCGCGCCCGGCCTGGCCACGACCAGGTCCGCGGCCGCCACCACGGCGCGCGACCTGCGCGCCGGCCGCACCACCGTGGACGCGAGCCACGCCAGCAATAACGGCCCCGCCTGGACGATCACCTCGGTGGCCAACTCGCCCACTACCACGCCGTCGACCAGCTTCACCCAGGACGACTCGGCCGACACCTACACGATCACCGTCACCAACTCGGGCCACCAGCCGACCGACGGGACCACCCCGGTCACGCTCACCGATGTCGTCGACCCGAACATCAGCATGGTCTCGATCAGCGGCACCGGCTGGACCTGCGACACCTCCAACGACCCGACCGAGGTCTGCACGGAGACCGGCGGTGCGAGCGGAGGTCCGGCCGTGCTGCAGCCGGGCCAGTCCTACCCCCCGATCACCCTGACCGTGCAGATACCGCAGCAGGCCGGCTTCGGCACGCAGGAGTCCACCGACGGCTTGCACGTCACCAACTCGGTGTCAGTGACCGGTGGCGCGCCGAACGGACCCGTCGCGGCGATCTCCAGTGCCACCCCGATCGTGGGCCTGCCCGACCTGACCGCCGACAACGCGATCGATGGCGCGTTCCGCCAGGGCGACTCGGGTGATCAGTACCAGATCACGGTGATCAACCAAGGCGGCGGCCCGACCAGCGGAAGCTCGTCATCGCCGATCACCGCGACGGTCACGAGCTTGCCGGCCGGCCAGAGCATCCAGGCCCTGTACGGCAGCGGCTGGACCTGCAACCAGACCGCGATCACCGCCCCGTACACCGAGCCCGCCGACACCTGCTACCGCAGCGACGTGCTGGCGGGGGAGAACGGCGAGGAACCGCCAATCACGGTCGTGGTCAGCGTCGCCAACGACGCCGCGGCCACCAGCAACGAGACCGTGCTCATCAGCGGCGGCGACGCGGCGTCGCCGGCATCGGTCAGCGCGGCCGCCACGGTCGCCCAGGCCGCCGACCTCACCGCCACCAGCGCCCATTCGGGCAGCTTCGCCCAGGGGGACGCGGCCGATGACTACACGCTGACCGTGGCCAATACGATCGGCCCGAACTCGACCACCGGCGGCCCGTCCTACGGCCTGGTCACGGTCGCTGACTCGCTGCCCTGGGGCCTCACCGCGACCGGGATGAGCGGCACCGGCTGGACCTGCGACGTGGCCGCGGTCACCTGCTACCGCAGCGACGCGCTCGCGGCCGGGGCGTCTTATCCGCCGATCACGCTGACCGTGTCCGTCGCGGCCAACGCGCCGGCCTCGGTGGACAACTCGGTGACGGTGTCCGGCGGTGGCATGACCACCGGCCCGGACTCCTCCACCGCGAACGGCGGCCAGACTGGCACCGACCCGACGACGATCACTCAGACCGGCCCGGCTGGAACGCCGCCGACGCCGCCCGCGCCGCCATTGTTGTCGGTGACCAGCGGCCACTCGGGCAGCTTTGCCCAGGGTGACGCCGCCGATGCCTACACGCTGACCGTGTCCAACGCCTCCGGCGCCGGGCCGACGAGCGGAATGGTCGTGGTCGCTGACACCCTGCCCGCGGGCCTCACCCCGACCGAGCTGACCGGCAACGGCTGGACCTGCTCGCTAGCACCGCTTACGCTCCCGCCCACGACGGCGGCCAGGCGCAGCACCGTAGTCAACACCTACGAGCCGGCGCCGACCTGCTACCGGTTCGACTCGCTGGCGGCGGGCGCCTCCTACCCGCCGATCACGTTGGACGTGGCCGTCGCCAACAACGCGCAGGCCGCGGTCAGCAACGCGGTGTCGGTCGCCGGCGGCGGTAACGGCGGCACCGCCGCCGGGACCGACCCGACCACCATCGCCCAGCTCGCGCAGCTGACCGTGACCAGCCTGGACACGGCGGCGGGCGTTCCTTACGCGCCGTTCATCACCGGGCCTGGGGCGAAAGATGCCTATCAGATCACCGTCGCCAATGACGGCTTCGGCCCGACCAGCGGCCGGGTCACGCTGCGCGCCGACCTGCCCGGTGGCCTGGTCGCGATCTCAGAGTCGGGCCAGGGCTGGACGTGCCGGGTCGCCACCGCGACCTGCCGCACGAACCAGGGCGTCGTGCTGGCCGCCGGCCAGCAGTCCCAGATCAGGCTGGTCGTGGCCCTGGGCCGCGATGCCCCTGCGAGCGCGCAGGCGTTCTTCGAGGCAACCGGCGGCGGCGCGATCCAGGCCGCCCAGATCGACGAGAACAACGACTACAACCTGATCGCCAACGGCGGCACCTACGTCGACCCCACCTACATTGCGGCGGGAGGCTAGCGACCTTGCGGCGGGAGGTTAATGAAGCTTGTCGCGGGAGCTAGCGGAGCTCGCGGCGGATGACTAGCCGCAATGCCGACCAGGTCTGGTCGATAGCGCAGACCTTGTTATCGACCAGACCGGTCGGCAGGGCAACCTCGCGGATCACGTTGTCCGACATATCGGTCGGCACCTTGGACGCGCGCTTGGGCCAGCAGACCCACAGGCCACAGGCGGGCGCCATCTTTGCCCGTAGCCGGTCGAGCTGGTCCTCCAGCTCAGCGCGCCAGGTGACGAACGCGATGATCACGTCGAACAGATCAGCGTCGCCAAGGTCGGTATGGATGACCGCCTCATCCCCGAGCGCCGCCGTGAGCCGGTCGGTGAAGCCGTCGGTTGCTCCGACGACCGCGACCTCGTCGTCCTCGCCGATGCCGAGCTTGCGGGGCAGGGGCGTGCCTGAGTAGCCCGCTTGGCCAGGCGAGCGGGGCGAGCCAGGCACGCCAGGCTCAGGCAAAGCCAAAGCCACCGGGCCGGCCGTTGCGGTCGGCGATCAGGCCGGCGAGAGTCGCGATGGCGATCTCGGCCGGAGTCCTCGAGCCAATGTTGAGGCCGATCGGCCGGTGCACCCGCGCGACCTCATCGGGAGCGACGCCGAGCAGGGCGAGCGCCTGCACGTGGGGCGCCTCGTGCCGGGGGCTCCCCATGATGCCCACCCAGCGGGCCGAAGTAGCCAGCGCGTCCCGCAGCATCACCCCAAGCTCGTCCCGATGGTGGTCAGTCACCACGACGTCGGTCGCCGCGTCAGGGAGCGAGCCGATGCCTGCGTGCACCTCAAGCCCGGTCGCTATCCCTTTCTTAGCCAGCTCAGCGTCGGGCTCGACCAGCACGACGCGGTATCCGGCATCGGCGGCGTACCGCAGCAGGTAGTCCGCGACCGGAGTGGCGAAGACGGCGACCAGCATCCGGCCGTCCGGCGCGGCCGGAGCCGCACCGTGCGCGACATCACAAGCAACCCCATCGTGGAAGTGCGTCATGGTAACGAGCTTGCCATGTGGCCCACACGGGCGCGAACGCGGACTGGCCCGTTCGGGCCATCAGCGAGGGCCCCGCCGCGTGCGACCTCGCCTTAGCCGTCCAGCAGGGCGCGGACTGCCTCGCGAAGCGGGTCCATCCGCGCGCGGGCCGCGCGCCTGGCCTCGGTCAGCCGCCCGGCGATCACCGGCTCGACCACCTCAAGGTAGGCCTTGATCTTCGGCTCGGTGCCGCTTGGCCTGATCACGACCCTGGCTCCGCGCAGCCGGTACCTGAGCACGTCGGCTGATGGCAGGTTGCCGGTGCCGCCGGTCAAGTCGGAGATCGACGTGATCGGCTCGCCAGCCAGGCCGGTCGGCGCGGTGACCCGCAGGCGCGACATGACGTGCACGGGCGCGGTGGTGGCGACGGTGAGCTGCCCGGTCAGGTGCACGCCGTGGGCCACCTCGAGCGCGTCGTAGGCCTCGAGCAGCGACTCGCCACCCGAGCGGGCCCGCGCCGCCAGGCTCAGCACCGCGAGCGCGGCCCCGATCCCGTCTTTGTCCCTGACCGTGGTGCCGATCGAGTAGCCGAGCGCTTCCTCGTAGCCGAAGATGAACCGCACCTCGGGCCGCAGATCGCCGGCCCTGGCGATCCACTTGAACCCGGTCAGCGTCTCGGCGTAGCTGGCTCCGGCCGCGGCGGCGATGCTGGACAACATGCTGGACGACACGATCGTCGTGACGACTAGCGGCTGCTCAAGCGGCGAGGCGGCGTGCGCTCCGCCCCGGCCTGTTGCCGAGCCCTCAAGCCCCAGCAGGTAGGCACCGAGCAAGGCGCCGACCTGGTCACCGGTCAGCATCCGCCAGCCGCCGGGCGCTGCATCGTCGGGGACGGCCACCGCGAGCCGGTCGCCGTCAGGGTCGTTCGCGAGCACCAGGTCCGCTCCCGACCGGCGGGCCTGCGCCAGCGCGAGGTCGAGGGTGCCAGGCTCCTCAGGGTTGGGGAACGCGACCGTGCGGAAGTCGGGGTCAGGCTGGGCCTGCGCCTCGACGAGGTCAGGGGGCGGGAACCCGGCCTGGTCGAACGCCCGCATCGCGAGGTCGCCGGCGACCCCGTGCAGCGGGGTATAGATGTAGCGCAGCCAGGCCGCTCCCCTCGGAGCGGGGGACAGGGAGCACACCGCGTCCAGGTAGTCAGCGGCGATCTCGCCGGTGTGCCGGATGATCAGCGGGTCGCCGATGGGCGCGACCGGTACGTGGGACAGCGGGCCCAGCGTCTTGATCGCCGCCTCGATCTCCAGGTCGGCCGGGGGCACGATCTGGGCACCGTCGCTCAGGTAGAGCTTGTAGCCATTGTCGCCTGGCGGGTTGTGACTGGCCGTGATCATGATGCCAGCCGCCGCTCGCAGGTGAGTGACAGCGTAGGCGAGCAACGGCGTCGGCTGCCTGGGTGGCAGCAGGTGCACCCTGATGTCTGCCCCGGCCAGCACCATCGCCGCCTCGGCGGCGAACTCGTCCGAGCGGTGCCTCGCGTCGCAGCCGATCACGACTCCGGTGTCGGCGGCGCCGGCGTCCACATACAGCAGCCAGCTGGCCAGGGCGGCGGTCGTGGCCCGGACGACTGCCCGGTTCATCCGGTTCGGACCGGCCCCGATCGCGCCACGCAGGCCCGCCGTGCCGAACACAAGCCGGGCCGCGAACCGGTCGGCCAGGTCGGCGGCAGCGTGCAGGGTCTCCTCGTCGGTGCCCGGTCGGTCCGCTTCGCGTAGCAGGGCGGCGAGTTCGGCCCTGTCCCCTTCGTCAGGGTCGTCGGCCATCCAGGCCGTTACCTGCGCATGCAGGCCATCACTGATCATCGAAGCCCTTCGCCGCTGCGCCGCCGGACACAGGCAGTAGCCCCGGCAGGATCTGGCTCAGCAAGGTGCCGATCCGCTCGGCCGAATCCCGGCCGGCCGCGATCACCTCAGCATGATCAAGCTCACCGCTCGCCAGCCCGGCGGCCGCATTGGTGATCAGCGAGATGCCGAGCACCTCCGCGCCCAGGTGCCTGGCCGCGATCGCCTCAAGCGCGGTCGACATGCCGACCATGTCGGCCCCGGCCGTCCACAGCATCCTGATCTCGGCCGGGGTCTCGTAGTGCGGGCCTGGCAGCGCCGCGTAGACGCCCTCGGCCAGTTGCGGATCGGTCCTTCTGGCGAGGTCGCGCAGCCGCAGCGAGTAGGCACAGGTGAGGTCGACGAACCTGGATCCGTAGCCTGGCGGTGGTTCAGGGCCGGAGAGCGGCGACCGGCCGGTCAGGTTGATGTGGTCGCTCAGCAGCACCGGCTGGCCCGTTTGGTAGCCGGGGTTGATGCCACCAGCCGAGTTGGTCAGCACGATCACCCGGCAGCCAGCCGCGACCGCGGTCCGCACGCCGTGCACGACCGCGTCGACGGAGTGACCCTCGTACAGGTGCGTGCGGCCGAGATAGATCAGCGCCCGCACTGACCCGACCCGCACCGACCTGGCCATGGCCAGGTGGCCTGGCACGCTTGGCGTGGCGAAGCCGCCGAGCTCGTCGAGCGGGAACTCGGCGGCGGGGGAGCCGAGCGCGTCGGCGGCCGGGGCCCAGCCCGAGCCGAGCACGACGGCCACGTCATGCTCGGGCCAGCCCGTCCTGGCGGCCAGGTTCTCCGCGCTTGCCAGCGCTGATGCGTAAGCGTCTGTACTCACCGTGTCACCATATCCGTACGGTTCACCACGGCCAGCAGGGCTGTGTCGCTCATCTGTGAGTCAGGCCTTCACGTAGGGCTTGCCGTCAGCGGCGGGCGCGCGTACCTTGCCGACCAGGCCGGCCACCGCGATGATCGTCGCGACGTAGGGTGCCATGTTCATGACCGGCGGCGGTAGCGCCGAGTTCACCGTGGGCAGGACGAGCGCGAGTTCCAGCGAGAAGCCGAACAGCAGCGCGGCCGCGAGCGAGCCGAGGGGGGTCCAGCGGCCGAAGATCAACGCCGCCAGCGCGATGTAGCCGAAGCCTGAGCTGATGTCGGGGTTGAAGCTGCCGACCGAGCCGATCGTCAGGAACGCCCCGCCGATGCCGGCCAGCAGGCCGCCGATGACCACGTTGCGGTAGCGCGTCCACAGGACCGAGATGCCGACGGTGTCCGCGGCGGTCGGGTGCTCGCCGACGGCCCTGACCCGCAGGCCCCACCTGGTGGCGAAGAGCGCCACCTGGATCCCGATCACGGCCACGTAGGTGATGTACAAGAAGATGGTCGAGTCGAAGAAGATCGGCCCGATCACCGGGATGTCGGCGAGGACGGGGATCCTGATCGAGCCGAACGTGACGCCCGTGTTGTAGTTGGGGTTCTGCGCCATCAGCCGGTCGTAAAGGTAGTCGGTCATCCCGAGCGCGAGCACGTTGAGCACCACGCCCAGGATGATCTGGTCCATCAGGAACGTGATCGCGAACACCGCGAGCAGCAGGCCGACCAGCCCCCCGGCCAGCGAGCCCGCGACCAGGCCGACCCACAGGCCGCCGAACGCGCTGGCCACGATCGCCGCAGTGAACGCGCCGAACAGCAACTGCCCTTCGATCGCGATGTTGATCACGCCGGACCGCTCGCTCAGGCAGCCAGCCAGCGCCCCGAGTATAAGCGGGATCGAGGCGGACAAGGTGCCCTGGCCGAGGTTCGTGACGGACAGCGGGATCGCGCCCGCGTCGGCCCAGCACAGCAGCGCGATCAGGAAGAAGACCAGCACGCCGGCGATGGCGAGGCGGCGCTGCAGGCGGGTAAGCGGCATCGTCCCCCGCACCGCGGCCAGGGCGATCGTGAGCGCGCCGAGCACGTAGCAGACTTCGGCCGCGGGAACCCTGATGACGGGGATCTGGATGCCGCCGCCGCCCGCGGTCAGCGCGAAGCCGGCATCGCCCTTATGCGCGAGGAGCCCGAACACGACGATGTCGATCACGCCGAGCGCGGCGAACGTGCCGGTGGCGAGGTACTTGCGGTCAGCGGTGAGCGGCGCTCGCACCGCCGCGGTGAGCGTGGTCAACCGTTCCACCCCTTAGCAGCCGCTTCCAGGCCGGTGCCGCTGGTCGCGCGCAGCCTGAACACCGCGCGGATCAGCGCGGGGGCGGCGACGAACAGCACAATCAGGCCCTCGAGCACCTGAACGATGTCATCAGGTACTTGGTTGAGCGTGGCGCCCGCGACGTAGGTGCCGCCGACGTGCAGCGCGCCGAAGAGCAGCCCGGCCATCACGGTCCCCCATGGCCTGGCCCGTCCGAGCAGCGCGACCGTGATGCCGTCAGGACCGTAGGTGCCATAACTGTTGAAGGTGAGCTGAGTGTTCGTGCCCTGGACGACCGCCGCCGCGGACAGGCCGGCGAGGCCGCCCGCGAGCAGCATGACCCAGATCCAGGACCGCTCGACGTTGATGCCCGCGGTGCGGGCGGCACTGGGGCTGGCGCCGACGGTGCGGAACTGGAACCCGGTGGTGCTGCGCGACAGCAGCCACGCGCACCCCGCCGCTGCCGCGATCGCGATCAGGAAGCCGATCCCGACCTGCGGGGCCGGCCCGCCGACATGGCCGAGGTTCGCGGTCGAATCGATGAACGGGGCGATCTCGTTGGTCTGGTGCGGCTGCTGCAGCATCGCCGGATGCGAGAGCAAGTACATCAGCAGGTCATACATCACGTAGTTGAGCATGATCGTCACGATGACCTCGTGCGCGCCGGTCTTGGCCTTCAGCAGCCCGACGAACCAGCCGATGGCCGCGCCGCCCGCGAAGCCGCCGATCACGCAGACGATCGGGTGGATGATGATCGGCATGCTCACGCCGAACCCGAGCCAGGTCGCCACGATCGCGCCGCCCACCCACTGGCCGGCCGCGCCGATGTTGAACAGGCCAGCCCGGAACGCGATCGCGACCGACAGGCCAGTCAGGATCAGCGGAGTGGCCTGAGCGCAGGTGGCCGACAGCGGGTAGAAGATCGCCGCGAACGAGCCACCGTGGAACGCGGCGCTCACCGTCGACGGGTTGAGGATGGCGCCTTCGAACATCTGCGAGTAGGCGAACGACACCGAGTCCCAGGTCTGGGCGAGCGCGTTGCCTGGCGCGGCGAAGAACTGGCTCCAGGCCTTGGTGACGACCGGGTCGGTGAACACGATCAGGATGCCGCCGACCACCAGCGCCAGGAAGATCGACAGGATCGTCATGACGGTCGAGCTGCCTTCGGTGATCGCCTGGATGATCACGCTTCCGGTCAGCCGGGCGCGGCGCTTGAACTGGCCGGGCTGGCCGGTGACGACGGGATCGGCCGGGAGCTGCCCGTCCGTGCCTCCGCCGGCGGGCGTGGGGCCGGCATCGATGGGCTGGTCGGTCACTGCTCGGGCTCCTGCTCTCCTGGCCCGCCGCCGATCTGGTCAAGCGAGTCAAGCCGCTGTTCGAGGCTCGGGCTGATAGTGCCGGGCACCGGCCCGACCGTTCCGGGCAGCTCCAGCTCGATGTCGAGGTCGGCCGGCTGGCTCGGCTCGGCCGGTCCGGTGGCGGCGGTGGCTCCGGCGCCGGCCATCATCAGGCCAAGCTCGGTCTCGGGGACGTCGGGGTCGCAGAACCCGACGATGCGGCCCTCGTACATGACCGCGATCCGGTCGGACAGGGCGTAGATCTCGTCAAGCTCGGAGGAGACGATCACGACCGCGACCCCGCGATCGCGCTGGGCCACGATCTGTGAGTGCACGAACTCGATCGAGCCGACGTCCAGGCCGCGGGTGGGCTGACTGGCGAGCAGCATCCGGTTGTCCCTGCTCAGCTCCCTGGCCACGATGACCTTCTGCTGGTTCCCGCCGGACAGCGTGCCGACCGGGGTCTGCACCGAGCTGGTGCGCACGTCGTACTCCGACACCAGGGTCGTGGCCGCTGCCTTGATCTGGTCGAGCTTGAGCGCGAGGCCTTTGGCGTAGGGCGGGCGGTCATAGACGTCGAGCACCATGTTGTCGGCGACCGAGAAGTTGCCGACCAGGCCGTCTTCCTGCCGGTCTTCCGGTATGTAGCCGACTCCGGCCCTGAGCCGGTCCCTGGTGGTCGCGGTGCTCAGCTCGCTGCCGTCGAGTATGACCGACCCGGCCGCAGGCCGCAGGCCGAGCAGCGCCTCGCACAGCTCGGTCTGGCCGTTGCCCTGGACCCCGGCGACGCCGAGGATCTCGCCGCCGCGCACGTCGAACGACACGCCGCGGACGGCGGGCTCGCCGCGCTCGTCGGCGACGGTCAGGTCGCGGACGGCGAGCCTGACCCCGCCCGGCCTGGCCGCCTCCTTGCTGACCCGCAGTTGCACCGCCCGGCCGACCATCAAGGCGGCCAGCTCGGCCCCGGTCGTGCTCGGCGGCCGTTCGCCGACGACCTTGCCGCGCCTGATGATCGTCACGTTGTCGGCGATCGCCTGGACTTCCTTGAGCTTGTGCGAGATGAACACGATCGAGCGGCCGCCGCCGCGCAGTTCCCGCATGATCCGGAACAGGTCGTCGATCTCGCCAGGGGTCAGCACGGCGGTCGGCTCGTCGAGCACGAGCACGCTCGCGTCCCGCATCAGCGCCTTGATGATCTCGACCCGCTGCTGGATGCCGACCGGCAGGTTCTCGACGTAGGCGTCAGGGTTGACCGACAGGCCGTACTTCTCCGAGAGCGACTGGACGTCGCGCCTGGTGCGACGACGGTCGAGCAGGCCGAACCCGCGCACCCGTTCGACCCCGAGCGTCACGTTCTCGGCCACGGTGAAGACCGGCACGAGCATGAAGTGCTGGTGCACCATGCCAACGCCGGCGCTGATCGCGTCCTTCGGCGAGCGGATGTGCACCGGCCGGTCGTCGATCAAGATCTCGCCCTCGTCCGGCTGCACCAGCCCGTACAGGACGTTCATCAACGTGGTCTTGCCAGCGCCGTTCTCCCCGAGAAGGGCCCGGATCTCGCCAGGCTGCACCACGAGATCGATGTGGTCATTGGCAACGAGACCGCCGAACCGCTTGGTGATGCCGCGTAGCTCCAGCTTCACCGGCAGCCTCCTTTCACGCCAGTGCCGTCCGGCTGCTCACGTGCTGGCGCGGGCGGACCCCGAGGGGGACGCGTCAGACACGGAACAGCCGGACGGCGAGCCGATAATCAGCTGGCTTAGACCGGGCTCTTGGTCGCTGGCTTGATCTTGCCGCTCTCGATATCCGACTTGAGCGTGTTGATCTCGGTCTGCACCGAGGCAGGGATCTTGCTCGCGAAGTCGTGGTACGGGGCCAGGACCGCGCCGCCGTTGGACAGGGTGCCGACGTAGGTGCCGCCGGCGAAGGTGCCCTTGGCCGCGCTCAGCACCGCGTTCTCGACCGCGGACACGATGCCCTTGGTCACCGAGGTGAGGAAGTACTTGCAGTACTGCGGCGCGTTCACGCAGCCGTCGGTGTCAACCCACTCGACGCTGACCTTCTTGCCAGCGGCATCGGCGGTCTGCACGGCCTTCGCGGTGCCGAGGCCCACGCCGCCAGCGACCGGGAAGATGATATCGGCGCCGTCGCCGATGAAGGTGTTGGTCAGGGCCTGGCCCGCGCCGACGTCGGTGAAGTTGCCGATGAAGTTGCCCTTCTGGGTCTTCTCGTTCCAGCCGAGCACCTTCACGTTGGCGTGGTTGTGCTGGTTGTAGTACTGGACGCCGTCCCAGAAGCCGTCCATGTAGATCGTGACGGTGCCGAAGTTCTCGCCGCCGTAGGTGGCCACGATGTGGGACTTGCTCTCAGCCGCGGCCAGGTAGCCGCCGAGGAAGGCGTCCTGCACGGTGTTGAACACCAACTGGTCGATGTTGGTCTCCTTGGCGCCGGTCAGGCATTCGGAGGCGTACGAGCAGTCCACGATCGCGAACTTCTGGGTCGGGTTGGCCTTAGCCGCGGCCTCGGTCGCGTCCGCCATCAGGAAGCCGACGGTGACGATGATCCCGCACTTCTGGGCGAGGAACGTGCTGATGTTCGAGGCGTAGTCGGCGGGCGTGGTCGACTGCAGGTAGGTCGCCTCGATGCTGGGGTCGGCCTTTTCTGCTGTCTGCATGCCCAGCCAGGACGAGGCGTTGAAGGACTTGTCGTCGATGCCGCCGGTGTCGGTCACCATGCAGGCCTTGAACTTCGCGGCGGTCGATGCGCTCGGTGAGCCCGACGAGCCCGATGACGGGCTGCTTGAGCTGTTGCTACTGCATGCGGCGGCGGCGGTAGCCATCGCCAGCACGCACAGGGTGGCAACACCGTGTGCGGCGACACTCTTGAGAGACCCTCTCACGGTTCCTCCTATGTGGGGGCGGCAGGCCGCCGATAGCGCCGGCCCGTTGACCCGTGCCCGGCCGGTTGGGCAGGTAGAACCCGGGAGTCCCCCCCGGGATGACGAGAATCTATTACCGTCGCGTGTGTTGTGGAACGGGATATGACGCCAGCAACTGGGCTGTTGTGAAATCGAGATGCTTACATTAGATTTGAAATATTAGACATTTCGGACAAGACTACCATAACAACCGGAGCGGTCCTGATGACCATCGACTGGGCGGCGCTACGAGCCGCGGCCATCGCGGCGGCGGCCAACGCCTACGCGCCTTACTCGCGCCTGCGGGTCGGCGCCGCTGGCCTCGCGGCCAGCGGCGCCGTGGTGACCGGCTGCAACGTGGAGAACGCGTCCTTCGGGCTGACCCTGTGCGCGGAGTGTGGCCTGGTCAGCGCGCTGCACGCGGCCGGAGGGGCCAGGCTCGTCGCGGTCAGCGTGGTGGCCGCCGACGGCGAGCCGCTGGTGCCGTGCGGCCGGTGCAGGCAGTTGCTGCTCGAGGCCGGCGGCACCGGCCTGATGCTGGACTCGCCGGACGGGCCGCGCCTGCTCGGCGCCCTGCTGCCAGACGCGTTCACCGGCACCGACCTGGCCGAGCGCCGTGACAACCGCGGCTGACTCGTCGGGGGGTTCCGGGGGGTCGCCCCGCCAGGCTAGCACAGCGGTTGACTTGATCAAGGCGAAGCGGGACGGGCGGGAGCTGTCCGAGGCAGAGATTCGGTGGCTGATCGACGCCTATACCCACGGCATCGTGGCCGACGAGCAGATGTCGGCCATGGCGATGGCCGTCTACTTCCGCGGCCTGACCCCAGCCGAACTGCGGGTCTGGACCGACGCCATGATCGCCTCCGGCGAGCGACTGGACCTCAGCTCGGTGCCCGCGCCGACCGTCGACAAGCACTCGACCGGCGGGGTGGGCGACAAGGTCTCGCTGGTCCTCGCTCCGCTCGTGGCCAGTTGCGGCGCGGCGGTGCCGCAGCTTTCCGGGCGCGGGCTCGGCCACACCGGGGGAACGCTCGACAAGCTCGAGTCCATCCGAGGCTGGCAAGCCGAGATGTCCCCCGGCCAATTTGTTCACCTTCTTTCTACCGTCGGATGCGTCATCGCCGCGGCAGGCGCGGACCTGGCGCCAGCTGATCGCAAGCTTTATGCCCTTCGTGATGTCACCGCGACGGTCGAGTCCATACCGCTGATCGCCAGCTCGATCATGTCGAAGAAGATAGCCGAGGGAACGCAGGCCCTCGTGCTCGACGTGAAGGTCGGCAGCGGTGCGTTCATGCGCGACCTGGACGCGGCCCGCGAGCTGGCGCTGACCATGGTCAGGCTCGGCACCGAGTCGGGCGTGCGGACCGTGGCGCTGCTGACCGCGATGGACACCCCGCTCGGCCGGGCGGCCGGCAACGCGGTCGAGGTGGCCGAGTCGATCGAGACGCTGCGCGGCGCCGGGCCGGCCGACTTGGTCGAGGTCACCCTGGCGCTGGCGCGCGAGATGCTCGCGCTCGCCGGGATCGACGCCGACCCGGCAGCGGTCCTGCACGACGGCCGGGCGCTGGCCAAGTACCGGCAGATGATCGCGGCCCAGGGCGGTGACCCTGACGCGCCGCTGCCGGAGGCGGGACACATCATGGCTGTCCAGGCCGAGGCGGGCGGCTACCTGCGCCGGCTTGACGCGCTCGCGGTCGGCACCGCGGCCTGGCGGCTCGGGGCCGGCCGGGCCAGGAAAGAAGATCCGGTGAGCGCGGGCGCGGGCGTGATCTGCCTCGCCAAGCCGGGGGACAAGGTGCAGGCCGGTCAGAAGCTGCTCGAGCTGCGGACCGACGACCCTGGCCGGCTGGCCGCGGCGATCGATGCCCTTTCCGGCGGGATTGAGATCGGGCCTGATCAGCCGGTTGCCCGTCCTGCCGTCATCGAGCGCATCGGTTAAGTGAGAATGGACGGCGTGTCCGTCACCCTTGATCAGATCCGCGGCGTGCCGAAGGTACTGCTGCATGACCACCTGGACGGCGGCCTGCGCCCCGCGACGATCGTGGAGCTTGCCCGCCAGAGCGGCTACCGGGGCCTGCCGACCTATGACGCGGCCGAGCTGGGTCACTGGATGACCAGAGCCGCCGAGCGCGGCCACCTTGAGCTGTACCTCGAAGCGTTCCAGCACACGGTCGGCGTGATGCAAACCAGGGACGCCCTGGTGCGGGTCGCCGCCGAGTGCGCGGAGGATCTCGCCGCCGATGGCGTGGCCTACGCCGAGGTCAGGTTCGCTCCCGAGTTGCACGTCACCGCCGGGCTGAGCCTCGACCAAGTCGTCGAGGCGGTGCTCGAAGGGTTCGCCGCGGGCAGCGCCGGGCGGGGCATCCGGGTATACGCGCTGCTCACGGCGATGCGGACGGCGGCGAGGTCGCTGGAGATCGCCGAGCTGGCCGTGCGGCACAGGGACTCCGGAGTAGTCGGCTTCGACATCGCCGGGGCCGAGGCCGGCAGCCCGCCGAGCCGGCACCTGGACGCCTTCCAGTACGTGGCCCGGGAGAACTTCCACATCACGATCCACGCCGGCGAGGGGTTCGGGCTGCCGTCGATCTGGGAGGCCGTGCAGTGGTGCGGCGCCGAGCGACTCGGTCACGGCGTGCGGATCATCGATGACATCGGAGTCGAGCCGGACGGATCGGCCGCCATCGGCCGGCTGGCCAGTTACGTCAGGGACCGGCGCATCCCGCTGGAGATGTGCCCGACGTCCAACGTGCACACGGGCGCGGCCCGGTCGATCAGGGAGCATCCGATCGGGCTGCTCAGGCCCTTGTCGTTCCGGGTGACGGTGAATACTGACAACCGGCTGATGAGCGACGTCACCTTGTCGGGCGAGTTCGCGGCGCTGGTCGAGGCGTTCGGCTACGGCTGGTCGGACATCCAGTGGCTGACGATCAACGCGATGAAGAGCGCGTTCGCGCCGTTCGACGAGCGGCTCGAGCTGATCAACACCGTCATCAAGCCCGGCTTCGCCGCCGCCATGGCCCCCCACGTAGCCGCCCGCGCCCGCGCCTAGGCCGGCCTCGGCTGCTGGGCTGGGCCCACGATGGCACGGTGTGGGGCCTCGGCTGCTTGGCTGGCCCCCACGATGGCACGGTGTGGGTGCCAGGGCGCCCACGATGGCACGGAGTGGGGGTTGGGATGCCGGGGGCTACGCCCATGATGGCACGGAGTTGGGGTTGGGCCGGGGGTGGGATCGCGTATTGCGGGTGGTGCTTGGGCTCGGGGTAGCATCGGGGGATGGTCCAGGCAGTGCTGCCGTCGCAGGTGATGCTCGCGCAGGCTAGGGACTGGCTGGCGGACGGGGCTAGCTCGGACATGGCGCTGCGCCAGCTGCTGCACGGGCTTCCCGGTGTGGACCAGGTGGGCGCGCAGGCCAGGGCCGCCGCGCTGGCGACTAGGTCGATCAAGAAGGACGCCAAGATGGCCGCGCTTGACCTGGCGGTCGCCATGGTCGACCTCACCACTCTTGAAGGCGCCGACACCCCAGGCAAGGTGCGCGGGCTCTGCGCGAAGGCCAGACGGCCCGACCCAGCTGATCCGGCGGTGCCGTCGGCGGCAGCCGTGTGCGTCTACCCTGACCTCGTCGCCACGGCTAAGGCGGAGCTAGCGGGCAGTTCGGTGCTGGTCGCGTCGGTAGCGACCGCGTTCCCGTCCGGGCGCGCGTCGCTGGCGGTGAAACTAGCTGACGTCGGGGAAGCGGTAAGCGCGGGCGCCGACGAGATCGACATGGTGATCGACCGGGGCGCGTTCCTTTCTGGTCGGTACGGCCAGGTGTACGAGGAGGTCAGGGCGGTCAAGGAGGCCTGCGGCTCCGCTCACCTCAAGGTGATACTTGAGACCGGCGAGCTGGCCACGCTCGACAACGTCTCCCGCGCGTCCTGGCTGTCGATGCTGGCCGGCGCGGACTTCATCAAGACCTCGACCGGCAAGGTCACCCCGGCGTCGACCCCGCCGGTCGCGCTGGTGATGCTCGCCGCGGTCCGCGACTTCGAGCAGGCCTCGGGCCGCCGGGTCGGCGTGAAGGTAGCTGGCGGCGTCAGGACAGCGAAGGACGCGATCAGGTACCTGGTGCTGGTGAACGAGACCGCCGGCCGCGCCTGGCTCACTCCCGACCTCTTCCGTATCGGCGCCTCCAGCCTGCTCAACGACCTCCTCATGCAGCGCCGCAAGCAGCTGACCGGTGTCTACTCAGGTCCCGACTACTTCACCATCGACTAAGAGGCCTCGGCGACCCTACGGGCTGTCTTGCGTCCTTACTACCTCGCGTCCTTATACCTCGGCGCCGGTTGGTCGGGGCTTGTACTCGATTTAGTCAAGCTGGTGCACAGCTAGGTCGGTGGCTGGGTCGGAGAGCGCACACAAGTCGCCGTGATCACGCGGCGGAACTTGATCCCGGTAACGAGCACCCCGGGAATCGCACAAAGACTGCCGTGAACCGTCCGCCAGCTCCCCGGCGTACCCGCTCCCCCGGGGTACCCGTCCCCCGGTCCGGCGGCCGCGTACTGGTGGCGGTGCTCATGATCCCGGCAATCCGTATGCGGTTGGCGGGGTACTGATTACCGGGATCATGAGCGGCCGCAAGACCATGGAACTTTTGGTGCCCGGGCCGCTCGTCGCCTGACCAGTTCGGCTCACAAGTGCCGTCGCTGACTAGCCTTGCTTGAAGGAGACCAGGACGTCGGTGGCGTCGGTCACGCTTACGCTGCCGGTCTTGGTCGCGACGACTGACTTGACCGGGCCGAGGCCGTTCGCGACCCACGTCGTGACCTGAGTGACAGCGTCGATCCCCTCGATCTTCTCTGAGATGGTCTCGCTGATCACGGTGGCGCTGTAGGTGCCCGCGGGTACCGTCACCGACTGGGTGCCTTCGCCCTTGACCGTGACTAGGGCTTTGACCGCGAGCTTCGTCGCCGAGCTGTTGACTACGACCGACAATGTGGAGGTATGTGGCTGCCCCGTGGCCAGTTCGGCCGCTGGCGGCCAGACGATGCCGCCGCCCTTGACGGTGACCGTGCTGTTGTCGAACTGGCTGAACGGGACGCCGATCGAGCCGTTGTTGTAGAGCTGATAGCTCACCGTCGTCGACGTAGGCCCTGTGCCTGGGTTCTCGGTGCGGATAGCGATCGTGACCTTCTTGCCATCGCTGTCCGGCGTGACGGCGGTGATGGTGTTGGTCGACTTCCCGGTCTCATGGTCACCGAGCGTGTCGCGGTCGACCCAGGTGTCGCCCACCGTGGCCGGGAACAGCGAGGTAGCGGTCCCGCCTGAGCCCGAGGCGGCGGTGCTCTTACCTGAGCTGGGCGAACTGGACGAGCCCACCCGCGGCGTACTCGACGGGCCGCCCGACGACGAGCTCGAACTGCCTGGGCCGCAACCCGCTATCAAGAACCCAATGGCGAGCAGCCCGGCGGCACGAGCCGCGAGTCCTGGGGCGGTGATTCGCGGTCGGGTCATGTGACACCTGCCAGTTAGTCGTGATCGCTGTGATGTGCCTCACAGTGAATACGCGCGCCCTGACTTAGCCCCGCGTCCATCCGCCAACCGTGACCGGATTCCCAGTGTTAGCTCTGCGCCGCTGGGTTAGCGCTGCGCCGCCGGGTTAGCGCCGCCGGGTTAGCGCCGCCGGGTGAGCTTTGCGCCGCCGGGGCTGCGCCCCTTTGGCGGGAGGGTGGGACAATGAGCCCGAACACCAGGAGGCGTGCCTTGAGCGACGTGGCGGGACGGACGGGCGGGGTGGCGGCGCTGGACTGGGAGTACGCGCCGGCGCCGGAGTCGCGCGATGTCGTGTCGATCGCGCCGGAGTACGGGCTGTTCGTGGACGGCGAGTTCGCCCCGGCCGCGGACGGCCAGACGTTCGCCACGATCAACCCGGCCACCGAGGAGCCGCTGGCCCAGGTCGCGCTGGCCGGTGCCGCCGACGTGGACCGGGCGGTCGCCGCCGCCAGGGCCGCCTACGAGCGCGTCTGGGGCCCGATGCCTGGCGCCGAGCGGGCCAAGTACCTGTACAGGATCGCGCGCATCTTGCAGGAGCGCTCGCGCGAGTTCGCCGTGCTCGAGTCGCTCGATAACGGCAAGCCGATCAAGGAGACGAGGGACGTCGACGTCCCGCTCGCGGCCGCCCATTTCTTCTACTACGCGGGCTGGGCCGACAAGCTCGAGTATGCGGGCTTCGGCCAGGCGCCCCGGCCGCTTGGCGTCGCCGGGCAGGTGATCCCGTGGAACTTCCCGCTGCTGATGGCGGCCTGGAAGCTGGCGCCCGCGCTGGCGGCGGGGAACACCTGCGTGCTCAAGCCCGCCGAGACGACCCCGCTGACGGCGCTGCTGCTCGCCGAGGTCTGCCGGCAAGCCGACCTGCCACCGGGCGTGGTCAATGTCCTGACCGGCGCGGGCGAGACCGGCGCGGCCGTGGTGGCCCACCCAGGGGTGGATAAGGTCGCCTTCACCGGCTCGACCGAGGTCGGAATCGCCATAAACCAAAAGATCGCAGGGACAGCAAAAAAGCTCACGCTCGAACTTGGCGGCAAGGCCGCCAACGTCGTCTTCGATGACGCGCCGATCGACCAGACGGTCGAGGGAATCGTCAACGGGATCTTCTTCAACCAGGGCCATGTCTGCTGCGCCGGTTCCCGGCTCCTCGTCCAGGAGTCGGTGGCCGAGCAAGTGACCGACCGGCTGCGCCGCCGCCTGGAGACCTTGCGCCTCGGCGACCCGCTCGACAAGAACACCGACATCGGGGCGATCAACTCGCGCCCGCAGCTAGACAAGATCACCGAGCTCGCGGCCGCTGGCGAGGCCGAGGGCGCGCAACGCTGGTCGCCGCCGTGCGAGCTGCCGTCGCGCGGCTACTGGTTCGCCCCGACCGTGTTCACCGGGGTAAGCCAGTCGCACCGGATCGCCCGCGAGGAGATCTTCGGGCCGGTGCTGTCCGTGCTCACGTTCCGCACCCCGGACGAGGCCGTGACCAAGGCGAACAACACTCCTTACGGGTTGTCGGCCGGGATCTGGACGGAGAAGGGCAGCCGGATCCTGTGGATGGCGCAGCGGCTGCGGGCCGGCGTGGTCTGGGCGAACACGTTCAACGTGTTCGATCCCGCTAGTCCGTTCGGGGGATACAAGGAATCGGGATTCGGACGGGAGGGCGGCCGGCAGGGTCTCGCCGCGTACTTGGATGTCTAAAGTCAAACCCAAGCTTGACGAACAGCCGTCGGCAGCCGGCTCGCCCGCCGATCAGCAACGATCTGCGGCCGAACCGGCCACCGCCGGCCGGAAGAAGGCCGACTTGTCGGCTTCAGCGACTGCCGAGACCTCGGCTGAGGCCGGTCGGGTTGCCGTGAGGAAGACTTACAAGCTGTTCGTGGGCGGGGCGTTCCCCAGGTCCGAGTCAGGCCGGTCGTATCCCATCTACTCGGCAAAGAGTGGTGAATTGCTGGCCTTTGCGGCTCAGGGATCCCGGAAGGACGTGCGGGATGCTGTCGTTGCTGCGCGTGCTGCTGTGGGGAAATGGAGTGGGGCTACGGCTTATAACCGGGGGCAGGTGTTGTATCGGGTCGCGGAGATGCTGGAGGGGCGGGCTGGGCAGTTTGCTGGGGAGGTGGGGGCCGCCGAAGGGGTTCCGGCGGCCAGGGGGAGGCAATTTGTTGCTGATGCTATTGACCGTTGGGTCTGGTACGCGGGGTGGCCTGACAAGGTAGCCCAGGTCGCGGGCGGGGCCAATCAGGTCGCCGGGCCGTACTTCAACTTCAGCGTGCCCGAGCCGACCGGGGTGGTCGCCGTGCTCGCGCCCGCCGCCTCCAGCCTGCTCGGGCTGGTGAGCGTGCTGGCGCCGGTCATAGCGACCGGGAACACGGCGGTCGTCGTCGCCAGCGAGGAGCGGCCGTTGCCCGCGATCACGCTGGCGGAGGTGCTCGCGACTTCGGACGTGCCCGGGGGCGTGGTGAACGTGCTGACCGGGCGGATGGCTGAGCTCGCCCCGGTGCTGGCTGGGCATTTCGACGTCAATGCGATCGACCTGACCGGGGCGCCCGCGGATTCGCGGGCCGAGCTTGAGCGGCTGGCCGCCGCCAACGTCAAGCGCGTCTTCTGCGCCGACGATGACTGGGCCGCGCCGCCGACTCCGCGCCGAATGCTCGCCTTCCTCGAGACCAAGACCGTCTGGCACCCGGTCGGCATCTGACCGCCCGGTACCGAACGACAGCGTCGTGCCTTTGCTGTCGTTGGAACAACAGCGCAGGCGCGACGCTGCTGTTGTGCTCCGTGCGCTTCGGCGCCTAGATCTCACCGAAGAGGCGGTCGCCGGCGTCGCCGAGGCCGGGGACGATGTAGCCGCGCTCGTTGAGGCGTTCGTCCAGGCCGGCCGTGACGACCTTGACCGGGATCGGGAACTCGTCAGGGAAGGCGTCGTTGACCCGCGCGATCCCCTCGGGCGCGGCGAGCAGGCAAATCGCGGTCAGCGACGCCGCGCCGCGGGCGGCCAGCATCCCGAACACCGTCTCAAGCGTCCCGCCGGTCGCCAGCATCGGGTCGAGCACGAACGTGTCGCGCCCGGTCAGGTCGGCCGGGAGCCTGGTCGCGTAGGTCGAGGCGACCAGCGTCTCCTCGTCCCTGGCCAGGCCAACGAAGCCCACGTCGGCCTTCGGCAGGAGCCTGGCCATGCCGTCAAGCATCCCGATGCCGGCTCTCAGCACGGGCACCACCAGGGGGATCGGCCGGGCGAGCTTGACGCCGTTGGCGGTGGCGACCGGCGTGTGCACGGAAACTGGCTCGACCTTGATGTCACGGGTGGCCTCGTAGGCGAGAAGCGTGACGAGTTCATCGGTCAGGCTGCGGAACACTGGCGTCTCGGTGCGGACGTCACGGAGCGCGGTGAGCTTGTGGGCGATAAGCGGGTGATCGGCGACCAGGGTTTGCATGCCCCGTAGTCTGGCAGGCCGGCCGCCCCGCCCGCACGGCCGCAACGCGCACGCCGTTCACCTTGCAACTCACTCTGGTTCGATGATCATCCCTGCTTCGACAGGCATCCCTGCTTCGACAGGCATCCCTGGTTCGGCGGTCGCCCCTGGTTCGGCGGCCGCCCCTGGTTCGATGGTCATTCCTGGTTCGGCGGGCACGCCTGGTTCGGCGGTCATTCCTGGTTCGGCGGGCACGCCTGGCTTAGGCGGCCAGCCATGCCTCGGGTGGTACCAGGCTGCCGTGCAACCAGGCGTGCCGCAGCGCACGCACTGGTGGCCGCGCCCCGGATGTCGCATCCCGCCGGGGCAGTCACACGGCGACCAGCTCACGATCACCTTTCCCGGCCCCCAATAATGCCCGGAGGGACACTGCTTAGGATACGACCACCAGTCCGGTCGCGACTCCTCATCCACTCTTATAGTAGAACACAAGTTCTATACACTCGGCAGTCGTCTCGCCTAGCCGGGGGCGGATGGCGGAGGTGACGCTACCTGGACTCGGGGGTGAGCCCGAGCCCAGCCGGCGCCCGCGGCGCGCTACCCGGGCCGACGCGAGCCCGAGCCCAGCCGGCGCCCGCGGCGCGCTACCCGGGCCGACCCGAGCCCGAGCCCAGCCGGCGCCCGCGGCGCGCTGCCCCCAGCCGACGCGAGCCCGAGCCCGGATCGCGCCGGTGCGGGCAAGGTGATTTAGTCCACTTCGCGAACTTCGGGATCCCATCGGAGAAAGATCTTGAGGACCTTCCGCAACCCAGACCAAGATCTTGTTATCCGCATGGTCTATAGGCCAGCAAAAATATCAAGATCTTTTTGTGCAAACGATTGTAAGCCGTTTTGGGGAAGTTGATCAGGGTCCGGGCGGGACCGGGTTCAGGGGGCGGCGGATTTGCGTGGGGGCGTGGGAGGTGCGTGGGGGCGGGACAGGTTCAGGGGTGGACTTCCATGGGGATGGACAGGGTATAAGGGGCGGCGGATTGCGTCGGGGCGAGCGGGGGTTTAGGGCGGCGGGATTGTCTCGGGGCGGGGCCGGGTTCAGGGCCGGCCGGGTTCAGGGCCGGCCGGGTTCAGGGGGTCGCGGATTTGCGTTCGGGCGGGGCGGGTTCAGGGCTGCAGGGAACCGGCGGCTCGGGCTCGGTCGGCGGTGAGCTGGCGCTCGCGGGCGTTGCTGGTCAGGGCGCTGGCGCGCTCGAACTCGGCCCGGGCCTCGGCTCGCCGGCCTAGCTTCATCAGCAGGTCCCCGCGCACGCTCGGCAGCAGGTGGTAGCCCCGCAACGCCGGCTCGGCAGCGAGCTGGTCGACGAGGTCAAGGCCAGCTTGCGGGCCGAACGCCATCGAGACGGCGACGGCGCGGTTCAATTCGACTATCGGCGACGGCATCACCTCGGCCAGGATTCCGTACAACTCGGTGATCCGCGCCCAGTCAGTCTCAGCCGCCCGGTAGGCCCGCGCGTGGCAGGCCGCGATGCTGGCCTGGAGCACGTAGGGCCCGCGCTCGCCGCCGAGCGCGATCGCCCGGTCGAGCGCGGCCAGCCCCCGCCCGATCAGCAGTTGGTCCCATCGTGACCGGTCCTGGTCAGCCAGCAGCACCGGCTCGCCGCCTGGCCCGAGCCGCGCCGCTAGCCGGGAGGACTGGATCTCCATCAGCGCGACCAGGCCAGCTGCCTCCGCCTCGTCCGGCATCAGCTGGGCCAGCAACCGCCCGAGCCGCAACGCCTCGTGGCAGAGCCCCGGCCTGGTCCAGTCCGAGCCGGCCGTCGCCGAGTAGCCCTCGTTGTAGATGAGGTAGACCACTTCGAGCACCGAGGCCAGCCGGGCTGGCCGCTCGCCGGGGTCGGGGGTCTCGAACGGCACGCCCGCGCTTGACAGCGTCTTCTTGGCCCGGACGATCCGCTGCGCGATCGCCGGCTCGCCGGCGAGGTAAGCACGGGCGATCTCGGCGGTCGTGAGCCCGCCGAGCAGCCGCAGCGTGAGCGCGACCCGCGCCTGCACCGAGAGCACAGGGTGGCAGGCGGTGAAGATCAGCCGCAGCAGGTCGTCGTCGATGTCCTCGCTGATGGCCTGGTCCAGGCTGGCGGTACCGTCGGCCGCCTCCGCCTGGGCCGCCCGGCCGAGCTCGGCGTACTTGCGCTCAAGCTCGCGGTTCCGGCGGAACTGGTCGACGGCCCGCCGCTTGGCCACCGTCATCAGCCAGGCGCCGGGGTTGGCGGGCACCCCGTCCTTCGGCCATTGCTCAAGGGCGGCGACCACCGCTTCCTGCGCGAGTTCTTCCGCGAGGCCGAGGTCGCCGCCCGCGTACCTGGCTAGCCCGGCGATGAGCCGGGCCGACTCCAGCCTGATGACCGTCTCGATCGCCTCGTGTGCCCTGCGGTCATCGGCCGCTCCGTCATTCACACTGCCCGATCACACCACCCGCCGGGCCAGCCAGGCAACTCGCCTGACTACGAACTACTCCGGCGGGCCGCCAGCGACCTCGCGCAGGGTGGACTCGCCTTCGCCGGCGATCGCCAGGAACCGCTTGGTCCACTCGATCGCCTCCGCCCTGTCCCGCACCTCCATCAGCGCCCAGCCGCCGACCAGTTCCTTCGCCTCGGCGAACGGCCCGTCGAGCACGGTGAACTCGCCGCCCGAGTACTTGACCTTGATCGCCTGGTCCGGCGGCATGAGCCCGCCGGTCGCGAGAAGCACGCCGGCCTGGGTGGCCCCGGCGACGAACTCGCCCATCTTGGCGAACATCTCAGGGTCGGGCGGCGGCATCGGGGTGTTCGGGTCGGCCAGGGTGTATCCGAGGAATCGCATCGATCCGCTCCTTCGTTCGTGGTCTTCGTTTGCCCACGCGTCGAACGCGAACCTTCAGCTTCGACATCAAGGGCCAAGATTTTTGCAGCAAATTTTTGGTCGTCCGGCGACTCGCCAGGACCAGCGCTTCCTGGCCGCCCGGACTGACCTCGATACCCCGGTTTGCGGCCGGTCCAGGCATGCAGCAAGATCATCTAAGTGGACTTCGTTATCGCCGCGACGACGTTCGGGCTGGTCTTCGCCGCCGAACTGCCGGACAAGACCGCGCTGGCGAGCCTGATCCTCGGCAGCAGGTACCGGCCAATCTACGTCTACGCCGGGGTCGCGGCCGCGTTCGCCGTGCACGTCGTGCTCGCGGTCGCGGCCGGCAGCCTGATCGCGCTGCTGCCGCACCGGGTACTCGAGATCATCGTGGCGGTGCTGTTCGCGGCCGGCGCCGTGTTCTTGATCCGGGGCAGGCACGACGCCGACGAACTCGCCGAGGCGCAGAAGGAGACCCCGCCGACCTTCTGGCGGGTCGCCTCGACGAGCTTCCTGGTGATCTTGGTGGCCGAGTTCGGCGACCTGACCCAGATCGTGATCGTGAACCTGGCCGCCAAGTACCACGATCCGCTCTCGGTCGGCGTCGGCGGCCTGCTGGCGCTGTGGGCCGTGGCTGGCCTGGCCATCGCGGGCGGGCGCGGCTTGCTGCGGCTGATCCCCGCTCGCGTGATCACCCTGATCGGCGCTGCCGTCATGATCGTGCTCGCCGTCATCAGCGTAATCAACGCGATCCGCGCCTAGCCGCGCCT
>DATKFV010000079.1:0-53538 GCA_035511035.1 Streptosporangiaceae bacterium
GGGGGGGAGAAGAGATGTGCAAGCGATCTCAAGTCTGGTGGCGCTGGTAGCGGGGTGCCGGCGCTGCTGCGGTACCTCGCGCCGACCGGGACCACGGCGCCGGAGGATGCCAGCGGCGCGATCGAGCGGGCGGCCGGGCGGGGGACCGTGTTGTTCTATCACGGGTTTGGCGGGAGCAAGGAGCGAGTGGAGCCCGGCCTGGTCGAACTGGCGCGGGCCGGGTTCCTCGCTGTCGGGCTTGACGCGGTCGGGCACGGGGAGCGTCGGCTCGCCGGCTTTGACACGGTCTTCGCTGACCAGCGGCGGGACGAGCACTTCGAGGAGACCGAGACCGACTTCCTGAGGCTCATCGACGCCACCGCCGCCGAGATACCTTCGGTCATCGATGACCTGGTGGCGCGCGGATGGGCCCGGCCGGACGGGATCGGGGTGGCGGGCCGCTCACTCGGCGGCAAGGTCGCGTACGCGTCGGTGCTCGCCGACCGGCGGGTGCGCGCCATCGTCTCCGTGGTCGGCTCACCGCAGTGGACGCTGCCCTGGCCGGACAGCCCGCATCACCATCCGGACGGCTTCAGCCCGGTAGCGCTGCATTCGCAGGCGGCCGAGCACGACGAGCACTGCCCGCCCGGCCCGATCAGGGAGTTCCACGCCAAGCTCGAGCCGTTCTACGCCGCCGAGCCGGACCGGACCCAGTACCTGGAGTACCTCGGCGCCGGGCACCTCCTGACCCCCGAGCTGAACGCCGACAGCCAGGCCCGGCTGGTGGCCTGGTTCGAGCGCTGGATCAGCTCCGTTGTCCGTCCCACCTTAGCCAGCTGACGCGGGCCAACTAGCGGCCCGGCTGTCGGAGCCAGCGGCCGTCCCGCGCCGCCGGCTACTCCTCGCGCCCGACTGCCTCGGGGTGGCCGATGGACAGGCCGGTGCCGATGTCGAAGAACTGCAGGTTGTCCGTGCTCATGGCGAGCTCGGCGGTGCCGCCAGGCCGGATGTGGCTCCGCGCCGCTACCCGCGCCGTCCACATCGCGGTGCCGCCAGCCAGCGGAATCGCCGCGTCTTCCTCATCAGCTGCCGCCTCCGCCAGGCTCGCGTGCTCAACCGGCGGGGCGTCGATCCCGAACAGCACCAGGATCTCGCTGCCCAGGTCCTCGGTGACGGTGGTGTTGACCGTCATCCTTGGCCAGGTCGCGTCGGCCAGGCTGGCGTCCTCGAAGTCCGATGGCCTGATGCCGAGGATGACGTCGCGGTCGAAGTAACTGTCAAGGCCGGGCCTGGCCGCGAACAAGGCATCGGAGATCGACAGCCGGTGCCCGGCGAACGTCACCGCCGGACCGTTGTCGCGGATCAGGCGCGCGACCGTGAAGTTCATCGCCGGCGATCCGATGAAGCCGGCCACGAAAAGGTTGACCGGCGCGTTGAACAGCGCCTGGGGCGTATCGACCTGCTGGAGCTTGCCTTCGCGGAGCACGCAGACGCGCTGGCCAAGGGTCATCGCCTCGACCTGGTCGTGGGTCACGTAGACGGTCGTGACGCCGAGCCGCTCGTGCAGTTGCGACAGCGAGGCCCGCATCGAGACCCGCAGCTTGGCGTCCAGGTTGGACAGCGGCTCGTCCATCAGGAACGCCTGCGGCTCGCGCACGATCGCCCGGCCCATCGCCACCCGCTGGCGCTGGCCGCCGGACAGCGCGGCCGGCTTGCGCTTCAGGTAGTCCTGCAGGCCGAGCATCTTCGCGGTCTCGTTCACCCGGCGGGTGATCTCGTCCTTGGGGGTCCGGCGCTGCTGCAGGCCGAAAGCCAGGTTCTGCTCGACCGTCATGTGCGGGTAGAGCGCGTAGTTCTGGAAGACCATGGCGATGTCACGGTCCTTGGGCGGCAGGTCGTTGACGACCCGCTCGCCGATCCTGATCGTGCCGGAGGTGATCTCCTCAAGACCCGCGATAGACCGCAGCGCCGTGGACTTTCCGCAGCCAGACGGGCCTACGAAGACCATGAACTCGCCGTCGCGGATGTCCAGGCTCAGGCCGTTGATGCCTTTGGTACCACCGGGATAGACCTTGTCTACGTGATCGAGAACGATCTCAGCCACCGCACGCTCCAGCACTTTCGCCGACGCCCGTCCTTTATCAGACGCTCTGGCGGGAGCGTACCCCGCCGATCACCGGCTCGACCATCCCCCCGGCTCGGCTAAGGCGCCGCCCTTGATCTGCCGGTGCCAGTGCACGACAGCCGTTTTGTCACTCCGCCCGACCCGCATCAGGCCTAGAGGGCCTAGATCTCGTATTCGAGTTCGTAGGAGTGGGAGCCGCCGGGATCGATGATGATCTGGCCCTCGCCCCTGATTCCGGCCAGGTCGCCGGTGCCGCTCGTCTCGACGATCTTCCAGGTCATCCACTGCTCGCCCGCCATCACGCCGGCGTTGTGCTGCAGCACGAAGGTTCCATTCCGCCCGTGCACCGACCCGTCGAAGCGCTCGATGCCGACGTAAGCAGCGGGCTGCGGGGTCATGACGGTCATGACGCTCGTCTCGCTGGTGCCGACCAGGTCACCGGCGAAGGTCTTGCTGATGTGGGCGAGCCCGAGTTGCACGCCGTTACGGTCATCGAGAGTCTCGCCAGGAACCAAGTTAACCTTGAAGGTGCCCTTAGCCGCAGTCATGGCCCTACTCTCCCACAAGCCACAGACACCGCCAGCCAGTGCCGTTCAGCTGCCGCCGTAGGCCTTGGCCAGCGGAGCGTTGATCGATGAGCAGTCGGCCTCGGCGGTCGCGGCGGCATGACTGGCACCCGGCATTTCCTGAGTTGCCTCGGCGATGTAGGTGGCGATGTCCTGGCGCAGCTTGTGGGTGATCGGCTCGTTCGACATCAACGTGGCTCCGGTCAGGTCAATCATCGGGGCCCGGTTGTCGAGGACCGCGGCCAGCTTGGCGCAGACCGCCAGGTTGGCCTGGGTCCGGGGAATGCCGCGCCCGCCGCAGCCAGCGACCAGGCCCAGCGAGACCAGCACGCCGGAAGTAACTACTGCGAATCTGCGTCTCATGGCCGACCTCCGCCAAGGTCAACGATCGCCGCGACCGGGCCGCCGCCATCCGGGCCCTGGTGCGCCGCCGACACCGAGACGAAGACGGCCGGATCGCCGGTCACCGATGCCGCGACTCCCCCGACGCAGGCCTTGATCTGCCGGTGCCAGTGCACGTCAGAGTCGTCGAGCATGGCGTTGCGGCGCCCGCGCACCTGGCCGTCCTGGCTCGCCTCGCACTTGAGGAACACGTTGACCAGCCGCCCGTCCAGGTCGGCCGGATGCGGCCGTTCTGGCAGGTCAAGCCCGGCGTCGCGAATCGCGGCCCAGATCCCGTCGGCGTCGAGCGCGTCCCGCATCACCGAGTGGCCGATCCGGTACCGGCCGCCGATGCCGCGCGCGTTGCCGGCCACGACGACCTGGGCCTGGTCAAGCTCCACCCCCGAGGAGCAGGACGCTACGGAGGAGTACAACGACCGGTCGTGGAGCACGTCGGCGTCGGTCGGCATTTCGAGCTCCCCGAGCGCGACTGCTATCCCGAGGGCGGTGCACCCGTTCGACAGGTCCATCGACTCGTGCGTGTTCTCGGTCCAGACGCATCGGCCACGGGCCTTGGCGTCCGAGATCGTGCCGATCGTCAGCAACGGCGTCTTGGTCTGCACGTAGTGCACGTCGGCCGGGTCGGTGATCCCGGCTCGCTCCATCGCTACCTTGACCGCCGCGGCGACCTTCGTGATCATCGCGGTCCGCCCGATGTCCTCGGGCGCCAACCGCTCGCTCATCGCGAACCCGACGGTCAGCCTGGGCTCGTCGGTGGCCGGCGCCAGCCGCTCAGGGACGGTCGCGAAGATCGTCGCGTGCGGGCTGATCACGCCGTCGGTGCCGCCGGACCAGACGATCGGAACCTGCCTGACCTCGTCCGCGCTGCGGCTGCCCTTGGCCGCGAGCACCTCGCGGAACGCCCGGTCGGCCAGGATCCTGGTGTAGTCGTTCACGCCGCCGTTGCCCTCGGTCTTGCCGATCACGGCGATGACCCGGTCGGCCTCGATCACCCCGGCGTCGATCAGCTTCGCCAGCTCGCTCGCGTCGGACACGTGGTGCAGCGGTACCTTGCGGACCTCGATCGGCTCGGGCACAGCCGGTCACTCCCCTGTGTTGGTCGGTGCTGTGTTGGTCGGTGTTGTGTTGGTCGGTGCTGGGTCGGTCGGTGCTGGGTCGGTCGGTTCAGCCAGCCACGCGCGGATCGCCGCGCCGTGCTGGTCGAGCGTGGGCGGCGACCGGTGCTCGGTCCGCCCGCCGGCGTCGAACCGCAGCGGCGGGCCAGGCAACGTCATCGGCCCGAGCGCGGCGTGGTCGACCTCGATGAGCAGGCCCTGGGACCTCGTCTGCTCCCAGGTGTAGACCTCTTCGAGGTCGCGAACCTTGCCCGCAGGGATCCCGAGCTCGTCGAGCAGCCCCAGGAGCTCGCCCGACGTCCGCTGGGCAAAGGCGGCGTCCACGGCGGCGTTGACCGCGCCCGAGTCGGTGACCCGGTCCCGGTTCAGCGCCCACTGCGGCCGGTCGAGCCCGAAGGCAGGCGCGAACCGCTGCCAGAGCGTGTCGTTGGCCACGCCGATCTGCACGAATCCGTCCGAGGTGCGGTACAGGCCGTACGGGCAGATCGACGGGTGGAAGTTGCCGGTCTGGTGAGGTACCTCGCCCGCGACCGTGTACCGCGTGCCGTAGTAGGCGTGCGCGCCGACGATGGCGGCGAGCAGGCTCGTCCGCACCACCTGGCCCCGTCCGGTCCTGGTCCGCTCGTGCAACGCCGCGACCACGCCGTAGGCGCCGTACATTCCCGCCATCACGTCGCCCACCGGCAAGCCCGACCGCACCGGCTGGTCCGGTGACGGGCCGGTCACCGACATCAGCCCGCCCTCGCCCTGGGCGATCTGGTCGTAGCCGGGGCGGTCACCCTCGGGCCCGTCGTGCCCGAACCCGGTGATCGACAAGATGACCAGTCCGGGGTTGGCCTCGTGCAACCGCTCCACGCTGAAGCCCAGCCGGTCGAGCACCCCCGGCCTGAAGTTCTCGATCAGCACGTCCGCCCGCGCCGCCAGCTTCGCCAGGATCTCCTTCCCTTCGGCCGACTTGAGGTCGAGGGCGATGGATTCCTTGTTTCGGTTGCAGCACAGGAAGTAAGTAGAGTACTCCTGTCCGTCACTGCCCGTGACGAACGGCGGGCCCCATCCCCTCGTCTCATCGCCTCCAGGAGCCTCGACCTTGATCACTCGCGCGCCCAGGTCGCCGAGCATCATCGCCGCGTGCGGCCCGGCCAGCGCCCGCGTCAAGTCGACGACCAGCACGCCGTCCAGCGGCCCCGCTGTCGCGCTCGCCTGCGTCACAGCCAGTCCACCTCGGCGCTGGCGACGCCCGCGAGGCGTTGGTAGCCGGGGCCGCGGTCGAAGAAGGGCTCGGGCATCGGGCGCTCTCCTCTCATTTTATGCCGCAAATAACTCGTGCGACTCAGGTCGGCAGCAGGCTCATCGACCGGCCCGCTGATCACGACGCCGTAGTCGGCGGTTGCTCCCGCCCGCGAGACCTTGCCCCAGGCCACGTCCCGCACGACCGACGCCACGTCCCGGTCGAGCGGGTCGCCCCAGCCACCGCCACCAGTGGTGCGGATCCTGATCAATGTCCCGGCCGGGACGAACTCGGCGTCGGCGAGTGGCTCTGCGAGTCTTTGCTGCTCATGGTTTGGATTGATCATTACCTCGAACGGACGGCCGGCCTTGCCGCCGCTGACTCCCCAGCACGAAAGGATCGATCGGTCAGCGATCGACATGAAGTAGCCGTCGGCCAGCATCCTGATGACCTTCTCGTACCCGAGGCCGCCCCTGAACTGGCCGGGGCCGCCGGAGTCGACCGCGAGGCCGAGGCGCTCGACCACGAAGGGGAATCGCGCCTCGGAGAACTCGGCGGGCAGGTTCCGCGAGTCAGCGACCACGTGGATCGTGTCCTCGCCGTCGGCGTAGTACCGGCCGCCGGATCCGCCGCCGAGCACCTCGCGCATCAGGTACGACTCGCCGGCCGCGTCGGTGCCGTAGACGCCGGTGTAGCGGATGGTCTCCTGGTCGGCGGGCATCCGCCCGCCGACCGCCTTGGCGAGCACCCCAGCGAAAACGCCGAGCAGCCGCAAGATCACGAACGTGCGGGCGTTGGTGGGGGCGGGGAAGACCGGGGTTAGCAGGGTGCCTGGCGGCGGGAACCGCAGTTCGAGCAGGTCGACCACGCCCTCGTTGACGTCAAGCTCAGCCATCCGCTCCGGGTTCTCGGCCAGGTTGCGCAGGATCGGGGCCAGCCACTTGGCCAGGAAGTTGCCGTCGGCGTAGTTGGCGCAGTGATTGATCGGGCCCCTGGCCTGCGGGCCGGTGCCGGTGAAGTCGAGTATGAGCTTCGGCCCCGGCGGGGCGTCGTCGGGCGTCCTGGTGAGCGTGATGCGCTGGGCGTGCAGCCTGGGCGGGTCGACGCCGTCGTGTTCGGCGTAGTCCTCCCAGGTCCAGGTGCCGACTGGGATCTTCGCCAGGATCTCGCGGCGGAACGTGGCGGTCGTGTTCGCGACGATCGCGTCGAGGCAGGACTCGACCGCTGGCTGGCCGTAGCGGCGGTAAAGCTCGCCGAGGCGGCGGGCGCCCATCAGGCAGGCCGCGCACTCGGAGTCCAGGTCGGCCGCCAGCGACTCAGGCATCCGCGAGTTACGGGTCATGATCGTAAGGACGGCCTGGTTCGGGCCACTGGCGTCGCGGAGCTTGATCGGCGGCACCATGAGGCCTTCTTCGAACACGCTGGTCGCGTGGCTTGGCATCGAGCCGGGGACGGCGCCGCCGATGTCGTCATGGTGGCCGAAGGCCTGGACGAACGCGACGACCTGGCCGTCGTGGAAGACGGGGACGGTGACGCACAGGTCGGGCAGGTGGCCGATGCCGCCTTCGGAGGAGTACACGTCGTTGTGGAAGTAGACGTCGCCCGGCTTCATCGTCTCGATCGGGAAGTCGCGCACGATGGGGTGCACCAGGGCGCTGTAGGAGCGGCCGGTCAGCTTGCGGAGCAGCCGGTCATGGATCCCGACCCTGAAGTCGTGCGCGTCCCGCACCATCGGCGACCGCGCCGTCCGCGCGATCGCGGTCTCGACCTCCTTCTCGATCGAGGCGAGGCTGCCAGCGACGATCTCGAGCAGCACCGGGTCGGCCGGGCGGGTCGACTCGGCCGGGCGGGCCGGGTCAGCCGGGCGGGCCGGCTCCGCCGGGCGGGGCGGGTCAGCCGGGCCTGCCAGGCGCGCTGGCTCGGCCGGGCGCGCTGGCTCGCTCGCGGCCAGCGTCCGCTCCCCCACCAGCCCCACCTCCCTCGTCCCGGCGTGCACCCAGGCCCTGCGCACAGGCGATCTCCCGGGCCCCGCGCGCAGGCCACTCACAGCAGGGGGACTTTGGTGCCGGCTGAGCGACAGCAGAGTGCCCCCGCTGTGATCGTACGGGTGGCGGTCAGGCCGGCTGAGCGGCCAAGCCGTCTTATCCGGCGAACTTGTCGGGGTCGGGGCCCACGCGCTGGTTCCGGTTGAGTGCGCTGATCCGCTCCATGTCGGAGTCCGACAGCTCGAAGTCGAAGATGTCGATGTTCTCCTTGATCCGGTCGGGGCTGACCGACTTGGGGAACACGATGTCGCCGCGCTGGATGTGCCAGCGCAGCACGACCTGGGCCGGGGTCTTGCCGACCGCCGTCGCGATCGAGACCACCTCGGGATCTTCGAGCACCGCGCCGCGTCCGAGCGGCGACCAGGCCTCCACCGCGATCTGGTGATCGGCGCAGAACTGCCTGAGCTCAAGCTGGGTCAGGTACGGATGCACCTCGATCTGGTTCACCGCCGGGCGGAGCTCACTTTCCTGGTGCAGCCTGCGCAGGTGATGAGCCTGGAAGTTGGACACGCCGATCGAGCGGGCCCGGCCATCGCGGTAGAAGCCCTCCAAGGCCTTCCAGGTCGGCACGAAGTCACCGCCGTACCTGGTCGGCAGGGGCCAGTGGATGAGGAAAAGATCGACGTAGTCGAAGCCGAGCTGGTCAAGCGAGGTGTCGAAGGCCCGGCGGGCGTCATCGGGCTCGTGGGCGTCGTTGCCTAGCTTCGTGGTGACGAAGACCTCGGAGCGCTTGAGCCCCGAACGCGCGACCGCGCTACCGACCTGCTTCTCGTTGCCGTACATCTCGGCCGTGTCGATGTGCCGGTAGCCGGCTTCCAGCGCCTGCGCCACGGCCTGCTCGGTCGCCGCTGGCTTCACCAGGAAGACGCCGAAGCCTAGCTGCGGGATCATCTGTCCGTTGTTCAGCATGATGTCGGGGATCGCGGTCACGACTGCTCTCCTCACGCACTAGGTGTCATGTCGATCAGCTGGGCGGGCGGGCGCGCGCCGGGCGATACCGCTCGGCCAGGGCGCACCTGATCGCCTGGCCGAAACCCGCCTTTGGCGGGCCCTCATCAGCGAAACTGCCCGACGCGAGTCAAACCACACCTGCGGACCAGCCAGTCGGGCCAGCCAGGTGAGCCGGGCGGGCGGGATCGGCCGCGTCGACCGGACCACCTGACTGAAACCCTTGCGGAGACTTGCCGACAAACCTGCCCATTCCCAGCGAGTTGAATCATGCCCAGGTGAGCGACGACGGCGATGCCGGTCGCCGTCGGAAACCAGGTAATCCGTACTATGATCAACTAAGGGTGATCATAGTACGATGTTCCGAACGGAGAATCGGGACGAAGCACGCATCGTCGATGCCGCAATAGAAGGAACCTCGTACCAAGGTGGCAGCTGACCACTAGTTAGTACTCTCACCTCCCCGACCAGCCCGCCAAACGTCGGTGATCAAGAAACAGCCGCCTAACCAGCCCCGCCAAACCTCCGTGATCAAGACCCAGACCTTGATCACGGATGCCGGCCCGGGGAATCACGCGCCACGAACCCTCCGTGATCAAGGATTTTCCTTGATCACGGAGATGCGCCTGGGTCACCGCGCGCCGATCCTCCGCGATCCCTGGTGGAGCATGATCACGGAAACCGGGTGGGGCCGAGACGCGCACGACAGTCATGCCGGGACGCGCACGACAGTCGGGCCGGGACGTGCAGGACGGTCGGGCCGGGACGCGCATGACAGTCGGGCCGGGACGCGCAAAGCAAATCGCCCGGATTGGACACGCGCGCACAGGGACTCCCAGCCAACAGTCCGTCCCGCTCCGCGACCAGCAAAAACGCCGAGGTGGGCGGTTAGCCAGCGCCCGAGCCGTTCCGCGTCCTCGCCGGCGCTAGCTGCTACCGAAACCGAGTCAGCGAGACCGCGATCCTAGGCGCGTCATTCGTCCGGACTCGCCCTGGCTCCATCACCGGCTCCGGGTGATCCGAAGGTTGCCGAGGCGGTCGACGGTGGCGGTGAATCCGGGATGCAGGGGAACGGTCGCGCCGTACTCCTCGATCACGGCCGGCCCGTCCACCACGTCGCCAGCTCCCAGGCTCGGCCGCCAGTAGACGTCGGCCGACTCGAACCCCCGGGACCGGTCAAAGCAGACCTGACGGCGACCGGAACGGGCACCGGCCGAGTCGCCGGTCCCTGGCGGAAGTTCCCGCAACGCCGGCCGCTTGATCGGGCCAACCCCGGTGACCCGCAGGTTCACCCACTCGACGTGCTGCCGGGGATCGCCGGCGAAGTCGTAGCCGTACAGCGCCCGATGCGCCTCGTGAAAGCGGCCAGCGACCTCGGCCGTGACCTCAACGTCGACGGCACCGGCAGGCACCGGCACCCGCACTTCGAACGCCTGGCCGAAGTAGCGCAGGTCGGCACTGCATATGAGACGCCAGCGGTCAGGACCGAACCCCTGCCTGCGCAGGCCCTCCGCCGCCTGGGCCGCGAGGTCATCGAACAAGCCCTGGAGTTCATCGCAGTCCACGCCGTCGTGCCGGCGCACGGCGGTGCGCACGTAATCGTTCCTGACATCGACGGTGAGCAGGCCGAACGCCGACACGTTGCCAGGGTTCGCCGGCACGAGCACGTCCCGCACGTCGAGGATGTCGATCAGCGGGCAGCACAGCAGCGAGCCTGACCCGCCGAAGGTCACCAGCGTGAAGTCCCTGACATCGAGGCCGCGCTTGACCGTGACCTGGCGCACCGCGTTGGCCTGGTTCCAGGCCGAGACCTCGAGGATTCCACTGGCGCAGTCGGCCGCGCTGAGCCCGAGCCGCGCCGCGAGGTCGTCCAGGCCTGCCCGGGCGGCGCCCAGGTCGAGCGGTACTTCGCCGCCGAGCAAGTGCGGCGGAATCCGGCCGAGTACCAGGTGGGCGTCGGTCACCGTGACCTCGCCGCCGCCCAGGGCATAGCAGATCGGGCCGGGGTCCGCGCCCGCCGAGCGCGGGCCGACCTTGAGCGCGCCTTCCGGCGAGACCCAGGCCACGGACCCGCCACCGGCCCCGACCGTCACCACGTCCACCATCGGGATCATGGCCGGGTATCCGCCGACGCTGCCCTCGGTCGTCAGCGCCGGCTCGCCGTCGGTGACCACCGCGACGTCGGTGGAAGTCCCGCCGCCATCGCAGGTCAGCACCCGCGAGATGCCCGCCTCGCCGGCGATGAGCGCAGCCCCGAGCGCTCCGGCGGCTGGTCCGCTCAGCACGGTCGTGATCGGCTGGCTGGCCACCTCGTCGGCGAAGAGAACGCCGCCGTTGGACTTCATCACGTAAAAAGGCGGCCGTCCGGCGAGCTTGTCCAGCCTCGCCCCGATCGACCGCAGATAGCTCGTCACCCGAGGCTTGACCGCCGCGTCAAGCAGCGTGGTCATCGACCGCTCGTACTCCCGGTACTCGCGCAGCACCTGGCAGGAAAGCGACACGACAGCGTCGGGGTGCTCGGCCGCCAGCACCTGCGCCATCCGCAGCTCATGATCGGGATTGGCGTAAGAGTGCAGGAAACACACCCCGATCGCCTCGATGCCGCGATCGCGGAACCACCGCGCCACCGCGACCGCCCCCTCGGTGTCGAACGGGCGGATCTCGGTCCCGGCATGGTCGAGCCGGCCGCCGACGGTCTTGACCAGGTCGGCGGGGACGATCCGGGGCGGCTTCACCCAGAAGTATGAGTTCCCGTAGCCGTCAGGAACGGACTGCCTGGCGATCTCAAGCATGAACTCGAAGCCCTCGGTGGTGATGAACCCGAGCCCGCCGACCTGGCCTTCGAGCAGCTGATTGGTCGCGATCGTGGTCCCGTGGCAGACGGCCGCCACGGCCCGGTCGTCCGCGCCGACCTGGCCGAGCACCTTCGCGAGCCCGTCAGCGAACCCGATCGACGGGTCGCCCGGCGTGGTCGGCGTCTTGGTCACGGCGAGCTCGCCGGTGTCCTCGTCGTAGGCCACGATGTCGGTGAAGGTGCCGCCGGTGTCGATCCCGATCCGCAACCGCCCCTGCCCGCCCGTCATAGCGCTCCCCGTGCTCCGCGTTCGCCGACTGTCAATTCTGGCTTAGCAGCAAATGGCTCCCAGCCGGTCAGGCCGAAGGTGACGCTGGTCCGCGTCGGGTCAGCTCAAGCCACGTCGCCCGGGGCGGCTCCGGCGGCCGAGTAGCAGCCCGACCACGAGCCCGGCCAGCCCGATCAATGCACCGGCCAGCAAAGCCGTGCGCAGCTCTGCTCGCCCGCCGGTCCGGGTCGGCCGGTCCAGCCGGCCCGGCCGACCCAGTCGGACCTGTGGCCCAGCCAGGCTAGGCGGCCGGACGACGGTGCTCGCGGCCGAAGCCGACTTGACGATCGAGGTCGGAGTTACGACAGGGGTTTTCGCGTCGGCTGGGGCTCCCATGGCGACTGGGGCTGAAGTGAGCTGAGAGATCGGAGTCTGGCCCGGCGCGGGAGCCGGGGCCGACGCGGGAGCCGGGGCCGACGCGGGAGCCGGGGCGGGCGCTGCGACTGCGGCCGAATCTGGGGCAGGCGGGGCGGCGAGTTCTTCGATCGCAGCGAGGAAATCAGCCGCGAGGCGCTTAGCGGCGCTGGTAAGCAACAGCGCGCCCGCTCCAGCGACGGGGCCGTCGATCACGGCGCTGAGGTCGTAGGTGACCAGGGTGGCTTCCCCGTGGGCCGGCGCGAGGCGCAGCGTCAGGTCTGAGCTGATCGTGCCGCGATCGCCGCTCGCATTCACGCTGATCGTCATCAATTCCGCCGTCCACTCATCGGCGGCTGACAGCTGACCGTGGTACGTTCCGCCGACTATCGGCAGCGGATTCGTGACGGTAAATCGGGCCGCGCGCGACCCGGTCATCTCGAACCGGTCGCAGCCGGGAATGGCGCGGGCGAGCACCGCCTGGTCACGAAGCGCGGCCCAGACTCGCTCAGCCGGCATCCCCACCACGGCCTGACCCGCCACCCGCACTGCTTGCCCCTTCCCGTCCCGGTCCCGTCATCCCATCCCGGTCCCCCGCAGGCAACAAGCATCGCATCCTCGCTGCTCCGTAGCTGCTTGCTGCCCAAAGGCGATGCCCACATAGTCCGGCCGCGCCAGATAATCCATGCAGCGACACAAACAGCCCGCTCGCGCCATCCCCTCGGACCACCCGCTCGCGCCACCCGCTCGCGCCATCCCTCGCCCCATCCATTTGCGCCACCCGCTCGCGCCGTCCCCTCGCGCCACCCGCTCGCGCCAGCCACCGCCACATCCTCCCCCTGACAGCGCAACCCGCAAGCCACAATCGTTTGCATTACAAGATCTTGGAGAGTTTTCGCGTTCAATCTCATGATCTTGTTATTTTAACTGGTCCATGTTCCGAGAGAATAACAAGATCTTGGTCGCCGCGATGAAGCCTGACCAAGATCTTTTCCGTCGCTGCGAGAACTCGCTATCCGGTGGGCCTGGAGGGTGTTGGGCGGCGGCCCCAGCGCCCGCGCGGACGCCGGCAGGTACGGGCTCTGAGTGGGTGGTCGCTGGGGGCTTGGCGATATCGGCTGACTGCGGCGGCAACACACGGTTAACTCTTCTTATCTATCAAAGGGAAGGAAGCTCGGTGGCAAACGGAAATGGACTGTCGTCGGTTGAGCACATCGTCGTTCTCATGCTTGAGAATCGGTCTTTTGACCATATGCTCGGCTATCTGTACACCAGCTCGGGAAACGTCTCCCCCACCGGGCAGCAGTACGCGGGCCTGACCGGCAGCGAGTCGAACCCTGGCTCCGGAGGTCAGCAGGTCACGGTGTTTCCGATCCAGCCGTCGACGCCGAATGCGTACTACATGCCAGGAGCCGATCCCGGCGAAGGTTATATGGCGACGAACAGCGAACTGTTTGGCTCAACGACGGCCCCGGCTAGCTCGACCCCGCCGACTATGAAGGGCTTCATCTCCGACTTCGCCTATACCCTGAGCTGGCAATCGGGGGACAGCGGCTGGACAATTATCCCTGGCACGACGGCGAACGACATCATGGGCTGCTTCAGCCCGGAAGCCTTGCCGGTCCTGTCCGCGCTCGCGAAGGGCTATGCGGTCTGCGACCAGTGGTTCAGCTCGGTCCCGACCGAGACCATGCCGAATCGCGCGTTCGCCCTCGCCGCCACCAGCCAGGGGCACATGGATGACAAGACGAGGACGTTCACCTCGCCGAGCATCTTCGGCCTGCTCGGCAAGAGCAACGTGAGCTGGGGCATCTACGGATATGACGCCGAGCCGCTGACCAAGTCCACCTTCACCGACATCGCCGAGGCGACCGGCGGCACGATCGGCGAGTTCAGCGAGTTCACGGCGGCCGCGGCGGCCGGCTCGCTCCCGGCCTTTTGCTTCCTTGAGCCTTCCTGGCCAGCGACCGGTAACAGCGAGCACCCCCCTTACGACGTGGCGCTCGGTGAGCAACTCATACACGACGTCTACGAGGCGGTGCGCGGCGGCGCGAACTGGGCGCAGACTCTGCTCGTGATCACCTACGACGAGCACGGCGGGTGCTTCGATCACGTGGTGCCGCCGTCGGGGGCGGTCCCGCCGGACAACTCGGCGGGCGAGTTCGGCTTCGATTTCACCAGGTTCGGGGTACGGGTGCCGACCGTCCTGATCTCCCCGTTGATCCAGGCGGGCACGGTCTACCGGGCGCAGGCCGGCACGCTCGATCACACCTCGACGCTGAAGACCGTCGAGCAGCGCTGGAACCTTCCGGCCCTGACCGCGAGGGACGCCGCCGCCCCTGGGTTCGGTGACGTGCTCACGCTGACCGCGCCGCGAACCGATGACGTGCTCGCAAGCGTTACCGTCCCGCCCCCCTCGGCCCAGAACCCGTCCGCAGGCGAGCCGTCGCACCTCCAGGAGGTGCAGGCCGACCTCATCTCCCGCCGGTTCCCCGCTGGGCAGCACGACGACGCCAACGTGCTCGCGCAGGAGAACACCAACCAGGCCTATGCCGCCTACATCCATCACCACACGGAACTCCATCCGTAACCGGTTGCGGATACGGGCTGAGCGCGACATGTTGCTGGCATGCGGGTAGTTCCTCTGTCAGATCATCCCGGTGAGCTGCTCAGGCGGGAGAGGCAGCGCGGTACGAAGGAGCAGCGGCTAGCCCGCAGCCAGTTCGACACGGCCAGACGGCAGCATCAGGCCGGGCTCAGGCGGCTCGAGGCGAAGCGGGACAAGGCCCGTGCCAAGCGGCGCTGGCTGGCCTGGCTCATGGCCGCGCTCGCGATCAGGCGGGCGCGGCGGCAGGCACCAGCGCCACCGAGCCTGCTCACCGCCATGTCCGACGACGAAGCCAAGCTGGCCGCTGGCGTCAAGGGCGAGCAGGCCGTCGCTGACGCGCTCGGGCGCTCGCTGAATGACGACTGGGTGCTGCTGCGCGGATACCGCAACCGTCGCGGCGAGATCGACCACGTGCTGCTCGGCCCGG
The DNA here is from genome assembly GCA_035511035.1 of Streptosporangiaceae bacterium. Classification (GTDB taxonomy): domain Bacteria; phylum Actinomycetota; class Actinomycetes; order Streptosporangiales; family Streptosporangiaceae; genus Chersky-822. Next base: position 14,920 of record DATKFV010000079.1, read on the forward strand.
GCGGGCTCGCTGCCATCGAGGTGAAGTACGTCAACGGGACCGTGCATTGCGACGGTGACCGCTGGCGAGTCGTGAAGTTCGACAACTACGGCAACAAGGTCGAGGAATACGACCTCGCCGACCGGGGCAGCCGGTCGCCAAGCATGCAGCTCAACGAGCCAGCCGACGAACTCAGGGACTTCCTGCGCTCCCGCGGCGAAGACGTCGACCTGCTGCGCGTCGTGCAGTTGACCCACGACAAGTCACGGATCGGCACCTGCCGGCGGGCGACGGTCAGCATCTTCACCAAGACCGACCAGATCACGGCGCTCATGAAGAAGGTGCCGCAGCCGCTTGACGCCCAGCGGCGCAAGCGGATCGAGTCCCTGATCGTGGGTGACCACCGGCACCACGACCGCCGCCGCCGATGAGTCAGGCTGGCCGGTGCCGCTGTCTCAGCTTGAACAGGTCGGACGGCGAGATCGGCATGGCGGTGATCGGGATGCCCTCGGCGTCCTCGATCGCCGAGGCGAAGACCGCCGAGCCGGGGATCACGCCCGCCTCGCCCGCGCCCTTGATGCCGAGCGGGTTCAGCGGGGATGGCGTCTCCAGGTGGTCAATCTCGATGCCGTCGGGTACCTCGGTGACGTACGGCATCAGGAAGTCCATGAACGAGGCATTCTGGAGCTGGCCGGTCTCGTCGTAGGCCATCCGCTCGTACAGCGCGCCGGCGACGCCCTGCGCGACCCCGCCGTGGATCTGGCCCTCGACGATGCGGGGATTGATCATCGGGCCGCAGTCATGCACCACGCAGTACTTCAAGATGGAGACCTCGGCCGTCTCCGGGTCGGTCTCCACGATCACCGCGTGCATGCCACTGGCGAACGTCGAGCGCACCGGCGAGAAGAACTCCCGCCCCTCCAGGCCGGGCGACTCGCCGGGCGCGACCGGCGGGGCGTCGACGTCGCCGCCGGCGAACTGGGTCGCCGCCTTCGCCGCCTCGTCGAACGCGTACCGCAAGGGATTGGAGAGCACGGCCACGGTGCCGAGGGCGATCGCGCTCGCGGGATCGCCCTTGACCCGCACCGTGCCGTCGGCGACCTCGAGGTCGTCGGGCGAGGCCTCGAGCGCCGCCGCCGCGACCTTGATCGCCTTCGCCTTCGCGGCCCGCGCCGCCAGCGCCACCGCCGACCCGCTCATCACCGCCGCCCTCGAGGCGAAGGTGCCGACAGCGTAACCGAAGGCCCGGGTATCCCCCGTGGTCACCTCCACGTCGCCGATCGGCACCCCCAGTTCGTCGGCCACGATCTGCGCGAACACGGTCTGGTGCCCCTGGCCCTGGGTGGTGAGCCCGGTCGCCACCTTGACCTTTCCCGAGGTCTCGACGACCACGTGCGCGCCCTCATAGGGTCCGACGCCCGTGCCCTCGACGTAGCAGCCGAGGCCGATGCCGAGACTGCGTCCCTGCTCGCGGGCCTGCGCCTGGACGGCGGGAAAGCTGTCCCAGCCGACGAGCGCCTTCAGCTTGTCCAGGGCGGCCGGGTAGTCACCGGAGTCGTAGATCAGCGGCCGGCCGTCCTGGAAGATCAGGCCCTGGTCGTAAGGCATCTCGTCGGGCCTGATGAAGTTGCGCTCCCGCACCAGGGCCCGGTCAAGGCCCAGGTAGGCGGCGATGGCATCCATGGTGCGCTCCATCACGAACGCGCCCTGCGGCCGGCCCGCACCCCGGTACGGCGTGACGATGACGGTGTTGGTGTAGAGGGAGGTGAACTCGACCCGGTAGGCGCCCGGCTTGTAGGGGCCGAGCAGCTGGGTCGAGGTGATGATCGGCACGATCAGGCCGTAAGGGATGTAGGCGCCGTTGTCATGCCAGAACCTGACGTCGAGCCCGAGCACCCGGCCGTCCGCGTCGAACCCGACCTTGACGTGGTGCCGCTGGCCGCGCTCGTGCGCGCTGGCGACGAAGTGCTCGGCCCGGTCCTCGGTGAACTTGACCGGTTGGCCAAGCAGCCGGGCCGCCCACGGCACCAGCACCTCTTCGGGCCAGGGGTGCACGATCTTGACCCCGAACCCGCCGCCAACGTCCGGCGTGATCACGTCAACGTCGGCGAGCGCCAGGTCCAGCTTCGCCGCCACCGCCGCCCTTACCCCGGTCGAGGTCTGAGTGGAGGTCCAGATCCGTAGCCGCCTGCTCTCGGTGTCCCAGCGGGCCAGCACGCCCCGGCCTTCCAGCGGGGTTGACGCCGACCGCTCGATGACCAGGTCGAGCTCAAGCTGATGGGGTGACCGGGCGATGGCCGCGGCCGCGTCCCCGTTGCTCTGGGTCATTTCGGCCGCCACGTTGCCTGGCACGTCCGGGTGGACCAGGTGGTCGGCCGCGCGGGCCGCGTCGACGCCGACGACCGGCGGCAGCGGGTCGTAGTCCACGCTGATCGCCTCGGCGGCATCCTCGGCCAGGTAGCGGTCCTGCGCGACGATCATCACGACCGGCTCGCCGACGTGGTTGACCTCGCTGGCGGCGAGCGGGAAGCCGGTACGGCCGTGGGTCAGCGCGGGATGAGGTATCAGCAGCGGCAGCGGCTCGGCCAGCCGTCCTGGCAGGTCCTCGTAGGTGTAGACCGCGATCAGGCCGGGCACGTCGAGCGCACCGGACACGTCGATGCCGGTGATCCGAGCGTGCGCGTGCGGGCTGCGCACGAAGGCCGCCGCCAGGGCGTCGTGCCCAAGGTCATCGAGGTAGGCGCCGTGCCCCCTGAGCAGCCGGTCGTCTTCGAGCCGTTTAATCGGCTCGCCGAACATCGCGGTCACGCGGGCTCCTCGCCGGGCGGAGCAGCGCGGAGCAGCTCGGCGGCGCGGAGCACGGACTTGACGATGTTCTGGTAGCCGGTGCAGCGGCACAGGTTGCCGCCGATGATCGCGCGGGCGTCGTCGTGGGTCGGGTCAGGGTTCTCGGCGAGCGCGGCCGTGATCGTGGTCAGGAAGCCAGGCGTGCAGAACCCGCACTGCAGCCCGTGGCAGTCGGCGAACGCCTGCTGCACCGCCGACAACGTCCCGTCGGCGCCGGCCAGCCCTTCCACGGTCGTGACCGCCGTGCCGTCGGCGCTCACCGCGAGCATGAGGCAGGACCTGACTGCGAGGCCGTCCACCAGGACCGTGCACGCGCCGCAGACGCCATGCTCGCAGCCGACGTGCGTGCCGGTCAGCCGCAAGTCGTGCCGAAGGAAGTCGGACAGCAGCCGCCTGGCCGGCACGGCCACGGTGTGCGGTACCCCGTTGACGACCAGGTTCACATCGAACAACTCGGCGGGCTCAGCCATCCATCCGCCCCTTCGCGAGCGCGATCGCCTGGGCCAGCGCGCGGCCGGTGAGTACTCCCGCCAGGTGCCGCCGGTAGTCGGCGGTCGCGTGGATGTCGCTGGCCGGCGTCAGTCGCGCCATGGCGAGTTCGCCGGCTGCCGTGAAGTTCGTACTGCCGTGGCCATTTTGCTGGCCCTGATGGCTTTTATGGTTTTCCTGGCTCTCGGCGCAAGCCTGGGTCAGGTCGAGGACGAGCGGGATGGGGGCGACGCCGATGTAGGCGGCGCGGGCCGACGTGATCCCTCCGCCCGCGTCAAGCTGGACCAGCGCGGCTACCCCGCAAATCGCGTAGTCGCCGTGCCGCCGGCTGACCTCAGTGAACGCGCAGCCGGCCCGGGCGGGCAGCACGGGGAACGTCGCTTCGGTCGCCAGTTCGCCTGGGCGGACGTCGGATTCCAGCGGGCCAAGGAAAAAGTCTTGAGCAGCCACAGAACGGCGCCCGCTGGTGCTGTCCAGCCGGATAGAGCCGCCCAGGAGCGCGAGGACTGCCGTCATCTCCCCGGCCGGGTCGGCATGCACGATGCTGCCGACGGTGGTGCCGCGATTCCTGATCACGGGATGGGCCACCAGCGCGAGGGCCTGGCCGAGCAGGGGCTGGGCCACGGCCGCCAGCGGGTCGCGCAGCACGTCGTTATGGCGGGCGAGGGCGCCGACGACGACCTGGCCGTCGCTGACGCTGATGAAGGCGAGCTCGGTCAGCCGGTTGATGTCGACGAGGTGGGCGGGCGCCGCGAGCCGCAAGTTGAGCAGCGGCACGAGCGACTGGCCGCCCGCGAGCACCTTGCCTTCCGGCCCGATCGAGGCGAGCACCGACACCGCCTCGGCCACGGACTCGGGCCGCGAGTAGCCGAATGAGGACGGCTTCACCTCGGCTAGGTTAGACCCCGATGCGGGGGCGATCAACGTAATGGAGCTTGCTGACGTGGCGATTTCGGCGGTCGTCTTCGATATCGGCGGAGTTCTCGAGCGGGTCGGCGATCCGGAATTGGTGATCGCGCCGAGATGGCGGGAACGACTGGGATCGTCGGCGGCCGACTTCACGGCCGCGATTCGGAGCGTGGATCCTGACCGGCGTGCTGACCTGCGAGCTACTGGGCGCCGGGCCAGCCGAACTGGTCTTCATCGACGACGTCCCCGCAAACATAGACGCAGCGGCCAAGTTCGGCCTCCACGCGATCCTGCACACCATCACGCCCCGAACCATCGAAGCGGTCCGCGCCTTGCGCGCCGAGCATCCCTCCCCGAACCCTTCGTGATCCGGCGTGCGCCAAATCCTCCGTGATCAAGGATTTCGCCTGATCACGGTAGTCCGTCTGGGTGATCACGCCGCAATGTGCCGTGATCACGAGACCGGGCGTGATCACGGAGCCGCTGTGGGGTGCGGCGGCTCCGGCGGGGTTCCGTGATCACGAGACCGGGCATGATCGCGGAATCTGGCCGGGCGCAGCCGTCGCCGCGAGCTCGGAGGTCGGCTCACTGCTCGGTTCCACTCGTGATCATGGGAGCCGGTATGCGGATTCCGCGGTGGGATTGACCGTGATCATGGAGCACGTCAAGATCGTGGCAACCCGTGTGCGGATGCCAGCTCGCCTGGGGACCGCTGGCGCTAACCGAGGTCGAGGGCGGCGGCTAGCGCGCGGTAGCCGCGGACGGGGTTGTCGTCGGGGCCGGGGGTGACGAGCTGGATGCAGACGTGGTCGGCGCCGGCGTCAATGAACTCGCCTAGCTGGGCCGCGACCTGCTCGGGCGAGCCGTGGGCGACGAGCGCGTCGACCAGGGCATCGCTGCCGCCGTCGGCGAAGTCGTCGTCGGTCCAGCCGAGCCGCCGCAGGTTGTTCAGGTAGTTCTCGAGGCCAAGGTAGGGGCGTTGCACCCGCGGCCGGCCGATCTGGCGCGCCTCGTGGGCGTCAGTTTCTAGCACGACCTTGTGCTCGACCGCGAGCAGCGGCCCGGCGCCCATGGTCTCCCTTGCCTGCTCCACGTAACGGGGGGTGACCAGGTACGGGTGCGCGCCGGCGGTGCGCTCGGCGGCGAGCCTCAGCATCTTCGGGCCGAGCGCCGCGAGTACGAGGCTCTCGGCTGGCACCCCGTCTTCGAGCAGGGTGTGGGTGTACTTCGCGATCGTCTCGTAGGGCTTGGCGTACTCTTGCGTCGCCTCGCGGTGGCCGGTGCCGACGCCGAGCAGGAAGCGCTCGGGATGACTGGCGTTGATCCGCTTGAACGAGGTGGCGACCTCGTGGGCGTCGCTCTGCCAGATGTTGACGATCCCGGTCGCGACCACGAGCTCGCTGGTCGCGGCGAGCAGCTTGTCGACGACCTTCAGGTCGGCTCGCGGCGACCCGCCGAGCCAGAGGGCGCCGTAGCCGAGCCGCTCGATCTCCGCCGCCAGTTCGGGCGTCACCATGCTGACCGAGCGCCAGATCCCGTAAGGTCCGAGCAAGCCGCGCCAGTTCTGAGTCATGATCGGATCCCTCCGCGATAGGCCAAGGAAAGGCTACAGCGGCCGGTCGGCCAACTGCGCAACCAATTCACTAGTGCCAGCATTCCGCCCAAATGATGGGACCTTTGGCGCTGCCGTCGGCCGCGCCGCTGGCACCGACCTGATACCTGGACCATTGGCGCGACAGGAAGGCCGATCATGGGGGGAACCACGATCACCACGTGCGCGGCCGGGCTCGCGGCCGGGCTGGCGGTCGGCGCGCTCGCGGCCGGCTATCAGTACGTGGGCCGGAACCGGCAGGCGGGCTGGGGCGCGACCTCGCAGGAAGCGGCGCTGCGGCTGCCTGGCGATGACGTCATCGGGGCCCTGGCGGTAGTCACTACGAGGGCCGTATCGATCACGGCGCCGACCAGCTGCGTCTGGCCCTGGCTGGTGCAGCTGGGCAGCGGCCGGGGCGGCTTCTACTCCTATGACTGGGCCCAGAACCTGCTCGGCCTCGATGTGCACAGCGCCAACGTTATCTTGCCGCAGTTCCAGAACGTCGAGGCCGGCGACGGGTTCCCGCTCATCGGCGGCCGGGGCGTGATGAAGGTCGAGGCGTTCGAGCCAGAGAGCTGCCTCGCGCTCAGCTTCGAGCTGGGCCGGTCAGCCAATCCTGGCCGGTGGGTGGCGAGCTTCGCGCTGTTCCCGCAGTACGGGGTGACCCGGCTGGTGAGCAGGAGCAGCGTCGCCCTGCCCAGCGCCGCCGCGCCTAGCGTCGCCGGGCCCAGCGTCGCCGGGCCCCGGGACTGGCTGCCGTGGCGGACAGTTGGGGCGTGGCTGCTGCAGCCGGCCTTGACGCTGTTCGAGCGCAAGATGCTGCTCGGCATCAAGGACCGGGCCGAGCGATACGCCAGGGGCGGCGCTTCCGCCGCCGACCTCGCCTGCAATTACCTGTGGGCCGGCGAGCACCTCTGACACCCGAGCACCGCTGACACCCGAGCGCCGCTGACACCCGAGCACCGCTGACACCCGAGCACCGCTGACACCCGCGGCGGCCACTGCGCCACAATGGCGAAGACGCGGCGAGCAGATCGGGGGAAGCGGTGGGCGCGGAGCACGTGCAGGCCAGGATCGGCGCCTACGCGGACTCGGTGACGCTCATGCAGGTGAGCGCGCGAGCGCAGGCGATCGCCGGGGTGCGCGGCGTGCTGGTCGCGATGGCGACCGAACTCAACCTCGGGCTGCTCGACGGGCTCGGCCTGCGGGCCCCGGCCGGGATCAGCCCGCACGACCTGCTGGTGGCGATCAAGGCCGATGACGCCGCCGCGCTGCACGCGGCGCTCGCGGTCATCGACGAGGCGCTCGCTCACGGCCCCGGCGTGGCTTCGGGCCAGCCGGGCGGGCCGGGCGGGCCGGAGGCGGCGCCATTGACGACCAGGAGCGCCGTCGCCAGGGCGGGGCGCGGCATCGCGCTGATCTCGGTGCCCGGCCAGTACGCGCTCGCCGAGGCGATGGACGCGCTCGAGGCTGGCTGTGACGTGATGGTGTTCTCCGACAACGTGCCCGTCGAGCATGAGGTCGCGCTCAAGGAGGTCGCCGCGCGGCAGGGACGGCTCGTGATGGGGCCTGATTGCGGCACCGCGATCGTGGCCGGGCTTGGCCTCGGTTTCGCGAACGCGGTGCGGCCGGGCCCGATCGGGCTGGTCGCGGCGTCGGGTACCGGTGCCCAGCAGGTCTCGTGCCTGCTGGACGTGGCCGGAGCAGGGTGCGGGGCGGTGCTCGGCGTGGGCGGCCGCGACCTGTCGGCCGTGGTCGGCGGCCGGTCGGCGCGCACCGCGCTCGCCCTGCTCGACGAGGATCCTGGCACTGAGCTGATCATGCTGCTGTCCAAGCCACCCGACCCGCAGGTCGCGGCCGGGTTGCGGCGCTTCGCTGACATGCTCGCGACGCCGGTCCAGTTCGCGCTGATCGGGCCGGGCCAGCCCGACCTGACGACGGCGACGGAAACGGCGCTAGCGGCGATCGGCGTTCCCGTACCGGCCTGGCCGGCCTGGCCAGCCTGGCCGACCTGGCCAGTCAGGTCTGCGTTCCCGACGCCGGCGAGCCAGGCCAGGCACGCGCTGGCGGGCGGCCTGCGCGGACTGTTCGCGGGCGGGACTCTCTGCGACGAGGCGATGGTGATCGCGACCGGCTTGCTAGGCGAGATCTACTCGAACCGGCCGTTCGCCCCCGAACTGCGGCTCGATGCGCTTGATCCGCTGCTGCCGGTCGACCACCGGCCCCTGACCGCGCGGCACGCGATGATCGACTTCGGTGCCGACGAACTGACCTCGGGCCGCCCGCATCCGATGATCGACCAGCGACTGCGGCTCGACCGGCTGGACGCGGAGGCCGCCGACCCGGCCACGGCCGTCATCATGCTCGACGTGGTGCTCGGCTACGGAGCCCACCCCGACCCGGCCGCTGAGCTAGCCCCCGCGATCCAGGCGGCGGTGGCCGCGAGAGACAGCCTGGCGGTCGTGGTCGCCCTGATCGGCACGGCCGGCGACCCGCAAGGACTGACCGCTCAGGTGACCACGCTCGCGGAGGCGGGCGCGGACGTGTTCGCGTCGAACGCGCAGGCCGCGCGGTTCGCCTGCGGCCTGATCACCGGCACCGAACCGGCGCGGGCGCACGGGGCGGCAAAGTGACCGACCTGCTGCGCCGCGAGCCCCGCGTCATCTCCGCCGGCCTCGGCCTGCTCGCCGACGCCGTGACGCAGCAGTCCGCGCCGGTCATCAGGGTCGACTGGGCTCCGCCCATGCCGGGCACGGCCGGTGACCTCGCCGTCGTGCTGGCCGACCCGCGCCGGACGGAGGCAAACGCGCTCGCCGTCACCCGGATGCTGGGCTGCCGCGCCCACCTAGTCGACGTGCTGCCGGCCAGCACGGCCCTCCGGCTGCGACCCGGTGAGTTCCTGCACGCGGGCCCGCCGGTCGACTGGGACCGCGCCTCAGGACCGCTGCGGGGCGCGCTCATGGGCGCCGCCCTCTTCGAGGGCCTGACGACGGACCCCGACAGCGCCAGCGCGGGAGGCCCAGCTGCCCTCGGCATCGGCTCGCTTGAGCCGTGCCATGGCCGGGGCGCGGTCGGCCCGATGGCCGGCGTCGTCTCGCCGTCGATGTGGATGTTCGTGCTCGAGGACCAGGCCGACGGACGGCGCTCCTATTGCTCGCTGAACGAGGGCCTGGGCAAGGTGCTGCGCTACGGCGCCTACTCCGCGCCGGTGATCGACCGGCTGACCTGGATGGCGCGGGTGCTCGGCCCGCTGCTCCAGGCGGCGGTTCGCCGGCACGGGCCGGTCGACGTGACCGCCATCCTGGCCGCCATGGTCCAGATGGGCGACGAGGCCCACAACCGCAACCGGGCCGGCACGCTCATGCTGCTCCGCGACTTGCTCCCCGCCATGGTCGAGTCCGGCCAGCCCAGCGCCGACGTCGCCGACGCCGCCCGCTTCATCGGCGGTAACGACCACTTCTTCCTCAACCTGGCCATGCCGGCCTGCAAGCTCGCGCTCGACGCCGCTCGCGATATCCCCGGCGCCGCGATGGTAGTCGCGATGGCCCGCAACGGCACCGACTTCGGCATCCAGGTCTCCGGCACCGGCAGCACCTGGTTCACCGCCCCGGCGCTAGTGCCGGAGGGACTGTTCCTGGCCGGCTACGGACCAGGCGACGCGAACCCCGACATCGGCGACTCGGCGATCACCGAGACGGCCGGCCTCGGGGGGTTCGCGATGGCCGCCGCCCCCGCGATCGCGGCCCTAGTCGGCGGCTCGGCCGCGACCGCCCTGGCCAGCACCCAGCGAATGTATGAGATCACGCTCGCCGAGCACCCCCTGTTCGGCATACCGCAGCTGGACTTCAGGGGCACGCCGACCGGGATCGACGTGACGCTGGTCACCAGGACGAGCGTCCTGCCCCAGATCAACACCGGCATGGCCGGCCGGGTCGCCGGCACCGGCCAGGTCGGCGCCGGCCTGGTCACCCCGCCGCCCGAGGTCTTCCCGGCCGCCTTGCGTGAACTCGCGACCCGGGCCAGCCGGAACAGCTAGCCCGGCGTCGCGCTAGCCTTAGCCGGTCGAGTCGAGCCGGTGGTTATTTGCGGCAAATGACTTTCGTCGACCGGCCGCTAGCCACAGTCAGCTGATCACGCCATCAGCACGGCCGCGCCCGTGATCCGGTCAGCGGCCAGGTCGGCGAGCGCCTCGTCGGCGGCGTCCAAGGGATACGGCGTTACCGACACCCTGAGCTTGAGCCGCTCGGCCAGCCGCAGGAACTCCTCAGCGTCGCCGCGCGTGTTGGACGTGACGCTGCGCAGCGTCCGCTCGGCAAACAGCTCGCGCTCGTAATTCAGGGAAGGGATGTCGGTCAGGTAGATACCGGCGATCGCGACCGTCCCGCCCCGGCCGAGGTTACGCAAGGCAGGCGGTACCACGTCCCCGACCGGCGCGAAGATGATGGCCGAGTCGAGCGGCTCGGGCGATGGGTCGAAGGAGTCCTGGGCGGAAGCGGCACCCAGCGAGAGCGCCAGCTCCCGCGCGGGCTGCGCCCTGGTGAACACGTGCACCGCCGCCCCCTGCGCGATCGCCACCTGCGCCGCGAGGTGCGCCGAACCGCCGAATCCGTAGAGGCCGAGCGCGCCACCAGGCGGCACCTGCGCCCGCAGCAGCGCCCGGTAGCCGATGATCCCCGCGCACAGCAGCGGCGCCAGCTCGGCGTCGCTGAACCCGGACGGCAAGGGATGCACGTAGCCGTCGGCGGCGACGAGGTACTCGGCGTAGCCGCCATGCAGATCCCAGCCGGTGTAGACCGAGCGCGGGCACAGGTTCTCCCGGCCAGTCCGGCAGAACCGGCACGACCCGTCGGTCCCGGCCAGCCAGGCCACGCCGACCCGGTCCCCGACCGCGAACCTCGTGGTGCCAGCCCCGGCCGCGACCACCTCGCCGACGACCTCGTGCCCTGGGGTCACGTCGGGGTGCTTGGGCGGCAGGTCGCCCTCGGCCAGGTGCAGGTCGGTGCGGCACACGCCGCAGCACAGCACCCGGATCAGCAACTGGCCATGGCCAGGCTCGGGCACGTCCCGATCGACTAGCCGGATCGGTCCCGTGCTCATCGGACCTGGCTGATGCACCACCCATGCCCGCATGTGACCAGGATAAGCGGCGGCCATCAAGCGCCGTCCGCAGCCGGCCGTACCGCTTGAGCGCGCGGTCGGCGACGGTGAACACCGGCTCGTGGGCCCTTATCTGGCGCACCGCCCAGCGCGGCGGCGCGAGCCTGGCCCGGTGCACGATCGCGAGCGCCGACCCGCCCGTTGCCGTCCCTTCGCCGACGCGCAGCTCCCTGTTCTTCAGCTGCTCCTTGTATTGCTTGGCGCCCTTGCCGAGGTCGATCGTGGTGATGCCCAGGCCGGCCAGCGCTTCGGTCATCTTGAGCAGCTGCATGAAGCCAGGTGAGTACTTGGCGAAGGCCGGGTCGTAAGCGGGGAACCACTCGGCGAACACCCCGTCGTGCATCAGCCCGAAATGCCCGGCGACCGGCTTGTCCCCGGCGTACAACATCGACAGCAGGCCGCGGAAGCCGCCGCGGTCGCACCCGAGCAGGTGCTCGACGAGCTCGACGATCCAGGGATGGTCGAACCGGTCGCTGCGCCCGGTGCGGCGGTACTGATCGGACTTCCAGCGCATCAGCGTGCGCAGGTCCGCGTGGTCGGGCTCGTCGACCTCGAACCTGAGCGGCCCGGCCTCGCGCTCGAGCTTGCGCATCTTCCTGCCCAGGTCGCTGTGCAGGCGCGGGGACCGAGCCCGCAGCTGCTGCGTGTAGGCGGGATAGCCGTCCCGCAGGTCGATGACCGGCGAGGCCGCCGAGGCGGCCTCGTACCGCCGGAACGGCTGCTGGCCGCCGACCAGGTGATCGAAGTGCCAGACCGAGAGGCCGGAGCCGCTCAGCAGCGCCGCGGCGTCCCACCGCGCGCTGGGATCGAGCACCAACCCCTGGCAGTCGGACAGACCGGCACCGATCGGCCTTCCCACCCCGAGCCGGCCCTGCTCGAACGCGAAGAACCCAGCCAACCCGCCGTCATCGCTGATCACGGCCACTCGGGCGTCCTTGCGGGATTGGCCGACGGCGATGGCGAACTCAGGGCACAGGAACGGGTTGCGCAGTTCCTCGCTGCGAGCCTGCAAGTCATGCCAGGCACCGAGCTCGCGGTCGCCAAGCTCGGCCGGATGTATCACCGATATCTGCATTCCTGCCCCCTTATGCCGGTGCAGCCGGTTAGTGCCGATGCCGCCGGTTAGTGCCGGTGCCGCCGGGCAAGCCGGCCGGACAACTGGCGTGCGGCCGACCACGCGACATGGCCCATCACGACCATGAGCGGCAGCGGATCGTCCAGTGCGGCCCAGGCGTACTCGGTGGACGTGTGCTCGGGATGGGTCCAGCTCGGATGCCGCACCGTGTCGGCCAGCCGCCGGTAGACGAACTTGGCCGGGATGTCGGCGTGCTCGACGATGATTCGCTTGCCCTCAAGCTGCGGGCTCGGCGGGACCGGCCGGCCGGTCAGGTCAAGGTGCTGCGCCCGCACGACGTCGACGCCGTCGCTGGACTCGAACAACCTGAACTGGTTGCCCGCCCTCGGGTTGAAGTCCACCAGCTTGTACCGGCCGTCCCGCAGGTCGAGCCGCCAGTCGAGATCGGCGATGCCGTAAAAGCCGACCTGCTCGCAGAACCGCGCGGACAGCTCAGCCAGCGCCGGATTGAACACCGAGTACGCGCAGGCCGTCACCCCGGCCGTGGCCGGCCACGACCTGACCTTCATGCCGGTGAACAGCACCTCGCAGCGGGAGTCAGCGCCGCGGTACAGGTGCGTGATCCAGTCCTCCGACTCCTCGGGCGGCACGTGCTCCTGCAGGATCACGCCCGGCGACCGGCTGTCGCGGTGGGGGTCGGCGCCGTGCAGCAGGCTCGCGTGCCGCCGCACTGATCGCTCCAGGAGCTTGAGCAGTTCCGGCTCGTCGTAGATGACGGTGGTGCCGGCCACGACCGGGCGCCGCCGCCGCTCGAACACCTCGGCGTTCTTCACCACGACGGGGAACCTGGCGCTGGCGGCGAACGCGGCGACCTCGCCGGAGTCCCGCGGCGTGACCGTCACTGGCGCGGGCACGTCGTGCGCCACGCACAACTCATACAGGCCCGTCTTACTGGCCAGCCGGCGCGGCAGCGAGGGCTCGACGCGCGGGAAGAGGAAGTGCCCGGACAGTTCGGCCTGGTGCTCAGCGATGAGCACCGCCGACTCGTCGTCGACCGGGACCAGCACGGTTGGCCGGCCGATCCTTTCGCCGACCGCGCGCAACTGGGCGGCCAGCAGGTCAGCGTCCTCGTAACCGGTCACCCGCCACACGAACCTGGCCGTGCAGTACCGGGACGAGGCCGCGGGCGTGAGCCCTGGCTCGGTGATCGCGTAGACGGGCACCCCGAGCCGGCCGAGCGTCCTGATCACGCCGATCCCGCCGGAGTGCACCGGATAGTGGCCGAGCTTGAGCAGCAGGGCAGGAACCGCGCGATCAAGGCCAGGCGAAGGGTGGTACCGCACAGGAACGACGGGCGCGGGTCCGGCGGGCTGGAGCAGGCCGGTATCTGGTCGGCTCATGAAAGCACCACGAACCTCTCTACTACCGCGCAGAGCAGAAGTGCCAGCACGGGCAGGGACACTAGGGCCAGCGGCCTGCTCAGCCAGGCCCGCGAAGGCAGGCACACCCTGATGAACTCGCGGGAGCCAAGCAACAGCAAGGCCGCGATCAGGGCACCGATCCCGATCGGGCTCCACGGCGTCGTTCGGGTGGGCGGCACCGCGATCGCGCCAGCCGAGGCGCGCGGCGCGCTGGCCGGAAGCCTCGCCTGGTAGACGGCGGCATCAGTGCCCGAGTACACCTGGCGCAAGGCCCGGTCGGCCGATAGCGCCGCCCTGAACTTGACCGACCAGTCGTCAGGGAAGCCGGCGGTCTCGCTGATGAAGACCGACTCGGTCCTGGTGGTGACGAGGAACGCGCCCCGCCCGAGACCGCGCAGCGCGCCGACCACGTGGCTCAGGTAGGCCGGGTCAACCGGCGCGAACCGCGACACGTACCTGACCTTGCTGATATTCCTGAACTGCCATGGCATCTGCGGCGTGGCGTTCACCCCGGCCGGCCGGGACAGCCAGAGCACCGCCGTCCCCGACCCGGCGTGATCGTAGACGTAGTTCATCGCCGCGTACTCGCTGGGCGGCGTGCGCTCGAACGCCTCGTTGCCGTAGCGGGCCAGCATGAACAGCGCCGAGAGCCCGGCCACCACGACGCTGACCACGGCGATGGTCATCCAGCCTGGCAGCCGGCCGGTGAACCGGTCGATCGCCCCTGGCGTCTCGACGACGCTGGCGCCGTGCGCGCCGTGCGCGCCGTGCGCGCCGTGCGCGCCGTCCCGGCCGCCCGCGGTACCGCCCGTGGCGCCGCCCGCGATGATGCCGCCGATGCCCAGCCCGGCCGCCCTGAGCCGCCCCGACCGCGGCCCCGCCGATCCCGCCCGGTCGGTGCCGGGAAAGAAGAGGCAGGCCGCCAGCACCGCGATCGCCGGCAGCGCGAACATGTAAATCCGCAGCGCGATCTCGCCGCCGTAGTTCTGCAAGCCCGCGATCGTCAGCGGAGCCACGAACGCGACGATGAGCACCCGGTCGCTGACCCCGCCCCGCCAGCGCCTCGCCAGGCCACCCGCCGCCAGCAGCACCATCAGCGCGGCCAGCGCGATCCTGCTCTTGTCGGCCCACTGGTGGAGCGGGGTGCCGATCACCCGGCCGCTCACGCTGGCCGAGAAGGTGCCGCTGAGCTGGCCAAGGTTGCCGAAGATCTCCGTCGTGTGGCCTGACCAGTAGCCGACCGCGCCGTAGCTGACCCAGCCCATCAAGATCACGGCCATCAGCACTGGCAGGCCGCGCGGCCCGCAGCGGCCGGCCAGGACCAGGCCCGCGCACGTCACGATCATCAGGAACGGCGTCAGCTGATGGCTGAGGGTCGACACCACGAAAATCAAGATCAAAAGAAGCAGCAAAATGCCCCGGAGCGGTGTGGCGACCTGCCTGACCGGCAGCTCGCCTCGGGTACGGATAGGGGCAGGTAGCCGGAGGGCCGCACGTACCCGGCTCACGCCGGCCGCGGGCTCACGGCTCACTCCGGCCAGCGGTTCCTGGCTGACGCCCGCCAGCGGTTCCTGGCTGACGCCCGCCAGCGGTTCCCGGCTCCGGCCGCTGAACCAGACCAGCAGGATCGCGAGGAACACCAGGTAGAGCACGAAGTTGAAGGACTGGGGCGAGAAGTAGTCCTGGCCGACCCAGTTGCCGACGCACAGCAGCAGGGCCGCGAGCCAGCGCGCCCGCCAGCTGATCCGCAGGCCCTTGGTGAACAGCAGGAACGGCGGCAGGAGCAGGCAATCGATGATGACCGGCCACCACGTCATCAGCGGCAGCAAGCTGTGCACCCCGGCGGCACCGGTGCCGAAGGCCATCAGCGCGAAGAACCCCGGCCAGCTGAAGTAGGCGGCCAGGCCAGGGTTGGCGTGACCGGTCTGGCCGACGTAGTTCACGAACCCGGCGATCTGGTAGGCCGTGGCGAACCTTGGCAGCGGCTCCACGATGGCGGTGACCGCGTCCAGGCAGAACACCACGCCGACGAGGATGACGCTGAGCAACGCCGTCGCCGGGTGACGCCTGGCCAGCAAGACCACGAACGACACGGCGACCATGGCGAGGCCAAGAAGGCTCGCCACGGGCAGCACTGAGACGAGGCCGAGGCCATTCAGGGCGCCGAGGTGGATCGTGCGCAGCGGTAGCCAGAACAGCACCAGGCCGGTGCAGAACAGGACGCAAGGCGCGGTGAGCGGCAACCAGCCCGGACGGCGCCCGGCTGTCCCCGTCGCGGTCTCGGCGGCGCCGGCCCGCTGCTCGCCGATCAGCCGCGGCCTGGTCGACGCCGCCGTCATGCGGCGTCTCCGTGCAGCTCGACGCCGGCCTGGCGGGCACGGACCTGGCCTGAGCGCCCGCCTGCCCGCAGCACCTTGACGAGCCCAGGCAGCACGAACAGGGCCATGACGACCTGGCTGACCAGCACCGCGACCCCGGCACCGAGAATGCCCATGTACTTCACCAGGACCAGGGCAAGTCCGAGGATGAGCGCTGCCCGCACCCCCTGCACGAGCGCCACGTACGAGGTGCGGTTCTGGGCCCGCAGCACGCCGAGGTACATCTCGGTCAGCGTCCGTGGCAGGGTCGCGGCCACGAGCAGGATGAGTATCGGTGCACCAACCCTGGCGTACCCAGGCCCGAACATTCCAAGTACCTCGGGAGCGAGCAGGCTGGCCCCGATCGTCAGCGGCACCAGGATCAGCAGCATGCGGCGCAGCGCGGCCCTGGCGTGGACGGCCAGCTTGACCGGGTCGAAGGCGCCCTCGACCGTGAGCGATAGCGCCATGTTCGCGGCGAGCAGGTCGATCGTGACGCCTATGGTCCAGGCTATGTAGAAATAGGCGTTGGTGCCTGGCGGCACGAACATGGCCACGAGCACAGGAACCAGGCTGATCGAGGCGAGCAGCATCAGCGCGCCGGACACGTCGCCGGCCAGGAAGCGGCCCACCTGGCTACGGCTCGGCGGTGGCACGTCCGCCGATCGGCTGGCGTGCCTGGGCGCGAGCTTGCGGAAGATGAGAAGGTTCATCACGGGCACCGCGAGCGCGGCTGGCACCATCCAGGACACGTAGAGCCCGGTATGCGGGATCAGCGTCGCCAGCGTGATCAGCAGGGCGATCTTCGCCACCCCGAAGACGGCGTTCTCCGCCGTCACCCAGTTCGCGTTCCGCAGGCCGATCAGCGCGCCGTCCTGGAGCGTGAACAACGACCAGATGATCACGCACACCGTGAAGATCGCACCAGCGACCGGGCCGGCTAGCTCGGAGTACGACGAGCCTGGCTTGCCCGAGAGGAGCAGGAACACCACCGACCCGATGACCGCCGAGAGCACGCTGACCCCGTAGCCGATCCTGATCAGCTTGCTGGTGTGCCGCCCTGCCTGCGGTATGAACCTGGCCATCGCGCCGATCAGGCTGAGCGCGGTGATCCCGGCGATCAGGTTCATCGCCGCGTATGCCGCCGATGCCCGGCCGACATCGACCGCGCTGTAGTGGCGCGCCGCGAGCAGCCAGTAGGCGAGCCCGAGCAGGCCAGTGACGGCGGTGTTGGCCATCAGCGCGTAGCCGTTGCGCATCAGTGGCGAGCCACCACGGCCGGCGGCCGCGCCGCCGCCCGTCACGCTGGCCAGGCGCTCGCCCAGCCAGGCGGTTACCGACTTCACCTGGCGATCCGGTTCCGGGCCGCCCTGGCGTGCCTTAGCAGCGAGAATCCGATCGTGAGCATGCGGTAGCGGGCAAAGACGGCGGGCAGGCTCGTCGCGGCCACGGTCCTGGCGAAGCCGGGCAGCCTGGTCGACGACCCGATCGTGAGCCTCGGCAGGGCGAACGGGTCGCAGCCTGCCTTGGCCAGCCGGTTGCCCACGACGCAGCCGTACTCGTAGCCAGTGGCCGCCGCGGTGGCACGGACCAGCCTGCTTGAGTAGCCGAACGGGTAGGCCAGGCCCGCGACGGCGACCCCGAGCTTGTCCTCGAGCTCGTGCTTGTTCGAGCTCAGTTCCTGGCGCAGGCTGTCGGCGGGCAGCTGGTCAAGCTGCGGATGGCTCAGGCTGTGACCACCGATCTCAATCCCCGCCGCCGCGATCGAGCGAAGCTGCTCCCAGCTCAGCATTCCCGGCGGCGTGCCCCCGTGGCAGCGCCGGCGCTCGCCGGCCACCCAGCTGCTGGTGACGTACAGGCTCGCGGTGAACCCGTACTCGCGCAGCAACGGCAGCGCCACGTCATGGAAGTCAGCGAAGCCGTCGTCGAAGGTCAGCACGACCGGCCTGGCCGGCAGCCCGGCCACGGCGGACTTGACCGCCGCGGCCAGCTGAGCCCCGGTGATGGTCTGATACCCGCCCGCGCGCAGGAAGGCGAGTTGCTCAGCGAAGCGGTCAGGCGTGACGGCGAGCCTGGGCACGCACAGCGGCTCGGCGCTGATCTCGTGGTACATCAGGACCGGCACCGCCGCTGCCTGTGCGCCCCTGGCAGTGGCGGGCCTTTCGTGTAGCGAGCTGGTCATGTCACCTCCCGGTCAGGCGTCCGGCTAGATATCCCGCGGTCGTGGCCGACAGGCCGGCGATGATCGCCCCGGCGCGTCCGATGCCGGCCAGGTCACCGCGGGCCGACTCCCGCAGGCAGCGCGCCAGCCCGGCCGGCAAGGTGGCGAAGGCGTGCCTGCGCTCGGCCGCGAGACCGTCGGCGGAGCCGACCCTCCTGGTCACGACGGCCTTGGACAGCCCCTCCGCGTAGCACCTGGTGACGAAGTAACGCAGCCGGGCCCGCTGGTCGGGCACTCGATGCCAGATCACCGCCCGGTCATCGATGATCAAACGGGAGTCAGGCAGCTGCTGGCCGATCTTGATGCAGAACTCGGTCTCCTCGCAGCCGAGCGGCAGCCTCGCCGCCGGCCGGCCGGCCTGGACCGACCGCCCGGCGTCACTAGTGAAGCCACCGACCTGGTCGAAGACCTCGCGCCTGAACGATGCGTTGCCGCCGAGCAGGTTCCGCACCCGCTGGCGTCCGGACGCCAAGCCCAGGTAGTTGCAGCCCAGCACCCAGTCGAACTCGCGCGGGAACCATGAGGGTCGCGCGGAGTCCCAGTTCGGCAGCGTCAGGCCGCCGACACCGACGATCGCGGGCGCCCCGTAGCAGTCGGCGAAGTACTTGAGCCACTCCGGCTCGGCGAACGCGTCGTCATCAAGGAAGGCGACGACGTCACCGGTCGCATAGGACACTCCGGTGTTCTTTCCGCCGGAAAGGCCGCGCTGGTAGTGGTTAGCCACGATGACGACGGGCGGACCGTCATACACCGGTGGCAGGCCATCGACCAGCCGGCTGAGCAGGCCATCGTTGTGATCGACGACCACGATCAGCTCGTGCGCGGGCAGGCTCTGCGCGCGTACCGACGCGATCGCCGCCATGATGTCGTCCCAGCGCTGCTCGGTATAGACGCAGATCACCACCGAGAAGCGCGGCTGGGCCGCGCCGGTCGTCCGGTTCACTTCTCCGCCTGCAGGCGCCCGGGCGCCATGAACGGCTTGGGGCGGCGCACCTTGCTGCGCCTCGCCTCGCGCTTCTCGGCTGCGATCAGCCGAAGCACCCGCCAGCCGTCCTTCACCGCCGACAGGTTGCTGGCCCCGTGCAGCCGCTGGCGCTCGTGACTGGGCACCTCGTAGATCTTCAGGCCAGCCCTGGCCGCCCTGATGCTCATCAGCGTCTCGATCTCGAAGCCGGGCGAGTCGAGTGCGAGCGCGTCCAGATGCCGGGACCAGAAGGCGTTGTAGCCGTAGCACAGGTCGCTGAAGCTGGTGCCGAACAGCCGGTTCACGGTCAGGTTCAGCATCTTGTTGCCATACCGGCGGAACGTCGTGATGTCGTCGCTTCGGCCGGCGCTGTTGAACCGTGATCCCTTGGCGAAGTCGGCGCCGGCGAGCAACGCGCTCACGAACCTGACGATCTCCTTGCCGTCGGTCGAGCCGTCTCCGTCGATCGCCACGATGATGTCACCGCTCGCGACCGCGAACCCGGCGGCGAGCGCGTCGCCCTTGCCGATGCCGCCTTGCAGCACGACCTTGACATCGGACCGCAGCTGCCTGGCCACCTCGATGGTGTCGTCCGTCGACCTTCCGTCGACCAGCACGATCTCGTGCACCCAGGCGGGCAGGGTAGCGAAGACGCCAGGCAGGTTGGCGGCCTCGTTCATGACCGGCAGCACCACGGAGACCTTGGGCGCGATCGCCATGCCGTCGGCGATTGTCATGAAATCAGGCCCGGCCCGCGGCGCCGTGCTGTAGACGCCCCGAAGCGCCGTGCCGTTCGCCCCTTGATGGGCCTGCGGAGCGCCGTTGCCGTCTGCTAGCTTGCCCTGGCCGTTGGCCGGGACTACCCGACCGTCGCCCGAGGCGGGCCCGCCGTCAAGCGGGGGCCTAGCGAGCGGGAGCCGCATCGGCGAAGACGACGGATCCTGAGCGCCGTTCTGGACGGGCTGCATCAACCCTGGCAGGTCACGTGAGGCCGCAGGCTGCCGGCTCGAATGCCGCCGCGCCCGTCCGATCGGCTGGGTGAGATCCTGCTCCGTCAGCCGGGCTACCTTCGCCCGACCGAGACCTGGTCCTAGCCCAGGCCGCGACTGTGAGCCATCATCGAAGTGGTGCATCTTTCGTCCCCCTTGTTATTTTTATTCATTTTTCGGACCAGCCAGGGTGGCTGGTGCTCTAGCAACGCAGCCCGCAGCGCCACGAGAGCGCCAGCCACGAAGTCGATAAGCCTGAGATTCAGGATGCGCGCGATTCGACAGCGTTAGACGACTGCACGCGCAGATCGCGTTCCGGTCAGGCGGATAATCACGCGAATTGAGGAATGCGAGGGCCACAGCGCTTGCTCAGCGAAGCTGAGGAAACGGGAATCAGACCGGCTAAGGATTTACGCGGACGCCGTCATGCGGGAGCGACGGAGTCGACGGTGCCTGCCCAGCCGGGGGCACCTCAAGCCGGCGGCTCACTGGCTACGCCTGGCTGCTTACCTCGGTCGCGGAATGGCTATCTGACGGGACTACTGGCGCCTGGCCAGCGCGGCGCCTAGCCGCTAGGCCGACCCCGGCGATCAGGGCGCTGACCAGTGCGACCGCCGCTACGCCAAGGGCGATCGACCATCGGCCTGCGGCGATCATGGCCTCGGCTACGCCGAAGTCGATCACGATCGCCGCGGTTCCGGCCACGACCGCCTTCGCTAGCCGGTCAAGGCGATGCAGCAGCGTGCTTGCCGCGAGGGCGGGCACGGCAATTAGGAAGACAAGCACCAGGGGCAGCCGCGCCGGAGTGTCGATACTCGCGATAGCGAGGGCAGCCCCCACTGCCCCCGCCGCGAGCACGACTCCGATCAAGCAGCGCATCAGCCTTGGCCCAATCTCGCATACCCCCCGAGTACATGGTGATCAAAACCGAGGCGATATCCGCAACGACCCCCTAATCACTTCGCTACGGACGGCGAGCCGACCGAATGTGCGAACCCCCAATGAGCCGCCGATCTCCGGCGACCCGAACTTGCTAACTAGAGTTAACTCAGGTGGTCTGCAGTGGCAGTGCGTTCGACGTGTACGCGGGATGAAGACGCGCCGGTCGTAGCCCCGTGATGTCATTGCAAGATGCGACGTCCACCGCTTAACCGTCGGCTAGCCGATCTCGGGACTACGATATTTGCTGAAATGTCAGAACTGGCAGCCGCCACCGGATCGGTCAACCTCGGCCAGGGATTCCCTGACAGCGACGGGCCCGCGGAGATCGCCCAGGCAGCGGCCGACGCGATCCTGCTTGGTCATGGCAACCAGTATCCGCCGGGCGCTGGCATACCTGAGCTGAGGCACGCGATCACGGCCCACCAGCTCCGCTTCTACGACCTCGATCTCGATCCTGACTCCCAGGTGCTCGTCACCGCGGGCGCCACCGAGGCCATCGCCGCCTCGCTGCTGGCGCTGGTCGAGCCAGGTGACGAGGTGATCGCGTTCGAGCCCTACTACGACTCCTACGCGGCGTGCATCGCGATGGCGAGCGGCGTCCGGGTGCCGATCACGCTCAGGGCACCGGACTTCCGCCCCGACCTCGACGCGCTGCGAGCCGCGATCACCAGCCGGACCCGGCTGATCCTGCTGAACTCACCGCACAACCCGACCGGCTCGGTCTTCACCGCGGCCGAGCTCGCGGCGATCGCGCAGGTCGCCTGCGAGCATGACCTGCTGGTCATCTCGGACGAGGTGTACGAGCACATGCTGTTCAGCGGCACGCACCTGCCGATCGGCTCGCTGCCGGGCATGGCCGATCGCACCGTCACCATCAGCTCGGCCGCGAAGACGTTCTCGTTCACCGGCTGGAAGATCGGCTGGGTTACCGGATCGCGCGAGCTGGTCGCGGCGGTGCGGACCGTCAAGCAGTTCCTGACGTTCGTCAACGGCGGGCCATTCCAGTACGCGATCGCGCAAGCGCTCGCGCTGCCTGACGAGTACTACCGCTCGGTCGCCGCTGACCTGGCGGTCAAGCGCGACCTGATGTGCGACGGCCTAGCCGCCTGCGGGTTCGACGTCTACCGGCCAGAGGGCACCTACTTCATCACGACCGACGTGCGGGCGCTCCAGGCCGGCACCGGCCTGGAGTTCTGCCGCTGGCTGCCCGGCGCGAACCGCGTGGTGGCGATCCCGATGGAAGTGTTCTATGACGACCCCCGCGCCGGGCAATACCAGGTTCGTTTTGCTTTCTGCAAGCGAAAGGAAATACTGACGGAGGCACTGACCAGGCTCAGCGCGCTTCGCCCGAGCTAGCCGACAGGTTGTTATCTGGGTGTGACCACCTGGGGGGCTGACGACGTGACATGGCGCTGCTCGTCCGGTTAGCATGCCGTCACCACCGAATGCGGCATGTGGCATTTCGGTGCTGCGGGCGTCAGCGGCGGCGGCCGTTTCTTTCTAGCGTCTCGGCTGGCCAAGCACTGTGGCCACACGGAAGGGGGATCGAATGTCCGATATGTCATGGGAGCACGCCTCGGAGGCGCGGGCGGCTCTAAATGCGATCGTGACCGATCCTGAGCACGGGGTCTCAGCTCTCTCTAACCCTCAGACGATGTCGAACTTGCTCAAGGACTACCTGCCGGACGCTCCGAGGGAAAAGAGCATCCTTGTCGCCGCGGCCGAGGCCGGCCTGGCTGACACGTTGCGCGAGCACGTGGCCCAGGGCATGGACCCGAACACGGCCATCAGGCTGACGGCGTCATCGTTCTCATCGAGCACGCCGTTCACGCCCGAGGCTTGCAACTGGGTCACCGACGAGATCGCGATCGCGCTCGGCATCACCCAGCCAGGAAGCGGCAGCGGCGGCCAGATGGGCGGTACCCCGCCCGGTTTCGCGCCGCTACCCGGCGAGGGCATGCCGACCCAGATGGCCGGAGGCTCCCCCGGTGGCTTCGGCGGCCAGCCGGGGCAGTCGCCCGGCGGAGGCCAGGCTTTCGGCCAGTCGCCAGCCGGCGCGAACCCGCAGGAGCAGCCGACCGCGCAGGGCTACCGCCCCGGTTACGGACCAGGCCAGCCGGGACAGCCAGCGCAGCCAGGCGGTTACCCCGGCCAGGCGGGCACGCCCGCACCTGGTTACCCAGGTGGCCAGACGGCCGCCCCCGGTCTCGGCGGCGCCCAGACCGCCGGTCCTGGCTTCCCAGGCCAGCAGGCCTACCCTGGTCAGCCGGGCTTTCCAGGCCAGCAGGGCACGCCCGGCGGCTGGCAGCCGGGCGGGTTCGGTCCCGGTGCCCCGGTCAACCCGTACCAGGGCGGCGGCTCGGGCGGGCAAGGCGGATCCCGGCGCGGCCTGCTGGTCGGCGGCGGCATCGCAGTGCTGGTCATCATCGTGATCATCGCGGTCTTCGTGTTCAAGAGCGGGCCTTCGACCTCATCCCACGTCACCAACCCGACGCCGACGGTCACCAGGACGGCCACGTCGAGTCCGACGTCGACCGGAACGGCCCCGCCGACGACCGGGGTCGAACCGCTGACCACGATCATGAACCCGCCTGGCCTGACGCCAGTGGGCACTGACTGCTCCCAGGCCCTGCTGTTCGGTCTCAATAAGTCGACGCTGAAGAGCCGGATCTTCTGCGCCAAGACCGGCGGCAAGGACACGGTCGTCTGGGGCTACCAGTTCTTCAACCACTCGCAGTACCTGGCCGGAGTCACTGAGATCAACAAGTTCACCGGCTTCAGCAAGACCGTGGACGGCTGTCCGCCGAGCTCGAGCACCGCGGACGGCGAGACCGGCTGGCACGCCAACTCGAACTCCAAGTACGCGGCCAGGCCCGGCCAGGACATCGAGTGCTTCATCGACAACAAGGATCCCGTGCTGATCTGGACGATGCCCACGATGAACGCCTTCTTCATCGGCCAGGACCGCGAGAAGGGCTCCACCAACACCACCGTCCTTGCCTGGTGGAAGACTCTGAACTATGGGTGAGCCAGGACCATGGCTGACGGAGACTGCTGATAGGCCTTAACTGATGACCGAGACACTGATGCCGGGGGGCGGTGTCGCCAGGCGGCCGCTGCACTTCATCGTCATGGCTGACTGCTCAGGGTCGATGAAGGGCGAGAAGATGCAGGCCCTGAACTACGCCCTGCGGTCGATGCTGCCTCACCTCGTCGACTGGGAACGTGACCAGCTGCAAGCGCAGCTGCTGATCAGGATCCTGGCGTTCGCGTCAGTGCCGAACTGGTACGTGCCTGACCCATTGCCGATAGCGGAGCTGAGCGCCCGCTGGCGCAACCTCGAGTACGTCCCGATGGGCCGGACCAACATGGGGTCAGCCTTCCGCGCGGTTGCCGAGGCGCTGAGCCCCGAGCGGCTTGAGCGCAGGGCCCTCCGCCCGGCGATCCTGCTGATCACCGACGGCCTGCCGACCGACCCGCCCGGTGGCTTCGAGCAAGGGCTGGCGGCGCTGCTCGAGATGCCGGCCGGCCGCTCGGCCCTGCGGCTGGCCGTCGCGATCGGCCGCGACGCGAGCTCGGAACCGCTGGACCGGTTCCGCAGCCAGGATGTCCCCGTGCTGGTCGCCGACGGAACCGATGAGATCGCTGACCGGCTAGTCACCGCGTCAATCGCGGTCTCGCGCATGTCCGAGGTCGGGGTGAATCGCGAGGCGCTGGCCGAGCAGCTCATCCAGGCGGGCCGGCGAAGCTCGAATCCGGCCGTCCCGCCTGAGCGCAACCCCGCTCGGTTCGACGACACGATCTTGTGATGACCACGCCAGCCGCCGGCGGCCATCCCACTGGATGGCTCGTGCTGACCGCGTCCGAGCGCGGTGCCGCTCACATGGTCGTGCAGACGCCAAATCAGGATGCGGTCGCCAGCGAACGGGTCGGCCCGGCCGGCGTGGTGGCCGTGGTGGCCGATGGGCACGGCCATTCTCGTCATCTGCGCAGCGCCCGCGGCTCGGCGTTCGCGGTCGGCATCGGCTGCGACGTGGCCAGGGAACTCGCTGACCGGCTCGACGCCGACGGGCTGGCCGAGCCTGGCGATGACGACGACGAGATGGCCGCTCACGTCGCGGCGCTCACCGAGAGCTTCCTGGTGCCCGCCATCCTGGACCGCTGGCGCACCGCCGTGCTGGCCGACGTCGCGGCCGACCCCTTCAGCAAGGTCGAGGAGGAAAAGCGCCGGTCAGGCGATGATCCGACGATCGCCTACGGCTCCACGCTGCTGCTCTGCCTGGCGCTCGGTGACTGGCTCATCCTCGCCCAGATCGGCGACGGCGACATCGTCGGCGTGCAACTCGATGGCACCGCCGCGCTTCCCGTGCCGGTCGACCCGCAGCTCGACGGGCTGGTCACGACCAGCCTGTGCGGGCCTGACGCCGCGAGCGACTTTCGCGTAGCCGTCGTCGATATCGCGCTGACGCCGCTGCTCGCGGTCCTGCTCGCGACCGACGGCTACGGGAACGCGCAAGTCGCCGACGAGTGGCCCAAGTCGTTCAGCAAGGATCTCGCCTGGCTGCTCAGGGAACGCGACACCGACTGGCTGGCAGGCCAGCTCCCCTCCTGGGCGGCCCGGTGCGCCTCCGCTGACGGCAGCGCCGACGACACGACGGTGGCGCTGCTGATCTCGCCCGGCGGCCAGCTCGGCAGGCCGATGATGCCGCCAGGCAGCCTGCTGGGATCCTCGGCGACCAGCCAGGACCGCAATCCTGACGAGATCACGATCCCGGCTTCCGTTCGCACCGACACGGTGCCGAACGAGCAGGTGCCGCCCGCGCCGTCAGCGGAGCCGATCACGATCAGGCTCAACGCCCACGACGAGCTGGCGCTTGAATCACACGATGACACGGTCCAGCAGCCGCTGGTCGTGCACTTCCTGGCCGATGACGAGCCAGCACGGCCTGAGCCAGCACGGCCTGAGCCGGCCGAGCCGGGGCTAGCTGAGCAGGGGCTAGCTGAGCAGGGGCTAGCCGAGCAGGAGACGGCGCAGTGGGAGCCGCCTGAACCGACAGCAGGATCGAGTTTCCGGTGAGCGGGCAGATTTCGTTGCAGGGCCGGTCCCTGCGCATGGTGCGGGCGGGCACGGCCGTCCAGGTCGGGGAGCGGCTCGGCGAAGGCGGCCAGGGCGTGGTGCACGCCGTCACCATCGGCGGAGCGCCGTACGCCGCCAAGTGGTACAGGTACGCGCCGTCCGGCGAGCTGCGCCGGTCGATCGCCGCCCTCGTCGAGCGCGGCCGGCCGCACCGTGCCTTCATCTGGCCGATCGACCTCGTGGTCAGCGACGACATCAGCGGCTTCGGCTACGTGATGCCGAGGCTCGAGCCCAGGTTCACCTCGTTCGCGCAGCTGGTGAGCAAGCCCGAGCAGCCGCCGTTCCGCACCGTGATCAGCATCGGCAGGCACCTGGTCACCGCCTTCGAGGCGCTCCACTCGGCGGGCCTGTGCTACCGGGACATCAGCTTCGGGAACCTGTGGGTGGACCCTGACCACGCCGACGTGGCGATCATCGACAACGACAACGTCGGCCTGGACAGCGGCGAGGTGTTCGTCTGGGGCACGTTGCGGTTCATGGCGCCCGAGGTGGTCCGCCGCGAGGCCGCTCCGTCCAGCCTCACCGACCTGCACTCGCTGGCCGTGTTCTTGTTCTACTTGTTCATGCACGGCCATCCTCTCGAAGGCGTGCGCACGGACTCGTCGTACTCGTGGGCGCCTTCTCATCACCACTCAGAGACCGACCTCGCGCTGCGGCACTTCGGCACTGAGCCGGTGTTCATCTTCGATCCCGACGACCACTCGAACCCGCCGCGCCCAGGCGACCCGGTCGCCGTCTGGTGGCGGCTGTACCCGAAGTTCTTCCGCGCCGTCTTCGAGCGCGCGTTCACCTCGGGCCTGCGGGATCCGTCCGGACTCGGCCGGGTCGCCGAGGGGGTATGGCGCCGGGCCCTGGTCAGGCTCAGCGACTGCGTGTCGGTGTGCTCATGCCAGGCATCGGTCTTCTACGATCCCGATGACCCGGGACTGCGCTGCTGGAACTGCAACCAGATACCGCCAAGGCCGCCGCTGCTCGAGCTGCCTGGCTCCACGGTGGTGCTGTCCCAGGGCGCGACCTTGACTGGCCATCACCTGACCCGCAACCGGGACTACGACACGGTGATCGCCACCGTGGAGACCCATCCGGTCAGGCCAGGCGAGCTCGTGCTGCGCAACGTCAGCAAGAACACCTGGACCATGACCCCGGTCGGCGAGACCGCCAAAACGGTCGAACCGGAAAGAAGACTCGGTATCCGGCCGATGTCCATTGACTTCGGGTCGGCACATGGCAAGATCATCAGCTAAAAAGACCCCGAAGAGAGCCCCCCGATGAGCGATCTGCACGTAACGTCCGATGGTCGGCTGTATTCCTTCGCGCCGGGGAGCATTGTCAAGGTCGGCCGAAGCTCAGACAACGACATCGTCGTCAACGACCCGACCGTGTCCAGGCGGCACGCCCAGGTCTCCTGGGAGGCCGGGGGTTGGGTGTGGCAGAACGCCGGCCAGGCTCCGACCTTCCTGTCCGGCCAGCCGGTAGCCAGGTTCGGCGTCGGCCCGCTGGTCGACGTCTGCCTGGCGGCACCCCAGGGACCGGTGCTACGACTGCAAGCGGCTCCATCGCAGGACCAGGCACCGCCGCCGACCGCGCTCGCCGACCCGGGCCAGGGTGCTGGCGCGACTCCCGCGACCAACCTCGGCGCCCAGGGCTACCCGGGCGCGCCCGCACCAGTCGGAGCGGGCTATGCCGCCGCGGCAGGCTATGGTCCGCCGGGGGCGACGCCGCCTGGCGGCGCTTACCCGGGCGCCGTGCCGGGACCGGGCGCCGGCGGCGTACCGGGAATGCCTGGATATCTCGGCGGCGCGCCGGTCCCGCCCTACCCGGGGGCGGGCGGTTCCTTCTTCCAGACCCTGGTCCCGATCAAGAGCTGGCTGCACGACCGCTCGTTCTTCACCCAGGGGATCAGGCTGTTGATGATCCCCTACGCGCTGCTGCCGCTGATCTTCCTCGGCCTGTTCTCCAACTCGAGCAACCTGCAGACGCCAGGCTGGGCTTACAGCCTGTACGTCGCGCCACTGTGGCTGCTGGCCTTCTGGTACCTGATCAGGCCACCCCAGATCGGCATCAGGGAGTTCTGGATAGCGATCTTCATCATCGTCTGGACCGTCATCTGGCTGCACGCGGTGACGATCAACATCAACGACGCCCTCGGCGGCACGCTCAACCTACCCAAGGCGCTCGTCGTCGGGTACAACGAGGAATCCACCAAGGCGATACCTGTGCTCGTCGCGGCGATGTTCATGCTGAAGGTCCGCAAGGTCAAGCTCGACGCCAGGACCTGGATGCTCATGGGCACGGTCGCCGGGCTCACCTTCGGCATCGTGGAGCAGTCCATCTACACCCCCCTGGCGATCGTGGGCATCGCCAGGGCCACCACCGCCAGCATGGCTGTCGGGGACACGCTGTTGTTCGCTTTCCGCGTGTTCGTTGACGGCTTCCAGCACGCGGTGTGGGCCGGGATCTCCGGCTTCTTCGTCGGCGTCGCCGTGAACTACCGCAAGCTGCGGATCCCGATCCTGCTGCTCGGCGTGAGCATCCCGGCCGTGCTGCACGCGCTCAACGACTGGACCCTGACGATCTTCAGCACGGTCTGGGTCACCGTCTTGATCCAGGCGCTGTCGATTTTGCTGTTCCTCGGCTACACGCTCGCGGCCTCGTCGATCGAGCGGAACGTGCGCAGGAGCCCGACGTTCCGCGGGCAGTCGATCGTCATGGAACGCTTCAGCTCGGTGCCGCCACCGAACAGCTAGCTCGCGGCCGCTGGTGGCTAGCCTTTCGGGTTAGCCACCAGCTGGCTCGGTCACGAAGTCGATCAGCTCTTCGACCCGGCCGAGGAAGGCGGGCTCGAGGTCGGCGAACCCCCGAACCGCCCGCAGGATGCGCTGCCAGCCCGCCGCCGGGTCGGGCGGCCAGCCGAGCGCCGCGAGCACGCCCTCCTTCCACGGCGTGCCCCGCGGAACGTCAGGCCAGCGCTCGATGCCTAGCCTGGCCGGCTTGACCGCCGCCCAGACGTCGATGAACGGGTGCCCGACCACGAGCACGTGGGGCGAGGTGATCTTCGACGCGATGATGGTCTCCTTGGACCCGGCGACGAGATGGTCGACGAGCACCCCGAGCCTTCGGCCGGGACCGGGCTCGAATTCCCCGGCGATCGCCGGCAGATCGTCGATGCCGCCGAGGTATTCCACGACCACGCCGACGTCACGCAGGTCATCGCCCCAGACCCGCTCCACCAGCTCGGCGTCGTGCCTGCCTTCGACGTAGATCCGGCTCTGCCTGGCCACCTTGGCCCGGCTGGCCGGGGCCGCGATCGAGCCAGAGGCCGTCCTGGTCGGCCGGGCCGCCTCGGCCGGCGAAGCGGGCCTGGTGAGCATGACCGGCTGGCCTTCGAGCAGGAACGGCGCCGGGCCGAACGGGAACAGCCGACGCCGGCCGTGCCGGTCCTCCAGCGTGACCGCGTCCTTCTCCCAGGCCACGACAGCGCCGCAGAACTCGGCCGCGATATCCTCCACGACCAGGCCAAGCTCGACCGGAACCTGCCGCAGCTCACGCGGCGTCCCCCGCCTGGGGCCGGAGAGCACATCGGGCCCGTATCGCTTGCTCTGCATCGCCGCGGCCTTAGCCGGCTACCACGGCCGTGTCGTGGCAGAAGTGCACGCGGGCCGGTGCCATCGAGTGAATCCGCCCGAGCGACTGGCGCCACGACCCCAGATCGGCGGCCTGGCCGGCGGGCAGGTCGTCGTCGCCGGGCCTGGCGTACTGCGCCGAGGTATACGCGGCATCCCCGATCAGCACCTCGGTGCCGCCGCTCTCGCCACCCACCTCGACGACGACCGACTGATGCCCGGACGTGTGCCCAGGCGTCGTCACGATCGACAGCCCAGGTACCACCTCGGCATCGCCATCGAGCAGTTCGAAGCGCCCGTTCATGAAGTCGAACCAGTCATAGAGCTCGGGCTCCTCGAGCTTGCATCGCTCCAGCTCGGTCCGCTGCACCCAGCAAGCCGCGTGCGTGAACACGGCGTTCTGCCCGCAATGATCGAAGTGCAGGTGCGTGTTGATCACCAGGTCGATGTCACCAGGGGTCATGTCAATGTCCGCCAGCGCCTCGGCGACCATACGGTTCACGACCCGCCAGTGAACCAAGTCCTCCGGCGGCCCGCCCACTCCAGTGTCCACCAGCACGGCGCCCTTGGGATGCGTCACGACGAACCCGTGCACCGGCCACTCCACGCCCCCAGAGACGCTCAGCCGCGCCAGATGCAGCCGCTTGATCTCCAGCACGCCCACCACCCGCACCTTCCCTCACCCCGCCAGACCCGACGAGCATAACGGCACCACCCAGCTCCCCGGCCGTACGACATACCGCCTAAACCCACCAGCTCCCTTCCCACCTTCCGGCCCGCGATCAGCCTCCTCCCCCAGCACCCCCCGCAGCGCCACGCCCTTACAACATCGCGCCCCAGCACCACGCCCCCGGGCACCACGCCCGCCCAGCGCCACGGCCTCCAGCACCACGCCCCCAGCACCACACCCCGGGCACCACACCCCGCAGCACCACGCCCTCCAGCACCCACGCCCCCGGGCACCACGCCCCCGGGCACCACGCCCCCGGGCACCACGCCCCTTACAACATCGCGCCCCCAGCACCACGCCCGCCCAGCACCACGCCCGCCCAGCACGACGCCCCTGGGCACCACACCCCGCAGCACCACGCCCCAGGGCACCACACCCCCGCAGCGCCCGAACGACCCAAGACTCGCTGCAATCGTTCGCATCGGAAGATCATCGGATCGATCCCAAGATCTTGTTATTTTAACTGGTCTATGTTCCGGTAAAATAACAAGATCTTGGGATCGGTGGTGCTGATCTTCTGGATCGATCCGGAGTTCTTCCATGACCGCTTCTAGCAATCGTTTGCGGCAGCCGGGAGGAAGCGCAAGGCGGCGGGCTGAGTGCAGGGGACGCGAATCCTTCCATGATCGCCTCCCGCAAACGTCTACTACAGCCCGTGATCATGCTCGCTTTCTTGATCACGGAGGATCTGGGGTACTCCGGCCACTCCGTGATCATGGTTCAGGCAAAACCACGGAGGATCCGAGCGCGGTGACCCGGGCGAACTACCGGGATCATGACAAGCCGGGAGAGCGGAGTGGCGGGAACGCGAATACTCCCATCACCGCTTCTAGCAATCGTTTGCGACAGTCCGGAGGGCAGGCAAGGCGGCGGGTCGGAAGTTGCAGGGAAGCAGCTGTGAAGTTGATAAGGACAAACTGATCAGGTTAGACTGAGTAAATGAGCTCGGAGACTGAGGCGAGCGGGAGCGGGAGCGGGAGCGGGAGCGGGAGCGGGAACGGGAACGGGAACGGGAACGCGAGGACCATGGGCGCTGTTCGCGGCGAGGCGCCGGTGGATCCAGAGCAGGTGGCGGGGGCGCTGCTGGTGAGCGTGGGCTTGTTGCGGCGGCGACTGCGTCAGGTGCCGATGGCGGGCGAGCTCACCTTGCCGCAGGCTTCGGCGCTGGCCCGGCTCGACCGCAAGGGGCCGACGACCGCGAGCGCGCTCGCCAAGATCGAGCAGATCAGCCCTCAGTCGATGGGAGCCACGCTCGCCTCACTTGAGGCGCGCGGGCTCGTTGGAAGGCACGCCGATCCCGGCGATGGCCGCCGGGTGGTGCTCTCGGTGACCCAGGCCGGGCTCGAGGTGCTGAGGCATCGCCGCGACACGCGGACCGCGCATCTGGCGCAAGCGCTCTCGTCAGGGTTCACGCCAGCCGAACTAGGGCTGCTGACGGCCGTCGCGCCGTTGCTTGAGCGACTGGCGCAGAGTATCTGATGCCGGGCGGACCCGAGCAGACCTCACCCGACCGTGACCGAGCTAGCCGCGCCAGCACTGGGCCGGCCGACGGCGCCGGCGGCATCAGCGCCGACCGAACCGAGCCCACGGGCGACACCAAGGCCGAGCACACCAAGGCCGAGCACACCAAGGCCGAGCACACCAAGGCCGAGCACACCAAGGCCGAGCACACCAAGGCCGAGCACACCGACGCAGACCGAGCCAGCCGCAGCAGCAGCGACCGGGGCAGTCCCGCTAGCCGCATCAGCGCTAGGCCGACCGACGGCGCCGGGCGCATCAGCGCCGGCCGAGCCGAGCCCACCAGCGTCACCAAGGCCGAGCAGGCCGACCGCGGCGACGCGGACCGAGGCAGCCGCACCAAGACCGACCGGGCCGGTCGCGCTAACGCTGAGGTGGCCGAGCGCGCCGGGGACGGGCAGGCCGAGCCGGGGGACCGGTATAAGTGGGTGGCGCTGACTAACACGACCGCGGCCGTGTTCATGTCCGCGCTCGACGGCTCGATCGTGATCATCGCACTGCCGGCGATCTTCCGCGGCATTCACCTCGATCCGCTCGCGCCTGGCAACGTGTTCTACCTGCTCTGGATGATCATGGGGTACCGGCTCGTGCAGGCGGTGCTCGTGGTCACCGTTGGCCGGCTTGGCGACATGTTCGGCCGGGTCAAGATCTACAACGCCGGCTTCGCCGTGTTCACCGTCGCCTCGATCCTGCTGTCGTTCGACCCGTTCCGCGGGGGGCACGGCGCGTTGTGGCTGATCGGCTGGCGGGTGCTGCAAGCCATCGGCGGCTCCATGCTGACCGCCAACTCGGCGGCGATCCTCACCGACGCGTTCCCCTCCGATCAGCGTGGGTTCGCACTGGGCACGAACCAGGTCGCGGCCATCGCAGGCCAGTTCATCGGTCTGGTCGCGGGCGGCGTGCTCGCGGCCATCGACTGGCGGGCTGTGTTCTGGGTCAACGTGCCGGTCGGCGTGTTCGGGACGCTGTGGGCTTATCGCAAGCTGCGCGAGGTCGGCGAGCGGCACAGCGGCCGGATCGACTGGTGGGGCAACGCCACGTTCAGCGTCGGGCTGAGCGCGATCCTGATCGGCATCACCGTCGGCATCCAGCCGTACCACGGTCACGCGATGGGCTGGACCAACCCGGCCGTGCTCGGCATGATCATCGGCGGGGTCGCGCTGCTCGCCGCCTTCGTGGTGATCGAGCGCGCCATCACCGACCCGATGTTCCAGCTTGCCTTGTTCAGGATCAGGGCGTTCACCGCCGGCAACATCGCTGGACTGGTCACGGCGATCGCCAGGGGCGGGCTGCAGTTCATGCTGATCATCTGGCTGCAGGGCATCTGGCTGCCGCTGCACGGCTACAGCTACACCCAGGCCCCGTTCTGGGCCGGTATCTTCCTGCTGCCGCTGACCGCGGGAATCCTCATCGCCGGTCCGACATCGGGCCTGCTGTCGGACCGGTTCGGCTCCAGGGGCATCGCCTCGGCCGGAATGGTGGTCTTCGGCGGCAGCTTCATCGGCCTGAGCCTGCTGCCGGTCGACTTCCCCTACTGGTTGTTCGCGACGCTCATCGCCGCGAACGGGATCGGCGCGGGCATGTTCGCCGCGCCCAACTCCTCCTCGATCATGGGCAGCGTGCCCGCCTCGCAGCGCGGCGCCGCGTCCGGCATGCGCTCGACGTTCCAGAACTCCGGCACTGCCCTGTCGATCGGCGTGTTCTTCTCGCTCATGATCGCTGGCCTGGCGAGCACCCTGCCGCACACGCTGACCAGCGGCCTGCAGCGACAAGGCGTCTCGCACGCGGTCGCCTACCAGATCGGCACCCTGCCGCCAGTCTCGTCGCTGTTCGCGGCGGTGCTCGGGGTCAATCCGATCAAGCACCTGCTCGCGCTCAAGGGAGCGCTCCAGACGCTGGCGCCGGGCAGCCGACGGACGCTGACCGGCGCCAGGTTCTTCCCCGACCTGATCTCGGCGCCCTTCCACCACGGATTGATCGTGGTGTTCATCGTCGCGACCGTGCTGGCGGGGATCGCCGGGGTCGCGTCCTTGCTTCGCGGCGGCCGCTACCAGGCGCAGCCGACGACGGAGCAGGCAACGCCGAGGGAGGTAGCGAAGAAGTAAGCGGCCGGGCCGCGCCGGTGCTGCGAGCCGCGCCGTGCTCCAGGCCACGCCAGATGATCCGGGCAGCACCGGTTGCTAGGGGTGGGCCGGTTGCTAGGGGTGGGCCGGTTGTTCCGGGCCGCGCCAGCGCTTCGGACTTGACCGGGACGCCGGCCTATACCGGGGCGCCGGGAAGGTCGTCGATGGCCCTGGCTAGCGCCTCGAGAGCGGGAACGGCCCGGCCGAGCACCCGTTGCTGGGCCGGCGACAGCTCGCCGACCGCGCTGCTCAGGATCGCGGCGTTAGTCTCCTGCCAGTCGCGCACCGCCCGCTCCCCGGCGTCGGTCAGGCGCATCGCGACCGCGCGGCGGTCGTTGTCGGCGGTGGTCCGGCTGACCAGGTCGTGCGGAGTCAGGGCGTTGATCAGCGTGGTCACGGTGTTGGGCGCCAGCCGCAGCATCTTGGCCAGCTCGCCTGGCCGCGAGCCCGGATGCTCGGCCAGGCACGACAGCAGCTCAAGCTGAGCCACGGTCAGCGTCTTGGCCGGCTCGGCCGTCCTGGCCGCCCGGCGCATCGCCCGACGCAGTCGCGCGATGCTCTCCGATAGCCCGGCTATTTGCGGCTCGGCAGTGTGATTTTCAGCCGTCTGCTGCTGCGCCGGCTGAGCGGCACCGGCATCAAGCTCCCCGGCGCCTGGCTCGGTCGTGCGAGGCTCATCAGCATGGGCGCTCGCCGACTGCGGCGAGACCGGCCCCAACTCCTCGATCATGAGCAAACACGGTATCCGAAGCGGGCATCGCGATGTTCGTTGACTGTCGGGCGGTGGCCGGAGTTATTCACGAATAAGTGGCCGCGAAGGCGTCGGTTGCCGACGAATCCGGCATCGTCGTCGTGACCGGGCGGGCGGCGCAGCACGCCCGCGAACGCGCCGCCGTCCTATAGCTCGCTCAGGCCTCTGGCGTCGGGAGGATCGCCCAGTCCTTGCCGTTCCAGCTCTCGGCGAGCGTCCTGACTACGCCGTCGACGGTGCGGTAGCTGACGCTCGGGCAGTAGTCC
Organism: Streptosporangiaceae bacterium; assembly: GCA_035511035.1. GTDB lineage: Bacteria > Actinomycetota > Actinomycetes > Streptosporangiales > Streptosporangiaceae > Chersky-822. The sequence continues at coordinate 50,009 of DATKFV010000079.1, forward strand.
CCGGCCGCAGGAGACCGCAGGTAGTCAGTACTATGATCATCTAAAGTTGATCATAGTACTGTCTTCCTCGTTTCAATCCCGGCAAATGCGGCGAAACTTCTGTTCATTCCCGAAGGAACCGCGTACCAGGTTGGCCATCGGCCGCAACTTAGTACACCCGCCTCCCCACCACCCCCGAGCGCCCCCACAAGCTTCCGTGATCAAGAAACGGCCATCCCGCGGCGTCCAGCCAACCGTCCGTGATCATGAGTCAGTCCTTGATCCCGGAATCCACATGGGCGATAACGCGGCCGAACTACCCTGATCACGGATTCTCCATGATCACGGAAAGCGGGGCGGGAGTGGTGCTACGTGGTCGGGAGGCGGTCTAGGGCGGCGAGTATGCGTTGCTCGGAGACGGGGATCGCGGCGCCGACGGACTGGGCGAACAGGCTCATCCGCAGTTCCTCGATCATCCAGCGGATCGCCTTGACGTCGTCGCGGTACCTGGCGTCGGGACCGAGTTCGTCCAGGACGAGCGCGTATTCGGCCATGACCCGGTGGACCGTGTCCATCCGCTCGGTATCCCGGCGTAGCTCGGCGGGCGCCTTCTCCATCCGCAGCGCCATGCCGCGCAGGTACCGCACCAGGTCGGGCAAGCGGCGGGAGCCGACGTCGGAGATGAACCCCGGATAGATGAGGCCGGCGAACTGCGCCCGAAGGTCCGCGACGGCTGGCCCCACGGCCGGGTTGGTGAGCTGATCCAGCTTGGCCTCGACCGGGTGCGCCTCGCCTAGCACCCGCGCGGCCGCGCTGACCACGTCGGCGGTCTTGACCCGAAGCGACATGCGGGCGGCCTCGAGCAGCTTGGCGAACGACTCGGCGTCCCAGGCCGGGCCGCCGGTCTGCTCGATGATCTCGTCGGCGGCGGCGGCCGCGCAGTCGTCAAGCTCGGCCATCGCGTTCGGGTAGGGGTGCCTGGCCATGGCGAGCTTGGCGTTCGTCGGGAGCCTGCTGGCGACCGAGCGGGCTCCCGACGGTACCGCGAGCAGCAGGAGCCGCCGGTTCCCCGTCCGCATCGCCGCATCGGCCTCCGCTCTCGTCTCGAACAAGGCGATGTCGACCGCCGCGCCGGTGTCCTTCAGCGCCGGGTAGGCCCTGACCTGGCCGCGCACGAACTCCCGCGGCAGCGAGTCGAAGTCCCAGGTCACCAGGCCGGTCCTGGTCAGGTCGGCGGCCGCCGCCGCGAGCCGCTCGGCCAGCCGGGGCCGCAATTCCGCGCGGAGCTGATCGAGGTCACGGCCGCTGGCCAGCAGCTTGCCGTCGTCGGTGATCCGGAACGTCAAACGCAAGTGCGGCGGCAGCTTGGACAGGTCCCAGGCGTCGCGCGGGACCGCCACCCCGGCCATCGCGCCAAGCTCGGCGCCGAGCGCGTCGAGCAGGTCACCTCGGCGCGGGTTGAGCCGGGCCAGCACCTGGCGGGCCACGTCAGGAGCGGGCACGAACCTGGTGCGCAGCTGCTTGGGCAGCGTCCTGATCAGCTCCGTCACCAGCTCCTCCCGCAGGCCGGGTACCTGCCAGGAGAACTCGTCCGCGCTGACCTGGTTCAGCGAGGCCAGCGGGATGTCGGCGACGACGCCGTCGTCGGGCTGGCCGGGCGCGAACTCGTAGGTCAGCGGCAGCGAGCCCCAGCTATCCGGGTAGTCCTCCGCGCTCACCTCATCCGCCGCCGGGCCAGCCAGGTCAGCGGCGGTCATGGTGAGGAGGTCGGGATCGGCTTGCCTGGCCTTCTTCCACCAGGAGTCGAAGTGCCGGGCCGACGTGACGTCGGCCGGGAGGCGCCGGTCGTAGAACGCGTACCTGACCGCGTCGTCAGCGACGATGCCGCGCCGTCTGGACCGGCGTTCGAGTTCCTCCGCCTCGTCGACCAGCGCCTGGTTGTGGGCGAAGAACTTGTGGTGCGTCTGCCAGTCGCCTTCGACGAGCGCGTTCCGGATGAACAGCTCGCGAGCCAGGACCGGGTCGATCCGGCTGAGCGTGACCGGCCGGGCGGGAACGAGCGGCAGCCCGTACAGCGTGACCCGCTCAAGGGCCATCGCGCTGCCGCGCTTGCCGTCCCAGTGCGGCTCGCTGTAACCCCGGTTGACCAGGTGCCCGGCCAGCGGCTCGACCCACTCGGGCTCGATCCTCGCCACCACCCGCGCCCACAGCCTGGACGTCTCCACCAGTTCGGCGGCGATGACCCACCGAGGCGGCTTCCTGGCCAGCCCGGAGTCGGGGAAGATCGCGAACCTGGTCCCCCGGGCACCGGCGAACTCGGCCGGACCGCGGCGGCGGCCTGGCTGCTGCTTGGCTTCCTCGCGCATTCCGATGTGACTGAGCAGGCCGGCCAGCAACGCCTGGTGTACTCGGTCGGCGAGCTCGGCCGGGAAGCGCGGCTCAGGCTCGCTTCCCGGCCGCGCCATGAGCTGGGCGACGTGAGCGGTCATCTCGGCCTTGACCGGCGCCTGCGCTTTATTTGCGGCTGGTCTTTCGCTTTCACTGACCGCGGTGATGCCGAGATCGCGCGCGGCCTGGGCGAGTTGCCCGTGCACGTCTTGCCACTCGCGAACCCGCAGGTAGTGCAGGTACTCGGAGCGGCACATCCGCCGGAACGCCGAACCTGACAGCTCGCGCTGCTGCTCGCGGAGGTAGTCCCAGAGGTTGGCCAGGGACAGGAAGTCCGAGCCCGGCTCGGCGAACCGCGCGTGCTTGGCGTCAGCCGCCTCCCTGGCGTCGGCGGGCCGTTCCCTGGGGTCGACGATCGCGAGGGCGGCGGTGATGATCAGCACCTCGCGGGCGCAGCCGAGCCGCCCCGCCTCAAGGATCATCCGGCCGAGCCTGGGGTCGACCGGGAGCCGCGCCAGCTTGCGGCCGGTCTGCGTCAGCCTCGTCCCAGGCTGGCCGGACGGCGAGACCGCGCCGAGCTCTTCGAGCAGGCGGACGCCGTCGGTCACGTTGCGGGTCTCGGGTGGATCGATGAACGGGAAACCGGCGACTTCACCAAGGTCAAGGGCGGCCATCTGCAAAATGACCGAGGCAAGGTTGGTCCGCAGAATCTCAGGCTCGGTGAACTCGGGCCTGGACTCGAAGTCGTCCTCGCTGTACAGCCGGATGCAGATGCCGTCGGAGGTGCGGCCGCAGCGGCCCTTGCGCTGGTTGGCCGAGGCTTGCGAGATCGGCTCGATCGGCAGGCGCTGGACCTTGGTCCGGTTGCTGTACCTGGAGATGCGCGCGGTGCCTGGGTCGATCACGTACTTGATGCCGGGGACGGTCAGCGAGGTCTCGGCCACATTCGTGGCCAGGACGATACGGCGGCTGCCGTGCGGGGCGAACACCCGGTGCTGCTCGGCGGCCGAGAGCCTGGCGTACAGCGGCAGGACCTCGACCTCGCGGCCGTGCTCGGTGGCCGCGCCGGTGAGGGCGTCGGCCGTGTCGCGGATCTCGCGCTCGCCGCTGAGGAAGACGAGGATGTCGCCCTGGCCCTCGGCGATGAGCTCATCGACGGCGTC
>DATKFV010000080.1:0-27676 GCA_035511035.1 Streptosporangiaceae bacterium
TCAGGGCGCAGATCTCGCGGGCGAAGGACGCGGAGATGGCGCCGCGGCGCAGCGCGTCGGCGATGTCGGGGTGGGCGCGGAGCCGCCGCATCCACCCGGTCGACCCCGTGGCGGCGCCGGGGGTGACCTGGGTCTGCCACCCCAGCCACGCCTTCGCCGAGCCCTGCCCGTCGGCCTCGAAGCCGAGCCCGGCGTCGAACGCGCCCAGCACCCGGGCGTGCGCCGCCGTCCACACGGACCGGGCCCGCTCCAAGCCGCGCAGGCACTCCGCCTGCACCTCGCCCGGCATCCCGGCCACGTCGGCGCCAGCGGTGGCCCCGCCAGAGGTGGTTCCGGCGAGCCAGCCGAGCCCGGCCAGCACCATCTTCACTGCCTCCGCCGCCGACCCCGGCTCGGCCCATTCCGGCCCTCCACAGCTCGGCGCTGTCCGACCTGCCTCTGCAGAGCCGGACGCGGGGGGGTCAGGCGTGGTTGGGCAAGCCGCAGCGCGACCAGCCGCAGCGGCAGACGGCGCGACGAAGCTTGCATCGACCGGCGGCCGACTGGAGCCGGGCGCGGGCGAAGGCGCACCGGGCTGCTGATCTTGTTTAGACGCGCGCATCAGGCACTACCTCCCGTCAGGACGTGCCGGTGCCAAGGCTGACTGAGCTAACAGACTGACTGAATTGCCGGAACCATCGCCGGTACCGCACAAGCGAACGCTGCCCGCGCCGCGACCACCACTAGCTCACAGCTGTGGAAACTCGCTCAAAAGCCGCAGAACCTCATGCTCAGAACGGAGGGCCAATCACACCGGGAATCGCTCCTGCCTGAGGCTGGGAGCCCAATCGCGCTCGAACTACAGCGCCTAATTTCCTAGACCACATACATCCCGGCGACGCCACTCTCTTCAACTGCCACGACCCTACCAACCCCCACCGACAACGAAGCTGCGTCCGCTACCGGCTGGGGGTGCGTCAATTTTGTGGTCCTGGCTTGGGGCAGGTGGGTATGCGCACTAACCGAGGCCGTCAGGTGGCCTGGCACCGCATATGACGATCCTTAGTTGATACGACAACCGGGGGTTGTCATAATGGTCTCATGGTCAAGCACATCGAATCGGCGGCTCACGCGGCACTCCTCGAGGAGGTGAAGCAGGTCCGCGCAGCAGCGATCGAGCACTTCCGCGCGGCGCGGGAGCTGTCCCGGCAGCGCCGCCGTCTGATCGACGCATTGCTAGCCGAGGGCTTCTCGCAAGCCGATCTGGCCAGGGAGCTTGGTGTGACCCGCCAGGCGATCCAGAAGATGGTCGCGGCCGGCCAGGACGGGCCGCGCCGGTGATACGACAGCGCGGGGTGGTCTACGACGTCGGCCGTTCGATGGGTTCGCTGTCCATGAACTGGCGACCCGACTACACGCCGACCCTGATGCGCCAGGAACTGGACATCATCCGGACGGGCCTGCATGCCAACGCCGTGCGGCTGGCCGGCCGTGACCCCCACCGCCTGCTGGCAGCCGCCGACTACGCGGCATCGGCCGGCCTCAACGTATGGCTGGGACCTGAATTGTGGAACGCCACGCCGCAGCGCACGCTGTCCTACATCACCGAAGCCGCCGCCGCGGCTGAACCCCTGTTCCGGCGTTGGCCGGACCGGCTGACCTTCAGCGTCGGCAACGAGCTCACCCTGTTCATGCGCGGCATCGTGCCGGGCCGCAGCCTCGCACAGCGCAGCCGCCTGCCCCGGCTCAGGGAATTCGTGCGGTCCGGGCAGGAGCCGCTGCGTGCATTCCTGGCGAAAGCGGCAACCTCGGTACGCCGCGTCTACTGCGGCCCGATCAGCTACAGCGCGCTGCCGTTTGAGCGGGTCGACTGGGACCACTTCGATGTCGTCGGCGTCAATTACTACCGCCCGCAGGCTTTCACGACCGACGAGTACCTGGCCAAGATCAGCCAACTCCAGGCAACCGGGAAGCCGGTCGCGATCACCGAGCTCGGCTTCGCTTCTTGCCGGGACGCTGACGACCCGAAATTTCTCAGCACCTTCAACGCGACACCATTGTCCATGCTGGGAATGGCAATACCGGTCCTGCGACCGTTCATCCGGCCGCGGGTGCGGACGGTGTATCCCCGGGATGAGCAGGCCCAGGCCAGGCTCCTCATCGACCAGCTCCAGCTGCTCGACCGGGCCGGGGTCGACCGGGCGTTCGTCATGAGCTTCAGCTTCCCGCTCGCGCCCTACTGCGAGGACCCGCACCACGACCTCGACGCCACGGCACTCAGCATCGTCCGCGCCCTCCCTTACGGCCAGCACGGCACGACGTATCCCGACGTTGGCTGGGAACCCAAAGAGGCCTTCCATGCCGTTGCGCGCTACTACGGCCAGCAAGAGGCCGGGTGAGCACGTCATCACCGCGGCCGACCCCTCCCGACGTCGTGCACCGCTCCGCCTAGCCCGAGTTTCCGACGATCTTGAGGTTGGCTGACTGTTCTTGCTGGTCGGGCGGGGTGCGGCGGGCCGTCTGGGCGTATGACCTAACTCTGGGGCGCGTGCCTGTAGCGGGCTAGCCAGGGCGGATAGGTGTAGCTAGCCAAAGATAGGGCCAGCTCTGAGTTTGCTGATGCATTCGCTGATCTCGGCCTCGTCGCTGATCGCCTGGGCGAGGGGGACGCCGGTGAGCTCGCGTAGTTCCCAGTGCCGGTCGGCCCGGTACCGCACCTCGGGGTCGAGCCGTCCGCCGCCGGTGCGGTAGGTGTTGAGCACGGTATCAGGCTGGCACTGTCGTCCGGGCAGGCGCCGGTATCCGATCGCACCGAACGGGTGCATGTCCGTCAGCGTTCCCAGTCTGCCTGTGCTTCCTGCGGGCGCCGACCGGGCCTGGACTCGGTGACCGCAAGGCGGAGAATCGATGGCCGAGACGGTCGGCCATATTCGAAAGTAGGGGAAGCGCGACCAAGCAAAGTGAAGTCATCGGCGACGGCTCAGGCCCGGTCGTGCTCGGCCGGCCCCGCTGCTGGAGGGCGGGCAAGGTCGGCCCGGCTAGACTCTTGCGGTGGATGTCATCAGGATGCTTGGCGTGGGCGAATCACCACTTTCCGTAGCAGATGTATATGCGTCGGTGAGTGACGTTCCCTCGGCTGGCGGCATCGCTCTGTTTGCCGGGGTCGTTCGCGACGTGGACCAGGGCCGGACAGTTGCGGACCTGAACTACTCGGCCCATCCGACCGTCGAGGAGCGGTTGCGTGAGGTCGTTGATCGCGCGATCGCGACGTATCCGATCAAGGCGGTGTCCGCGGTGCACCGGGTGGGTGACCTGAAGATCGGCGACATTGCCGTCATCGTGGCAGTGGCGTGCCAGGGGCGCGCGGCCGCGTTCGATGCCTGCCGCACGATCATCGACCAGATCAAGGACTCGGTTCCCATCTGGAAGAATCAGCAGTTCACTGACGGCGACTCCGAGTGGGTAGGGGCACAGGCCTGAGGCTCGCTAGGTCGTCGCTGGTGCCGAGGCGGCGAGGGTCCACTGGGTGCCGTCGGATGAGTCGCGCAGTTCAACTCCAGCGGCCGCTAGCGCTGACCTGATCTCGTCGGCGGCTGCGTACGCGCCGTCCTTGCGCAGTGATGCGCGCAGCTCGATCAGCGGTTCGACCGCAGGCCGTAGTCGGTCCGCCGGATCGGCCAGCCCGCCTTCCGCGCTCTTGCCCAGTCTGGCGACCAGGCCGCGCAAGACTGCCCTGGCCAGGTCGGAGTTGTCGTTCTCGTCGGTGTCTGATGCCCAGGCCTCGATCGCGGTTTCCAGGTCAAGGATGGCGCTGACCATCGCGGCGCTGTCGCGTTCGCGGGCGGCCGCGTCGAAGCGATGCTCGGCCGAAGCGGTCAGGGCCGGGAGTTCGGATCCGGCCGCGAGGAGCTCGCCATCCCTCGACCTGGGTACCGGTTGGCACGGCTGCGCCACCTGAATCGGCGGGCTGGCGCTGGGTCCGTGGGCGACCAGGTCTCGCAGGTCGGCGAGCGAGATCGCTGAGTCGGCGCGCAGGACGGTGCTGACGCCATGCTTGCGCACGGTCACGCCGCCTTTGCCTAGCACCTCGGCCTGATCCGTCTCTAGGTCGAACACCAGCGCCGTGTGCTCGTCGACGCCGAGGACGGCGCAGTCCTCGGGCAGTTGGCGCTCCAGCACGGAAAGGCGGCGTTCACCGAGATAGCAGAACCTGGTGTCGTGGGTGCCGCCCTCGGCGTTGTCGTAGTGCGGTATCACGGCTACCTTCAGCCCGAGTACCCCGAGCAGGTCGAGGCCTTCGAGCCAGTGCGGGTCGGCGCCAACCTTGTAAATCTCGTAGACCGGTACAGCCAGGAAGCCCATGGCCGCTGCCGCCGCCGATGCGATGATGGTGACGCCCGTGCCCGCGGCGATCCGCTCGCGCAGCGCCTCTGGCACTGGACCGCCACGCCATTTGGATAGCGCGTACGACGGGCTGCCAGGACCGGCGAAGACCCAGTCCGCACTGCGGATAGCCGCGACCTGCCCGGCCGACGGCTTGCCGTCGGAGTAGGCCATGACGTCGACCCTCAGTCCGACGCTGCGGGCGAAGTAGGCCTGGGCGCGGGCCGAGATATCGGCCGCGTTCTCCTGGAACGCATAGGGCGTGTCGAGCAGCACCGCGCGGTGCGCCGCGCCTGGGCCAAGCCGTTCCACCAGGGCCTTGTGTATGGTCACCATGGTCGGGCTGGTCTCGCCCGACCCCATGATCGCGAGCACCCGGGCCCCAATACCACCGCCCATAGCGCCTGCCTCCCCGTGGCCCGTTCGGTGCCAGGCTTCGCCCGGCTTGGTCGCCCCTGAAAACAACCCTAACCACTAGTAAGCCAGCGTTACCTCGCTGTCTTCCCGCCGGTGACACCACTACTCCACGGGTGTCGTAGGGCTGGTGTGGAGTCGCCTTGGCGCGGAGTTGCTTTCGGCCGGGGAGTCGCTGCCTGGCCGGGAGTGGCGGTCCGGCCAGGAACCTGTGCAGCCTGGCATTCCGGGAGCCGACACGTTCGTAGCCGAACGAGACGTCTAGGCGACCCGTTCGCGCGCTGCAGCTCAAGATCTTGGCGACTTTTCGTTGCTAGTTCCCAAGATCTTGTCATTCCCCCGGAAAATAGACCGGCAGTAATTCCAAGATCTTTTGATGCTGAATCGCGGAGCGTGAGGGCGGGGGTAGCGGGCGGTGCGTGGTCGCGGAGAGTCGTGTGTGGGCGATCATGGCTGTATGCGGCGGATAGGTGTGGCGGAGCGGCGGCGGCGGCTGGCGGTCAGGCATGGGCTGGCGGGGGATGGGAGGCCGGGAGGTCCCGCCGAGGTCGGTCGGCGGCTGGTGAGCCTGCACGGTACTGACCCAGCTACGGTCTTCCTCTCGATCAGGGCCAGGACGGCGGGGCAGGTGACCCCGGCCATGATCGAGGAGTCCATCTACGACCGCAGGGAACTCGTGCGGATGCTCGCGATGCGGCGCACGGTCTGGCTGGTTCCGACCGAGTCCGTCCCGGTTGTCCAGGCGTCGACGACGAACCGGGTCGCGCGGGACCAGCGCGCCGTGCTGCTCAAGCACTTGCGTGAGCTCGGCGGGATCGCCGATCCCGAGCCCTTCCTGGCCGACGTCGAGAAGTCAGTGCTCGCGATCCTGGCCGAGCGCCAGGCGCCGATGGCGGCTTCCGAGCTGTCCAAGGCCGAACCTCGCCTCAAGACGACCCTGCAGATGGCGGAGGGCAAGTCCTACCAGACGACCGCGAACATCACCAGCCGGGTGCTGCTCGTCCTGGCCGCCGAAGGCCACCTGGTGCGGGGCCGCCCCATCGGCACCTGGCTCTCCCAGCAGTACCGCTGGTCCCGCACCGAGGACTGGCTCCCAGGCGTAGACCTCCACGGGGCCGCCGAACGCGAAGCCAAGGCCGAGCTAGCCCGCCAATGGCTCCGCGCCTTCGCCCCCGCCCCCCTGACCGACCTCAAATGGTGGACCGCCTGGACAACCACCCAGGTCAAGCAAGCCCTCGCCGACATCAGCGCCATAGAGATAGACATCGACGGCGCAACGGGAGTAGTCCTCCCCGACGACATCGAAGAGACGCCGGACCCCGGCAGCTGGATCGCCCTGCTCCCGGCTCTAGACCCCACGACCATGGGCTGGGCCGACCGCTCCTGGTTCCTGGGCCCGCACGCCAAATCCTTGTTCGACACCAACGGCAACGCGGGCCCGACGATCTGGCTAGACGGCCGAGTAATAGGCGGCTGGGCCCAGCGCAAAGACGGCGAAGTCGTGACGAGACTCCTGGAAGACGTCGGAAGCGAAGCGAAGGCCCGAGTCGAGGCCGAAGGCCAAAGACTCACCATCTGGCTAGCCGACACCCGCGTGATCCCACGCTTCCGGACTCCCCTGGAGCGGGACTTGTCCTCGTAGCGGTGCTATGAATCCAGCCGAGCCTTCAACTCATCCCGCCGGGCAACAAGATCCTCGGCCTGCAGGTCCAGCTCATCAGCCTGCTCGATCAGCGCACCGCGATCGTCCGGGTCATCCTCGTCACCCACACCGGCCCGTACATTCGCCGCCGTGCGCCGCAAGTCCTCGAGATCCCGCTCGACCTCGGCGAGCTGAGCCCGCGGGTCATCGGCCGGGGTGCTGGTGTTCATGTCGGAAGGCTCCTAGCTACGAGTGCTGTCCCGCGAGTGCCCTGGCCGTCAGTACCCGGGCCAGGTGGCGGCGATACTGCGGATCGGCATGGATGTCACTCGCCGGGCTCGTGCCCTCGGCGGCCAGCTCGGCTGCCTGATCGGTGCTGTTGCCTTGGGCGAGCGACTCCTCGGCCGCGGTCGCGCGGAGCGGGGTCGGGCCCATGTTACCGAGGGCGATCCGGCCTGCGATGGCCGCGACGCCGACGATCGCCCAGTCGTTGGCCCGGCGCACGAACTTCTGGTATCCCCAGGGCACGCCGGGACGGCGCGGCACCCGGATCGCGGTGAGCAGTTCGCCCTCGTCGAGCGCGGTCTCGAAGTAGCCGGTGAAGAAGTCGTCGGCGGCGACGGTCCTGGTGCCGCCGGGCCCGGTCAGCACGAGCGAAGCGCCGAGCGCGATGATCGCCATCGGCAGGTCGGCGGCCGGATCGGCGTGCGCGATGGAGCCGCCGATCGTGCCCCGGTGCCTGATCTGCGGATCGCCGACCAGTGACGCGGCGTGCGCGAGCAGCGGGGCATCGGCTCGGACCGGTTCCGACGACGCGACGTCGGCATGCCTGGTCGTCGCGCCGATGACCAATGAATCACCGTCGACGCTGATCCCGCGAAGCTCGGCTACCCGCGTGATGTCGATGAGCACCTCAGGCGCGGCCAGCCGCAGCTTCATCATCGGGAGCAGCGAGTGGCCGCCGGCGAGCACCTTCGCGTCGTCGCCGTGCTCGGCCAGCAAGTCCAGCGCCTGACTGATCGACTCGGCCGCCACGTACTCGAACTGGGCCGGGATCACGCGGTCACCTCGGCCTCGTGCGCGGCGGCGGCGGCGAGCACGGCGCGGACGATGTTGTGGTAGCCGGTGCAGCGGCACAGGTTGCCTTCGAGCCCCTCGCGGACCTCTTGCTCGGTCGGGTTCGGGTTTTCGGCCAGCAGGCTGACCGACGCCATGACCATGCCGGGAGTGCAGAACCCGCACTGCAGGCCGTGCTCGGCCCGGAACGCGGCCTGGACCGGGTGCAACTCGCCATCAAGAGCAAGCCCCTCGGCGGTGGTGACGTCCTGCCCGGCCGCCTGGGCGGTGAGGACCGTGCAGGACTTCACGGACTCGCCGTTCAGCAGGACCGTGCAGGCACCGCACGACGTGGTGTCACAGCCGATGTTGGCGGCCCGCAGGCCGCAGACCTCGCGCAGGTAGTGCACCAGCAGCAACCGTGGTTCTATCTCGTCCGACCTCGGCTCGCCGTTGACGGTGAGCTGGACTCGCATCTACGCACGCTCCGATCGCGCTTGCTCGGCTTGCTGGATCGCCCGCCAGATCCGCATCGGCGTGGTGGGCATGTCGACGTGGCGGACGCCCAGGTGGGCGACAGCGTCCACGATCGCGTTCTGGACGGCCGGGGTAGCGCCGATCGTGCCGGCCTCGCCGATGCCCTTGGCGCCGAGCGGGTTGTAGTTGGTCGGCGTCTCCATCGTGGCCAGGTCGAAGCTGGGCAGTTCGGTGGCCGAAACGATCGGGTAGTCAGCGAAGCTGGCCGTCAGCGGGTTGCCGTCGGCGTCGTAGACGACCTCTTCAAGCAGGGCCTGGGCGGCGCCCTGGGCGATGCCGCCATGCCGCTGGCCCTCGGCGAGCAGGGGATTCAGCACGATGCCGGCGTCATCGACCGTGCACACCGAGCGGATCGTGGCCTTGCCGGTCTGGGTGTCCACCTCGACCACCGCGACGTGAGTGCCGAACGGGAAGGTAGCGCCGGGTGCGCTGAAGATCGTGTGCACGAACAATCGCTCGGCGACCGCCAGCTTGACCAGCGGGACGGTCGCGTCCGGGTCGCCCTTGACCTCGAAGGCGCTCCGCCCGGCGTTGAAGACGAGGTCGGCGGCACTGGCCTCGAGTTCGGCGGCGGCCCGTTCGCGGGCGACGTCAAGCAGTTCCCTTGACGCCTGCTGCACCGCCGCGCCGCCTTGCTGCAGGCTGCGCGAGCCGCCGGTGCCACCGCCGACCGGGATCAGGTCGGTGTCGCCCCACTTGAGGGTGATCTTGTCCACGGGGATGCCAAGTTCCTCGCTGGCGATCATCGCCCAGGCCGTCGAGTGACCCTGGCCGTGCGGCGAGGTGCCGGTCAGGATCGTCGCGGTGCCGTCCGGGTGGACCTCCACGGTCGCGTTCTCCGACGGCGGTCCTGACTCGTCACCGCCGCCGGTGATCTCCACGTAGGAGGCGATGCCGATGCCGAGCTGGACGATGTCCGCCTCGGCCCGGCGCCTGGCCTGCTCGTCGCGCAGCTTGTCGTACCCGGCCGTCTCCAACGCCAGCTCGAGTGCCTTGACGTACTCGCCGCTGTCGTACTTCGCGCCGAACGCCGTGGTATGCGGCTCGGTGAACGGCGGCAGCAAGTTCTGCCGCCTGACCTGCACCGGGTCCATCCCGATCTCGGCCGCGAACAGGTCGAACGCGCGCTCAAGGGCGGCGGTCGCCTCCGGTCGGCCGGCCCCTCGGTAAGCGCCCACCGGGGTGGTGTTCGTGACGATGGCGCGGGCGACCGCCTCGGCCTTGGGGATGTCGTACGGGCCGGTCGCCATCAAGATCGTCAAGGAAGGCAAAATTGCGCCGAGCCTCGGATAGCAGCCGGCATCCTGGATGACGTCGATCCGGTACGCCTGGACATCGCCGCCCCGGCTGCCGCCGATCGTGACGTCATGACGCTGGGCCCGGCCGTGCGTCATCGCGACCAGGTTCTCGAACCTGGTCTCGGTCCACCGGGCCGGACGGCCGAGCTTCCCGGCGATCCAGGCGACGATGGCGTGCTCGGGGTCGGCGCCGAACTTCGCGCCGAAAGCGCCGCCCACGTCCGGGGTGATCACCCGGACGGCCGCTGGCTCCAGGCCGAGCATCCGGGCCAGGGCGCTCTTGGTGCCCTGGGCGCCCTGGTTCGGTATCCACGCGGTCAGCCGGCCATCCTCGCCCCAGGCCGCGGCCGCCGCCCGGCCCTCCATCGAGGCCGGCGCGACCCGCTGGTTCACGATGACCTGGCTCACCACGACCTCGCAGCCGTCGAACAGGTCAACGGCGAGTTCGTCCCGGTCGCCGAAGGTCGCGGCGACGTTCGTGCCTGCCTCATCGAACAGCAGCGTCTCGCCGGCCAGGGCGTCATCGAAGTCGATGACGGCCGGCAGCGGCTCGTAGTCGACGTCGATCAGCTCGATGGCGTCCTCGCCCTGGTAGAGCTGCTCGGTTACCACGGCCGCGACCAGGTCGCCGACGAACCGCACCTTCCCGGTCGCGAGCAGCGGCCTGGCCATCGCCGCGTTGACGAGGGCACCAGCCGCCGGCGGCGGGACCACCGGTAGCTCGGCCAGGTCATCGGCCGTGTAGACGGCGAGCACGCCCGGCGCCTCGAGCGCGGCGCTCGCGTCGATCCTGGTGATCTCGGCGTGCGCGATCGGGGAGCGGACGAAGAACACGTGGCACGCGCCGGTCAGCGCCTCGTCGGTCACGTCCTCGGTATAGACGCCGCCGGTAGTCAGGAACTTCGGATCCTCGGTGCGCAGAACTCTCGTGCCGAGAATGCTCATCGGCGACTGGCCTCCCTCAGTCGATGGTGAAAGGCCGCAGTTGCCGATGCGGCCGTCGCGGTTGCTCCGGCCATCTTCACGGCTAAATCTCACATTAGGTGCTGACTCGCCCGTCGCTGCCCCGCAGGCCGACTCTACCGACTGCCGGCCGCCTTGCCGAGATCGGCTCCCGGTTCTCGCCCAGTGCCCAGGCTGGGAATGCTCGGGCGCTTCGCCGGGTTTGGGAGGTAGGCGTGGTCCGCCCCCGGTGTGCGCTAATGCCACGGAGAAAACCACTTGGGCGCTTCTGACCAGCGCCGATAGGATCAGGCAGCTTGGCGTCTGATCAGAAAAGGAATGTAGTCATGCTTACGCGTGCGCTGACGCGCCGCTTCCCCGTCCTGTCCAACCGCAACTTCAGGCTGCTGCTCGCCGACCGCTTGCTCGCTCCGCTGGCGTTCTCGTTCTCCCTCGTGGGCGTCTCGTTCGCGGTGCTCGGGGCGACGACCTCGGCGGCCCATCCGTCCGGGTCCACGAGCGACCTTTCGTATGTACTGGCCGCGCAGATCGCGCCGTCGCTGGTGTTCTTGCTGATCGGGGGCGTGATCGCGGACCGGATCGCGCCGCAGCTCGTGATCGTGGCCGCTAATGTCATGATCGCGGCGGGAGAGGGCACCTTCGGCATCCTGGTCCTGACCGGGCGGCCCAACCTGCCGACGATGATCGGCCTTGAGCTCCTGACCGGTACGGGAATGGCCCTGTTCTATCCGGCATCGACGGCGCTGCTGCCCCGGCTCGTGCCGAAGGAACAGCTGCAGGAAGCGAACGCGATCAGCCGGCTCGCCATGAACGCGGCCATGATGGCCGGGGCCGCCCTGGCCGGTGAGTGCGTGGCGCTCTTCGGCGCCGGCCTGGCGCTCGCGGTCTGCGGGATCGGCACCTTCGGTGCCGTGCCGCTGATGTTCGCGATCCGGATCGCGCCGCGGCCGACGGCGGCAGACGGCGAAGGAACGGACTCCGCGCAGGCCCCGAGCGTGCTGCGTGAGCTGCGCGAGGGCTGGTCGGAGTTCTGGTCGCACACCTGGCTGTGGACGACCGTGTTCCAGTTCACCGTGGTGCTCGCGGCCTGGTGCGGCGGCTTCCAGGTGCTCGGCCCTGAGGTGGCCAAGGCGCACCTGGGCGGGGCTGAGGCCTGGGGCCTGATAGCGGCGGCCGAGGCGATCGGCCTCATCGTCGGCGGGATGGTCTCGCTGCGCTGGTCGCCGCGCCGGCCGATCCTGTTCGTGGTGGTCAGCGGGGCTGCGATCGCGGTTTCGCCGCTGGCGCTCGCCATGCTGCTGCCGTTGCCAGCGATCTGCGTCGCGGCCTTCGGGCTCGGCGTGGCCGTGGAGATGATGAGCGTCATCTGGGCCGTCACGATGGCGACCAAGATCCCGTCCGACATGCTCGCCCGGGTATCGGCCTACGACGCGCTCGGCAGCTCGATGGGCATGCCGGCCGGCGCGCTGGTCGCTGGCCCGATCGCGGCCCTGATCGGGGTCTCGGCCACGGAATACGGCGCGGCCGCGGTCATCGGTGTCGCGTCGGCGCTCGCCCTGATCCCGCGCGATGTCTGGCGCATGCGCTCGGTCCAGCCGGAGGCGGCGCCGGCCGTGGCCGATCGTCCGCTCCAGCTGGACGAGCTGGTCAACGCCGACGCCTAAGCCAGGCGGCGAGAGCTAGGCGGCGAGGGCGGTGTCGCCGATGAAGGCGGTCCACAAGGCGGTGTAGACGCCGCCGGCGGCGATCAGGTCCTCGTGCGTGCCGATCTCGGCGATCCGGCCGCCGTCCATCACGACGATCCGGTCCGCCCGCGCGGCGGTGGTGAGGCGGTGCGCGACCAGCAGCGTGGTCCGCGTCGCGGCCAGTTGCTCGGTCGCCTTGATCACCTCGGCCTCGGCGGCCAGGTCGAGGGCCGCGGTCGCCTCGTCGAGCAGGAGGATCGCCGGATCGACCAGGTAGGCGCGGGCCAGCGCGATCAGCTGGCGCTGCCCGGACGACAGGTTGCGCCCGCGTTCGGCGACCTCGTGGTAGAACCCGCCTGGCAGCCGGGAAATCATCTCGATCGCCCCCACCTCGCGGGCCGCGGCCTCGACCTCGGCGTCGGACGCCTCGGGCCTGCCGTAGGCGATCGCGTCCCTGAGCGTGCCTGCGAACAGGTAAGACTCCTGCGGCACGACCCCGAGGTTGTGCCGGTAACTGGACAGGTCGTAGTCGCGGACATCGACTCCGTCGACGCGCACCTGGCCGCTGGTGACGTCGTAGAACCGGGCGACGAGCTTGACCAGCGTGGACTTGCCGGCGCCGGTCTGGCCAACGAACGCCACGGTCTCGCCAGGCGCCACCTTCAGGCTGATCCCGCCGATCGCCTCGGTCCTGCCCTGCTGGTACTTGAAGTGCACGTCGTCCAGCTCGATCTCGCCGCGCAGCCGTCCGGCCTTGACCGGGTGCTCGGCTTGCGGCGTGCTGGTCTTGATCCGCATCAGGCTGGAGATCCGGTCAAGCCCCACCGCGGCCTGCTGGTAGCCGTCGAACACCTGCGACATCTGCTGCACGGGGGAGAACAGCAGGTCGATGTAGAGCAGGTAGGCGATCAGGCTGCCCGCGGTGAGCAGGCCGCTGTGCACCTCGCTGGCCGCGGCGAACAGCACCACGGCGCCGGCGACCGTGGACAGCGCCTGCACGAACGGGAAGTAGATCGCGATATAGCGCTGGGCCCGCAGCCGCGACCGCAGGTAGGCGCTGGACAGGCCGGCGAACTTGTCCTGGTTGACCTGCTCGCGCCGGTAGGCCTGGGCGACCCGCAGCCCGGCCACGTTCTCCTGCAGGTCCGCGTTGACGATGCTGACCTTCTCGCGAGCGTCCGCGTAGGCCCGCGATGACTTCATCCTGAAGATGACCGTGGCCACGATCAGGACCGGGAGCACGCTGAACAAGATGAGCCCAAGCTTGATGTTGATCAGCAGCAGCGCGATCAGCACGCCGATGAACGTCAGCATGGAGTTGACCATCGTGATCAGGCCGGTCTGCAAGAACGTGGACATCGCGTCCACGTCCGTGGTCATCCTGGTCATGATCCGCCCGGCCATCTCGCGCTCATAGAAGTCGAGCCCGAGCCGCTGCAGCTGGCTGAAGATCTTGACCCGCAGCGTGTAGAGCAGCCGCTCGCCGTTCTTGCCGACGACCACGGTCTGGATCGCGTTGATGACCCAGTCGGCGAGCACGATCGCGAACGCGGCGGCCGACACGATCACGATGTAATGGAAGGCCTTGACCTCGATGCCGTGGTCGATGCCGCCGCGCATCAGCCAGGGCAGCGCCACGCCCGCGATCGCGTCGAGCCCGTCCAGGATCAGACCGGCGATCAGCGCGATCGCGAACGGCTTCAGCAGCCTGTTCAGGTTGAACTTGGGATCGGGGGCGCGGCTGAACGCCTCGTCCACGTCCGGCTGGTCGTTGGCCGGCGGCAGCGCGTCCACCTTGGCCAGAAGCTCGGGCGTAGGCGGTATCCCGGCCAGCATGCCGCCGTCGCCAACGCCCAGGCCGCGAGCGCCGGCGGCGGCCCGGCCGCGGCCGGCACCGCCGCCGAAGCCGGCCCCGCGCCCGATCGCGGCGCTCGCCTGCCCGGTCAGCTGAAGGCCTCCCGCCTCGGCATCTTCCCGTGGCGTGTAGTCGGCCGGCCACAGGCTCGGCGTGATGCCAGCCGGAGCGTCGGCCGTGGCCGACGCGGCCAGCCCCCGGTCAGCGCCGTTCTCGTAGTAGGCAAGCTCGCCGGCGTCGACGCCCTCGGCGTCGTCACCGGGACCGGACAGCAGCAGCCGGTACAGCGGGCACCGCCCGGCCAGTTCCTCGTGGGTGCCGACGTCGACCAGCCGGCCGGCGTCCAGCACCGCGATCCGGTCCGCGAGCTGCAGGGTCGAGCGGCGGTGAGCGATCAGCAGCGTGGTGCGCCCGGCCATCACCCGGCGCAGGGTCTCGTGGATCTGCGCCTCGACCCGCGCGTCGATCGCGGACGTGGCGTCATCGAGCACCAGGATCGCCGGGTCGGTGATCAGCGCCCGCGCCAGCGCGACCCGCTGCCGCTGACCGCCGGACAGGGTCAGGCCCTGCTCGCCGATCACGGTGTCATAGCCGTCAGGCAGGTTCAGGATGAAGTCGTCGGCCTCGGCGGCCCTGGCCGCCCCGATGATCTGCGCATCGGTCGCGTCGGGCCGGCCGTAGGAGATGTTGGACTTGACCGTGTCGGAGAACAGGAAGCTGTCCTCCAGCACCAGCCCGATCGACTCGCGGACTGAGTCCATGGTCAGGTCGCGGACATCGTGGCCGCCGATCCGCACCGCGCCGGAGTTCACGTCATAGAACCTGGGCAGCAGCAAGGAGATCGTCGACTTGCCCGAGCCGGACGTGCCCACGACCGCGAGGGTCTCACCGGGCGAGACGGTCAGCGACAGCCCGCGCAACACCGGCTCGGACGGCAGGTAGCCGAACGTGACGTCATCAAGCTCGACGTCGTTAGCGCCGCGGGGAAGCGCGATCGCGTCCGGCTTCTCGGTGATCACCGGGCGGGAGTCGATCACCTCGAACACCCGGATGACGCTGGCCCGCGCCTCCTGGCCGATGGTGATCAGGCTGGTCAGCGCCCGCACCGGGCCGACCAGCTGAGCGATGTAAGAAGAGAAGGCAAAGAAGGTGCCGAGGTTGATCTCGCCCTTGATGGCTAGCCAGCCACCAAACGCCAGCACGCCGACCTGCCCGAGCGAGGGCACCGCCTGCAGGGTCGGGTTGAACCGCGCGGTCAGCCTGACCGTGCGCACCCGCGCGGCGTAGAGGATCTTGCTCACGCCTTCGAGGCGGTTGACCTCCTGCTCCTCCTGGCCGAACCCCTTGACCACGCGGACGCCGGTCACCGCGCCGTCCACCACGCCGGCGACGTTGGCCGCCTGCTGCTGGGCGTACCAGCTCGCAGGGAACAGCTTGTTGCGGGAGGCGATCGAGATAACGAACAGGGCCGGGCCGACCAGGAGCGCGACGATGGTCAGCATCGGCGAGAGCACCGCCATGACGATCACCGACAAGACAAAGAGCAGCACGTTCCCGAGCAGCATGGGCGTCATGCTGAGCAGGCTCTGCACCATGTTGACGTCGGAGATCGACCGGCTGACGACCTGACCGGTATGCAACTGGTCCTGCCGGGCCCCATCGAGCTTCGACAGCGACTCGAACATCTCGGTCCGCAGGTCGTGCTGGACGTCCAGCGACATCCGGCCGCCGAGGTAGCGCCGGACGAACACTCCCACGAAGCTCAGCGCCGCCGCGAACAGCAGCGCCACCGCGCCGATCCAGATCGGCTGGTGGCGGGCCAGGATCGCGTTGTTCACGACATCGCGCTGAATCAGCGGGATCGCCACGGCGACGAGCGTCGCCAGCAACGACCCGCCGAACGCGAGAATGACGGCGCCAGGGCGCCGCCAGCAGTACCTAACAAGCCGTCGCAACCAGCCCTGCTGCGGATCGGCCACCGACTTCATTAGTCTCCCTTGACTCAGGTGCCGGCCTTCTTGGCAACACGCAGCTGATCGATGGCCTGGTCAATCAACCCCAAGCCATCGAGCAGCCGCTCCGGCTCGCCAGCAGCGACCAGCAATTCCGCCAGCCACTCCCCGTAAACGGCATTCGCATGATCGAGGGCCACCTGCCCCGCCTCAGTCAGCCGCAGCTTGACCACCCGCCGGTCCGAAATCTCGGTCTCCCGCCAGACCAGCCCAGCGGCGACCAACCCGTCAGCCGTACTGGTCAGAGTGGGCTTGGCAACCGCCAGCCGCTCAGCCAGCCGCGCCGACCGCTCCCCACCCGCCCCGATCAGCTTGAGCATCCGGAACTGCTGCGGAGTAAGCCCAGCATCGACCCGCTCCATAGACCGGAACAGCCTGATCACGGTAAGCGCCGCATCACCAGCCCGAGCAACAGCCCGCGCGTCTACCTCCGGTACCGGAGTGCTCACCGTTGTCATAGCCATCGACCTGCTTATTTCCGTAAGAAGAACTTACAGTTCGCTAGCCTAACAACTGCCCCCGCTAACAAATTCCGTGGTGGGTGGGAGATGTGGGCAATGGTCCGCCAGGAGTAGTGGGCGCCGGGAGTCACGTAGCCAGCAGACCGCCCGGCCAATCCGCCAGAGCAGGCCTTAGATCTTCGAAGAGATCGAAGGAATAGGCCCAGCTCTACAGACCGACGCAGGCTGATCACCGGTCATCGCGCAGATAGCCGCCGTGACATAGTTAGCCGCCCCGAGCACGTTCTGCGCGACGACGCTACTCGGGTCGCTGAGCGACGACGCGATCTGGGACCACGAGAGGCCCTTGAGCACGCCTGGGTCATACAACGGCCCGGTGAGGATGACCTTGCCGCCGAAGTAGATGAACGGGTAGCTCTGCGAGCCGTCGCTGGTGTCGTACTTCGCCCAGACGGCCTGCTGCTGCTTGGTCGTGGCCTGCAGCGGTGCCTCGGCCACCGTCTCGTTCTCGACCGGGGTGAAGGTCAGGTACGAGCTGGTGTACTGCTGCCGGTAGAACGTCAGCGTGGCCGTGTTCGGGTAGACGTCCGTGCTCGAGGAGTGGATGCCCTTCAGCGGGCCGAACGTGCCGAACCGGCTCAGCGCGACCGCCATCGACCAGCGCATCGCGGCGCAGTACGGGCAGAACTCGGCCCCGATGTACAGCATCTCCGGCTTGCCGTTGACGGTCGCGAGAGTGGTGTCGCTGATCGCCTTAAGCGGCAGCTCGCTGCTGTCGGGCAGCGCGCCGGTGCCGACCTGGCTGAGCGCGCTCGCCGGAACGTGGGTGATGTCGTCCACCACCGAAGTGGGCAGCCCGCCGGAAGTGCCACCGCCCTGCTTGGGGTGGTTGAGGCCCTTGATCACGATGAACGCGACCACGACGACGATTACCAGCAGGACCGAGCCGCCGACGAGGACGAGCCGTCGCCGCTGCTCGGCCTGGCGCTGCGCGGCCTGCATGCCCGCGATCCTGGACCGCGGGCTCTGGTCCCTGCCCCACCCGGAATTGCTCATGCCGACAGGTCGCCTTCGGGCCCGGTTACCGCCGGCGAGCCGGCGCGGTGGACATCCCCCAGGACGTGGCGTCGTAGACGAGCAGGACGAACATGAGGAACGTGACGATGTGGACGCTGGTGCAGAACAAGCAGATGTTGCCGATCTGGACCAGCTCGGCGTAGATCAGGTAGATCACGAAGCCCATGCCCACGATGACCGAGCCGAGCCGCGTCCACCTGACCAGCTTGCCGATCGAGCCTTGGCTGATCCGCCAGCCGAGCGGTGAGTTGATCAGGAACATGAAGACGTAGAAGGCGAGCCCGAGCACGGCCACAGGGAAGATCCCGAACACCATGGACTGCGGGCTGGTCGTGACCTTCTCGCAGTTCACGAGTCCCTTGTCGGAGCAGGCGATCACGACCGCGGTGTCGTAGTGCGTGATCGTCAGGTAGATCGACACGCCCAGGCCAATGATCGAAAGTGCCCACGTAGTGAGCGCGAGCGGGTGGGTGCGAAGCCAGTCGGGCATCGACTGGCGGGCCGGCTCCGCCGGTACCGCCGGTACGGCTGCTACCGCCGAGTTTGGGCCAGTCTTGGCCGCGCCATTGGCCATGGCCGCCGTCACGTCGTAGCTGTTGCGGCCGCGATTGTTGCCGTGGCTGGTCCGCTTCTTCGCGCCCGTCGCGTGGCGGCGGCGCTTGGCCTGCTTCTGGGTGGCCATCAGATGTCGCCGCCGATCGACGTCACGCTCGCGGACTTGCACACGGTGCTCGGCTGGTCACCGGTCATCTTGCAGATGGCGGCGGTGACGTGGTTCGCGGCGCCGAGGATCGCCTGGGCGACCGAGCTGTTCGGGTTCTGCATGTCGCTGCCGACCTCCTGCCAGGTCAGCGCGGTCTTGCTGATGTCGCCGGCGGTCGGGTTGGTGCCGAGCGTGCTCGGCAGGTACTGGGCGCCGTCCACGATGAACTTGCCGCCGACATCCACGAACGGGAACTGGCCCTGGGTGTACTTGTTGATCAGGGCTGTCTGCGCCGCGTCCGCCTTCTGCAGCGGCGCCTCGCTCACTGTCTCAAGCTCGATCGGGTCGAAGGTGAGGTACTTGCTCGTGTAGGTCGACTGGTAGAACGTCAGCGTCGGGGTGGCGGCGTACACGTCGGTGCTTGACGAGTGAATGAAGTGCAGGTTCGAGAACGTGCCGAACCTGCTCAGCGCCTCGGCCAGCGCCCAGCGCTCGGCGGCGCAGTACGGGCAGTACTCGGCGCCCATGTACAGCACCTCGGGCTTGCCGTTCATGGTCAGCGCCTTGTCGGTGATCGTCTTGAGCGGCGCGACATCGCTCGGGCCCGCACCTACCTTGTTGAGCACCGCCGCTGGCACCGAGGTGATCTCCGTCGCCACTGTAGGCACGGTCTTGGCGGTCGTAGTGCTGCTCGCGGTCGGGGCGGCGGACGTCTTGTGCAGCGACTTGATGACCACGATGGCGACCACGATCACGATGACGGCGAGAACGCTGCCGCCCACGATGAAGGCCCGTCGCTGAGCTTCCGCGCGCCTGGCTGCTTGCTGCTGGAGAGCGATTCGCTGCCGTGCGTTCTGAGCGCGGTTCCGTTCCGCCTTGCCCATTCCTGCCCTGCCTTGCCCACGAGGGATAGTCGGGTCGCCTGCCGCAGACCATGCTATGGCCCTGGCAGCGGTGCGACTGCGTTTGTTATCCAAGCGCCGCAAGCTGAACGCTTGCTGAACGTGGTCTCAGTGCGGGCTCGGAACCGCGTGCGGGGTGGCGGGACATGGTCGGCGCGAATCGCGCAGTGTCACGCTTTCTTGCGTTGCGCAACTGACACTAGCTATCGTCGTCGTACATGATACGAACGCAGGGTTCGCCGCGCGCGCCGTCAGGCACGCGCCGGTTGCACATCACACTGGCCGCGATCGCGTGCCTCGGGCTCGCGGCCGCCGGCTGCAGTTCATCGAGTTCCTCAAGCACCCCCAAGACCTCAAGCAAGAAGCCGGCTGGCGAGGCCAAGGTCGCCTACGCGTCCTCGATCGACTACTTCAACTCCAAGATCTTCGTCCCCGCCTTCATCAAGGCCACCGGGGACAAGTACACCGACTGGGTCAACTCCTCCGGCGCCTTGTCATCCGACATCGCGGCCAAGGAGATCAGCCCGAACGTCTTCGAGAGCGTCGGCGGCGACAACATCGCGCCGCTCGAGCCCAAGTTCACCAAGTGGTACGTCCAGTACGCGGGAACCCAGATGGTGGTCGCGTACAACCCGAAGAGCAAGTACGCGAGCCAGTTCAAGGCCATCGCCAGCGGCAAGGAGCCGCTGAAGGACCTGTTCACCCTGATGGAGACCAAGGGCTTCAAGCTCGGCCGCACCGACCCGAACATCGACCCGCAGGGCCGCTCCTTCATCTACATGCTCGAGCTCGCCCAGATGGCCTACCACCTGCCGTCCGATACCGTCTCGAAGATCATCGGCGTCCCTGCCCCCTACGGCTCGGCCAGCTCCCCGCAGATCTACGCCGAGGCCTCGCTCGACTCCACCCTGGAGTCCGGCCAGCTCGACGCCGCCAGCGCGTACCTGAACCAGGCCATCGAGCTGCACCTGGACTACATCAAGCTGCCGGCCAACATTGACCTCGGCGACTTCGCTGACGCCACCGAGTACGGCAAGGCGATGGTGACGATCACCGACGACGGCCAGAAGGTCCAGAAGACCGGGTCGCCGCTGGTGCTCGACATCACGACCATCGGCACGCCGACCCCGGCCGCGATCGCGTTCATCAAGTACGTGCTCTCGCCCACCGGAAGGAAGCTCTACCAGCAGGGCGGCTACACCCTGCTGCCCCCGACCGCGTCCGGCACGGGTATCCCGGCTACGGTGAAGAGTGAGCTGGGTAGTTAGCCCCCAGCAGTCGGCGGTCCCCGGCGCCCTGCGACTGGCCAATCGGTGGCTGGGCGTCGGGGGGGCCGCCATCGTCTGGCTGCTCCTGCTCGGCCCGGTCATCGCGCTGCTCACGCACCTGTCCTGGAGCGGGATCACCAGCGCGCTGACCGCGCCGGGGGCCTGGCAGCCGCTGATCGTCTCGGTCGAGGCCGGCCTGATCACGCTCGTGGTGCTGGTCCTGTTCTGCACCCCGCTGGCCTGGGCGCTGGCCCGCGGCACGCTGCCTTTCCCCCGGGTGTGGGAGATCGGGGTGCTGGCCAGCCTGCTGCTGCCGCCGCTGGTGATCGGCCTGCTGCTGATCTTCCTGATCGGGCCTTATACCTTCATCGGCCAGATCCTCGGCCACTTCAACATCTACGCCGTCAACACCTTCCTCGCGCTCGTCATCGCCGAGGTCTACGAGTCCGCCCCGTACTACGTGCTCGGCGCCCAGGCGGCGTTCGCGGCCGTCGAGCCCCGGCTCGAGCAGCAGGCGGCGCTGCTCGGCGACCCGCCGCTGGCTGTGTTCAGGCGGGTGACCGCGCCGCTGGCGACCCCTGGCCTCGCGATGGCGCTGGCAGTCGCCTGGGCCAGGGCGATGGGGGCCTTTGGCGCTGTCATCATCATCGCCTACCATCCTTACGGGCTGCCGCTGCAGATCTGGACGACGCTCCAGGAGACCGGGCTTTCGACCGCGCTGCCGTTCGCCCTCGTGCTGCTGGTCGTGGCGCTCCCGCTGCCGATCGCGGCCTACCTGTGGAGCGCTCGTGCTCGAAGCCGACGTCGAGGTTGACCGGCGCGACTTCGCCGTGCGCGCCGAGCTGGCGGTCGCGCCGGGGGAGCGGCTAGCGCTCTTCGGCCCGTCCGGCGCGGGCAAGACGACCCTGCTCGAGGTGATCGCCGGGCTTGTGGCACCGCGCCGGGCCCGGATCACGGTGGCCGGGCGACTGCTGACCAGCACGGCGCCCCCGCCGGTCGCCGTGCCGCCGTGGCGGCGCCGGGTCGGCCTGCTCCGGCAGGATCCTGGCCTGTTCCCGCACCTGTCGGTACGCGACAACCTGCGCTACTCCGGTCACGCCGACCAGGCCGAGCTCGAGTCGCTGGCGGCGGCGCTCGGCATCGAAGGCCTGCTCGGGTCGATGCCGGCCCGGCTGTCCGGCGGGCAGGCCCACCGGGTCGCGCTCGGCCGGCTGCTGCTGTCCCGCTGCGACGTCATGCTGCTCGACGAGCCGTACACCGGGCTCGACGCCGCGCTCCGGCGCACGCTGAGCGAGCTGGTGATCGCCTCGGTGGGCGAGCGCGGGATACCGGCGATCCTGGTCGCGCACGAGCTTGCCGAGGCGCAGGCGTTCGCCGACCGGCTCGCGATCCTTGACCGAGGGGCGCTGCTGCAGACCGGGGCACCGGACGAGGTCGTGGGCAGGCCGGCCAGCCGGCGGGTCGCTGAGCTGGTCGGGTACACCGCGTTCGTGCCGGCCGGAGGCGAGGCCGGCGCGTCCCTGCGCGCCGGACCCGTGTACGGGGTGCATCCTGACCGGGTGATCAGCGGCAGCCATGAAGACCGGGGCGTGGTGCTACGCGGCATCGTGGCCGGCTGCCGCCCGTCCGGGGCGCGGTGGGAGATCAGCCTGCGGACCGGGGAGGCGACGGTGACGGGCCGGCTGCACGAGCCGGTCCCGGCGGACGCGGAGCTGACCGTCACGGTGCTCGACCCGCCCTGTTTCGGCCCCGACGGGGTCGCGGCCGGCCAGTCCCAGGTGCGGTCATGACCAACGGCGCCAGCGGGACCAGGCTGCGGCTGGCCCGGCAGGCGCGCGGGTTCTCCCAGCAGCAGCTGGCCGGGATGGCCGGCGTGACCCGCCAGGCGGTCTCCGCCGTTGAGTCAGGGCAGTCCGATCCTTCGCTCCGGGTCGCGCTCGCGCTCGCCCAGGCCCTTGGCCTCGCCGTCGAGGAGCTGTTCGGCGCCGAGGGCGCCGTGCCGGCGATGGCGGCGCGGGCGGTCAGGGCCGATCACGGGATCACCACAGGCGAGGGCAGCAGGGTCACGCTCGCTCCGATCGCTGACTCGCTGGTCGCGCTGCCGCTCGCTGGGCCGACCGCGAGCCGGGCCGGGTTCCTCCCGGCTGATGGCCTGGTCGTCAGCGACCGGCCGGGCGCGAACGACGACCAGGTCCTGGTCCGGCCGATCGGGCCGCCGAGGCCGACGCTGGTCGTGGCCGGCTGCGACCCGGCGCTGCCGCTGCTGTCCGAGCCGCTCGGGCTGCTCGACCCGCCGATCGCGTTGCGCTGGTGGCCGTGCGCGAGCCGGGAAGCGCTGCGACTGGCGGCGGCCGGGCTCGTGCACGTGGCCGGGGTGCACCTGAGCGGCGGATCGGCGGCCGCCGACACCGGGCCGGCGGCCGACCTGCTGGCCGGCGGAGGCGAGGTCATCGGGTTCAGCGCCTGGCGCGAGGGGCTCGTGCTGCGGCCCGGTCAAGGCGGCCAGGTCGCCAGCGTGGCCGACGTGATCAGCGCGGGCCTGCGGCTGGTGAACAGGGAGCCGGGCGCGGAGGCGCGCAGCGTGCTCGACCGCGAGCTGGCCAGCCTCGGGATCACCGGGGAGCACGTGCCAGGCTACGGCACCAGGGCCAGCGGGCATCTCCAGGTCGCCGAGGCGGTCGCGGCCGGCCTCGCCGACGCCGGGGTCGCGAGCGAGCCCGCCGCGCTGGCCTACGGCCTTCCGTTCATCCCGCTCGCGGCCGAGCGCTTCGACCTGGTGATCCCGGCCAGCCAGCTGGCCGCCCGCGAGGTCCAGGCCCTGATCAAGGTGCTCTCGTCCCGCTGGCTGCTTGACCAGCTCGGCTGCCTTCCCGGCTACGACCCGGCTCCTTGCGGCCAGCACGTCGCTCTGCTGAAAGCAGATTTAGCCTGGGCGAAAAGGTTCGCGGGCGGCGGGCAGGCTAGGCCACGATGGGTCACATGAGACTTCTGGTTCTTGGCGGGACGCATCATGTCGGGCGGGCGGTCGTGGAGGAGGCGCTCGCGCGCGGCGACCTGGTGACGACGGTGACCCGCGGGGTGAGCGGGGCACCGTCGCCGGGGGCGGAGGCGCGGTACGCGGACCGGACCGACCTCGGGCAACTCGCGGCGGTGCTGGGCGACGACACCTGGGACGCCGTGATCGACACCTGGAGCTCGGCCCCCAAGGTCGTGCGGGACGCGGCGGCGCTGCTGGCCGACCGGGCGGGGCACTACGGGTACGTGTCGAGCCGCTCGGTGTATCAGTGGCCGATCCCTGCGCACGCCGACGAAAGCGCGCCGGTGGTCGACGCGGACGCGGCGAGCGAGGACGGCTCGGACTACGCGGCGGCCAAGATGGGCGGCGAGCTGGCCACGCTGGAGTTCTTCGACGGCCGCTCGGTGCTGGCGCGGGCCGGGCTCATCCTCGGCCCGTACGAGATCGTCGGGCGGATGCCCTGGTGGCTGCGCCGGATCGAGCGCGGCGGCGACGTGCTCGCCCCCGGCCCGCGCGACCTGCCGCTGCAGTACATCGACGGCCGCGATCTCGCCCGCTGGATGCTGCACGCCGCCGACGAGGGCATCAGCGGCGCGTTCAACGCGGTCAGCGAGCCTGGGCACGCCACGATGGAGAGCCTGCTTAACGCCGCGATCGCGGCGACCGGCTCGGACGCGCACCTCGTCTGGGTCAGCCCCGAGGCGATCGAGCAGGCCGGACTCGGCGAGTGGGTCGAGCTGCCGATCTGGGCCTCGCCGATCGGCGAGGCCGCCAGCCTGCACGACGGCGACGTGTCCGCGATCTACGCGGCCGGCCTGGTGTGCAGGCCGGTCACTGAGACGGTCGCCGACACCTGGCGCTGGCTGCAGGCCGAGGGCGACCCGCCGGTGCGGGAGGGCCGCCCGGCCCACGGCCTTGACCCGGACCGCGAGCGCGAGGTCCTCGCCGGCCTCAGCCGGGGTTAGCGGCACAGCGGCTAGCGCCGCCCGAGCAACCTCGGCGTGTTCACCTTGTCCGGGGCGATCACGTAGATGACGCGGCCCTGCGGGCCGATCGGGTTGGCGTAGTCGCGGCCGACGTACTTGCGGGACAGCTCGTCGATGTGATCGCGGGCCTTCTGGCCGTCGATCGTCTCGGTGACGTGGCCGCGCACCTCGGACCAGTCCCACGGGTCAGAGTCCGAGTGGATGAGCACGGTCACGCGCGGGTCGCGCCTGATGTTGCGGCCCCGCTGCCGCTGCGGCTCGGTGTTCACCAGGATGTTCTCGCCGTCGGTGTCGATCCAGGTGAGCAGCGCCTGCGGCTGGCCGTCGGGCATGAGCGTGACGACGGTCGCGAGGTTCTTGCCCTTGGCCAGGCGCACGGTGTCGGCGTCGAGGGGCATGCGATGACTCCTGTTCAGTCGTGATCGGAGAGGAACGACAGCACCATCCAACAACGGCCCGCGCCAGAACATGCCGTCCCCGGCGACTACGCCACGAGCCGGCGGTTGACCAGGTCGATCACGAGCTCGCGCCGCCACGGCTCGGGCGGCTTCCAGTCGAAGGCCGGCTTGAACGTCAGCGTGAGCCTGGTCGCCTCGGGCGGTACCTGTCCGCCGATGTCACGGTTGCCGTGCGACGACGGGCCCGTGCTGCTGCCGTCATACGCGCCCGTGTTGTAGTCGTTGTAGGCCGTGCCGACGTCATCGGACGCGTAGACCATCCAGAACACCGGCGTCGGGTCGAACCGGCCGCTGCGTCCGTTGTTCAGCGCGGGCACGAACTCGTAGTGGAGCTCGGCCTCGGTGTGCACGTGCTCCTCGGCGTCCGGCCCCTGGCCTGCCTTGCGGCCGAAGAAGCCGCCGCCATTGGCCGGGTCGCTGCTGCCGCTGATCAGCCGGCGCAGCTCGTCGCGGTCGAACCGAGGCGCCGGCACCGAGCGCCCGAGCGCGAGCCCGCGGGCGACGACGTGATGTCCCTTGGCCAACTCGCCCAAGTCGACGTCGAAGACGACATCAAGCCGCTCGCCCATCCGGGCCAGGTAGTCGTCGGTCGCGGTTCGCTCAGGAAGGTGCACTTGACCGATCCTGACAGCTGCGAAGCCGGTCGCGCCAGCCCAAATCGGGCCAGTGGGCGAGTCGGTCCTCTTAAATGGGTGTCCTTGACGAGGTCGGCCGCGGGCCCCGGTGAGTCGACTGTGGCCGGCGCGCTTTGTCGTCGCGACCGGCCACGGTCGAATTAATTTGCTGCAAGTAAATCAGTGGGGCGAGTCGCCCTGGGGTACCGCGCGGTTAGAAGCCGTACACCGGCACGATCATGGCCCGGGCGATCGTGTGGAACCGAAGGTTGAAGCCGGCGATGGCGGGGGAGACGTCGGAGTCAATGCCGAGGTTGTCGCTGTCAAGCGCGTGCACGGCGAAGACGTACCGGTGCGGCGGATCCTCGGATGGCGGGGCGGCGCCGCCGAAGTCCTTGGTGCCGTAGTCGTTGCGGACGGAGAAGGCGCCGTCGGGCAGGCTGCCGCCGTCGGCCGCGCCCGCGTTCGCCGGCAGTTCGGTCACCGAGGCCGGGAGGCCGAGCACCAGCCAGTGCCAGAATCCCGAGCCGGTCGGGGCGTCGGGGTCATAGCAGGTCACGGCGAACCCTTGAGTTTCTTCTGGGAAGCCGGTCCAGGCCAGCTGAGGCGAGATGTTCGCGCCGGTCATGCCGAAGCCGTTGTAGACCTGGTTTTCGCTCATCTGGTCGCCGTCGGTCACGTCGGTGCTGGTAACCGAGAACGACGGCACTTGCGGCATGAAATCATAGGGCAGCGGAGCCCGGTCGGACATTGTGTCCCTCCTAGGGGTCGGTCGGGTCGAGCCAGTGGGCCGGTCTAAGCCGGGTTGCCAACGCTACTCCGCGAGCGAGGAGGGTCGGAGCGCTCAGGTGAAGGTCAGCCGCTTGTTGTCAGCGCCAGTGCGCCGCGGCGCGCTCGGCCTGATCCTGGTCGCCGTGATCCTCTTCCCTGGCGGCACCGCAGCCATGCACCGCAAGGCGTGCGGGCGCTCCAACTGCCAGACGAACGGCATCATCAGCTGGAAGCGCAAGCTCACCGGTCCCTGGCAGGTCAGCGACGGCGCCCAGGGCACCGAGTACTCACTCGGCCAGGCCTACGCCGCGATCGGCGACGGGGTGGCCGCCATCGGGTACGGGTTGACCCTCGACGCGTTCAACAGCTCGACCGGCTTCCCGCGGTGGAGCGTGACGCTGGCTGGCGTGCCGATCGGGTCCAGCATCATCTCGGTACGGGCCTGGCCCGGCGTGATTACGGCCGGGGTCGAGGTGGCCGCCGGCTCGGCGGGCCTGCCGTCCGGGGCCGCCGGGCGCCAGCCGAGCGGCACCGCGCAGCGCGAGGAGATCGTGCTCGACGCCGCGACCGGCAAGCAACTGGGCATGCACGCCGCGGCCCTGCTCGGCGGCGCGGTGAGCGCCAACGCCCGCCAGACCGTGGTGGTCGGCTCAACCGCCGTCACCAGCTACGAGAACGCGACCGGCAAGGTCAGCTGGCGCTGGCCAACCGGCGCCGCCGGCCAGGCGTGGCAAGTCAGCGGCGACTCCCTCTACGTCACCGTATCCTCAGGCGGCGAGGTCGGCACGGCCCCGGTCACGGCGGTGCGCGTGATCGACCTGCGGACCGGAGTCCCGCGGCTGATCCAGCCGGTGTCAGGATCCTTCAACGGGCGGCTGAGCGAGGCGTTCGATGGCGTGTTGCTGTTCTCGAGCGCGGCCGGGCTCTCAGCGTACAGCGAGGCCGACGGGCGGCTGGTCGCGTTCAGGGCCGGGGCCGTGCCCGAGATCGCCGACCCAGTCGACAAGGTGCTCTACGTCGAGATCAACGGCGTGCTGATCGGCATCGACCCGCTGACCGGCCGCGACGACCGCGGCGCCAAGTACCCAGGCCCGCCAGGCACCTACGGCGTGCGAGCCGGAGTCGCGCTCGGCCTCGACCCCGGCGCCAGCGGCGCCGCCTGGGGCTACAGCATCGCGGGAAAGCGCGTCATCTGGACAACGAAAGCGCTGCCCTGGCCGCACTTCTTCGTGGACCTGTCGGGGATCGGCGGCAGCATCGAGCCTGGCAGCGAAATGATGCTGTTGCTGACCTGTGACAAGGTGGGAAACCCCGTCTCGGCCGGCGCCGTAGTCGGCGGTAGCTCAGGCCAGATCTGCCTGCGCCCCACGCTGGTAGCGATCCATCGGTAGGCTCCGGCCGCGCCCCGGCTCCGGCCGCCCCCCGGCTCCGGCCGCCCCCGGCTCCGGCCGCCCCCCGGCTCCGGCCGCGCCCAGCAAGACTCCGCGATCATGCCCAGTTTCTTGATCACGGACGATCGGCGCGCTATCCCTCGATCTAACTGCCGGGATCACGGATTTTCCATGATCCCGGAGGATTCGGGCGTGCTCGCCTCCC
>DATKFV010000081.1:0-5960 GCA_035511035.1 Streptosporangiaceae bacterium
CGGGTGGGCCGCCTTCGTGGTTGGCGGATGTTCCGTCGTGGTTGGTCGCGGCGTGCGCCGGCTCGTTGTTGGGTGGGTGGGCGGGGTGCTCGGTGACGTAACTGCTTTTCCGGGGGCTGTTGGTCGCGCGGGCTCGCCCGGTGGTTGGCCCGCGCGACCGTGGCCGTTAGCTGGGCTTGCGCTGGCTGCGGTGGTGGTCGGGGAGGGTGGTGGTCCACTCGATGATCAGCAGGCGGCGGGTGGCGTCAGGGGCGGCTGGGGTTTCGGATTTGGAGCAACGCCCTATCACGCAGGCCTTCTCCGTGATCAAGGAGATTCCTTGATCACGGAGACGTGACGCGCGGGGCGCGATGGCGCGGGCGGCGCGAGGCGCGCGAGGACGCGGGCGGCTCGAGGACGCGGGGACACGGGGGCGGCGGCGGGGGACTGGCGTGGGTTTGGGCTGGGTCAGGCTGGGGTGAGGACCTGCTCGCGCGACTTGGTGTAGCGGTTCTGTGGGATCGGGAGGCCGAGGTTGCCACGGAGCGTGTCCGACTCGTACTCGGTGCGGTAGACACCGAGTTCCTGCAGGATCGGTACCACGTCCTTGGTGAAGCGGCGGAACTGGGAGGGGTGCCCCACGAAGATGTTGAACCCGTCCAGCGCCCGCTCGTCGAACCAGCGCCGCATCTGGCCGGCCACCGTCGCCGGGGAGCCGACGAACGGGCTAGGCCGGGGAGCGGACAGGTGCTGCACGGTCTGGCGCAGGGTGTAGCCATTGTCCTTGGCCAGCTTGTTGATCCGCTCGGCCTGGGTGCGGAAGCTCCGCTCGGCGACGTGCAGCACGTCGGGGAAGGGAGCGTCCAGGTTGTACTGGCGGAAGTCGTGCCAGCCGAAAGGGCGGCCGAGCTCGGCCAGGGCCCGGTCGAAGTCATGATCGGCGAGCTGGAGCTCGTGCTCGATCTCGCGGGCGTGCGCGTCAGTGTCGCCGACGACCACGCTGACTCCCGGCAGGATGATGATGTCGTCGGGGTTGCGGCCCTTCGCCAGGGCCCGGGTCTTGATGTCGGTGTAGAACGCCTGGCCGGCCTCGATCGAGGCGGCGTGGGTGAAGATGCCCTCGCCCATGGCCGCGCCTAGGTCTCGGCCCTGCTCGGAGTCGCCGGCCTGGAAGATGACCGGCTGGCCCTGCTTGGACCTGGAGATGTTGAGCGGCCCCGCGACCGTGAAGTGCTCACCTCGATGGTTCAGCGCGTGCTGCCTGGCTGGGTCGAGGAACATCCGCGCCTGGCGGTCGCGCGGGAAGGCGTCGTCCTCGTAGGAGTCCCACAGGCCCTGGGTCACCTGGACGAACTCGAGCCCGCGCCCGTAGCGGGTGTCGTAGTCGAAGTGCTCGTCCCGGCTGAAGTTAGCGGCGGCCCCCGCGTCGCCGCTGGTCACTACGTTCCACCCGGCCCGGCCACCGCTGATCAGGTCAAGCGAGGCGAGGCGGCGGGCGATGTTGAACGGATCGTTGTACGACGTGGTCAGCGTGCCGACCAGGCCGATGTTCTGGGTCGTCACCGCCAGCGCGGACAGCAGCGTCAGCGGCTCGAGCCGGTTCAGGTAGTGCGGCGGCGAGTCCGGGGTGATGAACTGGCTGTCCACGATGAAGACGAGGTCGAACAGGGCAGCCTGGGCCTGGCGGGCATAGTCGATGTACCAGTTGACGTCGATGCTGGCGTCGCCGGGGATCTCCGGATCCAGCCAGCGGAAGTGCTGGCCAGGGCCACCCACCCCGGTCAGGATCGCGCCCAGCTTGATCTGCCTGCCGTGCTTGCTGGTACCGGGCTTGCCAATGACGGGCTTGCTCATGACGGCTGTCCTTCGCCTTCTCCCTAGGGCCGCTGTGTTCGGATGCTCGCTACCGGGCGACCGGCACCGGCTCGGGCTGGCGTTGCTCGGACTGGTCCGGCTCGGACTGGCCCGGCTCGGACTGGCCCGGCTCGGACTGACGCTGCTCACGCCGCGCGACCTCGGCCCGGACCAGAGGCAGCAGGTGACGCCCGTAGTCGATGGCGTCGTCGTAGGGGTCATAGCCCCTGATCAGCAGCGTGGTCACGCCGAGGTCCACGTAGTCGAGCAGGGCCTGGGCCACCGTCTCTGGCGTGCCCACCAGGGCGGTCGAGTTGCCGCCCGCGCCGGTCGCGCTGGCCAGCGGCATCCACAGCGCGCGGTCATGCAGCTCGCCCTTGGCAGCCGCGGCGAGCAGGCGCTGGGAACCCCGGTTCGCTGGCTGCTGGCCACCAAGCCCCATCCGGCGCCAGCTGTTCTTGAACGCCTCGACGTTCGCCTTCGTGGTCGCCAGGATCTGGTGCGCCCGCTCCCAGGCCAGCTCCTCGGTCGGCCCGAGGATCGGCCGGAACGAGACGCTGATCCTGGGCGGCTCGGCCCGGCCGGCCGCTCGCGCCGACGCCTGGACCGAGGCGATCTGCTCGGCCGTCTCGGCTAGCGGCTCACCCCAGAGCGCGTAAACGTCGGCGTGCTTGCCGCCTACCCGGTAGGCCGCGTCCGACGAGCCGCCGAAGTACAGCGGTATCCGCGGCTGCTGCGGTGACCGCACGTCGGTGTAGAAGTCCTCGAGCCGGTAATGCCGGCCGTGGTAGCCGAACGGGGCGTCGCTGGTCCAGGCGAGCTTGACGATGTCAAGGTACTCGTCGGTCCGGTCGTAGCGCTCGTCCTTGGCCAGGTAGTCGCCGTCGCGGCGTTGCTCGCCGTCGCTGCCGCCTGTGATGATGTGCACCCCGATCCGGCCGCCAGCGAACTGGTCAAGCGTCGCGAACGTCCTGGCCGCCAGCGTCGGGGCGACGAAGCCGGGCCGGTGCGCGACGAGGAAGCTGAGCCGCTCGGTGTGCGCGGCCGCATAGGCCGCGACCTGGGTGCCGTCCGGCTGCGACGAGGCGTAGCCGATCAGCACCCGGTCGAAGCCCGCGTCCTCGTGGGCACGGGCGAACCTGCGGACGTAGCCTCGGTCGATCGGCGGCCCGGCGGCATAGTGCGTCTCCGAGCCATCCTTGGTGGCGATCATGCCGATGAACTCGACGGGCATGGCGTGTCCTTCCGTTGTGGTGGCTATCAGCGGGGCGGCTGTCGGCGTGGTGCTAACGGCTGCGGGCCGGAGGGCGGTCAGGGCGAGCGTGGTCCGGGCCCGCGCCGTCACGGGCCAGGCGCGGCCACTCCTCGTGGCGATGACAGGCGACGTCGTGGCCGTCCGCGACCTGCTCGAGCGGGGGCCGCGCGGCGCAGGCGGCCGCCGCGAACGCGCAGCGGTCCGCGAACACGCAGCCGTCGGCAGCCGGGACCAGATGAGGGCCGTTTTGGCGAAGCTGCCGGGCGGAGTACGGCTGGTCGTGCCTGACGCTCGGCGCCGAGGCCATCAGCAGTGCCGTGTAGGGATGCAACGGCGCCGTGAACACCTGGTCGGCCGGGCCGTACTCGACGATCTGCCCCCGGTACATGACCGCCACGCGGTCGGCGATGCCAGCCAGGGAGCTCAGGTCGTGCGAGATGATCAGGATCGTGAGCCCGAGCGAGTCGCGCAGCTCGTCAAGCAGCCGCAGGACGTGGTTCCTGGTGCTGGCATCCAGGGCGCTGACCGGCTCGTCGCAGATCAGCAGCCTCGGCTGGGTCGCCAGCGCCCGTGCGATGGATACCCGCTGGCGCTGGCCGCCGGAGATCTGCCCTGGGGTGCGGTCAAGCACCGAGGCGTCGAGGCCGACCTCCGACAGCGTCTGCCTGACCCGCCTGGCGATCGCCCCGGCATCCAGGCCGCCCCTGATCCGCAACCCCTCGGCGACGATGTCGGCGACCTTGAGGTCGGGGTCGAGCGAGCGGAGCGGATCCTGGAAGACCAGCTGGACCAGGCCGCGCCGCCGCTGCGCGCGGAGCGCGCGGCCCCGCAGCCCGGAGACCTGCTGGCCGTCCACGAGCACCCGCCCGCTGGCGAGGCCAGCGAGGCCGACGATCGCCCGCGCCAGGGTCGTCTTGCCCGATCCGGTCTCGCCGACGAGGCCCACGATCTCGCCTGGCCACAGCACCAGGTCGACGTCGCTGAGCACCTTGGCCCGGCGCCACCCGTG
Source organism: Streptosporangiaceae bacterium (assembly GCA_035511035.1). Classification (GTDB taxonomy): domain Bacteria; phylum Actinomycetota; class Actinomycetes; order Streptosporangiales; family Streptosporangiaceae; genus Chersky-822. The sequence goes on from DATKFV010000081.1 coordinate 4,098, forward strand.
GCCGAGCACCACGTTGGCCGACTCCACCGCGAGGATCGGGCCGGCCGCCGTGGCCGGCATCAGGCCGGCGGCGGTGGCGTCGGTGACGCCCGCGACGCTGGCCCCGCTCATCGGACCGCCAGCTCGCCGGCCACGGCAGACGCGCCAGTCACGCCAGCCATGCCGTTTCCGGCGACCTCGTTGACGCGCAGGCAGCGCGCGTCGTGCCCGAGGCCGACGCTCACCGGACCGACCGGCCCGGCGCCGCAGGCGGCGATGGCATCGGGGCAGCGGGCCGCGAACCGGCAGCCGGTGATCTCCGCGCCGACTCCCGGTGGCTGGCCAGCGATGACCTGCAGCTCCCGGCGGCGGTAGTCACCGACCGTGGCGACCCGCATGAGGGCCTGGGTGTACGGATGGCGCGGGCGCTCGATGATCTCCTCCGTGCGCCCGGTCTCCACGATCTCGCCGGCGTAGAACACCGCGATCCGGTCGCAGAGCTCGGAGACGACCGCGAGGTCGTGCGACACGAACAGCACCGCGAGGTCGCGTTCGCGCCGCAGCTGCCGCAGCAGCTCGATCACCTCGGCCTGGATCGTGACGTCGAGGGCGGTCGTGGCCTCGTCGGCGATGACCAGGCGCGGGTCGCAGCAGATCGCCGTCGCGATCATCGCCCGCTGCAGCATGCCGCCGGACAGCTCGGCCGGGATCTGGTGGAAGACCCGCTCGGGCTGCCTGAGCCCGACGGCGGTGAACAGCTCGACCGCTCGCGCGTGCGCGGCGCGGCGGTTCAGCCGCCGCCGGATCCGCAGCACCTCGGCGAGCTGGCTGCCGACGGTCAGGTTCGGGTTCAGGTACGAGGCCGGATCCTGGAACACGGCGCCGATGTAAGCGCCGTGCACCTGCTCCCACTGCCGCCGCGACAGCCTGGTCAGGTCACGGCCGGCGAAGGCGATCGTCCCGCTCTGCACCGCGCAGCCCGGCGGCAGGACACCGAGCGCGGCCCGGCAGGTCAGCGTCTTGCCGCTGCCGGACTCACCGACCAGCCCGACGATCTCACCAGGGGCCACGTCCAGTGACGCCCCGCGCACCGCGGTCGCCGCGCCGTGGTGCACGGTGACTCGCAGGTTCTCGATGCTCAGCAGGCGATCGCTGCTGTCGTCGCCAAAGCCGTTCCGTGGCGCGTAGTCAGGCAACGAACTGGGACTGTCGGTCATCATGGGTCTGCTCCGTGGCTGAGTCGAACGTGCTGGCCTGTTCTGGGACCGGAACGAGCCGCCCCGCGCTGCCGCGGTCGCGGAACGCGTCGGCGAGGGCGTTGAACGCGAAGACCGTGATCGCGATCAGCGCGCCGGGAATGAACGGCGCCCAAGGCGCCTGGGACAGGTAGTCGAGATCGGAGGACAGCACCCCGCCCCAGGTCGGAGCGGGCGGCTGGACGCCGATGCCGAGGAAGGTGAGGAACGACACCGTCAGCAGCGCCGCCGCCATCATCGAGGCGGTCGTGACCGCGATGTTGGGCAGCACCTTGCGCAGCACGTGGGTGCGGATCACGTGCAGCTTGGAGGCGCCGAGCAGCACCGCGGCGTCGACGTACTGCGCCTTGGCGTGCTCGAGCGTGACGGCCCTGGTGACCCTGAAGACGTAGGGCGCCAGCAGGATTCCGACCGGGACCATCGCCTGAACGAGCCCGTTGCCGATCGCCGCCGTCACCGCGACCGCGAAGAAGACCGACGGCAGCGTCATGAGCGCGTCGGCCAGCCGGTTGGCCGCGAAGTCGAACCACCGGCCGATGAACACCGTGGCGATGCCAGGGATCGCGCCAAGGCCCAGCCCGATCCCGACCGCCTCGAGCGCGGTGAGCACCGACAGCCTGGTCCCGGC
>DATKFV010000082.1:0-13259 GCA_035511035.1 Streptosporangiaceae bacterium
CTGCACACCGACCGCGGCGCCGAACGACAGCTACGCGGCGACGCTCACCACAGCGCAGCGAACCCCAGCGCAGCGAACCCCAGCGGGCCAACGCCAGCGCCACCTCGGCGCACCGAACCCGGCGCCCACACCTCTGCAATCGTTCGCACCACAAGATCTTGGAGAGTTATCGGCGTTAGTCTCAAGATCTTGTTGTTTTGACCGGTCCATGTTCCGGGGGAATAACATGATCTTCGTATCGAGCCGTCTATTTGACCATTGGGTTCAGGGGTCGTCGAAAACCCACCAAGATCTTCGTAACGGCTCCTGAGAGCTGCTCCGGCGGTGGCCGCTATCGCGGCTAACGCGGCTGCACCCTCGCTATTGGGGCGGGTTCAGCAAGCCAACTGGCGAAGGCGCCGCGAACTCGACCTGCAGGGCCTTCTGGCCGCCGGCCAGCGAGACAGTGCTAACTCGAAGGGGCCGGTAGGTGGCTGGCTGGACCCGGAGCAACTCGATCATGGACCTGACGTACGCCGACTGGCCTAGGTGGGCGGCGGCGTCGGTTTCGGCTAGGTCAACGACCCGGAGCGGGGCGTCGGCCGACGTCCCGGCATAAGTGCCGCCGAAGCTCAATATGTCGATCGGATGCTCGGACGCGAGCGCTGTGATCACGATGAGGGCCCGCGAGTCCACCCGCCCTCCGGTCATCGCCGCCTTCGCGGCCGGGGTTTCCGTGATCTGGCTGCTGGTGACCAGCCCGGTGCCGACGGTCTTGCTGATCTTCTGGTCGGCCGCGAGCGCATCCTTGTACGCGGCCGGTCCCTTGGGCGCGATGACGCGGACGCTGACCCTGGCGCTGGCCGGCCCGAACGACGCCAGCACGGTCGGCGCGTAGCGAGCGGCGACGCGGGCAGCGAACTGGTGCCCGAGCGCCGGGGTCACCACGACGACCGACGACTTCACCAGGCCAGTGGCGGAGGATCCGATCGGGCGGAGGCCACGGGCGGGGTATCCGCGGTCGCGCAGCACGCCGCACATGACCGGATCGCACGACACGAGGGCATCGTGGCTGACCTGAGCCATGATCCAGGAGGCGGCCGCGCGGCGATCGCGGGCCTGCTCGGCAGCGGTCACCACCGACCGGCTGCTGGCGGTCGGCGTGAGCGACGTCTGTGAGGTCAATACCTTGGCGAGGGCACCCGCCGCGATCAGCACGAGCGCGAGAGCCGCGAGGACGATGGCCAGCGACCGTCGCCGCCCCTGGTGCCTTGCTGGCCGCTCTCTGGACGGGCCGCCGCTCGGCGCGGCACCAGGCAGCAGCCGCTCAAGCAGTCCAGGCTCCGCCGCCTCGGGCTCAAAGAGCTCCGGCTCAAAGAGCTGCGGGTCAAATCGCTGCGGGTCAAATCGCTGCGGGTCAGGAAACTCGAGCTCAGGCAGATCGGGCTCAGCTAGATCGTGCTGAGCCACATCGTGCTCACCTACATCATGCTCAGCTACCTCTGGCGCTGACAGAACCTCAGGTAGCACCGGCTCTGGTGGCAGCAGTTCAGGCATCGGCGGCCCGGGCGACACCGCCCAGTCGCCGGAGTCAGGTCGGCTCGGGGCCGTCACGCCACTCGGGGCCGCCAGGCCACTCGGGGCCGCTAGGCCGGTCGAACCCGTCAGCCCACTCGGGCCCGTCACGCCACTCGGGGCCGTCACGCCACTCGAGCTCGTTGACCCACTCGGCCTCGTCAGCCCACTCGGGCTCGGCGGGCCACTCGGGGTCGCTGGTCGGCTTCGGCTGTCGAGGCCGATGGCGCCCTGGCGAGGGTCGTCGTGCGCTATCACCTCATCAGGCCGGATCTGCGCGAACTCCACGGTCAGATCCTGGTCGGCGAGCCCAGCAGGCTCCGCCGGTGAGGCCGGCCCAACAGGCCCGGCCTGCTCAGCCCGTCCCGGCGCCTCAGCCCGCCGAGCCGACTCTGCCTGGAACGCCGACTCAGCCGGCCCCGCCGGCTCAGGCTGAGACGCCCGCTCAGGCTGGGACGCCGGCTCAGGCTGGGACGCCGGCTCGGGCCGGGATGACCGCTCAGGCTGGGAAGCCCGCCCGGCCGGACGGCGAGCGGACCCGTTGACCCGGCGCCTGGATGCCGCCGCCCACAACGAACCTGATCCAGAGCCCGCCTCGGGCGCGGCCACCCGCTCCCCGGGCACCCGCTCCGCCGGCTGGGCCTGATCGTCGGCCGATGTCCTGGGTTCCCAGCCCTTGGCCGCGAGCATTTCCTGCAGCCGGGGCAAGGGCTCGGTGATCGGCTCGGCGTAGTACTGCGCCTGGGTTCGCGCGGCCTGGGCCGCGTGCGCGGCCTCGACCGCCGCCCGCATTCGCGCTATTAAGGCGTCGGGCAGCGGGCGCCGGGCCGACGCCTTGGGCGGCGGGCCTTCTCTGGCCGCGCCAGGCACCCGGCGAACGAGCGGCTGACCTGACCTGTCATCGCTCATCCGGCTTCAACCCCCAGTTGCACTGCCCGGCCGAGCTTGTAATGTGCCCGGCCGAGCTTGTACTGCCCTGCTTAGCTCACACCCACATCCCTGGACGACCAGATGAGCACATGATGACCCGTTATTCAAGCGACATCACTGATTGTTGCTGATTAGCTACTTTTAGCGCGGTGCCGCGCAGAACCGCAGGCCACAGCCGAATCCCGCCAGCCGACTACTAAGCCGCCCCGAAATCCGCCACCCCCGCAACTCCCCTCCCAGTAGTCGGAAATCTCCTCTTGCGCACCGAATACCGTACTAGCCGACGCCGGGTACCACTAAGAGACCTGCGACGCTCTAGCCACGCTGCGTGGCGAAATTCCCCAAAACCGGGTTCTGGCACGCCTCTGACCTGTACCTTTTCGTATGCGGTGACGCAGTGCGGCCAGCTATACGCACGGCACGTAACGCCGCGAACACGCAGCGCGGGCTGGGACTTGGGGGGCGGCCGCGATCTCCTGGTCGACCCCTCACGTCAGACGGCCGATCGCTTACACACGAGCCGTCCCGAGGAGTAGGTGCACCGTATGGATCACGGCCCGCGAACCTCGCATCTCGCGGAGTCTGGCGACGAGCCGTCGCAAGAGCGGACCAGGACCGCCTCGCACCGGCGCCAGCCGACAGGCGGCCCGACCCGAGCGGCCGGATCGGCACGAGCGGCCGGATCGGCCGGGGCGGATCGAGCAGCCCGGCCGACGCGGTCAGGCCCGCCCGGCTGGCCTATCCCGGCTGCCTGGTCAGCATGGTCGCTGTGCTTCGTGCTCGCGGTCCAGGCCGTGCTCGCGCTCAGGCTGATCAAGGCCGACACCGCCTTCCAGGACGAGGCCCTGTACCTGTGGGCAGGCCACCGCGAGTGGGCCCATCTCCTGCACGGCACGCCGATCCCCCACTTCCCCGCCTACTTCTCCGGCGCGCCTGTCATCTATCCCCTGTTCGGAGCATTAGCGGATAGCATCGGCGGTCTGTCCGCCGCCCGGCTGCTGTCCCTGATCTTCATGCTCGGGGCGACCGGGTTGCTGTGGGCCACGACGCGCCGGCTGTACGGCGCGATCGCGGCGTTCTTCGCCGCGGCCCTGTTCGCCGTGCTCGGGCCGACCCTGCACCTCAGCTCGTTCGCCACCTACGACGCGATGGCTCTTTTCCTGGTCGCGCTCGCGGCCTGGCTCGTGGTCAGGGCCGGAGACCGCAAGGACGCGACCGGCTGGATGATCGCCGCCGGGATCGCCCTCGCGCTCGGCAACGCCACCTCCTACTCGATCGCCATCTTCGACCCGATCGTGATCTTGCTGGCCCTGATCGTCGCGTTCCCCGCCCCTGGCGGCAAGCGAGCCGCCGCTCGTTGCCTGGTCCTGCTGGCGGTCGTGGTCGTCCTGCTCGGGATCGGCCTGCTGGCCGGGGGCAGCACCTACCGGACCGGCATCGAGAACACCACGCTTGACCGGGTGCCGGGCTTCGATCCGGCCAGCTCGATCCTCGCCGACTCCTGGGCCTGGACCGGCGCGGTCGCGATCGTCGCGCTGATCGGCATCGTCATCAGCCTGTCCCGGCGGCCGCTGACCACGAGGTCATGGCTGCCGCTGCTGGCCGGCGCCGCGATCCTGCTCGTGCCCGCGGAGCAGTCGAGCCTGCACACCGTCGCCTCGCTGAGCAAGCACGGCACGATGGGCGCCTGGTTCGCCGCGATCGCGGCCGGCTACGCCGCCGACTGGTTCGTGACCGCGGCGGGAACTGGCCGGGTCAAGGCGATCACCTTCGCCGCCTGCGTGATCGCGCTCGCGCTCCCGGCCGAGATCGGCGTCGGCCAGGCGCGCACCTTCGCCACGGACTGGCCTAACTCCTCGAGCTTCATCGAGATCCTCGGTCCCCTGGTGAGCCACGGAAGCGGGCGGCTCCTGGTCGAGGATCCGTCGATCGCCGAGTACTACCTGCCGCAGGGCAGCGACTGGCGGCGCTGGTCAGGCACGAGGAACATCGTGCTGCCGTCCGGCGCCAGCACCGGCGGCCCGAGCAAGGCGGCGGGCGTCGTCGGCTCAGGCAACTCCGGCGTCTACGCCGTGTTCATCCAGGAGGGCTACTTCTCCCTGGTCGCGCTGAACTTCGCCGACACCACCACGCTCGACATGAGCATCCGCCACGACCTGACCAGGAACCACCGCTACCACATCATCGAGGTCGTGCCCTACGGGCTGCCGCGAGGCACTTACGTCATCTGGCGCTATGAGCCGAGCTGACGAACGCGGGAGCACGCTGATGAGCCCACCGGTCAGCGCGGTCGCAGCGCCGGCGTCAGCGGGCGCCCCGACCGAGGCGAACGCGGGCGAGCACGGCATCGTCCTGCCCCGGCCCCCTGACGATCGCGAGAAGCACGCCTACGTCGAACGCGACCTGGCGTACCTGGCGACCGTGCTGTTCATCGGCGCCGGCTGCCTGACGGCCAGCCAGGTCAGGTTCGAGCTCAAGTCACCGTTCGGCTGGGCGTTCGCTGTCTTCACCGCGACCTACGTGATCTACCAGCTGATCAGCCTGCCAGTGAACTTCACCGGCCGCGGCTTCGACCTGGGCAGGCACCAGGAGCTGGTGAGCTCGTGGCGGCCGGCCGTCTACCCGACCGTGGACATTTTGCTGCCTATCTGTGGTGAACCGCTCGAGGTGCTCGAGAACACCTGGCGGGCGACCGCCACCCTGCTGGCCAGCTATCCAGGGATCGCCCGCGCCTACGTGCTCGATGACGGGCCGTCCGACGACGCCGAGCGACACGCGGCTGACCTGGGATTCGACTACATTCGCCGCCCCGAGGCCCGTGCCTACAAGAAGAGCGGCAACCTGCGCTACGCCTTCGCCCGCACCACCGGCGAGTACCTGCTGATCCTGGACGCCGACTTCGCGCCCAGGCCTGACTTGCTGGCCGAGACGCTGCCCTACCTCGACGACGAGGCGATCGCGATCGTCCAGACCCCGCAGTACTTCAGGAGCAGCGGCCAGCAGACCTGGGTCGAGAACGCGGCCGGCGCGATCCAGGAGGTCTTCTACCGGTCCATCCAGGTGGCCAGGGACCGGTTCGGCGCCGCCATCTGCGTCGGGACCTCGGCGGTCTACCGCCGGGCGGCGCTCGCGCCCCAAGGCGGCCCCACCCTGATCCCTTACGCCGAGGACGTGCACACCGGCCTGGACGTGCGCCGGTCGGGCTGGTCGGTGGTGTACGTGCCGATCGTGCTGTCGACCGGGATCTGCCCTGACAACCTCGACGCATTCGTCCGGCAGCAGTATCGCTGGTGCACAGGGAATGCCGGAGTGGTATTTTCCTGGCGTTTGTGGTCAGTACCTATGAGTATTCCCGCCAGACTCACCTATATATCTGGTTTCTTTTACTACGTTTATACCGGTCTTCTGACCTTCTTCGGTCCTATCATTCCGGTCGTGATGCTGCTCTTCCTGCCCGGCCAGATCCGGCTGCGCAACTTCCTGGTGCTGCTGCCAGCCATGCTCACCGGGTTCGTGCTTTATCCCCTGTGGCATCGCGTCCGCTACGGGCCTTCGGTCTGGCCGCTCGGCATCGCGCGGGGCTGGGCCCACGTCTTCGCGATCTGGGACGGCGCCCGCGGCAAGACCATGGGCTGGCATCCGAGCAGGACGCCGGGCAGCTCGCTGCGCCGGCTGCGGATTGGCGTCACCGCGTGGAGCGGAGGCATGGCGGTTGCCTGGCTCGGTCTTGCCGTCTGGCGTACCGCTGCCATGGGGACTTCGCAGATGGCGGTTCTGCTGGCGGTAGGGCTTGTCAACCTTGCCGCCGTCGCCCGCGTCGTCTTCCCTGGAGGCAAGACGGTATGAAATCACGCCTAGTGATGTATACGGCGCTCATGATCGCCGCCGCGGCCCTCGCCACGGCGATCAGCCACGTCGCCACCGGGCCAAGCCGGCCTCCGGTCGCGCGCGCCGCGCTGCCCGTCACCCTCGCCTCCTACCTTGGCGTCTTCGAGAACGGAACCCCGCCCGCCTACCAGCCGCTGGCCCAGTTCGCGCGGGCGGCCGGCCGCGAGCCCGACCTGGTCGGCTACTTCAGCGGCTGGGCCGAGCCCTTCGACCGAAGCTTCGCCAACACCATGCACAGCCACAACATGATCCCGTTCGTGCAGATCGACCCCACGTTCGCCTCGATGACCTCGATCACCGCCGGCGACTACGACACCTACCTGCGCTCCTACGCCCAGAGCGTGCGCGCCTACGGCCACCCGGTCGTGATCGGCTTCGGCCACGAGATGAACGCCCCGTGGTACCCGTGGGGGTACGGCCACCTGTCCCCGGCCGTCTTCGTGCAGATCTGGCGCTACATCGTCACGCTGTTCCGCGCTCAGGGCGCCGACAACGTGACCTGGCTGTGGACCCTCAACGCCGATCGTTCCGGCACCGGGCCCGTCGCTGACTGGTGGCCTGGCGCTAAGTACGTGACCTGGGTGGGGATCGACGGCTACTACTACCGCCCGTCCGACACGTTCGCGAGCGTGTTCGGCCGGACGATCGACCAGGTCAGGAAGTTCACGCACAAGCCGGTGCTGCTGTCAGAGACGGCCGTGGGCCCCGCCGCTGGCCAGTTCGTCAAGATCCAGGACCTGTTCCGCGGCATGCAGAAATACAAAACGCTGGGACTCGTATGGTTTGACAAGGATCAGCATAATGGGATATTTCATCAAGACTGGCGAATCGAGGGCAGCCAGACCGCCGAGGATGCTTTCCGGCTTGGCGTCAGGGACGAACTCGCCCCGGCCGAATCCCATTAGTCACATTAGTGTCGCGACCGCTCCGGCCGGCCTTTCCGCGATTGCTGGCCGGGCGGCGGTGCCGGATCCGGCGCGTTATCCCGCGGCGCCACGACTTCCCGTAAACGCCTGCTTAATCCGGGACAGAACTATACGCTTTTGGCAGCGGTCACCCCAACCGTAGGGGTTCGCTACGCTGCGTGACGTCGCAGGGGATATGACGGGCGCACCGGGGGGAGCAGGGCCCGGGGTACGCGCCATGGTCGCGATAAGGGGCAACCATCTTGGAGCAGGGCACGGCGACGGGCGCGAAGGGCTGGGAAGGGATGCTCCGCCCGCCCCCGCCAGGCCCGCCGCCTTCGCCAGGCCGACCGTCTTTGCCGCCTCCGCCGGGCCCGCCGCCATCGGCGCCCGGCTGGGCGAGCGTCCCGCCACCAGGCCATGTGGCCGTCACCGCGACCCTCCCCCAGGTTCTCGATGACCGCGAGGCCCCGGCCAGTCCCCCGGCGGGTTCCCCGAGCGCGCCGCCGTCGCCCGTCCGGCCGCGGCTGTCCCAGATACCAGGCCTGCCGCTCACGATCATCCTGACGATCCAGGCCGTGCTGTCCGCCCGCCTGATCGCCAGCAACACCGCCTTCAGCGACGAGGCCCTTTACCTGTGGGCGGGGCGGCTGGAGTGGGCGCACTGGCTGCACGGCGCGCCGGTCCCTGACTTCGCGTCCTACTTCTCCGGCGCCCCGATCGTGTACCCCCCGATCGCCGCGCTCGCCGACGCCATCGGCGGGCTGACGGCGGCCAGGCTGGCCTCGCTCGGCCTGATGCTCGGCGCGACGATCCTGCTGCACGGCTTCACCAGGCGCATCTTCGACCGCCGGTCGGCGAGCTTCGCCGCCGCCGTGTTCGTCGCGCTCGGCCCGGCCCAGTTCCTCGGCGCGTTCGCCACCTACGACGCGCTCGCCATCTTCCTGCTCGCGCTGGCCACCTGGCTTGGCGTCAGGGCGGCAGGCTGCCGCGTGGTCGCGGCCCGCTCGGGCCTGCTGGTACTGGCGGGCGTGGTCCTCGCCACCGCCGACGCGGCCAAGTACGCGGCGGCATTGTTCGACGTGGTCGTCGTGCTGGCGATCGCCTGCTACCACTGGCACGCCCGCGGCCGCCGCGACGGCGTCTTCGCCGGCCTCCTGGTGACCATCGCCGCCGCAGGCGCCATCGCGACCGCACTGACCGCCGGCGGTCACCCCTACTGGGCCGGGGTGACCTCGACCACCTTGTCCCGCGCGACCAGCAACTGGCCCGCCTTCGGCATCTGGTACGCCAGCGCGGGCTGGGTCGGCGTCGCCTTGATCCTGGCGGTGTTCGGGGCGATCGCCGCGAGTTGCGCCACGAAGTCCGCCGCGGCCAGGACGCTGATCTGGACGCTGGCAGGCGCCGGCTTCCTCGCCCCGGCCGAGCAAGCGCGGATCCACGTCTTCACCAGCCTGTTCAAGCACGTCGCTTTCGGCGGCTGGTTCGCCGCCCCGCTCGCTGGCTACGCGCTGACTGCTTTCATAAAAGCCATACCCATCAGCAAAATGGCCCGGGCGCGCCGCCTGGCGCTTGGCCTGGTCGCGCTGTCAGGACTGCTTGGTGCCCTGCTCGCGGCGGATCACTACGGCAACTGGGCAAATGCCGACCCGGTACTGCCGACGCTCAGCGCGACGATCCGCACCCACCCCGGCCAGCTACTGGTCGACGACGGCCCGTCCTTTGACTACTACCTCACCGGGGTGCAGCCCTGGCAGCGGATCACGGCCGTCCCCAACGAGTCGAGCGCGAGCCTCGCCCAGGCGGTGCGGCAGCGGCAGTTCTCGGTGATCATGCTGTCGTACGCGCTGGGCGGCGGCGGCTGCGGAAACGCCGACCCCAGGGAGCAAAGCTCCCAGTCGCAGTGCCTGCACAACATCGACCTGAAGGTGCTCGGCGACATCATCAGCGACGGCGGCTATCAGTTCGTGGCCAGGATTCCCTACAGCACGACCGCGTTCCACGGGGCCTACCTCGTCTACGCCCGCGAGGGTCACCGCCGATGACCACGACCGAGGTAGCGGGCATCGGCCGGCACCGGGTACGCGGCCACGTGCTCCCTGACCCGCCAACCAACGCCGAGAAGGTGTCCTACGCCTGGCGGTCGCTGCCCTTCCTGGCCACGGCGCTGTTCGTCTCCGCGCTCTGCCTGATCGTGACCCAGGCCTGGTTCGAGATCAGGAACGCCGCGCTGCTGCCCTTCGCGGTGAGCGTCTTCGCCGCCTATACCCTCATCTACCTCATCTACCAGGCGATCAGCCTGCCGGTGAACTTCGCCGGCCGCAGCTTCGACCTCGGCGCCCACCAGAAGTTCGTGCTGCGCTGGCGTCCGGCCAGCTACCCGACGGTCGACATCTTCCTGCCGATCTGCGGCGAGCCGATCGAACTGCTGCACAACACCTGGATCGGCGTGTTCGAGCTCGTCCAGGCCTATCCGGGCGACGCCTTCGTCTTCGTGCTCGATGACGGGCCGAGCGATGCCGCCATGGCCCTGGCGCCGTCGTTCGGCTTCACCTACGTGCGGCGGCCTAACACCCGCGAGCACAAGAAGGCGGGCAACCTCAACTACGCGTTCCGGCATACCCGCAGCGAGCACATCGTGATCTTCGACGCCGACTTCAGGCCGCGAGCCGACTTCCTCGCCGAGACCATGCCTTACCTGGACGACCCGGCGGTCGGGATCGTGCAGACCCCGCAGTTCTTCAGGGTCAGCCCGATGCAGACCTGGGTGGAACGGGCCGCGAGCGCCACGCTCGAGGTCTTCTACCGGGCCGTTCAGGTGTCGAGGGACCGGTTCGGCTCGGCCCTGTGCGTCGGGTCCAATGCCGTGTACCGGCGGGCCGCGCTCGAGCCGTGCGGCGGCTTCACCGAGATCCCCTACGCCGAGGACTCGCACACCGGCCTGGACATGCGCTACCACGGCTACCAGTTGCGCTACGTGCCGGTCGCCCTCGCGGCCGGCATCTGCCCTGGAACTCTCGACGCCTTCATGCGCCAGCAGTACCGCTGGTGCTGCGGCGCGACCTCGCTGATCTGGACCAGGCACATGTGGCGGGTGCGGATGCCACTGCGGAGCCGCCTGCCCTACCTCGCGGGCTGGCTGTGGAACCTGACGACCGGGCTGCGCACGCTGATCGTGCCGCTGATCCCGATCACCCTGCTCGCCTTCGTGCCGGGCGAGATCCGGTTGCGCAACGCCATCCCGCTGCTGCCCGCGGTGATCACCGGCTGCGTGCTGTACCCCTTGTGGCACAACGCGCCGTACAGCCCGAGGATCTGGCCGCTGTCGATCGCGGTGGGCTGGGCCCAGATCCTCTCGATCTGGGACTACTCGCGGGGCAAGGTCATGTCCTGGCAGCCGACCCGCGGCCCAGGCTCGGCGACCCCGAGGTTCTGGCGGGGCGTCACCTTGTGGAACGGCACGCTCGCGCTCGGCTGGCTCGCGCTCGCGGGCTGGCGCATTGAGCAGACCGGATCGCTGCGCTTCGCGGTGGTCGCCGCCTTCGGCGTCGTGAACGCCTTGATCGTGGCCCGCCTGGTCTTCCCTGGGAAGAACGCCTGATGCCCGTTCCTCCGCTGGTGCCGCCGGGTCCGGCCGAAGCACCGCCGCCCCGGCCTGGCCGCCACTCCAAGGACGGAGTCGGCGCCTCGGTTGCTGCTTTCGCCTCCCGGCTGGCGGGCTCGCTGCATGGCCGCACGCTCGCGATCGTCGTCAGCGTGATCGCCGCGGTCGCGGTCGGGACCGTCACCGCCGCCGTCGCGACGGTCGCGACCCCGCTCGGGTTGTCGCAGTTCGCCCCGGCCAGCGACGCGAGCGCGATCGGCACCTACAGCCATCACCCGGTGGAGATCTCGCTGGCCGCCCAGCCGTCGTCCTACCTCGGGGTCTTCGCCCGCGGCGTGCCGGACAGCTACCGGCCGGTCGCGGCGGTCACGAACGCGACCGGCGTGCGGCCGAACGTGGCCCTGTACTACAGCGGCTGGTACGAGCGGTTCCAGCGGACGTTCGCGATCCAGGCGCAGGACAATGGCGCGGTCCCGTTCATCCAGCTTGACCCCGACCGCATCAGCCTGGCCGCCATCGTGGCCGGGGTCTACGACGACTACCTGGAGCGGTACGCGACGGCGGTCGCCGCCTACGGCGCGCAGACCGGGCACGGCGTCATCATCTGCTTCGGCCACGAGATGAACGGCTACTGGTATCACTGGGGTAACCGGCACACCTCGCCCCGGGTGTTCGTCGCGGCCTGGCGGCACATCGTCACCGTGTTCCGGCGGCAGGGCGCGGACGACGTGACCTGGCTGTGGACGACCAACATCATCGACCGCAAGGGCGGCATCCCCGATCCGGCCCCGTGGTGGCCAGGGGCCAAGTACGTGACCTGGGTCGGCATCGACGGCTACTACTACCAGCCGTCGTGGACGTTCGCCTCGTTGTTCGGCCCGACCATCAAGGCCGTCCGCCAGCTCACCAGGAGCCCGATCCCGATCCTCATCGCCGAGACCGGCGCGGCCAGGACCGCCGGGCAGCCCGCGAAGCTCGCGAACCTGTCGGCCGGCATCCGCTCCTACGGGCTGCTCGGCTTCGTCTGGTTCAACGCGGATGGCGTGCGCAACTGGCAACTGCACGGCCAGGCCGCGATCACGGCCTTCCACCAGGTCGGCCAGAGCTACCACCGGCTGTCGTCATGACGCGCTACGACTACAGCGGCACTGCTGAGACGACGCCTGGGGCCGGTGCCGGTGCCGGTGCCGGAGCCGGAGCCGGAGCCGGGCCCGGGCCCGGGGCCGGGGCGGTCCGGGGCCGGCACGGCAGCCGACGTCGTCGTCAGCGGCCACGCCGAGGCTGGGTGTTCAGGGCCCTCGCGCTCGGCCTGACCCTGGCCGTGGTCTTCGCGCTCGTCGTGGTCGTGATGTTCGCGTGGGGCTCACGGACCCACCACCGCACCGTGAGCTGGGGCCCGCGGCATCCGATCGTGATCAGGCTGCCGGCCAGGGCCACGTCCTACATCGGTGCCTACGTCCACGGGGTTCCGCAAAGCTACGCGCCGCTGGAGTCCTTCGCCGCCGCCAACGGGGTCCAGCCCGACATCGCCCTGTACTACAGCGGCTGGGGCGAGTCGTTCCGGTCGGCGTTCGCCCGGCACGCCGCCAGCCATCACGCGGTCCCCATGGTGCAAATCGACCCAGGCACCACGAGCCTGGTCGACATCGCCGATGGCTACGACGACAAGTACCTGCGGTCCTACGCCAAGGCGGTCGGTAACTTCGGGGCGAAGACCGGCCAGGGCGTGATCATCGGCTTCGGCCACGAGCCCAACGGCTACTGGTATCCCTGGGGGTACAAGCACGTCAGCCCCCGCGAGTGGATCGCGGCCTGGCGGCACATCGTCACGGTCTTCCGCCAGCAAGGCGCCGACGACGTGACCTGGCTCTGGACCGTGAACATCATCGACCGCGCCCAGCACATCATCTCCCCGGCCAAGTGGTGGCCGGGCGGCAAGTACGTCACCTGGGTCGGCATCGACGGGTACTACCACGTGCCCGCCGCCCGCTTCGCTGCCTTGTTCGGCCCGGTCATCAAGGTCATCCACAACCTGACCGTCGACCCCATCCTGATCTCGGAGACCGGGGTTCTCCCGCGAGCGGGCAAGGTAGCGAAGATCGCCGACGAGTTCAGCGGCATCCGCGCCTACGGTCTGCTCGGCCTCGTCTGGTTCGACGTCCGAAGCTGGCGCCTCGACACGCAGGCGTCCTCAGCCGCCTTCGCCTCCGCCGCCAAGCACTTCGCCCCGTTGTCCCACTAGCCCGCCCGCACCAACCCGGCTCCGCCGCCCGGCTCCGCCGCCCGGCTCCCCAGCCCAGCCCCGGCCGCGCGCCCGTCCCCTCCCAGCCGCCTCGCCCCGGCAGCCCCGCCCCCGCAGGCCCCATCCCGCCCCGCCC
>DATKFV010000083.1:0-17281 GCA_035511035.1 Streptosporangiaceae bacterium
GCTTCTCCGTGATGGCCCAGCGCAGGCTCCGTGCCCTGGGCATGCTCAGCGCGATCGGCGCGACCGAACGCCACCTCCGCCTGGTCATGATCGTTAACGGCCTGGTGGTCGGCGTGGCCGGAGCGCTGGCCGGCGCGGTGCTCGGCTTGGTCGCCTGGCTCGCCTACGCGCCCACGTTGCAGCAGGCCACCGGCCACGTGGTCGACCCAGCCAACCTGCCTTGGTGGGCGATCGCCGTCGGGGCCGTGTTCGCGATCGTGACGTCGGTGCTGGCCTCCCACCGCCCGGCTAAGGCCATGGCAGCGGTGCCGGTGGTGGCCGCGTTGTCCGGCCGCCCCGCGCCGCCGAAGGCGGTACACCGATCCGCCGTTCCCGGCGTCATCGCGTTCGCGGTCGGCCTGGCCGTCCTGGCGTTCGCCGGCCTGACCGGGCTGCCTGGCCAAGGCGGCGGCCCTCGCGGCGCGCTGCCCCTGCTCATCGGCCTCGTTGGCGTGATCGTCGGCATCTTCCTGCTCGCTCCGCTGGCCATCAGCGCGCTGACTGCCGGCGTCGGACCGCGATTGCCGGTCGCGATCAGGATCGCGGTGCGTGACCTGGTCCGCTATCGGGCCAGGTCCGGTGCCGCGCTGGCGGCGGTCACGTTCGCCGTGTTCCTGGCCACGATGATCTGCCTCGTCGGCAGCGAGCGGACCGACAACCCGCTGAGCCCGTCCGGTCCCAGCCTGTCCAGCAGCCAGCTCGTCGTCACCGCGGGGCGGAGCCCCTCCCAGGGCATGATGCTGCGGCTCACCAGCGCCCAGGAGGCCAGCCTGGACAGGCGGCTCAACCACCTCGCCGCCACGCTGCACGCGGGGTCGGCGGTGCCACTGGAATCCGCCGTCGGGCTATTCCAGACGGGGACGTCACCCAACAGCAACTTCAAGGGTTCGGTCTACGTGGCCACCCCGCGACTGCTCGCCCTGTACGGGATCACGGCCAGCGAGATCGCTCCCGGCACCGACGTCCTCACCTCGCGGCCAGGACTGGCAGGCCTGCCGCACCTGGAGCTGACCTGGTCCGGCAGCGGAACCGAGTCCGATGGCAGCATCCAGCCCGGATTCAAGGGCGGTCCGTCCTGCACGCTGGGCAACGACTGCCTGACCAGCCCCGCGATCCAGACCGTCAGCAGCCTGCCCGGCGGCACCTCCGCGCCGAGCACCGTGATCACCGAGCACGCGATGCGCAAGTACCACATGCGGCCTGCGCTGCTCGGGTGGCTGATCCAGGCACCCGCCCCGCTCACCGCCGCGCAGATCCGCGCCGCGCTGCGAGTCACTCGCGCCTATCAGGCGCCGCTCGAGATCGCATCCAGCGGCCCTGACTTCGGCGAGATCGCCGACGTCGGCACCGCGCTCGGCATCCTGATCGCGCTCAGCGTGCTGGCCGCGTCCGTCGGCCTGATCCGCGGCGAGACCGGCCGGGACCTGCGCACGCTCACCGCCACCGGCGCCAGCGCCACCACGCGGCGGACGCTCACCGCGGCGACCGCGGCCGCGCTTGGCCTGCTCGGCGCGGTCCTCGGCCTGGCTTTCGGCGTGGCCACCGGCCTGGTCTGGGCCCACGCCAGCCTGTCCGCCATGTTCGGCGACGTGCCGCTGGCCGACCTGCTGGTCTTGCTGGTCGGGCTGCCGCTGGTCGCCGCGGCCGGCGGCTGGCTGCTGGCAGGCCGCGAGCCGCCGCTGATCGCCAGGCAGCCGATTGAGTGAGGCCCCCAGCCCCGCGCGCGATCGTCGCCTCAGCGCCTGACCCCATCGCCGGCGGACACCGGACGACGGCGCAAGCCTGACGCCCGCGAGCATCCTCGGCCAGAAAGCCAGAAATTCGCTCTGCAAAAGGCCACCGACGAGGGCAACCGCAGCTACGCGGCGGTTGCTCGGCGAGCACGGCACCAGCCGCGACGTTCACGTTGCTGGCGCAGCGTGACCTGGACGACACTGGCTGGGTCGTTTCCTGCCGCGGTGCCTGGTTCACTGCCAGGCCCGTGGCTGATGATTAGCGGGTGGAGGGGATGAGGCATGAGCATGAATGAAGATGAGCTGCTCGCGGACGCGCTTGGCGTGGCGGCTTCGGGTCACCTGAGGAAGAGCGTGCTTGAGGTCGATCTCACGCTTGACCTGCCGCCCGCGGCGGCCGCCGAGCGGACGCGGCGGGTGCTGGCCGAGCTCGGCCGCGAGCTCGGCGTCAGGGACGACGGGGAGACGGCTGATTCCCAGGTGGTCGGCATCGTGGGAGCGGGAGCCGGTAACCTCAACCCGGCCGTGGTGACGGTGACGATCAGGGCCGCCGGCCAGGGAAGCAAGCTGATCGTGCGCGGCGCGGCGAAAGAAGGGCTGATCAAGCAGCACGCTGGCGACAAGGCCGCGAGGCGGGTCGCTGCGGCGCTGGCCTGACCCGGCCCGCCCTCCGGCCGCATTCTTGCCGCAGGCCAGGCCGCCCCGGCGGCCCTGGATATTGGGGAGGAGGCTGCTGCTCGTGGCGTCGATCACCTGGGGCGAGGAGCTAGCCGAGGTCTACGACGAGACCTACGCGGCCCAGTCCGCCGCGCCGGTCCTTGGCCCGGTCGTGGACCTGCTGGCTGGGCTCGCACGGGGCGGGCCCGCGCTGGAGTTCGCGGCCGGCACCGGGCGGGTGGCGCTCGCGCTCAGCGCCCGTGGGATCGCTGTGCACGGCATCGAGCTGTCCCCGCACATGGCCGCGCGGATGCTCGCCAAGCCCGGCGCCGGCGCGGTCCCGGTGACGATCGGCGACATGACCAGCACCCGGGTGCCAGGGACCTTCCGGCTGGTGTACCTGGTGGCGAACACGATCATGAACGTCACGACCCAGGACGATCAGCTGGCGGTCTTCGCCAACGCGGCCGCGCACCTGGAGCCCGGCGGGTGCTTCGTGGTCGAGGTCGAGGTCCCGCAGCTGCGCCGGGTGCCGCCCGGCCAGGCCGGATGGGTGTTCGCCCTGGAGGCGGACCACCTGGGGGTCGAGACCTTCGACGACACCGCGGCCCAGATCGCGTGGTCACATCACTGGATCGAGGTGCAGGGGCGCCTGGTCCGCCACTCCGCGCCCTACCGGTACGTCTGGCCGTCCGAGCTTGACCTGATGGCCAAGATCGCCGGCTTCCGGGTCAGGGACCGGTGGGCGGGTTGGGACCAGGCGCCATTTACCTCCGCCAGTCAGGGCCAGGTCGCGGTCTTCGAGAAACTCCCGCCACCCGCACAGCACCTGCCCGGCTAGGTCGCTGCCTGCGGCGCGCCAGGAGCGGCCTCCGCGCTGCTGGCCGCCATGGCGGCCGCCGGTTCAGTCGGCTGGTAGGCGACCTCACCGTGTTCACCCAGGTCCAGCCCGGCTAGCTCCTCACCGGGGGTAACTCGCAGGCCGACGGTGCGGTCGATGACCCACAGGATGATCCAGGTCATGACGAACGGGTAGATGATCGCGGCGACGGCCAGCACAGCCTGGCGGCCGAGCTGGACCCAGCCGCCCGCCTCGCCAGCGGCGTTGACCGCGAGGCTGGCGAAGACCCCGGTGAGCAGGACCCCGATGAAGCCGCCGACCATGTGGACGCCGACGACGTCGAGGGAGTCGTCATAGTGGAAGATGTCCTTCAGGTGGACAGCGCCGTAGCAGATCAGCCCGGCCGCGACACCGATGATGATCGCCGCCCAGGGTGGCACGTAACCTGACGCCGGGGTGATCGCGGCCAGGCCGGCGACGGCGCCAGTGGCAATGCCGACGCCGGATGGCTTGCCTTGGCGCCACCATTCGATTCCCATCCAGGCGAGCATCGCGGCGCAGGCCCCGAGCTGAGTGTTCACCAGCGCATAGGCGGCGACCTGCCCGGCGGACACAGCGCTGCCCGCGTTGAAGCCGAACCAGCCGAACCACAAGATCCCGGCGCCGAGCAGCACCATCGGCACGTTGTGCGGCCGATCGAGATGGTGGCTTCGCCTTAGATAGATGGCGGTGGCGAGAGCCGCAGCGCCGGCCAGCTCATGAACGACCGAACCCCCGGCGAAGTCGATCGCGTGCAGGCCGCCGGAGCCGAGAATGCCGCCGCCCCACTCGCTGTGCGCGAACGGGCTGTAGACGAGCAGCGACCACAAGCCGATGAAGACCAGGTAGCCGCGGAAGCGCATCCGCTCGCAGAATGCCCCGGCGATGAGCGCGGGCGTGATGACGGCGAACTTCATCTGGAACGCCATGTACACCAGCGAAGGAATGGTGGGCGCGAAGCTGTTCGGAGTGCCGTTGACGTTGCGCAGCAGCACGTACTGCAGGCTGCCGATCACTCCCCAGTGGTCGGCGCCGAACGCCAGCGAGTACCCGACGATGACCCACAGCAAGCTGATCACGCCGATCGCCACGAAGGACTGGACCATCGTCGCGATCACGTTCTTCGTGCCGACTAGCCCTCCGTAGAAGAGCGCGAGGCCAGGCATCATGAAGAAGACCAGCGCGGTCGAGGTCAGCATCCAGGCGGTGTCACCAGCATTGACGTGCATGCCGACCTCCGATAGTTGCGGCGCCTTTGCCCCAAGATGGCGTCACGATAGCTCATCGCCCGCTCCCGCACCTACGATCGCGGGCCTCGCCGCGCGTTACCACGCGGCGAGGGGGAAGTCGACTCCGTGGGGCTGGGGTAGCAGGGTCAGGCGGTCGCCGTGCACGACCCCTATTTGTCCGGCGTGGCCGGGAGGGTCCATGACGACGAGCGTCCGCCCGTCGGTGCTGGTCCACATCACGGTCAGGGTTCCGGCTAGGTTGTCCGGGGACGTGCAGGGGCCACGGTCGGCGGTGCCTTCGAGTCGGCCGGTTACGGCGGAGAACCGGTCGAATCCGCACACGCGGTTGCTGAAGGAACGGATCCCGGCGACAAGGGTTCGTCCGCCTGGTGCCAGAAGGGCGTTGTTCGGCATGTAGCCGGCCGGCGTGGCAGCGAAGTTCGGGTGGGAACGGGTCCGCACGAACGGCACGCTCAGGTGGCTGTGCGCGACCAGGCCGCCGGTGTCACCTGGCCTGGCCGTGTCGAGCAGCCGGACTCCGGAGGCGGTGAACTTTCTGCTGCCCGGCGGCGGCAGGGGGCCCCGCCAGGCGACGGCGAGAGCGGTGTTGTTGTTTGCCCAGCTCAGCGACGTCGGGTCAGGATAGAGATCCTCGAAATCCGGGGTGCTGCCCGACTGGGATGGACTAGTCCACGTGCGGCTGCGCAGGGTCTTAAGGTCGAGGACCGTGAGGTCGAAGTGACGTGGGTTCGCGGTCTGCGTGAACGCGTATGCCATCTTTGCCCCGTCCGGCGAGAGCGCCACCGCTTCCAGTTCCGCCTGGGCGGGCACCGTCGCCGGAACGGTTGCGAGGCTGACCTGGCGGGTGGCCGGGTCGAACTTGGCCAGGTAGAACCGGAGTTCCTTGTGCTCGGTGGTGAATTGGTCAGCGACTGTGAGCAGGAAGGTGCGGTCATCAGCCGCCGCTGATACGGCGATGACGCTGCCCGCGCTCCCGCGCGGGGCTGGCGGCGTGATCCGGGCGATGAGCTTCCCGGCCGCCGTGGAGTAGATCCCCGCGGATTGTGGTGAGGTCAATGTCCTGGCCGGTTTAGAGATCATCGCGATGTAGTAAGCCGGTATCCCTGCGGGAGCCGTTGCGTTGTCCGGCCCAGCCGGCCGGGCATGCGGCCGCCCGGTCACGACCGCGGCCGCAAGGACGATGGCGAGCACGGCGACTCCGGCGGCCACGGGTGCGAGCCACCGGCGGAAGCCGATGGTGCGCGGGCGGCCGGACCGGAGTCCGGCAGCGGGTTCTGGCAGCCGCAACGGCGGCACGCTGTCGGGCGTGATGGTCTGCGCCGCCATGGTGATGAGGGATCGCACTTCTTTGTCGATGTCGGTCATGGCGTTCTTCCCAGGGTGCGGCCGAGCGCGGTCAGCGCCCGGTGAGCGGTTGAGCGGACTGTGCTCTCGCCGATCCCCAGCGCCCGGGCGATCTGGGCATCGGAGAAGTCGAGGTAGAACCTCAGCACCAATACCTGTCGCTGCCGGTTCGGCAGCGCCGAGAGAGCAAGGATGGCCCGCTTGCGGTCCTCGTTCGCCAGCGCGGAGTCTTCCGCGCTGACTCCGGCGGGCTCGTGGAATCTTTCCGGCCGGAACTTGCGGCGGCGTAGCTCGGAACGGCAGCCGTTAATGACCGACGACCTGACGTACAAAAGCGCCTTGCCCTGGTCGGCGATGTGCGGCCATCGCCGGTACAGCCCGCAGAACGCGTCCTGCACGACGTCCTCAGCCGTCGCCTGGCTGCCGAGCATGAGGTAAGCCAGCCTGATCAGCCCGAGCGCGTGCGCGTCATACAAGCTCGCGATCTGGACCGCGGCCGGGGATTCCCCGGTAGTAAGACTTTCGCTAGCCATGTCACAGAGACGCTAGAGCGGTAGATCCGCTGCTCGCCGCCCAGCGACTATTTTGCGTGACGTGTCACCCGAATGTCCGTCGAGCCGGCGGCGCAACTCGCGTGCTGGGCGGCGGGTCAGCGTGTCCGGGTGCAGGTGACCGCGATCAGTGCATCTGGCATGTACGGTACATGGAAGACCATTACGGCTATGGAGGTCGAGATGGCGTCCAGGACCATGATTACGCTCGAGGACGATCTTGACGGCGGCCCGGCCGAAGAGACGGTGCGGTTCGGCCTCGGCGGCGCCGAGTATGAGATAGACCTGAACGCCGCCAACGCCGGCCGGTTCCGCGCGCAGCTGGCGCCGTTCATCGATCATGCCCGCAAGCCAGGGCGCGGGCAGAACGCCCGGCCAGGGCGGTCGTCGGAAGCCCGCAGGGACAGCGCCGAGGTCAGGGCGTGGGCCAGAGACCACGGCATAAAGATCAGCGAACGCGGGCGCCTTCCCGCTAGCGTGACCGAGCAGTACGAGGCTGCCACAACCAGGCTCTAATCCCACCCCGCCTGCCGGGGGCCTGCTGGCTGCGGGCTGTCTGGGTAGCGAACCCGGGCCCGCAGGAACTTACCGGTCTGCAGGGTGACGTCGACCCCGGCTTCGGCTGCTGATGACGCCATCGCGATCTCGGGGCGAGCATCAGCCCGCCAGGACGGCCGGAGCTGTACGATCGGGAATTCAGGGTTACCTTAGCCACAGGGGGGCGAAATGGCCGTATTGGTGAGAATGACCGCTGCCGGAATGGACGCGGCCATGTATGACCAGGCATCGACGCAACTCGGCGACCTGGTCAAGAAGCAGCCTGGCTTCATGATGCACGTCGCATATCCGATCCCCGGCGGCTTCTCCGTCGGCGAGGTCTGGGCGAGCCAGGGCCAGTTCGAGACGTGGTTCAACGAGAACGTCAAGCCCAACGTGCCCGGTGTCCAGCACGAGGTGATCGACCTGCACGCGGTCGTGCAGCCGTAGGACCGCCGGGCCTGGCTCAGCCCCAGTGCGAAGGAGTGAGCATGGACCACAACGGTGCCGGTGACGTCAGCTTTGCCGCGAATATCAGGCCGCTTTTCCGGCCGAAGGACGTGGAGTCGATGCGATCGGCTTTCGACCTGTCGGACTACGCCGACGTATCCCAGCACGCCGACAAGATCCTCGGGGCACTGCGGAGCGGCAAGATGCCCTGCGACGGTGCCTGGCCCTCCAGCCAGGTGGAGACCTTTCAGCGCTGGGTTGACGCGGGCAAGCCAGCCTAGCCTCCGCAGTCCTTCCGGCAATCAGCCAAACTGACGGCCAAGGAGGCCGTGGCGTGTCGAGCGTGCAGTTGTATGACTCCATCGGAGTCGCTTACACCGTGACGCGGCGCACCGAGCCGCGGATCGCCGCGCAGGTCTGGGCTGCGCTCGGCGATGCGCGGACGGTGCTGAATGTCGGGGCTGGCACCGGCTCCTACGAGCCCCCTGGCCGTGACGTCACCGCTGTGGAGCCGTCGGCGGTCATGCGAGCGCAGCGCCCCGCGGGCGCGGCGCCGTGCGTGGCCGCCGCCGCGGAGAGCCTGCCGTTCGATGACCAGTCCTTCGACGCCGCGATGGCCTTTGCCACCATCCATCACTGGCAGGACCCGATCGCCGGCCTGCGCGAGCTACGGCGGGTGGCTCGCCGCGTGGTGGTGTTCACGCACGACACCACTGACACCGGGTGGCTTCGCCGGTTCTGGCTTACTCGCGATTACCTGCCCGAGGTCGCCGGCCTCCTCGTCGGCCGGCCTTCGCTGACCGAGCTGGCCCGCGCGATCGGCGCCAGGACGGAGCCGGTGCTGATCCCGTGGGACTGCGCTGACGGCTTCTTCGAGGCCTACTGGCGCCGACCCGAGGCATACCTCGACGATCAGGTACGCCGCGGAGTATCGGTGTGGGCCAAGGTCGGGCCGCAGGCCGAGCGGCGGGCGGTGCGCAGCCTCCGTGCTGACCTCGCATCGGGCCGGTGGGCCGAGCGCAACCGCGACCTCGTCGATCTCGACGCGGCGGAGCTTGGCCTTCGCCTCCTCATCGCCTGAACCCGAGATCTAATACATGATTCCATGCAATTATCGCCACAATAATAAGTAATGTGCCGCTGTAGGTTCTTTTGAACGGCATGCCGTACGGAGGGCACGTGCTCCTGGAGCGGTCTGGGGAGCTGGGCGTCCTGCCTGCGGCGCACCTGGAGTGCCAGCGCGGATCTTGTGGGCGGCGTGTGACCCGCTGGTCACGCCGAGGCCGCTCGGGCCGTTGCTGGACCTGGCCGCGGCCACGGGTGAGCTAAGCGGCCTGGCGATAGCGGGTAAAAAGCCCTATGACCTGGCGACAGGCTTGCTGAGGGCGCTGAGATCGGCCAAGCCGACGGTCGTCGTGCTCGAGGACATGCACTGGGCCGACGAGGCGACCCTGGACGTGCTCAGGCTGCTGTCCCGTCGGCTTGAGCAGGCCGCGGTGCTGCTGGTGGTCAGCTACCGGGACGATCAGCTCGGCCGGTCGCACCCGCTTCGGATCGTGCTCGGCGACCTACCGAGCGGCGGGCTAGTCAGTCGTGTCGCGGTCGGCGCGCTGTCGAGGCAGGCGGTCGAGGTGCTGGCCAGGCCGGCCGGACTCGACGCGGCGAAGCTGCACCGGCAGACCGGAGGGAAATCCGTTCTTCGTGACCGAGGTTCTCGCCTCGGGAGACAAGCTGATACCGCCCACGGTCATGGACGCGGTCTTGGCCAGGGCGGCCAGCTTGAGCCCGCGAGCGCTTGACCTGCTCGACGCGGTCGCGGTGGCGCCAGGCCGGGCCGAGCGGTGGCTGGCCGCCGAACTGGCCGGGGATGCGTTCGACTGCCTGGACGAATGCCTGACCAGCGGCATGCTGACGGCCAGTGAAGGCTGGATCTCCTTCAGGCACGAGATAGCACGGCTGGCGGTCGAGGAGTCACTGCCGCCAGGACGCCGCGCGGCGCTGCACCAGGCCGCCATGACAGCGCTAAGCCGGTCACCGACGCGCGATGCTGACCTGGCCAGGCTCGCGCATCACGCGGAGGCGGCCGGAGACGGCGAGGCGGTGCTGCGGTTCGCCCCGGCCGCGGCGCAGCAGGCCATCTCGACCGGGGCACGCTTGCAGGCCGCCGATGAGTACGCGCAGGCGTTGCGGTTCGCGAATCGGCTACCGCCGGCCGAGCGGGTCAGCCTGCTCGAGAGCTTCGCGAGCCTGGCGCCGCACACTGGTGCGGGCCAGCAGGCGATCGCGGCGCTGCAGGACGCTCTAGCAATCCACAAGGAAAGCGATGACCTGGTCGGGCAGGGCCGCGTACTGACCCAGCTCGGCCGGCAACTTGGTATTGACGGGCAGCTCCTTGAGGGCCGGTCAGCCGTGCACGACGCGGTCGCCGTGCTCGAACAGGCATGGCTTGTGCAAGCACCGCTCGATCAGGCACCGCATGGGCAAGCACGGGCCGGGGCGCAGGGCGGCGCCGAGCTGGCTCGCGCCTACGCCGCGCTCGCCACGAACTACGGCCTCACTGGCGAGGATGAGGCGATTAGCTGGGGCACTAAGGCCCTCGCGCTCGCCGACGAGGTCGGCTGCGGGGACGTGCTCATCTACATGCTGAACACGGTCGGAACCATCGAGTTCCGGCGAGGTGATGCCGAAGGTCAGGCGAAGCTGGAGCGCAGCAGGGAACTGGCAGACGCGTCCGGTGATGAGTTGGGCGTCGCGCGAGCATTCCTCCATCTCGCTATGGTCCCGGCCGCGCAGCATTTTTGGATGCTCGCTGATCAGTATCTGGGGCGAGCCGTCGCCTACTGCGTCGATCGCGGGCTTGAGTCCTGGGTGCTTTGGCTAACCGCGCTGCAGGCGGAGTCCGAACTGGCTCGGGGCAACTGGGCGAGGGCAGCGGACCTGGCGACCTTGGTACTGAACGCGCTTCTTGACCGGCCTGGCCACGTCCGGGTCGTCGCGCTCACGGTGCTGGCGAGGGCCCGCGCCAGGCGCGGCGAGGCGGGGTACTGGGCGCCGCTCGACGAAGCGGCCGAGATCGTCAGGTCGATGAGCATGCCGGGGTCGCTTTCGAAGGTGGGCGCGGCCCGCGCGGAGGCCGCCTGGCTGGACCGGGCACCCGCCGAGAAGACTCGCGCCGAAACCGAAGACGCCTGCGCCGTCGAGCGCGAGGGCCTGACCTGGTTCGCCGGTGACTCGGCGTGCTGGCGGTGGCGGGCCGGGCTGCCTATCGATAGTCCGGCGTGGCTCGCCGAGCCATACCGGATGGAGGTAAGCGGCGACCACGCCGGGGCAGCGCGCTGGTGGCGGGAAAGACAGTGCGACTACGAGGCGGCGCTGGCACTGGCCAGCTCGGCCGATCCGCGGTTGCTGCGCGAGGCGCTCAGCGAGTTCCGCCGCCTCGGTGCCCGGCCGGCCGCCGCCATCACCGCGCGACGGCTCCGCGCGCTGGGCGAGCAGGGCGTGCCGCGAGGGCCGAGGCCGGGCACGGCCGCGAACCCGGCCGGGCTGACCGGGCGGGAGACCGAGGTGCTGGCTTTGCTGGCTAATGGTCTTAGCAATACCGAAATCGCGGCCGAGCTGGTCGTTTCCGCGCGTACGGTTGACCACCACATGGCGGCGATCCTGAAGAAGCTCGGCGCGCGCAGCCGGGCCGACCTGGCCAACACGCCCGGCACCGCGCACGCGTCGCTGATCCAGTCGCTCGTCAACGTCGTCTGGCAGGGGGCCGACACGGCGGCGACGAACCGCGTCGGTCAGCCCGACGCCGGCCGCCGCCGGCTACCCGGCGACCGGGCTGATCACGCTTGGCGACTACAGCGGCGTGAAGGCGACCAAGGTCACGGCGGTCACGACGTTCAGCACCGCACTGGGATTGAAGTCCTTCAAGCAGGTCACGGGACCGAAGGCTAAGTGCGCCGGAAAGACGGTCAAGGGCGGGGAGTCGGAGACCTGCACGTGGGCAGCGCTGCCCGCGCACAGCCAGGCGACCTTCCGCGCCAGCTTGTTGCCGAAGAAGCGGACGAAGACCGGCGCGATCGCGGCCACGGTCACCATCGCCCAGCCCAACGCCAGCCTGGGCCTGGCCAACCTGACCGTGCCGATCTCCAAGCCATGGGCCGACCTCCAGTTGAGCGGCACCGCACCCAGGACCGCGAAGCACGGCGCGAAGTTCACCGACGTGCTGACGGTGCGCAACGCCGGGCCCGCCGCAGCCTCGAAGGGCAAGCTGGCGGTCACGCTCCCGGCTGGCTACAAGGTGGACAAGGCGGTCGCTCCAGGCGCGAAGTGCACCACCCGCAAGGGCCAGGTGACGTGCGCGATCGCCAGCATTCGCGAAGGTCACGCCGTCAAGCTCGCGCTGACGCTGACGGCATCGAAGAAGGGCGCGTCGACATTGCTGGCTAACGTCGAGGCGGCCACTCCTGACTACGTCCCAGCCAACAACAACCTCAGCCTCAGCACGCTCATCAAGTAAGCCAGGTAGGCCAGTCGGCCTGGAGCAGCCGTTCGATGTCCTGGCCGAAGGGACGGTCGGCGAGTATGGGGTCGATGGCCTGGGCAAGCCAGCGCAGCATGGGCCGGCATCCAGCCGGTGGCTGATGCCCGGACAGGGCCGCGGCCTGATAGCCGACCAGCAGTTCGCAGGCGGTGACCGCGCGGGCGTGCCGCAGGGCGGTGCGGAGCTTGTCGGCGGCCTCCCAGGCGAATGACTGGACGTCTTCCTGCCCGCCGGAGGTCTCGATCAGCCCCACCGTGGTCGCGGTCGCGAGCCGCCTCATGGCGTGGACCTCGCCGGCGGCGCGCTTGTGCACGGGCGCCAGCCCGGCTTCCAGGCCCGGCTGGCGGGCTAGTTGCGGTGGCAGGCCGGTGACGGCGGGGTCCATGAGCCGGTGGATCCGCGTCGCGGCGACTTCGGCGGCATGGCAGAACGCCGCCGTGAGCTGGTCGCAGTGCGCGGCCAGGTCGATCCCGTAGAACCCGGCGGTGCCGATGAACTCCTCGCCGCTGAAGGCGGGGGAGTCGGTGACGCCGGTCAGGGCCCGTCGCACGGCCGCCTCCAGCGCGCGGGAGGCCCGGTGCAGGTGCGCGAGCACGTGGCCGGCCACCCGGAACGACACCGGCCCCTGCAGGGACCGGGCCTGCGGTTGGTCCCCGGCCGCCGCCCGGATCCGGGTGAGCACCCCGGCAAGTACGTCATCGCCGCGCCCGCAAGCGGCGCTGTAGGGGTCGCGCGATGCGCCGGCCACCGCGATCGACAGCGCCGCGGCCGCCTCCATCGAGGAGGTGAGCTTCGCCGCCTCGCTGAGCCTGAGCACGCACAGGCCGGTCGTTCCGGCCACGCCCTGGATCAGCGCGATGCCCTCTTTGGGGCCGAGGCTGAACTCGGTCAGGCCGCGGCTGGCGAGCGCCTGCGGCGCGGGCAGCAGGGCGTCGTCGGGGCCGAGTACCTGGCCCACGCCCGCCAGGGGCCCGAAGGCATGCGCCAGCTGCATGATCTCGCCCGCCTCTCCCATCCCAGTCCGCGGTATCGCGGGCACGACGCCGCTGTTCAGCAGCTCGGCAAGCCGCTGGCACAGGTCCGCTGACACGCCCGCGTCCCCGGACAGGAACGTCAGCAGCCTGACCGCGATGACCGCCCTGGCCTCAGGCTGGTCCAGCCACGGCGGCCCGCCGGTCGCGCGGGCCTGCAGCAGGTTGCGCTGGTGGGCGAGCTGCTGTGCGCTGGTGAGGCGGACCCCATGCAACGCCCCCATTCCGGTGTTCACCCCGTACACCGGCCGCCCGTCGCGCAGTACCTGCCTGGCCTGGTCGCAGCGCTCCTGCACCGCCGCCAGCAGCTCGGCGTCGAGGCTGACAGCCTCGCCAGCGGCGACCGCGCGGATCACCTCGAGATCGGCGAGGGCGCCGAGACCCGGGCCGTCCGTCCCGGTGATCGTGATGGCGGGCATCGCTACCGGTACCTGAGCATCGTGCCGATGCCTTGCTGCTCAGCCCGGCGCACGATCGCGATGCCGACAGCGATGTCGAGGATCGCGAGCCCGCGGTGCCACAGCAAGATCCGCTCGTCGGCGTGCCCCCGGCCAGGTAGCTGTCCTGTGACGATCTGGCCTAGCTCGGCGTAGAGCGACGCGGCCGACAGCCGGCCGCTATCCACGTGCGGACGCAGCGCCCCGAACCTCCCGGACTGCGCTTCCCGCCAGTCGTCGACGACGACCTTGTCCATCACGTCGAGCAGGTCAAGCTCCACCGCGCTGACGGTGCCGTACGGCACCACGAACGCACCTGGCCTGACCAGGGCGGTGCGCAGCAATGGCTCGGGCTCGGTCAGCCGTGACGCCTCGACCAGGATGTCGGCGCCGTCGAAGGCCTCGTCGGCCGTCTCGGTGACCCGAACCCTGGCCCGGCACACCCCCTCAAGTTCCGCAGCGAACGCCTCCCGCGACTCGGGCCTGCGACTGGTCACCCGGATCTCGTCCAGGTCGAACAGCTCGTCAAGCAGCACCACGTTCCACCACGCGGTCCCCCGAGCGCCGACGTGACCAAGCACCTTGGCATCAGGCCGGGCCAGGTAGCGCGCGCCCACCGCCGTCATCGCACCGGTCCGGCAGGCCGTGATCAGCGTGGCGTCCATGATCGACAGCGGCACCCCCGTCTGCGGGTCATACAGCGTCAGCAAGCCGAGCTCGCTGGGAAGCCCGGCCGCGTAGTTCGCCACGAAGTCGCCGACGACCTTGATGCCGCTGACACCTGGCGCCCCCAGGTGACCGCGAAGAACGTTGAAGTGGCCCGCGCCGCCGTTGTCAGGGACAAGGTGCACCCTCGGCTCTAGCACGACCCGGCCCTCGCCGTGCGCCCGCACCGCATCCTGCACCGCTGCGACGATCTCACCGTTCGTGATCCCCAGCGCGTCGATATCCGGCCCGGACAGGAACCGAACCCACAACGACCCGCCAGCCTCAGCAACCACTTGGCCGACCGGTCAGCCGGTCACGTCGAGGGCAGCCAGTACCTTGGTGGGACGCAACCGGACCACGACCTCGCCGCTGACGCCGTTGCGCTCGCCAAACTCTGCGGCCCGGTCCGCGCCCATGTAGCGGGCCCCGATCGCCGTGGCGGTGCGAAGCAGCTCACCGGGATCTTCCGAGAGCTCGGCGGTGCCCTGGACCTGGACGAATCCGTAAGGCGGTTCCTCCAAGTCAACGCACATCGTGGTCCGCGGCTCGCGGGCGAGCGCCCTGCCCTTGACAGTCTGCTTCCCGGTGTTGAAGACGATGCAGCCGTCCTCGACGATGAACCAGACAGGTGCCACCAGGGGCCTGCCATCCGCACCGATATAGCCAAGCTTGCCGGTCCGCGTGCCTGCCTGAAGGAAGGCGCTCACTGCCGGGTCAGTAATAGAAGCCACCCCGCCAGTCTAGGAACAGCCCTGTATCCGGTCATCTCACGGGCAGTCCTGGCCAGTCATAGCGCCAGGTAGGACAGGACGCGGCGGAGGTTGTCCGCTACCGGCTCCATCGCATCGACGATCAGCCGATCCGCCGTGAGCGGGAGTATCTCGGCCCGCATCCGCTCGACATGATCCCATCCGACCTCATGCCAGCCGGGAATGCCGCGAACACGGCCTTCGATCCGCGCCCGGTGGACTGCCTCGTCGGAGCAGACGCACTCGATCAGGGACAACCGCGCCGAGAATTGGTCAGCGGTCTCGCGCCACAGCACGAACTGGCTGTCACTCACCACGTCATCAACGATGGCGCTCTGGCCGAGCATTAGCTGCCTGACAACCAGCGTTCTCAGCAGCCCGAACCACGCCGCCAGGTAGTCCGAGCGGTCTAGCTTGCCGATCGCGGCCTGCGCAGGCTTGAGCCCTCCCATGAGCCAGTCACCTGCGAACGCCGGAGCCCGCACCGTCCGCGCGACGAGTTCCGCGAGCGTCGACTTGCCCGTACCAGGCAACCCGGAAAAGATGATCACCTGCGGTTCCGCGCCGACGGCTTCCACGCACTAAAGGCTAGCGCCCTGCTGGCGATTAGTTGGTGAGCGATGGTTCGTCTTACCCGTTGTCGACCATTTGGTGCGGGCGCCGGGCGGCGGCTGCCTTCGGGAAAGGAACCGTCTCGTGGCTGACGATGACTACCAGCCTGTTACCGTGTCGCGGCGGATTTGCGCTCCAGCGCGCGACATCTTCCAGGTCCTGGCCGATCCGGCGCGGCATCCGGAGTTCGACGGCTCGGAGAGCTTGCGGGGAGCGGGTTCTGCCGAGGTGATCTCGGGCGTGGGAGACGTCTTCGTGATGCGGATGTACTTCCCCCACCTCGGCGACTATGAGATGAACAACCACGTGGTCGAGTACGAACCGGACCGGCGGATCGGCTGGGAGCCCGAAGCCGGGCGCGGGCATCCGGCCGCCGGCGAGAACGGTTCGAGGCCGGCCCGCTGGGGACAGCGGTGGAGCTACCAGCTCACCCCCGACGGCCCGGACGCGACCGTCGTGACCGAGATCTACGATTGCTCGCGAGCGCCGGAGGATGCGCGGGCAGGGATGGACGACGGCAGGGTCTGGGTCGCGAGCATGGCCAAGACGCTGGAGCGGCTTGACGCACTCTGCGCCCGGCAAGGAAGCCAGCCCAGCCCGTCGGCATGAGCCTGGGCGAAGATGACCTACTCGCGGGCGCGACCTTGCCTAGGAGGGGCTTCGGAGGGCTTGGCGGGCGGCGCTGACGTCTTGGCGGCCGTGGCCGGCATCGACGGCGGACTGCCACTGGCGAGACAGCGCGGCTAGGAGCGGCAGCTCGCTGCCATTGGCGGCCTCGATCGCGAGGTCGACGTCCTTGAGCGCCCATTCCAGCGGGAACTCGGGCGTGAAGTCTTGTCGCTCCATCTTGTGCAGCTTGGCGTCGGCGATCGGCGCGTCGAGCGGGCCGCCTTCGATGGCCTCCGCTAGCTGGCCGTCATCGATGCCGAACCGGCTGGCCAGTTCGAGGGCCTCGGCGACGCCTTCGATCAGGATGGACATGTAGGCGTTGACGGCCAGCTTCATCCGGCTGCCCTGGCCGGCCTGGCCTAGCCAGAGCGTCTTGCGGCCGATTGCCGAGAACACGGGGTCCAGGGACTGAGCGGCTGCGGGCGGGCCCGACGCAAGGATGAGCAGCTTGCCGGTCTCGGCGGGCCCTTTG
The DNA here is from genome assembly GCA_035511035.1 of Streptosporangiaceae bacterium. GTDB lineage: Bacteria > Actinomycetota > Actinomycetes > Streptosporangiales > Streptosporangiaceae > Chersky-822. The sequence continues at coordinate 16,657 of DATKFV010000083.1, forward strand.
CTGCCTGAGACCGGTGCGTCGACGAACGCGACGTCGGGCCGCAGCTGGCCGAGCCGGCTGACGATGGCGGCCGTGGCGGCCAGGCCGATCGTCCCCATCTGCGCCCACACCGCGTCCTGGGCAAACGCCGCCGCCACGCCGCCGTCCAGGACCACCGAGGTCACCACCTCGGCTGTGGGCAGCATCGTGATCACGACTTGCGCGTCCCTGACCGCTTCGGCCGGAGACACCGCTACCTGGGCCCCGGCTGCGGACAGGGGCCCGGTCGCTGCGGGCGACCGGTCCCATACCGTCGTGCGCAGCCCGGCCGCGATGAGGTTCTTGGCCATTGCCGCACCCATGATGCCGGTGCCTAGCACTGCTACCTGCGTAGTCCCTGCGCTGTTGTCGGTGATCGTCATCTGAGTCTCCTTCCGGGTGGTGTTGGCAGTTCTGGTGTCAGGATTCAGCGACCGCCTGGGTCAGCGACAGCGGTGCGATGCCGCCGAGGGCGGTGTCGATGACGTCGCGGACGAACTGGTCGCTGAGCGGGGCATGGCCGTGCAGCAGCCGGTGGTAGAGCGGGCCGTAGAGCAGGTCGATTGCGACCTCGGTCTTGGTGCCGGCGGGGATCTCGCCGCGATCG
>DATKFV010000084.1:0-27455 GCA_035511035.1 Streptosporangiaceae bacterium
CAGCAGATCTTCATGCTCAGCCTGGGCAAGGCGAAGGCGACCGTGACCGGGTGGACCTCGCCGGAGTGGGACGGCAGTGACGGCAACCTGCCCGGCGGCTACCCGTACCAGTGCGCCCCGACCGAGCCGTTCTACATCAGGGCGGCCGCCTGGTCACCGAACGACAAGACGATCTACCTCGGCGACACCGGCTACAAGCCGTGGAACGCCTCGACGACCGCACCCCGCTCGGGCCTATGCGACTCGGCCTCGGCGTTCCCGGCGACCCAGGAGTCCGTGCTGCAACTGTGGGTGAACTACACCGGCTGCGACTCGCTGTACTCGGTCGCGGCGGACGCCAGCTCCGCCTACTTCGCCGGGCACGAGCGCTGGTCGGAGAATCCCGACGGCTGCGACGCGCCCGATGCGGACGCGATCCCGGCGCCGGGCTTCGAGGGCCTGTCGCCGACGACCGGAGCGCTCACCTTCAATCCCACCAGAGCGCGCGGGCTCGGAGCCGACGACATGCTCATCACGCCTGAGGGCCTGTGGATCGCTAGCGACGACTGGGACCACAGCAACATGTGCGGCGGCGTTAACAACCTGGCCGGCATCTGCCTGCTGCCGTACTAGCGCTCGCCGGGCCGACGCTCGCCGGGCCGACGCTCGACCAGCTAACCGGCGCGGTAGTCGGAGCGGGCCAGCCGGTAGGCGACGTGCGGGCGAACCATGTGGCCTTCGGGTACTGCGGGATGCTCGAAGTACCCGTACCGCATCATCCCGATCCGGCGCATGACGGCCTGGGACGGTTCGTTCAGCACGGCCGTGATCGACCAGATCTCGTCTAGGCCCACGCCAGTGAACGCGACATTGAGCGCGGCCCTGGCCGCCTCGGAGGCGTACCCCTGATGCCAGGCAGCCTGGGCGAGCCGCCAGCCGACCTCGGTACCGCCAGCGCCAGGAAGCCCGGCGGGCATCGGGGCGAGGCCGGTGAACCCGATCAGCGCACCGGACTCGGCGACCTCAAGAGCCCACAGGCCCACCCCGTTCTCGGCGAACCTGGCCTCCATCCGGTCGATGTGGGCGTCGGATTGCGCCCGGCTGAGCGGGGCCGGAAAGTACCGCATCACCTCGGGGTCGGCGTTGAGCGCGGCGTAGGGCTCCCGGTCTGACTCGGTCCAGCGGCGCATGACCAGCCGGTCGGTGCGGATCGTGTCGAATCGCGGTGTCTGCTCGGGCACCGCAGTAGCGTAGCGGCCGTTAGGCTGGCTAAGGGAACTTATTTTCTGGCCCGGGGTGAGGTAGCCGATGACAGCCGTATTCGCCGTGGACGCCTGCCGGACGCCGATCGGGAAGATCAAGGGCGCCCTCGCGGGCGTCAGGCCGGACCACCTGAGCGGCGACGTGATCGCCGCGCTGATGGCCCGCAACCCCTGGCTCGACCCGCAATCCATCGACGACGTCTACTGGGGCGCGGCCAACCAGGCCGGCGAGGACAACAGGAACGTGGCCCGGATGGCCGTGCTCCTCGCCGGGCTCCCGGTCGACGTGCCGGGCGCGACGGTGAACCGGCTCTGCGGCTCGGGCATGGAGGCGATCTGCTCGGCCGCCCGCGCGATCGCGGCCGGCGACGCCGACGTGTGCGTCGCGGGCGGCGCGGAGTCGATGACGCGGGCTCCTTTCGTGCTGCCGCGCGCGAGCGAAGCGTTCCCCCGCGAGGCTGGCGTCGTCGACACCAGGCTGGGCTGGCGGCTGGTGAGCCCCAGGATGGCCGAGCTGTACCCGCCGATCAGCCTGGGCGAGACCGCCGAGAACGTGGCCGACAAGTACCAGGTCAGCCGGGCCAGGCAGGACGAGTTCGCGCTGCGCAGTCACGCGCTGGCGGCGGCCGCCGCGGACGAGGGACGGTTCGGCGACGAGATCGTCCCTGTCACTGCCCCGTCCGGTCAGGTCACGAACGACGAGGGGATCAGGCGTGACCTGACCGCGGCCGAACTGGCCGCCAAGAAGCCAGCCTTCAGGGCTGGCGGCACGGTCACCGGCGGCAACTCGTCCCCGCTTAACGACGGCGCCGCCTGTCTGCTGCTGATGTCGGAGCAGGCGATGACGGCGGTCGGCGCGCAGCCGCTAGCCAGGTACGTCGGCGGCAGCTCAGCCGGGGTGCACCCCGACTACATGGGCATCGGCCCGGTGCCGGCGATGGGCCGGGTGCTGCACCGATCGGGCTGGACGATCGGCGAGCTTGAGCTGCTCGAGGTCAACGAGGCGTTCGCCGCTCAGGCGGTCGCTGTGGTCGACCAGCTCAAGTGCGATCCTGAGCTGGTGAACGTGAACGGCGGCGCGATCGCCATCGGTCACCCGCTCGGATGCTCGGGGGCCAGGATCGTCACGACGCTGCTGCACGAGCTGAAGCGACGCGGCGGCGGCAAGGCGGCGGCCACCATGTGCATAGGCGTTGGCCAGGGCATCGCGAGCCTGTGGCAGGCCGACTAGGTCCAGGCAGCTCACTGCGGCGGGGGGACCGGCTCGCTGGCTTCGCGCCCCTTGCGGTCGAGCGAGATGGCGACCAGCGGGTAGATCAGTACCGAGGCGACCCCGGCCCCGACGAGCGCGGCGGCGTTCGCCGGGATCATCACGCCGTCCGAGAGCCCGATCTCGGCGAGCGCGATCAGCAGCGGCATCGTGGTCGCGGTGATGAACGTCATCTCGAACCGCTGCCGCAGCGGCAGCACCTTCCGGTACACGAACAGCGCTGGCAGTCCGCGCACCGCGAGCAGCAGCACAAGGAACACCAGCAGCCGCAGCGGGTTGCGCACGATCGAGGCGACGTCCAGCGTCATCCCCGAGGTGACGAAGAACAGCGGTATGAAGAACCCGTAGCCGACGGCGTCGAGCTTGGCCTCGAGCGACTTGACGTCGACGCCCATCCGCCGGGTCCAGCTGCGCAGCACGATGCCGGCCACGACGGCCCCGAGCACCACGTCGAGGCCGAACCGCTCGGCCAGCACGAGCAAGACGAGGAGCAGCACGATCGAACAGCGGAGCGTCGTCTGCGCGGTCGCGCGCTGGCCCTGCTTGATCAGCGCCTTCAGCCGGGAGTCGCCGATGAAGTGCGGCATGGCCGCGAACGCGAACCCGGCGGCGCAGACGACGAGGATCGAGATCGTCGCCCCGAGCTCGCCGCGCTTGGTCAGGAACAGCGAGATCGCCACGATCGGGAACAGCTCGCCGACCGCGCCGGCCGCCAGCACATACCGGCCGAAGCGCCCGGCCAGCAGGTCGTTATCCTTCAGGATCGGCAGCAAGGTGCCAAGCGCCGTGGTGGTCAGCGCGAGCGCGATCGGGACGTAGTCGCGCACGAACCCGGCGCTCTCGAGCCCGCCGACGGCTCCGACCGCCAGCACCGCGCTGATCAGCCAGCCCCCGATCGCCAGCTTCCCTGCGTGCTGCCGGAACAGCGAGAGGTCAAGCTCGTAGCCGGCCAGCAGGAACAGGAAGCCAAGGCCCACGTTGGACAGCAGCCTGATGCCCCTCGTGTCACCGAGCCCGAGCACCGCGGGCCCGATGATGATCCCGGCGAAGATCAGCACCACCACCTGCGGCGGCCTCGGCCTGGGCAGCGCGCTCACGATCGCAGGCGCGACCGCCGCCACCGCCGAGACGGCGAGCAGCGTCTCAAGCCCCCTGTTGTCCACCCCGCTACCCCGCCCCGCCGGGCCCCCGCCCCGCCGCTGTCCTGCCGTCAGGATGCCCGCTGTGCTGTCCGCGTACGCGGGATCCGGGCTGTCCGCCTACGCGGGATCCGGGCCACCCGGCTGCGCGGGAGCCAAGTGCGAGCCGGTCACCCCGGGCGCGTAACGTCGGCGCCGGAGGTGCAGATGCCATGACGGGCCGGCGGAGGCGCTCGGACGTCCTCACCATCCCGAACGGGATCAGCCTGGCCAGGCTGGCGGGAGTACCGGTCTTCCTGTGGCTGGTGCTCGGCGTGCGCACCCAGGCCGGCGACTGGTGGGCGCTGGCCATCCTGGCCGCCGCGGGCTTCTCCGACTGGCTGGACGGCAAGCTCGCGAGGGCCATGAACCAGCAGAGCCGGCTGGGCGAGCTGCTCGACCCGGCGGCCGACCGCCTCTACATCGTCGCCACGATCGTCGCGCTCGCCGTGCGGGTGATCATCGGCTGGTGGCTGGTCGCCGTGCTCGCCTTGCGCGAACTGACGCTGGGCGTCGTCCTGCTGCTGTTGCGACGAGCCGGCTACGGGCCGCTGAAGGTGAGCTTCGTCGGCAAGGCCGCGACTTTGAGCCTTCTCTACGCATTTCCGCTGCTTTTTCTCGGTGCGCACTCGACCTCGTATGCATACATAGCGCGCGTCTTCGGTTGGGCGTTCGCTCTGTGGGGAACTGGACTGTACTGGTGGGCTGCCGTCCTCTACATCGAGCAGGCCCGCCGACTGCTCGCGGCTGACCGGGCCGGCGGGGCTGACTCGGCGGACGGGGTGGAGGCCGCGCACCAGGCCGAGGGGGGCTGAAAGGAGCGCTGGCAACGGTGAGGGCTGTAGTCATGGCAGGCGGCGAGGGAACCAGGCTGCGCCCGATGACCGCCAACCAGCCGAAGCCGCTGCTTCCCGTCGTCAACAAGCCGATCATGGAGCACGTGCTGCGACTGCTGCGCAAGCACAGCTTCGACGAGACCGTGGTGACGGTGCAGTTCCTCGCCTCCATGGTCAGGAATTACTTCGGTGACGGCGAAGAGTGGGGCATGAGCCTGCAGTACGCGACCGAGGACATACCGCTTGGCACGGCCGGCAGCGTCAAGAACGCCGAGGACGCGCTGCGGGACGGGCCGTTCCTGGTGATCTCCGGCGACGCGCTGACCGACATCGACCTGACCGACCTGGTCAAGTTCCACAAGGACAACGGCGCGCTGGTGACCGTCGCGCTGGCGCGAGTACCCGACCCGCTGGAGTTCGGGATCGTCATCGCCGACGAGGACGGCCAGATCCAGCGGTTCCTGGAGAAGCCGACCTGGGGCCAGGTGTTCTCCGACACGGTCAACACCGGCATCTACGTGATGGAGCCCGAGGTGCTGGGGGACGTGCCGCCCGGCGAGGTCGTCGACTGGTCGCACGACGTGTTCCCGAGGCTGCTCGACCGGGGCGCGCCCGTCTACGGCTGGGTGGCCGACGGCTACTGGGAGGACGTAGGCACCCACGAGGCTTATCACAAGGTGCAGGCGGACGCGCTGTCCGGCAAGGTGCAGATCGACATCGACGGGTTTGAGGTCTCGCCGGGGATCTGGCAGGGCGAGGGCGCCGAGGTCGACGCGGACGCGATCTTGACCGGGCCGCTGTGCATCGGCGACTACGCGAAGATCGAGGCGGGCGCGCAGTTGCGGGAGTTCACCGTCGTGGGCAGCAACGTCGTGGTGAAGGAAGGCGCGTTCCTGCACAGGGCGGTCGTGCACAACAACGTCTACGTGGGCGTCGGCGCCACCCTGCGCGGCTGCGTGATCGGCAAGAACACCGACGTGATGGCCTCGGTCAGGATCGAGGAAGCGGCGATCGTCGGGGACGAGTGCGTGATCGAGCCCGAGGCCTATATCTCTGCTGGAGTGCGCGTCTACCCGTTCAAGACCATCGAGGCCGGCGCGGTCGTCAACACGAACGTGATCTGGGAGTCACGCGGCCAGCGCACGCTGTTCGGGCCGCGCGGGGTGTCGGGCCTGGTGAACGTCGAGATCACTCCCGAGCTCTGCGTGCGCCTCGCCAGCGCCTACGCGACGACCCTGAAGAAGGGCTCAGCCGTCACCACCTCGCGCGACGTGTCGCGCGCGGCCAGGGCGCTGAAGCGGGCCGTGCACGGAGCGCTGAACGCGAGCGCGATCAACGTCGTCGACCTCGAGGCCGAGCCGCTCCCCGTGGCCAGGTTCGAGACGGCGCGGAGCGAGTGCAGCGGGGGCATCGCCATGCGCACCACTCCCGGTGACCCGCAGTCGGTCGACATCATCTTCCTCGACGAGCACGGCGCCGACCTGTCCGAGGCAGCGGCCCGCAAGCTGGAGCGAGTGTTCTCCCGGCAGGAGTACCGGCGAGCGTTTCCCGGCGAGATCGCCGAGCTGACCTACCCGCCGAGGGTGATCGAGGCGTACACGGGCGACCTGCTCGGCTGCGTCGACATGAGCGGCGTCAGGGACGCTGGCCTCAAGGTCGTGGCCGACTGCGCCGGCGGCACGGCCTCGCTCGTGCTGCCAGGGCTGCTGGGCCGGATCGGCGTGGACGTGCTGACGGTCAACAACCGGCTGGACGAGGCCACGCCGACCCAGTCGCCGTCGCAGATCAGGGCGGACCTGCACCGGCTGGCCGAGCTCGTCTACTCATCGCGGGCCGCGTTCGGGGTCAGGTTCGACCCGGTCGGCGAGCGGATCATGCTGATCGACGACAAGGGCGCCCTGGTCAGCGACGACCGCGCGCTGCTCGTCGTGCTCGACCTGGTGGCGGCCGAGCGGCGTTCTGGCCGGGTGGTGCTGCCGGTGACCACGACCAGGGTCGCCGAGGATGTCTGCCGCTACCACGGCGTGCAGGTTGGCTGGACGCCGACGTCGCCGCACGGCCTGTACGAGGCGACGGCCGCCGTCGACGTCATCTTCGCCGCCGACGGCCGGGGCGGGTTCGTGGTGCCCGAGTTCTCCCGCTCGATCGATGGCCTCGCCGCCTTCACCAGGCTGCTCGGGCTCGTCGCCAGAACCCGCCTGACCCTAAGCCAGATCCACGCTCGGATCCCGGCCGCCCACCTGCTCAAGCGGTCCGTCCCCACGCCGTGGGCGGCCAAGGGCAGCGTGATGCGGACCATCGTCGAGGCGGCGGGAGGGCGCGAGATCGACACCACCGATGGAGTCAGGGTCATCGAGCCGAACGGCGCCTGGGCGCTGGTGCTGCCCGACCCCGCGCTCGCGATCACGCACCTGTGGGCCGAGGGCCCGGACGGCGACACGGCCCAGTCGCTCATTGACGAGTGGGCTAGCGTAGTGGAGCGAGCCGGACGGGAGCGCGGCGGGTCACGGTGAAGGCCGACGCGGCACCACCTGACCGTGCGACAATTGCCGTGGTTAGGTGACGGTTGTCTGTCCAGCAGGTAGCGGCCCGGTAGTTTGCGACACGGTAGTTTGCGACACGGTGTTCTGCGACACGGTGTTCCCGCGACGTAGAGGTTAGCGACACAGTGTTACTAGGTGCGAGGTGTACAGCGTGATCTGGCCATGGCGCCGCAAGCGGCTGAAGCGTGACGCGGCCCAGCCGTTTGAAGCACAGCCGTTTGAAGCACAGCCGTTGGGAGCACCACCACCAGCCCAGCCCTTGTCCGCACCACCTCTTGAGCAGTCCGTTGGCACCGGCAGCGCGTGGCAAGTCGACCATCGGCCGCAGCCCCCGGTAACGTGGAGTGGTCAGCAGGATGCGGGGCGCTTCGATGCCCGCACCGACGTCTACTCGATTAGCGCGGCGCACCAGGCAAGCCAGGTACCGCCGGCCAACGGGAGGCTAGGCAGCCAGATGCCAGGCATCTTTTGCCCGCGTTGCGGTGCGCCGAACCCGGACAACGCCCGGTTCTGCTCGCAATGCGCGACGCCACTGGTGAGGACGGACCGGGTGAGCGCGGGCGAGACGACCTCCATGATCTTCACCGGCATGGAGCCGGCCGACGGCGAGCCCGGCGACCAAGCCGCCGCCGATGCCGCCGTCGTCGACACGCTGCCGCCGAACACCGCGCTGCTCGTGGTCAGGCGCGGGCCGAACGAGGGCAGCCGGTTCCTGCTCGACAGCGAGCTCACCGAGGTTGGCAGGCGGCCTGACAGCGACATCTTCCTCGACGACGTGACCGTTTCCCGGCGGCACGCCGAGTTCTACCGGCAGGGCGGCAAGTTCGCCGTGCGCGACGTCGGCAGCCTGAACGGCACCTACGTGAACCGGCAGCGGATCGAGGAGGTCGCGCTCAACGCCGGCGATGAGGTCCAGATCGGCAAGTTCCGCATGGTCTTCCTGCAGGGCCGGCTCTCGCACGCCGAGAGCGGCGTCTAGCAGTCGGATGCACTCGGAGGCGAAGGGCCCGTTCGCGCAGGCCTACCTCGGCATTGGCGAAGTCCTCGTGGAGCTACGAGCCGACTTTCCCGACATCAGCGTCTCGAAGATCCGCTTCCTCGAGGCCGAGGGGCTGATCACGCCGGCGCGGTCGCCATCGGGGTACCGCCGGTTCAGCCCGGCCGACGTCGATCAGCTTCGCTACATCCTGACCGCGCAGCGCGATGAGTACCTGCCGCTGCGAGTGATCAAGCAGCGCCTCGCCGACCGCCAGGAGATAAGCGGCCCGCAGCCGCGCTCAGGCCGGACCGAGATGGTGGGCCGGCGTGACCTACTCGACTCCGCGGGCATCGACGAGGAGCAACTGGCCGAGCTCGAGGCCCACGGCCTGATCAAGCGAGCCGGCCGGCTGTACGGGCAGGACGCGCTCGACATCGCGGCCACCGCCGGCGAGCTCGCCTCCTACGGCGTGCACGCGCGGAACCTGCGCACCGTGGCGACGGCGGCCGAGCGCGACATCTCCCTGATCGAGCAGCTCGTGGGGCCGACCCTGCGCCAGCGCGGCCCGGATGCGCGCGAGTCGGCGGCCAGGTCGGCGAGGGTGATCGCCGACCTTCTGCTGCGGCTGCACGGCGCGATGCTTGAGGCCGCCCTCACCGAGGCCGGCCTGCACGGCGGTGATCTTGGCGGCGCCGAAGCCAGGGAAACCACTCCCACCGACAGTCAGGCGGTGAAGATGCCCAGCCGCGCAGCAGGTGCCGGCTCACGACATCATGGGGTGTAGCTTGGCTAAGGAGCGTCGATAGCGGGAAGAGCTTAAGCGGCAAGAAGGTTCGCTGGTGAGAACGGAGTCGCGGTGAAGGAGATGGAGGTCGTCGGCGTCCGCGTCGAGATGCCAACGAACCAGCCCATCGTGTTGCTGAAAGAGACCAGCGGTGAGCGTTACCTCCCGATCTGGATCGGACCGATGGAGGCCACGGCCATTGCCTTCGCTCAGCAGGGCATGGTTCCGGCCCGCCCGCTCACCCATGACCTGATGCGCGACATCCTGACCGCGCTGAAGGTTGAGCTGAAGCAGGTGAACATCACCGCGCTGCGGGACGGCATCTTCTTCGCCGACCTCGTCTTCTCCAACGGCACCACGGTCAGCGCGAGGCCATCGGACTCGATCGCCCTCGCCCTGCGCACCGGCACCGCCATCTACGCCCACGACGACATCCTCGACGAGGCCGGCGTCTCGATCCCGGACGAGCAGGAAGACGAGGTCGAGAAGTTCCGCGAGTTCCTCGACAACATCACGCCCGAGGACTTCGGCAGTGCCACCTAAGCCGCCTCCGGCAGGTCGCGACTTAGGCTGGGCGACTCGCCGGGGCAGATCGTTGACGATGGCCTTGGACGGGCCTAGCGTGCGAAAGGTGCGACTCGCCAGGTTACCTGGCGGGATCCAGCCGGAGGTGCCAGTGTTCGTGAAGGCCGTGTTCGTGAAGGCCGTGTCCTTGATAGCTGTGGCGGTATTGCTGTGTCGCTAAAACCGAGCGACGGCCATGACGACCGCGCCCGCCGGGCCGCCGCGCTTCAGGCTGGCGAGCAGGGCCTGCTGTTCGAGGACGAGGTAACGCCGGTCACCGACGAGGTGGGCTACCGCGGTCCGACCGCTTGCACGGCGGCGGGCATCACCTACCGCCAGCTCGACTACTGGGCCAGGACCGGCCTGGTGGAGCCGAGCGTCAGGCCGGCGAAGGGCTCAGGATCGCAGCGACTGTACGGCTTCCGCGACATTCTCGTGCTGCGCGTGGTCAAGCGACTGCTCGACACCGGGATCTCGCTGCAGCAGATCCGCACCGCGATCGCGCTGCTGCGGGACCAGGGCGTGACCGACCTCGCGAAGATCACGCTGATGAGCGATGGCGCCTCGGTCTACGCGTGCGAGTCACCTGACCAGGTCATCGACCTGCTCGCGGGCGGGCAGGGCGTGTTCGGCATCGCGCTCGGCCGGGTCTGGCAGGAGGTCGAGGGCTCGCTGGCCGAACTCCCGGCCGACGGCGAGGAAGCGGCCGAGCCTGGCACCGGGTCAGCCGGGCCCGATGAGCTATCGGCCCGCCGCGCGCGTCGAACTGGGTAAGATCAACGGTACGCGTCATATCGTGTTAATGTGCGGTTCGTGCCCGCAGCCAGCATCGAGGTTCACGACCTGCACAAGCGCTACGGCGATGTCGCTGCCGTCGACGGCGTCAGCTTCGATGTCGCCCAGGGCGAGTTCTTCGGCATACTCGGCCCGAACGGGGCAGGCAAGACCACGACCCTGGAGATAATCGAGGGCCTCCGCAAGCCCGACTCCGGCTCGGTCACCGTGCTCGGCGCCACCTCGTGGCCGCGCAACCAGGCCATCCTGCACCGGATCGGCGTCCAGTTGCAGGCTTCGTCCTTCTTCGAGCGGCTCACCGCCCGCGAGCAGATCCGCACGTTCGCCTCGCTATACGACGTGTCGGCCAATCGCGCCGACGAGATGCTGGATACCGTCGGCCTGACCGACCAGGCCGGGCTCGCGACCGAGAAGCTGTCGGGCGGCCAGGCCCAGCGCCTGTCGATCGCCTGCGCCCTCGTGCACGACCCTGAGTTGCTGTTCCTCGACGAGCCGACCGGGTCACTCGACCCCCAGGCGCGGCGGAACCTGTGGGATCTGCTCAGGCAGGTCTCCGGCGAGGGCCGCACGGTGGTGCTGACCACGCACCACATGGACGAGGCCGAGTTGCTCTGCGACCGGGTCGCGATCATGGACCACGGCAAGGTACTGAAGGCGGGGCCGCCTGCGACGCTGGTGCGCGAGCTTGACCAGCCGTTGCGGATCAGCGTGCAGTCCGGTCTCATCCCCGCCGGCGAGGCGGCCGGCCTCGGGGCCGGGCAAGTCACCGACGACGGCGTCACGCTCACGTTCGCGACCAACGATCCCGAGGAGGTGCTCGCGGGGCTGGCCCGACGCGACGCCCTCGCCGGGCTGCGGGTGCAGGGCGCGACCCTTGAGGACGTGTTCCTCAGCCTGACCGGAAGGGAGTACCGGGCATGAAGCTCGTCAGCCTGTCCCGGGCGATCTTCCTCGGGTTCGTCAGGGACCGGGCCGCGCTGGTCTTCTCGATCCTGCTGCCGGTCCTGTTCCTGCTGTTCTTCGGCACGATCTACAAGAACTCCAGCACCCCGAGGATCGACCTGATCGCCGTCGGCCAGGTCAGCCTCATCAAGCAGGCGCAGGCCGCCGACCCGGCCGCGCTGGCCAAGATCCTGTCCGTCACCACGGCCAAGTCGCTTCCGGCCGCCCTCGCCCAGGTCAGCAAGGGCAATGCCGACGCGGTCATCCTCCAGCACGGCAACGCCATCGAGCTGCGCTACTCGATCGCCGACCCCACCAAGGCCGGCATCGTCCAAGAGGTGGTCAGCTCGATCGTCGGCGAGGCGAACCAGGCCGGGCACCCGCCGAGGTACACCCTGGACGCCAGCCAGGTGCAGGACAAGTCGCTCAAGCCGATCCAGTACCTGACGCCTGGCCTGCTCGGCTGGGCACTGGCCTCGGGGGCGACCTTCGGCTCGGCGATCACCCTGGTCAGCTGGCGGCAGAACAAGCTGCTGCGCCGCCTGCGGCTCGCGCCCGTACGCACCAGCGACGTGGTCGCGGCCAGGATCGGCATCAGCGTCGCGATCGGGCTGGTCCAGATGGCGGTGTTCCTGCTGATCGCGCGGCTGCCCTACTTCGGCCTGACGCTGACCCACTCGTGGTGGATGGCGATCCCGCTGGTCGTCTGCGGCATCCTCGCCTTCATGTCGATCGGCCTGTTCGTCGGCGCGGTCGCCAAGACCCAGCAGGCGGCCACGTCGATCGCGAACCTGATCATTTTGCCGATGGCGTTCCTCGGCGGCGCGTTCCTGCCGTTGGACTACGCGCCGCAATGGGTGCGGGACGCCTCCTACGCGATGCCGCTGCGCTATCTCGTCGACGGCATGCAGGACGTCATGGCCCGCGGCGAGGGACCGTCGGCGGCGTTCCCGGCGATCGGCATCCTGCTCGGCTTCACGCTCATCGTGAGCCTGATCGCGGTCCGCTTCTTCCGCTGGGACGATGTATAGAAGAGGTAAGCTCGACCTAGCTCATGACACCGTCCGGGAGAGTCCGCACGCAGCCAGCGCACGGCGCCGAAGGGGCAACCTCCCCGGAACCTCTCAGGCACCAGGACCGGACGGAACCAGGCAGCTCTGAAGCCTGCCCCTTGATGTGGGGCACAGCGACAGAGGGGGAGCAGTAAGCAGCGACCCCGACTTCAGGAGCAGCCGTGGCACATTCAAGCGCCTTCGCGCACCGGCACATCGGCCCCGACCAGTCCGAGCAGCAGCGGATGCTCGAAGCGCTCGGCTACGCCAGCCTGGACGAGCTGACCAGCGCCGCGCTCCCGGCTGACCTCGCGACCGCCAGGCCGCTCAGCCTGCCCGAGCCACTGAACGAGGACGAGGTACTCGAACGGCTGCGCGCGCTCGCGGCCAGGAACCAGGTGCTCACCTCCATGATCGGCCTCGGCTACTACGGCACCATCACCCCGCCAGTGATCAGGCGGAACGTGCTGGAAAGCCCGGCCTGGTACACGGCCTACACGCCGTACCAGCCCGAGATCTCGCAGGGCCGGCTCGAGGCGCTGCTGAACTTCCAGACCATGGTCGAGGACCTGACCGCCCTGCCGGTCGCGGGCGCGTCCATGCTGGACGAGGCCACGGCCGCGGCCGAGGCGATGACGCTCGCGCACCGTGCCGCAAACAGCCGGGCCACGAAGACGGGCGGCGTCTTCCTGGCCGACGCCGACTGCCTGCCGCAGACCCTCGCCGTGCTCGCCACCAGGGCCGAGCCGCTCGGGCTGCGCCTGGTGACCGGCGAGATCAGCCCGGAGCTCATCGCCGACCAGCCCGATGGCGAGTTGTTCGGGATCCTGCTGCAGTACCCAGGCGCCAGCGGCCAGGTCAAGGACCTGCGTCCGGCGATCGAGGCCGCGCACGCCGCCGGCGCGCTGGCCGTGGTCGCCGCCGACCCGCTCGCGCTGACCCTGCTCACCCCGCCGGGCGAGCTCGGGGCCGACATCGCGATCGGCAGCACCCAGCGCTTCGGCGTCCCCATGGGCTACGGCGGACCGCACGCGGGCTACATCTGCGTCCGCGACGACCTCAAGCGCCAGCTGCCTGGCCGCCTCGTCGGCGTCTCGGTTGACGCGGACGGCCACCCCGCTTACCGGCTCGCCCTCCAGGCCCGCGAGCAGCACATCAGGCGCGAGAAGGCGACCAGCAACATCTGCACCGCCCAGGTCCTGCTCGCCGTGATCGCGGCGATGTACGCGGCCTACCACGGGCCTGCCGGCCTCACCGCCATAGCGCAGCGGGTGGCGGGGAAGGCAGCCAGCCTGGCGGCTTTGCTGACAGGAAAAGGCTTGGCCGCAAATTGCCCGGCGTACTTCGACACCGTCGGCGTGCTCGTGCCCGGGGGCGCCGCCCAGGCTGTCGAACGGGCCAGGGCCGCCGGGTACAACCTCCGCCTGGCCGGGCCCGATCTCGTGCAGATCGCCTGCGACGAGACAACGACCGACCAGCACATCGCCGACGTCGCGGCCGCGATCACCGGCGAACCGCCTGTGCCAGCTAATACGGTGCCTTTGCCGGAGGCCGCCCCGGCGATCCCGGCGGAACTGCGCCGGACCAGCGCGTTCCTGACCCACCCGGTCTTCTCGACCCACCACAGCGAGACCTCGATGCTGCGATACCTGCGCAAGCTGGCCGACTTCGACATCGCGCTCGACCGGTCCATGATCCCGCTCGGCTCCTGCACGATGAAGCTGAACGCGACAGCCGAGATGGAGCCGATCAGCTGGCCCGAGTTCGCCGACCTGCACCCGTTCGCGCCCGCCGACCAGGCCGAGGGCTACCACGAGCTGATCGCCGGGCTGTCCGACGCGCTCACCGAGATCACCGGCTATGACGCGGTCAGCCTCCAGCCGAACGCGGGCTCGCAGGGCGAGCTGGCCGGCCTGCTCGCGATCAGGCACTACCACCGCTCGAATGACGCGCCGGAGCGCACCGTCTGCCTGATCCCCGAGTCGGCCCACGGCACGAACGCCGCCTCGGCCGTGCTCGCTGGCCTGCGGGTGGTCGTGGTCAAGTGCGGCTCCGACGGCGCGATCGACCTCGGCGACCTGCGAGCCAAGCTGGAGACGCACGCGGGCGCGGTCGCGGCGATCATGCTCACCTATCCGTCAACGAACGGCGTCTACGAGTCCACCGTCGCCGAGGTCGCCGACCTGGTGCACGCCGCCGGGGGCCAGGTCTACGTAGACGGGGCGAACCTGAACGCGCTGGTCGGGCTGGCCAGGCCGGCCGAGTTCGGCGCCGACGTATCCCACTTGAACCTGCACAAGACGTTCTGCATCCCGCACGGCGGCGGCGGGCCCGGCGTCGGCCCGGTCGCGGTCCGGGCCCACCTCGCGCCGTTCCTGCCTGGTGCCGCGTCGGCTGGGCCGCAGGCCGCCGGCCCGGTCTCGGCCGCACCCTACGGCTCGGCCGGCATCTTGCCGATCTCCTGGGCCTACGTGGCGATGATGGGGGCGAGCGGCCTGCGCCAGGCGACCGGCGTCGCCATCCTGAACGCCAATTACATCGCCAAGCGCCTGGACCCTTACTTCCCCGTGCTCTACACCGGGCAGCACGGCCTGGTCGCGCACGAGTGCATCCTGGACTTGCGGCAGATCACGGCGCAGAGCAACGTCACCGCCGAGGACGTGGCCAAGCGGCTGATCGACTACGGCTTCCACGCGCCGACCATGTCGTTCCCCGTGGCCGGCACGCTCATGGTGGAGCCGACCGAGAGCGAGAACCTGGCCGAGATCGACCGGTTCTGCGACGCGATGATCTCGATCGCGGGCGAGATCGCGAAGATCGGCTCGGGGGAGTACGACCAGGCCGACAACCCGCTTAAGAACGCGCCGCACACCGCGTCGATGCTGCTCGCCGACGAGTGGGAGCACGGTTACACCAGGAGCCAGGCCGCCTACCCGAACGAGCGCGACCGGCGCTCGAAGTACTGGCCGCCGGTCCGCCGGATCGAGGCCGCCTACGGCGACCGCAACCTAGTCTGCGCCTGCCCCCCTCCTGAGGCGTTCGAGAGCTAGCCGGGAACCCGGCCCTTCCACTCACCGCCCCGGCCGGTGTAGTGCCGCCAGCCTGAGCTGATCGTCATGCCGCAGTAGAGCGCGGCGATCAGCGGCAGGCTGGGTGCCCGCAGCGGCGACAGCGAGTTCAGCCGCAGCATCGGCAGGTACGTCACCGACATGATCGCCCAGGCGGCGGCGCCGGTCCCGGCCAGCCAGCCCGCGAGCGGAGTGCCGAGCAAGGCCAGGCCGGCCACGGTGGCGGCCGGCGGCAGCAGGTAGAGCCAGGCCAGCCCGATCACGGTGCCGATGAGCGCGAACGGTGAGTAACGCAGTTGCGTGTACGCGCTGCGGGCGACCATGTCCCAGATAGGAGCGACTCGCGAATATTTGCGGATGCTTATGACTTTCCTTGTGAATCCCAGCCAGCAACCGCTTCCTGCCCGCTTGAGCAGCGTGCCCAGGGCGACGTCGTCGATGCGGGCGCCGCTGATCTCGCCTAGGCCGCCGGCCGCCGCCAGCGCCTCGCGTTTCACCAGCATGCAGCCCCCGGCCGCCGCGGCGGCCCGGCCCGCGTTGACCCGGCGGAACGGGTACAACTTGGCGAAGAAGTACACGAACGCCGGGATCAGCAGCCGCTCGGGCGGCGCCTGGCAGCGCAACAGCGCCATCTGGGAGACCAGTGCGAGATCATTGCCCTGGGCAGCGGCGACCAGATCGGCGAGTACGCCGGGCGCGTAAGCGATGTCGGCGTCGGTGAACAGGATGTACTCCGGAGCGCTCGCGGACTCTACGCCCTGCGCCATCGCCCAGACCTTGCCAGCCCAGACCTGGCCAGCACGGGCGGGCGGAGGCGGGCGGCCCGAGATGACCTTGAGTTCGCATCTGGCGCCGGCGCCTGCCGCGAGCCCGGCCGCGATCGCCCCGGTGCCGTCGGTGCTCTCGTCGTCGACCAGCACCACGCTGAGCTGGCCCTGGTAGTCCTGGTTCAGCAGCGTCGGCAGCGTGTCCGGCAGCACGTCGGCCTCGTTCCTCGCCGGGATGACGGCGACCACGTCCGGCCAGGACGGCGGGGGCACGGCCGACCCAACGGACCTGGGGGCCGGCAGCCGCTGATCGGTACGCCAGTAACCGCCGTGGAAGGCGAGCAGGTACACCCAGGCGAGCAACGCGAGCGCGCTGGCGGCGATAGCGACGAGCACCAGCACAGCCTGGCATATGCTGCCCGAATGCAAGTGATTGACGGGGCTGGAAGGTTCACCGCTCCGGTCGCCCCTTTCGGTACCCACTGGGCCGAGCAGTTCAGGGTTCCCGACCTGTCGGTCGGCACTTACTCGCTCCCGGCTGGGGCCACCGACGACCAGGAGCCGCACACCGAGGACGAGGTCTACGTGGTGACCGCGGGCCGGGCCGCGTTCGTGGCGGGCGGGCAGCGAGTGGAAGTCGGCCCCGGCTCGGTGATCTTCGTGCCGGCCGGAGAGCCGCACCGATTCGCGGACATCACGGAGAACCTGGCGGCGCTCGTGTTCTTCGGACCGGCCGAGGGCTCGCGGGCGGTGACGCACGTCGTGGCGTTCGTCACCGGCCTGGTCGACGCGTTCAACGCGGGGGTGGCGAGCGGCGATTTCGCCAGGCTGCTCGAGCGCTTCACCGAGGATGCGGTCGTCAGCTTTGAGCATGTCCCTGGCGCGAGGGCGGCGCGGCACGCGGGGCGGGAGGCGTACGCGGCCGCTTTCCTGCGCGCCCCGCCCGATGACCAGCTCGACCTGGCCGGAGATCCGCGCGAGGAAGACGGCGCCGTGCTGGTCGACGTGACCTGGCGCCGCGACCGCTCACCTGGCGTGATGCGGCTCGTCGGCACCGACGATGACCTGGTCAGCCAAATGGTCCTCACGTTCGGGAACCAGAGCGTCGGCGGGACTGAATAGAGTTGCTGCGTGGCAGATCCGGCAACGTACCGACCGGCGCCAGGCTCCATTCCCGAATCGCCTGGCGTCTACCGGTTCCGTGATTCCCGGGGCCGGGTCGTCTACGTCGGCAAGGCCAAGAGCCTGCGGTCCCGGCTCAACTCCTACTTCGCCGATTTCGCCAGCCTGCATCCGCGGACCCAGAACATGCTGCTCGACGCCGCGAGCGTGGAGTGGACGATCGTCGGCACCGAGGTCGAGGCGCTCCAGCTCGAGTACTCCTGGATCAAGGAGTTCGACCCCCGGTGGAACATCAGGTACCGCGACGACAAGAGCTACCCCTACCTCGCGGTCACGCTGAACGAGGAGTACCCGCGCGTCACCGTGATGCGCGGGGCCAAGCGGCGCGGGGTGCGCTACTTCGGCCCTTACTCCCACGCCTGGGCGATCAGGGACACCGTCGACACGCTGCTGCGGGTATTCCCTGTCCGTACCTGCTCGGCCGGGGTGTTCAAGCGCGCCGGCCAGATCGGCCGACCGTGCCTGCTCGGCTACATCGGCAAGTGCTCGGCCCCGTGCGTCGGGCGGGTCTCGGCCGACGAGCACCGGCTGCTCGCCGAGGAATTCTGCGACTTCATGGCGGGCCAGACCGGCAAGTTCACCAAGCGGCTCGAGGCGGAGATGCGCGAGGCCGCCCGGGCCGAGGAGTTCGAGCTGGCGGCCAGGTTGCGGGACGACTTGCTGGCGCTGCAGCGGGCGCTGGAGAAGCAGGCGGTGGTGCTGCCCGACGGCACCGACTGCGACGTGATCGGGCTTGTCGAGGACGCGCTCGAGGCCGCCGTCCAGGTCTTCTACGTGCGGGGCGGCCGGGTCAGGGGCCAGCGCGGCTGGGTCGTCGACAAGGTCGAGGACGTCAGCACGAGCGAGCTGGTCGAGCAGTTCCTGGGCCAGGTATACCGAGACGATCCCGTCTCGATATCGGACAGTGTCCAAAGCGACGGGGGCAGCGAGCCTGACCGCCAGGCGGTGCCCCGTGAAGTGCTTGTTCCCGAGTTGCCGCCCGAGGTGGAGTCCGTGCAGGACTGGCTGTCGGCCCGCCGGGGCAGCCGGGTGAGCATCAGGGTGCCACTGCGCGGCGACAAGCGGGCGCTGCTCGAGACGGTGACGACGAACGCGACCCAGTCCCTCGCGCTGCACAAGACGAGGCGGGCCAGCGACCTGACGACGCGCAGCCAGGCGCTGCACGAGATCCAGGATGCCCTCGGTCTCGATACCGCCCCGCTGCGGATCGAGTGCATCGACGTGTCTAACCTCCAGGGCTCGCACGTGGTCGCCTCGATGGTGGTCTTCGAGGACGGGCTGGCCCGTAAGTCCGAGTACAGGAAGTTCTCGGTCAGAGGCAGTGCTGCAAACGGCGGGCACACCGATGACCTCGCGGCCATCTACGAGGTGGTGACCCGCAGGTTCCGGCGCTACCTGACCGAGCGGGTCGAGCAGGAGGCGGCCGCGGCGGCGGTCGCTCACGACCTGGAGGCGGCGATCGACGAGGCGAGCAAGCGCAAGTTCGCCTACCCGCCGAGCCTGCTCGTGATCGACGGCGGCGCCGGCCAGGTCGACGCGGCGGTGCGGGCGCTGTCTGACCTCGGCATCACCGACGTGGCGGTCTGCGGCCTGGCCAAGCGGCTCGAAGAGGTCTGGCTGCCGGGGGAGGACAGCCCGGTGATCCTGCCGCGCAGCAGCGAGGGCCTTTACCTGCTGCAGCGGGTCCGTGACGAGGCCCACCGGTTCGCGATCACCTATCACCGGGCCAAGCGCGGCGCGGCCGCGACGGTCAGCGAACTGGATAACCTGCCTGGGCTCGGGCCGGCCAGGCGGGCGGCGCTGATCAAGCACTTTGGCTCAGTGCGCAAGCTGCGGGCCGCGACCGTCGACCAGATCGCCGAGGTCGACGGATTCGGGCCCAAGCTGGCGCTATCCGTCGCGGCGGCGCTAGCTGGCCAGCCGAACGCAGATCGGGGGCAAGCGGATGGATTACGGACCTGAGATCGTGATCATCACGGGGATGTCGGGCGCGGGGAGGTCGACGGCAGCCAAGTCACTGGAGGACCTGGAATGGTTCGTCGCCGATAACCTGCCGCCCGCCTTGCTGGTCATGATGCTTGACCTGGCCCGGCGGGCCAGCGCGGTGCCACGCGTCGCCGCCGTCGTCGACGTGCGCAGCCGCGCGTTCTCGACCGACCTGAAGTCCGCGCTCACCGAGCTCGAGACGATCGGCGCGAACCCCTACGTGGTGTTCCTCGAAGCCAGCGACGAGACGCTGGTGCGCCGGTTCGACAACGTGCGGCGCCCCCACCCGCTGCAGGAAAACGGCCGGGTGGTCGACGGGATCGCGGCCGAGCGCGACCAGTTGCGGGCCATCAGGGAGCAGGCCGACCTGGTGCTCGACACCTCCGCGCTCAACATCCACGAGCTGCGGGCACGGATGCGCGACGTCTTCGGCGACGGCCAGGAGACGGCGGTGCGGGTCACGATCGTCTCCTTCGGCTACAAGTACGGCCTGCCGGTCGACGCCGACATGGTGGTCGACTGCCGGTTCCTGCCCAACCCGCACTGGGTTCCCGACCTGGCCCCGCTCACCGGCCAGGACGCCCCGGTCCGCGACTACGTGCTCGGCCAGCCCGGCGCGGCCGAGTTCCTGCAGGCCTACATGGAGGCGCTGGAGATCACCCTGTCCGGCTACAACCGGAGCGGCAAGCACTTCGTGACGCTCGCCGTCGGCTGTACCGGCGGCAAGCACCGCAGCGTCGCCATCTCCGAGGAGATCGCCGCCCGGTTGTCGGCCAGCTGGCAAGGAGTCCAGGTCACCCATCGCGATCTCGGGCGTGAGTAACCCGGACCGGCCGAGAGGCCGCCCGGCCCGCCGTCGCGTGGTCGCGCTCGGCGGCGGCCACGGCCTTTTCGCCTCCCTGTCCGCGCTGCGGCGGGTCACCCGGGACCTGACCGCGGTCGTCACCGTCGCCGACGACGGCGGCTCAAGCGGGCGGCTGCGCCGCGAGTACGGCGTGCTGCCGCCAGGCGACCTGCGGATGGCGCTAGCCGCGCTGTGCGGCGACGACTCCTGGGGCACCACCTGGAGCAAGGTGGTGCAGCACCGGTTCACGGGGAACGGCGAGCTGGGCGGTCACGCGGTCGGCAACCTGCTCATCGTCGCCTTGTGGGACCTGCTCGACGACCCGGTCCAAGGCCTGGACTGGGTCGGCCGGCTGCTCGGAGCCCACGGCCGGGTGCTGCCGATGGCATCGGTGCCACTGGAGCTACAGGCCGAGGTGGAGGGGGTTGACCCGAAGTTTCCGCACCAGATAAGCACTGTTCGAGGCCAGGTAGCCTGCGCGAAGACGACCGGGCGGGTACGGTCGATGTCGTTGGTCCCTGCCGACCCGCCCGCGTGCGCCGAAGCGGTGCAGGCGGTAGCGGAGGCGGACTGGGTGGTGCTCGGGCCAGGCTCGTGGTTCACCAGCGTGCTGCCGCACCTGCTGGTGCCCGAACTGGCCAGCGCCCTGGTCGCCACGCCGGCGCGGAGGCTGGTCACGCTGAACCTGGCGCCCCAGCCGGGGGAGACCGAGGGGTTCTCCCCGCACGCACATCTGGAGGTACTCGCCAGCCATGCCCCCGACCTTGTCGTTGATGTCGTGCTAGCCGACCGCTCGGCGGTGGAGGGCTCGGCGACCAGGGGGACGATCCGCGAGCTTGAGAAGGCCGCCGACCTGATCGGGGGACGGCTGGTGCTCGCCGACCTCGCGATGGCCGGAAGGCCCGACCGGCATGACCCGCGGCGACTGGCAGGCGCGTTCGCCCAGCTGTTTGAGGCCGAGCTGTTTAAGGCTCAGTTATTCGAGGGGGAATGAGATGGCCCTGACCAGCCTGGTCAAGGACGAGCTCAGCCGGGTCAGCGTGGTCAAGCCGTGCTGCCGCAAGGCCGAAGTCTCGACGCTGCTGCGGTTCGCTGGCGGACTGCACCTGAACAATGGCCACATCATGGTCGAGGCCGAGCTTGACACGGGCGCGGCCGCGCGCAGGCTGCGCAAGGACATCGGCGAGATCTTCGGCCATTCATCGGAGCTGATCGTGCTCGCCCCCAGCGGCCTGCGCAAGGGCAACAGGTACGTGGTGCGGGTGGTCAAGGACGGCGACAGCCTGGCCAGGCAGACCGGGCTCGTCGACGGGCGAGGCCGGCCGGTGCGGGGACTGCCGCGGCAGGTCGTGGCCGGCAGCACCTGCGACTGCGAGGCGGCCTGGCGGGGTGCGTTCCTGGCCCACGGCTCGCTGACCGAGCCGGGCCGGTCAATGTCGCTCGAGCTGACCTGCCCTGGGCCCGAGGCGGCGCTGGCGATGGTGGGCGCGGCCCGGCGGCTGAAGATCGGCGCGAAGGCCAGGGACGTGCGCGGCGTGGACCGGGTCGTGATCCGCGACGGTGATGCGATCAGCGCGATGCTCGCCAGGCTCGGTGCCCACGACACCGTGCTCGAATGGGAGGAGCGCCGGATCCGGCGGGCCGTGCGTGGCACCGCCAACCGGCTGGCGAACTTCGATGACGCGAACCTGCGCCGCAGCGCCCGCGCGGCGGTGGCGGCCGGGGCGCGGGTGGAGCGGGCGCTCGAGATCCTGGGCGATGAGGCACCCGAGCACCTGATCGTGGCCGGCCAGCTGCGGATCAAGCACCGCCAGGCGAGCCTGGAAGAGCTCGGCCAGCTCGCCGACCCGCCGCTGACCAAGGACGCGATCGCGGGCCGGATCCGGCGCTTGCTGGCCCTCGCCGACAAGCGGGCGACCGACCTCGGAATCCCTACCACAGAGGCTCAGCTGACGCCGGACATGCTCGCGCCCTGATGCTAGGGTCTGCGTGGCAGCTGGTCAGCGGCGACCAGAATTCATACGAAACGAACGGGAGTAGTACGTGACTGTCCGGATAGGAATCAACGGCTTCGGCCGGATCGGCAGGAACTTCTGGCGCGCGGTTCACGCGATGCCGGCGCCTGAGATCGAGATCGTCGCCGCTAACGACCTCGGAGACATCCACACCTTTGCCCACTTGCTCAAGTTCGACACCGTGCTCGGGACGCTCGATGTCGATGTAGAGGTGAAGGGCGATGCGATCGTCGCCGGTGACTCGAAGATCAAGTGGCTGGCCGAGCGGGATCCGGCCGCGCTGCCATGGGGCGACCTCGGCGTCGACGTGGTGATCGAGTCGACCGGGCACTTCACTGACGCCGCTGGCGCGGGCAAGCACCTGCAGGCCGGCGCGAAGAAAGTGATCATCTCGGCCCCGGCCAAGAACGAGGACATCACGATCGTGATGGGCGTGAATGACGGGACCTACGACCCGGCCAAGCACCACATCATCTCGAACGCGTCCTGCACGACGAACTGCGTCGCGCCGATGGCGAAGGTGCTGCTCGACAGCTTCGGCATCGTCCGCGGCCTGATGACCACCATCCACGCGTACACGAATGACCAGGTCATACTCGACTTCGCGCACAAGGACCTGCGCCGGGCCCGTGCGGCCGCGCAGAACATCATCCCGACCACGACCGGCGCGGCCAAGGCGACCTCGCTGGTGCTGCCCGAGCTCAAGGGCAAGCTGGATGGCCTCGCCATGCGGGTGCCAGTGATGGACGGCTCGGTGACCGACCTGGTGGTCCAGCTTGAGCGTGAGGTCACCATCGACGAGGTCAACGCGGCGTACCTGGCGGCCGCGATCGAAGGGCCTTTGCAGCCTTACCTGCACTACACCAAGGACGCGATCGTCTCATCCGACATCGTCGGCACCCCTTACTCCTGCACGTTCGACTCGCTGCTCACCATGGCCGACCGCGACCAGGTCAAGGTCATCGGCTGGTACGACAACGAGTGGGGCTACTCGAACCGGCTGGCCGACCTGACCGCGATGGTCGCTGCGCGACTGCCGGAGCAAGGCTAGATGCGGAGCGTCACCGACCTCGACGTCACCGGCAAGGTCGTCCTGCTCCGCTGCGATCTGAACGTGCCGCTGGACAGTGCGAACGGCACCGCCACGATCACTGACGACGGGCGCATCCGCGCGAGCCTGCCGACGATCAATGAGCTGACCGGCCGGGGGGCGCGGGTGCTGATCTGCGCCCACCTCGGCCGTCCCAAGGGCGACGACTACGCGGCGCGGGCGGCCGGCGGGCCCTCGCTGCGCCCGGTCGCCTCGCGGCTGAGCGAACTCGTCGGGCAGGACGTCCCGCTGGCTTCCGACGTCGCTGGCCCGTCGGCGGCGGCGCTGGCGGCCGGCCTGGCCGACGGGGCCATCGGCCTGCTGGAGAACGTTCGGTTCGAGCCGGCCGAGACCGCCAAGGACGACGCGGCCAGGGGCGAGCTCGCCGGCCGGCTGGCGGCGATGGCGAGCCGCTATGTCGCCGATGGCTTCGGGGCGCTGCACCGCAAGCACGCCAGCGTCTACGACGTGCCGCGGCTGCTGCCGCACGCGGCTGGCTACCTCGTGCAGCGCGAGCTTGACGTGCTGCGCCAGCTGACCGAGAGCCCGGAGCGGCCGTACGTGGTGGTGCTGGGCGGGTCGAAGCCGTCGGACAAGCTGGCCGTCATCGGCAACCTGCTCGCCAAGGCGGACCGGCTGATCATCGGCGGCGGCATGTC
Organism: Streptosporangiaceae bacterium; assembly: GCA_035511035.1. Taxonomy (GTDB): domain Bacteria; phylum Actinomycetota; class Actinomycetes; order Streptosporangiales; family Streptosporangiaceae; genus Chersky-822. Next base: position 23,796 of record DATKFV010000084.1, read on the forward strand.
CTACACCTTCCTCGCGGCCCAGGGCTACGAGGTCGGCCAGTCCCTGCTCGAGCCGGACCAGGTCGACAACGTGCGCGACGTGCTGGCCCGGGCCGACAAGCAGGGCGTCGAGATCGTCCTCCCGGTCGACCTGGTCGGCGCGACCCGGTTCGCGGCCGACGCTCCGCACGAGGTATTCCCGGTCACGAGCTTCCCCGCCGACCGGGAGAGCCTGGACATGGGCCCGGCGACGCGAGCGTTGTTCGCCAGCAAGCTGGCCGACGCGAAGACGGTGTTCTGGAACGGCCCGGTCGGCGTGTTCGAGTTCCCTGCCTTCGCCGAGGGCACCAGGGCCGTGGCCCGGGCGATCAGCGAAGTGTCCGGGCTCACCGTCATCGGCGGCGGCGACTCGGCCGCCGCGGTCCGGCAGCTTGGCTTCCCCGACGACGCCTTCAGCCACATCTCGACCGGTGGCGGGGCCAGCCTGGAGTACCTCGAAGGCAAGACCCTGCCCGGCCTCGCCGCGCTGACCGATGCCACATGAGCCGCTCTGAACGCTCTGATCGCTCCGGGCGGCTGCCCTTGGTGGCCGGCAACTGGAAGATGCACAACAACCACCTTGAGGCGCTGGCGCTGACCCAGCAGCTAGCGTTCCGGCTGAACGACAAGGACTTCGACGCGGCCGACATCGCCGTGCTGCCCCCGTTCACCGCGCTGCGCAGCGTCCAGACCCTGGTCCAGGGTGACAAGCTGCGGCTCAAGTACGGCGCGCAGGACATCTCGCCGCACGCCGACGGCGCCTACACAGGGGACGTCAGCGGGCGCATGCTCGCCAAGCTGGGTTGCGGCTACGTGCTGGCCGGCCATTCCGAGCGCAGGCAGTACCACCATGAGGACGACGCGCTGGTCAACGCCAAGGTGCGAGCCGTGCTCGCGCACGAGATGACCCCGGTGCTGTGCCTAGGGGAGTCGCTGGCGATCAGGGAGGAGGGCGAGGCGCTGGCGCACTGCGCGGTCCAGCTCGACGCCGGGCTCTCCGGCCTGACCACCGACCAGGTGAAGGCGACCGTGATCGCCTACGAGCCCATCTGGGCGATCGGTACCGGCGTGGTCGCCAGCCCCGAGGATGCCCAGGAGGTCTGCGGGGCGATCAGGGAGCGGATTTCCGGTGTCCGTGGTCCCGAAGTGGCCGCTACAGTGCGTATCCTGTACGGGGGATCAGTGAAACCCGACAACATGCCAGCCATCATGGCGCAGCCAGACATCGACGGTGCCCTGGTCGGTGGCGCCAGCCTCGATTACGAAGGATTCGTAAGGATCTGCCGGTATCGTGAGGCGTACACCTGATCAGTGCTAGCTGAAGGTCGGTGCTAGCTGAAAGTCAGTGCGACCCGGAAGGACGACGACAGCATTGGTGATCGCATTCTCTATCGTTCTGATCATCACGAGCCTGCTCATGATCGTGCTCGTGCTGCTGCATAAGGGCAAGGGCGGGGGCCTGTCCGACCTTTTCGGCGGCGGCATGTCCTCGTCGCTCGGCTCGTCGTCGGTCGTTGAGCGGAACCTAGACAGGATTACGGTTTTCACCGGTGTCTTGTGGTTCGTCTGTATTGTGGCACTTGGCCTGTTGCTGAAATAAGGACGCATGATGCGCCGCGACTAGCGATACTGCTAGCAACGCGGCCACGGGGTTTTACCTAGAAAGAGGCCTGTAGTGAGTAGTGGTAACGCCATTCGCGGCAGCCGGGTCGGCGCCGGACCGATGGGCGAGGCAGAGCGCGGCGAGGCGGCGCCCAGGGTTCGGGTCGCCTTCTACTGCTGCAACGGCCACGAGACGGTACCGAGCTTCGCCAACGACGCCGCGATCCCGGACACCTGGGACTGCCCGCGCTGCGGCGTCCCAGCCGGACGCGACGCGACCGCGCCGCCCTCACCGCCGCACTCCGAGCCCTACAAGACCCACCTGGCTTACGTGAAGGAGCGCCGGTCGGCGGGCGACGGCGCCGCGATCCTGGCCGAGGCGCTCGACCGGCTCCGCCAGAGCAGCCGAGCATACTGAGCAGCCGGGCCTACTAAGCAGCCGCGACCCGACGGTACCGGCTGAGCACGAAGCCGTCGTCTTCGAGTATCGACACGAGGCTGAGCAGCGTCAGTCCATGCCCCGACGCTGCTCGCAGCATGCGGCCGGGGGAGTGACCGCCTTCCAGTAGCGGGCTGGTCGTCACGCACAGCTCATCGAGATCTCCGTCGGCCGCCAGTTGCCCGAGCAACGTGGGCCCGCCTTCGACTAGGATCCGTCGGTGGCCGAGGCTGGTCAGCTTCTCGATCGCCACCGACGCCGGCACCGAGTCCTCGCCGGCGACGATCACGTCGGCGTTCAGGGCGGCTAGCTCCAGCCGTTCCTTCGCCTGGCTCGTGGTCAGCAGGATGGTCCGCGGTCCGGCGCCGGTGATCAGCTGGCTATCCAGGTCGAGGTCAAGGCTCCTGGTGACCACGGCGATCGGCGGCATTGCCGCCCGCCCCTGGCGCAGCTGGGGCCAGACGCGGGTGGCCTTGCCGTACTTCTCGGCCCTGGCTGTGCCCGCACCGACCAGGATCACGTCAGCGAGGCTCCGCAGCACCGTGAAGATCAGCCGGTCGGCGGCGCCAGACAACCCGCCCGAGCGGCCCTGCACCTCGATGGCCCCGTCGACGCTGGCGATCATGTTCCCCCGCACGCACGTGCCGCCAGGATAGGCGTAGATGCCGCCAAGCGCCGTGATGAGCTCGGTCGGCCCCCCTAGCTGGCCCGGTCCAGGCAGGCTCGACGACCCAAGCTCCCGATGGACCGGGAAGATCTGCCGCACGCTGCTCCTTCGCTAGCCGGATTTGCCCGCCGCGACGCGCCGCACCCACGAGTTGCGGAATTGCGCCTGATGACAGGGCATATGGGAGACTCTTGCTACTAAGGAAATTGCCTAGAGGAAACCATCTGCATGGGACGACCGCAAGCACCGCTCGAACGAGACGGCTCACCCGTTCGGGAGTTCGCGTTCTGGCTGCGTGATCTTCGTAATCGCTCCGGGCTCACCTACGAGCAACTCGCCAAGTCGACACACTACGGCACGAGCACGCTCCAGGCCGCAACCTCAGGGCAACGGCTGCCGACCCTGAAGGTCGTAATGGCCTTCGTCAAGGCCTGCGACGGCGACTCCGACGCCTGGCAGTCCTACTGGACCCAGGTTCGCCGGATGGTGGACCCTGACGCCCCCCAGAGCGGAGCCCTCAGGACGGTCGCGCCGCCGTGGACGCTCGAGCCGCCGTTGGTCGGCGAACTCCAGTGGGTCGCGGACGACGATCCCCGCCCGTCCGGGGCCGCGGCTCCTGACGACCTCGACAGCTGGTACGTGGAGTCGTTCAAGGCGTTGCTGCGGCTGGACGTGGAGCCGATCGAGGCGATCGAGCAGCGGGTGGTGGTCGCGTCGCGGGACGGGCTCGAGGAGTTGTCGACGTCGATCTGCGTACCGCGCCATCACCAGGAGGCGGCGGAGTCTCCGCATGAACTGGAGGCGGAACTGCTGCATGGCGGGGCGCTGGTGCTGCGGGAGCAGCCGTATGAGACGTTCTTCCGTAACGTGATCGCGTTGCCGGTGCCGTTGCGGGCGGGGGACCGGCATGAGTACGCGCTGCGGTTGCGGTTGC